>NZ_NMQT01000147.1 GCF_002234405.1 Amycolatopsis thailandensis | reverse complement strand
AAGCGCCGGAAACGCTGTGGAGCAAGGGCGTCCCCCGGGAAGGCGAGCCCGGGGAATCCGGCGAGTCCGCCGATGGCGAGGCGAAGGCCGCGGCCGACGGCGAGACGCCCAAGGAAGAGGCGCACGCGGAAGTCGCGGCGGCTCCGGACACCGTCCGGGACTCGGCCGCGGACAAGGCGACCGAGGACCCGAAGCCCGACGCCGAAAAGTAGCGCTTTCTAGCAGCGCAAGTCCGTGAAGGCCTCCTTGAGGGACCCAGAGTCCCTCAAGGAGGCCTTCACGGCTTCCCGCCCCGCCGACCTGCGTTTAGCGGGCTAAACGCGAAGTGCCGGGGGCCCTGGCCAGGAGCTCAGCGGCCGCTCGAACGGAGCTTGAAGCTCGCGGTCCGTGCCTTCTTGGCCATCGCCCGGTCCGGATGCTTCGCGCCGACCACGTCCAGGAGTTCGCGGGTGGCCGGGTGACCGGAGGACGTCAGCAGATCGACCACGTCGAAGCCGTCCTCCAGGTCGGCGAGCTGATGGACGAACGAGCCGAGCACGTGCATGGCCGCGAAGTGGTCGGTCATGCCGATGGCGACTTCGTCGCGGGTGATCGTTTCGCGCCGGACCGCTCCCTGCTCGGACAGCCACATCGCGGCGACCGCGCCGGGCACGCCGCCCTCGGCGCGGACTTCGGCTGCGGCTTCGACACCGGGCTCGCCGGTGGCCCCGAGCACGACCAGGGCGAACAGCCGCCCCTCGGGACGCTTCGTGGTCCGGAGGAACTCACTCGCTTCCTCGATCGTGGCGGAGGGCGATCGGCGCCGGGCCCAGGCCTTCAGTTCGGCGTCCATGATCGCCGCCGCGCTGCCGACGAGGCCCGAACACAGGCTGTCGAGACTCTCATCCGCGGATTCACCGACGACCGGCGCGTTCACTCCGGCCGCGCGGAGTTCCCGGTTGATCGCCCACACGGCGATCGGGGTGAGCCAGATCATCGCCGGCGACGGGCTGGGATCGCCCGTGACCTTGGTGACCGACGCGAGTTCGGCCGGATCCGCGACGCCCTGATGGAGGGCGCCGAGCCGTTCCAGGAGGTCCAGCGTGACCGCCACCGCGTGACGCGTCGACTCGCTGCGCTCGAGGCCGAGCATCGCCGTCAAGACCTCGGGGAGGAGGTCGACGGGAACCGGGGTCGGACCCGATCCGTAGAGCGTGAAAGCGATCGTCGAGACCAGCCGGGGAAGCATCAGGTCGAAACCAGGAGGCACGTCGTCGTCCTCGACGGCGAAGACATGACCGGTTTCGCCGATCGTCAGATACGCCCGCTCCCAGAGCTCGACAGGGCTGTCGAGGAGGTTCGCGTTCTCCTCGACGGCTACGTGCGCTCCGTCGACGACACGGACCAGCCCGCAAGCCTCGGCCCAGCGGGGGATCAGCGCGTTGTCCGGTTCGTCAGGCTTGCCCAAAGCGGCGACGTAGCGGCGGAGGTCCTTCAGGACGGTGCTCTGCTCCGCGGCGACCCGCAGCTCGGCCTCGGTGGGCAGAACAGCCGCGGGCATCGGCGGCGCGTCGGACTCGGGCCCCTGCTCGTTCATGCCTCCAGTCTCGCAGCGGCGGCCGGATCGACTTTAGCCCCCTAATCGCGATCTGAGGGCCTCCCTGTGCGCCACCCCAGCCGACCCACCGGTCACAGCCGCCACAAGCCCCGAACCACCCCGAACGCCCCCGCCCCGACCCGGTGACTCTCCAGGGCGCCCCGCCGTCCGGATCGCGTTTAGCCCGCTAAACGCAGGTCGGCGCCTCGGTGCCGTCACCTGCGGGTACCGGGCGGTAACCAGGATGATCGTCCTGTGAAGCACCCTGTGCGGACCTACTTCGACGCTGCGCCAACCGGCGGGACCACCGCGCGGCATCTTGACTCAGAGCCCCTGTGGGGTCACGCTTACTGGCAACGGTGAGAACCGGCGGTGCCCTTGCGGGAGGGACGGCCCGGGGAAGCCAGGAGAGGCATACCTGAAGACGTTGCGATGCAGGCTGGGCCCCATCGGGAGCGCCCCCTGGACAGACCGCGACGTTCGGGCTAGACTGCTTCTTTGCGCTGCCCTCTTTCAGGCTGCCCGGAGCCGGTAGTTAGGATAGTGGGCACACGGCACCCTTGACAGTCCGCTTCAGCTGTTGCTGACGCGGCTGCTCACCGCTCATTGTCCCCGGAAGGACGCATCTTGGCAGTCTCTCCCGCGAACCAGGCCACTGCTGCGACCACCTCGGCTGTATCTCGCTCGGAGTCCACGGGAATCCCGGGAGCCCCCAAACGGGTCTCCTTCGCAAAGATTCGCGAGCCGCTCAGCACCCCGAACCTGCTCGACGTGCAGATCAGGTCATTCGAATGGTTCACCGGCGACGAGGCGTGGTTCGAACGCCGCGTCGAAGAAGGTGAAGAAAACCCGGTCGGCGGCCTGGAAGAGGTCCTCAACGAGATCTCGCCGATCGAAGACTTCTCCGGATCCATGTCGCTGTCCTTCTCCGACCCGCGCTTCGACGAGGTCAAGGCCTCCGTCGAGGAGTGCAAGGACAAGGACATGACGTACGCGGCCCCGCTGTTCGTGACCGCCGAGTTCGTGAACAACAACACCGGCGAGATCAAGAGCCAGACGGTCTTCATGGGCGACTTCCCGGTGATGACCGACAAGGGCACCTTCGTCATCAACGGCACCGAGCGTGTCGTCGTGTCCCAGCTGGTCCGTTCGCCTGGTGTGTACTTCGACACCAGCGTCGACAAGACCACGGACAAGGACGTCTTCAACGTCCGCGTCATCCCGAGCCGGGGTGCCTGGCTCGAGTTCGACGTCGACAAGCGCGACACCGTCGGCGTCCGCATCGACCGCAAGCGCCGCCAGCCGGTCACCGTGCTGCTGAAGGCGCTCGGCTGGACCACCGAGGCGATCCGCGAGCGCTTCTCCTTCTCCGAGACGCTGCTCGCCACCCTCGAGAAGGACCACACCGCCGGCACCGACGAGGCGCTGCTCGACATCTACCGCAAGCTGCGCCCGGGCGAACCGCCCACCAAGGAGAGCGCGCAGACGCTGCTGGAGAACCTGTTCTTCAAGCCGAAGCGCTACGACCTGGCCAAGGTCGGCCGGTACAAGCTGAACAAGAAGCTCGGCCTGACCACGCCGTACGACACCGGGACGCTGACCGAAGAGGACATCGTCTCGACGATCGAGTACCTGGTCCGCCTGCACGCGGGCGAGGACAAGGCGACCGTCGGCGACCAGACCATCCCGGTCGAGACCGACGACATCGACCACTTCGGCAACCGTCGTCTCCGCACCGTCGGCGAGCTCATCCAGAACCAGATCCGCGTGGGTCTGTCCCGGATGGAGCGCGTCGTCCGCGAGCGGATGACCACCCAGGACGTCGAGGCGATCACGCCGCAGACCCTGATCAACATCCGTCCCGTCGTGGCGGCGATCAAGGAGTTCTTCGGTACTTCGCAGCTGTCGCAGTTCATGGACCAGAACAACCCGCTGTCGGGGCTGACGCACAAGCGTCGTCTGTCCGCCCTCGGCCCGGGTGGTCTGTCGCGTGAGCGCGCCGGCATGGAGGTCCGTGACGTCCACCCGTCGCACTACGGCCGCATGTGCCCGATCGAGACGCCGGAAGGCCCGAACATCGGCCTGATCGGTTCGCTCTGCTCGTACGCGCGGGTCAACCCGTTCGGTTTCATCGAGACCCCGTACCGCAAGGTCGTCGAGGGTCGCGTCACCGACCAGGTCGACTACCTCACCGCGGACGAGGAAGACCGTTACGTGAAGGCGCAGGCGAACGCGCCGATCTCGGACGACGGCACCTTCGTCGAAGACCGCGTCCTGGTCCGCAAGAAGGGCGGCGAGGTCGAGCTGATCGACCCGCTCGACGTGGACTACATGGACGTCTCGCCGCGACAGATGGTCTCGGTCGCGACGGCGATGATCCCGTTCCTCGAGCACGACGACGCGAACCGCGCGCTCATGGGCGCGAACATGCAGCGTCAGGCCGTTCCGCTGCTGCGCAACTCGGCCCCGCTGGTCGGTACCGGCGTGGAGCTGCGTGCCGCGGTGGACGCCGGTGACGTGCTCGTCGCCGAGCAGGCCGGCGTGGTCGAGGAGCTCTCGGCCGACCTGATCACGATCATGCACGACGACGGCACGCGGAAGAGCTACGGACTGTACAAGTTCCGCCGCTCGAACCACGGCACCTGCTTCAACCACCGCCCGATCGTCAACGAGGGTGACCGGGTCGAGCAGGGTCAGGTCATCGCCGACGGCCCGTCCACCGAGAACGGTGAGATGGCGCTCGGCAAGAACCTGCTCGTCGCGGTCATGCCGTGGGAGGGCCACAACTACGAGGACGCGATCATCCTCTCCGAGCGCCTGGTGCAGGACGACGTGCTCACGTCGATCCACATCGAGGAGCACGAGATCGACGCCCGCGACACCAAGCTGGGCGCCGAGGAGATCACCCGGGACATCCCGAACGTCTCCGAGGAGGTCCTCGCCGACCTCGACGAGCGCGGCATCATCCGCATCGGTGCCGAGGTCCGCGACGGCGACATCCTGGTCGGCAAGGTCACGCCCAAGGGCGAGACCGAGCTGACCCCGGAAGAGCGCCTGCTCCGCGCGATCTTCGGCGAGAAGGCCCGTGAGGTCCGCGACACCTCGCTGAAGGTGCCGCACGGCGAGACCGGCAAGGTCATCGGCATCCGCGTGTTCTCGCGCGAGGACGACGACGAGCTGCCCCCGGGCGTCAACGAACTGGTCCGCGTCTACGTGGCCCAGAAGAGGAAGATCCAGCCGGGCGACAAGCTCGCCGGCCGCCACGGGAACAAGGGTGTCATCGGCAAGATCCTCCCCGCCGAGGACATGCCGTTCATGGAGGACGGCACGCCCGTCGACATCATCCTGAACACCCACGGTGTCCCGCGTCGTATGAACATCGGCCAGGTCCTGGAGCTTCACCTGGGCTGGCTGGCGTCGCAGGGGTGGAAGATCGAGGGCAACCCGGAGTGGGCGAAGAACCTCAACGAGGAGCTCTACGACGTCGACCCCGGCACGAACACCGCCACCCCGGTGTTCGACGGCGCCAAGGAAGAGGAGCTCACCGGGCTGCTCGCGGCGACCAAGCCGAACCGCGACGGCGAGCGCATGGTCAAGCAGAACGGCAAGGCCACGCTGCTCGACGGCCGCTCCGGCGAGCCGTACCCGTACCCGGTCTCGGTCGGCTACATGTACATCCTGAAGCTGCACCACCTTGTCGACGACAAGATCCACGCCCGGTCCACCGGCCCGTACTCGATGATCACGCAGCAGCCGCTGGGTGGTAAGGCGCAGTTCGGTGGCCAGCGGTTCGGCGAGATGGAGTGCTGGGCGATGCAGGCGTACGGCGCCGCATACACCCTGCAGGAGCTCCTGACGATCAAGTCGGACGACGTGGTCGGCCGCGTCAAGGTGTACGAGGCCATCGTCAAGGGGGAGAACATCCCCGAGCCGGGTATCCCCGAGTCGTTCAAGGTGCTCCTGAAGGAGCTCCAGTCGCTCTGCCTCAACGTCGAGGTGCTGTCCAGCGACGGCGCCGCGATCGAGATGCGCGACTCCGACGACGAGGACCTCGAGCGTGCCGCGGCGAACCTCGGCATCAACCTGTCCCGCAACGAGTCGCCCTCGGTGGACGACGTCGTGCACTGACCGCGATGAGGCGGGAGTCCGTCGGGCTCCCGCCTCCACTCGCCAACTCCTCTAGTCGCATCAACCCCAAGGGGATGTAAAGACGTGCTGGACGTCAACTTCTTCGATGAGCTCCGCATCGGCCTCGCCACCGCCGACGACATTCGTCAGTGGTCCTTCGGCGAGGTGAAGAAGCCGGAGACCATCAACTACCGGACGCTCAAGCCCGAGAAGGACGGCCTCTTCTGCGAGAAGATCTTCGGCCCGACCCGGGACTGGGAGTGCTACTGCGGTAAGTACAAGCGGGTCCGCTTCAAGGGCATCATCTGCGAGCGCTGTGGCGTCGAGGTCACCCGCGCCAAGGTGCGCCGTGAGCGGATGGGCCACATCGAGCTGGCCGCCCCCGTCACCCACATCTGGTACTTCAAGGGTGTTCCCTCCCGCCTGGGCTACCTGCTCGACCTGGCGCCGAAGGACCTCGAGAAGATCATCTACTTCGCGGCCTACGTGATCACCGGTGTGAACACCGAGCTGCGGCACAACGACCTGCCGACCCTCGAGAACGAGATCGGCGTCGAGCGCAAGAACCTCGAGACCAAGCGTGACGCGGACATCGAGGCACGGGCGCAGAAGCTGGAAGCCGACCTGGCCGAGCTGGAGGCGGAGGGCGCCAAGTCCGACGTCCGCCGCAAGGTCAAGGAAGGCGGCGAGCGCGAGATGCGTCAGCTGCGTGACCGCGCCGGTCGCGAGCTGGACCGTCTCGAGGAGGTCTGGACGACCTTCACCAAGCTCGACGTGCGTCAGCTGATCGCCGACGAGCTGCTCTACCGCGAGCTCATCGACCGGTACGGCGAGTACTTCACCGGCGGCATGGGCGCGGAGGCCATCCAGAAGCTGGCCACCGAGTTCGACGTCGCGGCCGAGGCCGACAACCTGCGCGACACCATCCGCAACGGCAAGGGGCAGAAGAAGCTCCGCGCGCTGAAGCGGCTCAAGGTCGTCGCGGCCTTCCAGGCCACCGGCAACGACCCGCGCGGCATGGTGCTCGACGCCGTCCCGGTGATCCCGCCGGACCTGCGCCCGATGGTCCAGCTCGACGGTGGCCGGTTCGCCACCTCCGACCTGAACGACCTCTACCGCCGGGTCATCAACCGGAACAACCGGTTGAAGCGGCTGATCGACCTCGGCGCGCCCGAGATCATCGTCAACAACGAGAAGCGGATGCTGCAGGAGGCCGTCGACGCGCTGTTCGACAACGGCCGCCGCGGCCGCCCGGTCACCGGTCCCGGTAACCGCCCGCTGAAGTCGCTGTCCGACCTGCTCAAGGGCAAGCAGGGCCGGTTCCGTCAGAACCTGCTCGGCAAGCGTGTCGACTACTCCGGCCGTTCGGTCATCATCGTCGGCCCGCAGCTGAAGCTGCACCAGTGCGGTCTGCCGAAGGACATGGCGCTCGAGCTGTTCAAGCCGTTCGTCATGAAGCGGCTGGTCGACCTGAACCACGCGCAGAACATCAAGTCCGCCAAGCGGATGGTGGAACGCTCGCGGCCGCAGGTGTGGGACGTGCTCGAAGAGGTCATCACCGGCCACCCGGTGATGCTGAACCGTGCGCCGACCCTGCACCGCCTCGGTATCCAGGCCTTCGAGCCGCAGCTGGTCGAAGGCAAGGCCATCCAGCTGCACCCGCTGGTCTGTGAAGCGTTCAACGCGGACTTCGACGGTGACCAGATGGCCGTGCACCTCCCGCTGTCCGCGGAGGCGCAGGCCGAGGCCCGCATCCTGATGCTGTCGGCGAACAACATCCTTTCGCCGGCGTCGGGCCGCCCGCTCGCCATGCCGCGTCTGGACATGGTGACCGGTCTGTTCCACCTGACCCGCCTGAACGAGAAGGCCGACGGAGCGGGCTTCGCCTACTCCTCGCCGGCCGAGGCGATCATGGCGTTCGACCGCAAGGCGCTGAGCCTGCACGCCCCGATCAAGATCCGCATCACCGACCGTCAGCCCGCCAAGGCCGACGAAGCGGCGCTCGCGGAGAAGGGCTGGGAGCCGGGCAAGGCTTGGCTGGCCGAGACCACCCTGGGCCGCGTGCTGTTCAACGAGCTGCTGCCGGCGGACTACCCGTTCATCAACGAGCCGATGCCGAAGAAGCGTCAGGCCCTGATCGTGAACGACCTCGCCGAGCGCTACTCGATGACCCAGGTCGCGCAGACCCTGGACCGCCTGAAGGACGCCGGTTTCTACTGGGCGACCCGCTCGGGTGTCACGGTCGCGATCTCCGACGTGCTCGTCCCGGCAGGCAAGAAGGCCATTCTGGACGAGTACGAAGGCAAGGCCGACCAGGTCGAGAAGCGGTACCAGCGTGGTCAGCTGTCGCACACCGAGCGCAACAACGAGCTCGTCAAGGTGTGGACGCAGGCCACCGAAGAGGTCCACAAGATCATGGAGACGGCGCTACCGGACGACAACCCGATCGCGATGATCGTGAAGTCGGGCGCGGCGGGCAACATGACGCAGGTCCGGTCGCTGGCCGGTATGCGTGGCCTGGTGTCGAACCCGAAGGGTGAGTACATCCCGCGTCCGATCAAGGCCAACTTCCGTGAAGGCCTGTCGGTGGCGGAGTACTTCATCGCGACGCACGGTGCCCGTAAGGGTCTGGCGGACACGGCGCTCCGTACCGCCGACTCGGGTTACCTGACCCGTCGTCTGGTGGACGTGTCGCAGGACGTCATCGTCCGCGAGATCGACTGTGGCACCACCCGCGGTATCAACATGCCGATCGGGCAGGACGTCGGCGACGGCAAGGTCCTGCGCGACCAGCACGTCGAGACGGCCGTGTACGCGCGGAACCTGGCGACCGACGCGGTCGACGCCAAGGGCAACGTCGTGCTCAACGCCGGCGACGACATCGGCGACCCGGCCCTGGACAAGCTCATCTCGAGCGGGATCTCCAAGGTCAAGGTCCGTTCGGTCCTCACCTGTGAGTCGGCCGTCGGTATCTGCGCCACCTGCTACGGCCGGTCCATGGCGACCGGTCAGCTCGTCGACGTCGGCGAGGCCGTGGGTATCGTCGCGGCCCAGTCGATCGGTGAGCCGGGTACGCAGCTGACGATGCGTACGTTCCACCAGGGTGGTGTCGCCGGTGACGACATCACGACCGGTCTGCCCCGTGTCCAGGAGCTGTTCGAAGCCCGGGTCCCGAAGGGCAAGGCGCCGATCGCCGACGTCGATGGCCGTGTGCGCATCGAGGAGAGCGAGCGGTTCTGGAAGATCACGCTGATCCCGGACGACGGCAGCGAAGAGATCGTCTTCGACAAGCTGTCCAAGCGTCAGCGGCTCGCGAACACCCCGAACGGCCCGCTGGGCGACGGTGACCGTGTCGCCGTCGGTCAGCAGCTGCTCGAAGGCACGCCGGACCCGCACGAGGTCCTGCGGGTCATGGGGCCGCGCGAGGCGCAGATGCACCTGGTGGACGAGGTCCAGAAGGTGTACCGGGCGCAGGGTGTGTCGATCCACGACAAGCACATCGAGGTCATCGTGCGGCAGATGCTGCGCCGCGTGACGATCATCGACTCCGGTGCCACGGACTTCCTCCCGGGCGAGCTGCCCGAGCGGACCAAGTTCGAGGCGAAGAACCGCGCGTCGGTCGCCGAAGGTGGCGAGCCCGCCTCGGGTCGCCCGGTGCTGATGGGGATCACGAAGGCCTCGCTGACCACGGACTCGTGGCTGTCGGCGGCCTCGTTCCAGGAGACCACGCGTGTCCTGACCGACGCGGCCATCAACGGCCGTTCGGACAAGCTCGTGGGCCTCAAGGAGAACGTGATCATCGGTAAGCTGATCCCGGCCGGTACCGGGATCAACAAGTACCGCAACATCCAGGTGCAGCCGACCGAGGAGGCGCGGGTCGCCGCTTACGCGATCCCGTCCTACGACGACGGCTACTACACCCCGGATGTCTTCGGCTCCACCCCTGGTGCCGCGGTGCCGCTGGACGACTACGACTTCGGCCGCGACTTCCGCTGACCGAAGCGATAACGACGAGAAGGGCCCCCGCCGATCCGGCGGGGGCCTTTCCCGTTTCCCTGAATGTTCCGATTCGACCCCGGTAACCGAAATAGGTGTGGGTCCCTCGCGAATCCGGTTAAGGTGATCGGGTTCCACGCGGTTCGGGGGCTGTGCGCATTCCAATGGGTTATCTGGGGAGACTCTGCGTGAGCAAAAGACCTGGCGCGAGATCGATCGCGCGTACCGGGGTTGTCTATTTCGCCGCCATGGCGGCATTGACCGGCGTTTTCGCCACACCGGCCTTAGCGGATCCGGAGCCTTCGGCTCCTGTTTCCACCGCACCGGCGACGTCCGAAGCACCGGAGAGTTCCACGGCTCCCTCGCCCAGCGTTCCGCCTGCGGAAAGCTCGGCTCCCGCGGCGCCGAAACCGCAGGCCGAGCGAGCGAACATCGAGGCGTCGGTCGTCTTCGACAAGCCGTCGTATCGGACCGACGAGGACGTCCGATTCACTTTCAAGATCAAGAATGTCGGCACCGTCGACTCGACCGGAATCTGGGTTTCCCAGTCGTTCAGTGAGCCGACCGATTTGGTGGTCCCCTACGAACCGGGCTGGGGACCGCTCGTGCTCGGCCGGGAGAAAAAGAACCTCAAGCCGGGCGAGAGCTTCGAGCTCCCGGTCACCGGGAAGGTCAAAGACCTCGAGAACGCCTCCGCCGTCGTTCAGGGAATCATCTTCGACGACAGCAGCTTCATGGTCGGTCGGTTCTCCGGTACCACGAAGATCACCAAAGAGACCGGCCGCGTGACGGGTGTCGTCTACGGCGACAAGAACGGCAGCGGCACGCTCGACGACGGGGAAAAGCTGGACGGCGTAACCCTCACGCTGCACTACAACAATGGCCCCACCAAATTCACCGCCACGAGCGACGCGGACGGCCGAATCGAGTTCGGTGACGTCCCCGCGGCCGAGTATCGCTTCGGCGGTGAGGTGATCAAGGGCTGGTTGTTCCCCGCCAAGCTCGTCAAGATCGAGCCCGGTGAGAAGAACTTGCTTCTTCGCGGTTCGCCGCCGTTGAACGGCGCGTTGAAAGCGTCGCTGGCCTTCGCCAAGGACACCTATCAGCCTGGTGAGACCGCGCATGTCACCGTGACGCTGACTAACTCCGGAACGATCCCGCTCACCGGCATCGTGGCCGCGTGCAATCGCGCGGGTGCCGACCACGCCTTCAACGGCAGGTCCGGGTGGGGAGAACTCGACTCCGACACGGACGGCGCCACCATCGCTCCGGGACAGACGCGGACGTTCGATGTGTCGGAGAAGGTGCCGGACGCTTCGCTCAACGTCGGCTACGTCGGGGTGGAGTGTGACTTCGGGTATGGCGAGGTCGACATCGACAACCACGCCACGGCCCATGCCAGGGCGGCGGTGCCGGGTGGTGTCGCCTCCGTCATCGGGGACGTCGTGCACAACGCCGGCCCGGACAAGCCCCGAGAGGGCCTTTCCGGCGTCAAGGTCATACTCGTCTCCAAGGGTGACTGCCCTGTAGCGGGTGAGACGACGACCGATGAGAAAGGACACTTCGAGTTCCGCAAGGTAGCGCCTGGGCCGGACTACAGCTTGTACTTCCTGCCCCCTCAGGGCTGGCGGATCAAGTACGACAATCCGACGTCGATTCTGGTCGTGGGCCCGGAGGACAACGCCGGTCGGACGTTCGTCGAAGCGGAGAAGGGTGAGGCTCCGCTCCCCGCCGTGCCCGCCCAGCCTTCGACCTGTGGCAAGCCCGGAACCACCACTCCGGTACCCGGCGCGCCGGGCGGAGAGCAGGGTTCCGGCGGCGGACAGGGCGGATCGGGGCTGGCCAGCACCGGAGCCGACGTGCTCTGGCTCGGTGCGCTGGCGCTGGCCGCGCTGGGCCTCGGAGGGGCACTGATGTTCGGTGCCCGCCGCCGTCGCAGGCCTGTCGAGTAAGCAGCGACCATGAAAGAGAAAGCCCCCGGTTCCACGCCGGGGGCTTTCTCTTTGCCGATACCACTCGAAATAGGTTCTGGCTTTTCACGAATCCCGATAGGGTGATCCGGTTCTACGCGGTTCGGGGGCTATGCGCATTTCCATCTGGGTAATCAGGGGTGACTCTGCGTGAACAAATCACCAAGCGGTAGATCGAGCTTTCGCACTGGGGCGGTCTATCTCGCGACCTTCGCCGCGGCCGCGGCATTGACGGGCGCGTTCGCCGCGCCCGCCGGAGCGGATCCGGCACCTTCGTCACCGGCATCGAGTGCGCCGGCGACGTCCGAGGCTCCGGCGAGTTCCGCGGCCCCGCCGTCCAGCGCGCCACCGGTCGAGAGTTCGACGCCCGCGGCGCCGAAGCCGCAGGCCGAGCGGCCGCAGCTCGTATCGTCGGTCGTCTTCGACAAGAGCGAATTCCGGACCGACGAGAACGTCACCTTCACCTTCAAGGTCAAGAACACCGGCACCACCGCCGCGAACGGCCTGAAGGTCTTCCAGTTCATCAGCGATCCGTCCGACCTGTCGGTCTCGTTCGATCCCGGGTGGGGAGAACTGGAACGCACCAAGTCAGGCAAGAAGCTCGAGGCCGGAGAGACCTACGAGGTCAAGGTCTCCGGGCAGATTCAAGACCTCACCTCGGGCAAAGCGGTCGTCCGCGGCTACGTGCAGGACGAGACCGGTGCCGGCAGCGGGGAATTCCAGGAGTCCGTCGCCATCGTCAAGGTCTCCGGGCACGCGGCGGGCGTCGTGTTCGGCGACAAGAACGGCAACGGCCGCGCCGACGACGGCGAACAGCTGTCCGGCATCGCCCTCACCCTGAAGTACGCCAACGGATCCGCCAAGTTCGAGGCCACGAGCGACACGGCCGGGAAGATCGACTTCGGCGACGTCCCGGCAGCCAGGTACTACCTCGGCGGCGAGGAAATCAAGGGCTGGCATTTCCCGTTCGAGTTCGTGCGGATCGGGCCGGATTCGAAGGACCTGCTCGTCCGAGGAGCGCCGCCGCTGAACGGGGCGCTGAAAGCGTCGATGGCCTTCACCCAGGACAGCTACAAGCCTGGCGATCTCGCCCACGTCGCCGTGACCCTGACCAACTCGGGTCCGCTCCCGCTCACGGGCATCGTCTCCGGTTGTGACCGCTTCGGAGCCGACTACGCGCTGAAAGGCGGGGCTGGTTGGGGCGAACTCGGCTACCTGGCGAACGGGGTGACGATCGCGCCCGGCGAGACGCGCGCGATCGACGTGTCCGAGAAGGTGCCGGATGCCACCGCCAACCGCGGCCTGGTCACGGTGAGCTGCGACTTCGGCTATCGCGATGTCGACCTCGACGGTCACGCGTACGCCCATGGTCAGGCGGCCGTGCCGGGTGCTCTCGCCACCGTCGCCGGTGACGTGGTCCAGCCGGCCGGTCAGGGTGAGCCGAAGGGCGTCAGCGGGGTCAAGGTCGTGCTCGTCTCCGATGGGGACTGTCCCGTCATCGGCGAGCGGACGACCGACGCCGAAGGACGTTTCGAGTTCCGCAAGGTGGCGCCGGGGCCGGAGTACCGGCTGTATCTGCTGACGCCTCAGGGATGGCGGATCAAGGACGAGAACCCGAGGCCGATCCATGTCGTCGGGCCGGAGGACAAGCCCTGGCCGGTACGGTTCGAGGCCGAGCCCGGCGAGGCGCCCGCGCCCACCGTGCCCACGCAGCCCGCGAACTGCGGTGAGCCGGGAACTCCGGCTCCGACGACCGGCGCTCCCGCCGGGCAGGGCAGCGGTGGCGGCCAAGGTGGCTCGGGGCTGGCCAGCACCGGTGCCGACGTGATCTGGCTCGGCGCGCTCGCGCTCGCCGCGCTGGGCCTCGGCGGGGCACTGATCTTCGGCGCCCGCCGCCGTCGCCAACCGTCCGAATAACAACCACCCCACCTCAAGAAAGCCCCCGGTCCTTCCCGGACCGGGGGCTTTTTCCCTGCCCGTCACCTCTCCCCGCCGACCTGCGTTTAGCCCGCTAATCGCGATCCGGCGCCGACCTGCGTTTAGCCCGCTAATCGCGATCTGGCGCGGACCTGCGTTTAGCGGGCTAAACGCGATCTGGGGCCGGCGGCGGGGGAGGCCGACGATCGGTGCGGTATCCGCCTGGATGCGCGACGGATGGCGGGCGATCCCGAGGTCGGCGGTCGAAAAGATGGTCGATATGGAATCACTGGTGACAGAAGAGAACTCGGCCATGAAGAGCCTGCGGTCCGCCTTGGACGGTGTCCACGGGGCGGGGGTGCCGGGTGTGTTCGCCGAGGTGCGCGCGGGTGAGCTGGTCTGGCGCGGGGCCGCCGGGGTCGCCGACCTCGAAACCGGTCGCCCCGTCGAGATCGGTATGCGGCAGCGCGTCGGCAGCATCACCAAGACCTTCGTCTCGGCCGCGGTTCTGCGGCAGGTCGAGGCGGGGCGGCTCGATCTCGACGCGCCGATCGGCGACCACCTGCCGCGGCTTGTCCCCGGTGAACGGGGCCGGGCGATCACGATCCGCATGTTGCTCAACCACACCAGCGGCCTCGCCGAGTACCTGCCTTACGCGTTCCCGTCGCTCAAGGAGCTCGCTCCCGGGAGCCTCGACGACAACCGGTTCCGGCGGTCCCGCCCCACCGAGCTGATCGCGATGGGCGTCGACGCGCCCGCCACCGGGGAGCCGGGAAGCACTCCCGGGATCTACTCCAACACGAACTACCTGCTCTTGGGCGAGCTCCTGGAACACCTGACCGGCACACCAGCGGAAGAGCACATCTCCCGTACCATCATCGAGCCCGCGGGCCTCGCGAACACCGGTTTTCCCGCCGGCCCGCCAATCGTCGGAGCGCACTCGCGGATGTACGAAGCGCTGTTCGGCGCGATCGATCCGCCGCGCGACTACAGCGTCTACAACATGTCCTGGGTGATGACCGGCGCCGGCCTGGTCTCGACCGTCGAGGACCTGAACCGCTTCTACCGCAAGCTGCTCGACGGGGAGATCATCAGCCCGTCGGCGCTGGCGGAGATGCAGCGTCTGGTCCCGGTCATCGCGCAGGACGGGCGGCTGATCGACTACGGGCTCGGTCTGTACAAGACCGAAATCCCGGGTCACGGCGTCTTCTGGGGGCACGACGGGACGGTTTGGGGCGCCCTGACGATGGCCTGGGCCAGTGCCGACAGCGGACGGCAGTTCTCCGCCGCGATGAACCTCGTGCGCTGGCGCAAGCCGGACGCCGAAGGAACCTCCCACCCCATCGACGACGCCCTGGCGACCCTCAAGCGCCAGGCCCTCTGCGACCCCGCCTCCGACCTGCGTTTAGCCCCCTAATCGCGATCCGGCGCCGACTTGCGTTTAGCCCGCTAATCGCGATCTGGGGCGGGGAAGCGCAGGTCGGCGCGGGGAGGCGCAGGGTGAGGACCAGCGCGACGAGCGCAGGTGGAAGCCGTCTCCGACGGCTCCCCACGACCCAGGTCGGCACCAGAGTTCCCGGGATTGAGTAACGAACTCGTAACGCTGCCGTGAGCGCGGGGAGCAGGTTACTGGTCCGTTGTGACGTGCGGTAGTGCCGCCAGGTGGCCTAATTCCCAGTACTCGGAAAATCGCCACCCGTTCGGCCTAATGGCGCATCCGCATCGTGGGAAATTCACCCTGTCGTGTCATGTCCCATTCTTTGATCACGAGATTGACACTCCGACGGCTTCGCACGAGTATTTCGCCCATGCAATCCCCAGTCGCCTTGGTGTGGCGCCGGCACGTTGACTTGCGGCAGCAAGCAAGCGCGCTGTGTATGGATTCCTGACCTATTCCGGGCTGGTCGCGTTCCGCTGAATCCGCGTATTCGAATCGGATGCGCCGATTCTCCGTGCGCTGACACTTTCCGCTGTGCCGCAACGGTTTCCTGTGCGAACCGGCGGCTGATGGCTTTCCCTTTAATTCGTGCCGGTGACACCTGTGCGAATCGGGGAGAGGTGTGCCGATTGTCTGGCGCTTCGGTAGCGAAAACAGGGAGAAAGAATGCTATCCAACTCGCCCAAGTGGCGAAAAGTGGCGATAGGCGCCATGGCGGTGGCGCTCGCCGTGGGCACGGTGACCTATACCGGTTCCGCGACGAGTGCCTACGCCGACGTCCAGGTCGTCAAGGACGCGAAGAAGGCGGCCGACGGCAAGGAGTACTGGGTCCAGAACCACCTGGTGTCCAAGGACGTCGCGGCGTCCCGGAGCGCCGACGGCAAGCGCAAGAAGTGGCTGCTGGTCTGGGCCGGTGACGAGAACATCGCCGACACCCTGGTCAAGGACGTCAAGAACCTGCCGGGTTCGCTCGGCGGGGGCCTGAACAAGATCAAGAACGCGTTGCCCGGTCCGGACTTCCTCGCCGTGATCGACGCGACGCAGGGTTCGCCGACCTACGGCAAGGTCGTCAACACCGCCACCGTCGGGCCGCTCGTCGAGAACGAGCCGCACCACATGCAGTACGTCTGGCACAAGGGCGACACGATCTACGCCGGCGCGCTGTTCGCCGCCGCGACGTACGCCTTCGACGTTTCCGCGTTGCCGCAACTGAAACTCAAGGGCGTCAGCCTGCCGACCCAGACCCTCGGCGGTTCCGTGCCGGACGCGTACTGGGTCCTCAAGGACGGCACCGCGTACGGCACGTACATGGGCGGCCCGGTCGTGCCCGGCCCGCACACCTACGCCAACGGTTCCACCGTGGTGGGCAACGGTTTCGCCGGCAGTCCCGGCGAAGTCGTCCGCTTCGACCAGAACGCACAGGTGCTCTCCGAGTCCCCGGCGGCCACACCGCAGGGCGACAACAAGAAGCTGTGCGACAACCTCCCGCAACTGGACAAGCCGACCTGTGCCAACCCGCACGGCATCCAGGCGCGCGAGGACCTCAACACCCTGGTCACCAGCGACTACGCCGAGCCTCGCAACATCATTCTCGACCCGGTGAAGCAGCCGTCGCCGTATCTGCGGCGGCCGACCGTCCGCACGTGGGACATCTCCGACCGCAACAAGCCGAAGCTCAAGGCGGTCTCGTACCTGCCGGACGGCCCGCGCGCCGATCCCGCGGACCCGCTGCACGCCGAAAGCCGCGCGGTCATGGAGACCACGGTGACCAACCTGCCGGGCCACAAGGGCGCGTTCGCCCAGACCATGCAGGGCGGCGCGGTGTTCTACACGCCGGACATCACCGCCAAGGAGCCGCACTGGATCCAGGTGTTCGACGACGGCGCCGCGAACAAGGCGATCCACCCGAACAACGACTCCAACGGTGGCGGCTCGAACGGCGGCTGGATCCAGACCAGCCCCGACGACAAGTACCTCTACCGCGCGATCACCGGCCGGTCCAAGGGCGCGCTCGGCCCGGACGACCCCGGCACCACCGGTGGCGTGTACGTCCTCGACATCCAGAAGCTGCTTGCCGCGGGTGACAAGGTCGAGAACATCGACGGCCGGATCGACACGAAGGAAAAGTCCCAGCAGGGCGGTGGCGGCGACCTGCCGACCGTCGTCGGCGCGGCACCGATCAACCCGGGCACCCCGGGTGGTGGCCCGCACTGGGGCGCGTACGACAACTTCGTGCTCGATGGCGACGGCTACTACCGCGAGACCGACAAGCCGCAGCACCTCGCGGTGTCGAACTACTTCGTCGCACGGTCCGGTTTGGACGGTGACCACAAGGTCAACCTGCTGAACCTCGGTGAGGACGGGAAGATCGCGGTCGACCAGAACTTCCGGGACGAGTTCACCGGACAGGTCGGGATCAACTTCAACCGGAAGACCTGGCCGCACGGGTCCTTCGGCAACGCCAAGCCGCACTCCGAACTGTTCGTCGTGGCTGACGCGGATCTCAAGTAACCCTGCTCGGCGCGGAAGGTCGTGGGTGGCGGGCACACTCCGCCACCCACGACCCCGCCGATCTACCCGGAGAAGGTCCCCATGGATCACCACGTCATACCGGCGAGCTCGGGTTCGGCCGGAGTCGGCATCGCCCTGGTCCTGCTTCGGCTAGGCCTCCTTCTGGCGACCGCTTTCCTGGCCGGCACGGGAATCCTTCGTCCGCTGGTGGGCGAGCTGCCCCGGCGTCTGCGACTCACCATCGCCGTCCTCGGCGGGGTTTCCGCCGCGCTCGCCGCGGTTTCCGCCTTCGCGACCGACGTCAACGTCATCGCGCTGATCGTGCATCTCGTGCTCGCGCTGGCCATTCCCGTCCTGATCCGGTGGCCGTCGGCCGGTCGCTGGGCGTCCCTCGCGCTCGCCGCTCTCGTCGTGCTCGAAACCTCACTCGGGCGGACGGGCGTCGAGTTCGCCATCGACACCGTCTACGTCGCGGCCGCGGCTTTGTGGTTCGGCGTCACCGTTCTTTCCGTCTGGGTGCCCGCGGAGCGATGGCGCCAGACGAACTTCCGGCTCGGCCCGCTTTCCCTGACCCTGGGCGGACTTCTGGTCGTCGCGGGCGCGGTTCAGCTGCTCTCTTCCGGCCTGGGATTCGACCGCAGGATCTACGGCTCACTCTTCGGCGTGACGTTGCTGGTGATCGCCGCGCTGCCTGTCATCGCCACCGTTGTCGCCGGATTCTTCTTCGCGGGCAAGGATTCCACGCGTGCTTATCGGCTCGGCGCGGCCGCGGTGACCGTCGGTTTCGTTGCCTGGAGCGCCCTCGCCGCCATCCCCAAGCCGCCCGAACCGCCGATTCCCGGCGTCGCGCTGCTCTCCGAGGCCTCCATCGGTGACCAGCGGTTCCCGGTACTGGTGAGCCCGCAGCGGCCCGGCAAGAACCTCGTCCACTTCCCCGCGAGCGCGGGCGACGAACTTTCCGCCGGAATCGAAGGCGGCCTGATCGGCAAGGCCATCGTGCGACCCGGTGCCGAGGGCACCTGGGCCGAGGTCGACCTGCCGAACGGCCGGAGCGATCTGATCATCAGCCGCGGCGAGGAGAAGACGTCGATCGAGGTCGACGCGGGTGACGGGCAAGGCCACGCCATCGCGGACACGGACGCGCCCGAGTGCGCTTCGGCCGCGCTGGGCGGCCTGATCGCCGACCGCCGCGAAGTCCTCACTTCCTGCCCCGCGGACGCGCTTTCGGGTGAGGACAGCGGTTCCCTCGTCAAACTCGTCGAGTTCCTCGCCACACGCAAGCCTTCCGCGCTCACGCTCGTCGAGGACGACTCGCCGCGCGGTGTCGCCGCCGCGAAGCTGGTCCGGGAGACCGCGGCACGGTCCGGCCTTCCGGTGCAGGCCGAGGCTGGCCCGAACACCGCTCTGGTCGTCGTGTCCGGCTGGGCGGGCGGCTACACGGCGATGACCCGCGCGGCCGAGTCCCAGCGGCTCAAACCGACCCACCAGTACGGCCTGTACCTGGCGCCCTGGCTGCTCAACGGGCCGATCGTCAACTCCGTCGCCAGCTCCTCGGTGCCGCTGAGGTTCGACCCGCGCGAGCAGGCCGCGGTGAGTTTCGCCGTCGCCGCCGGTAACGCCTTCGGTGGCGAAAGCCCCACGCTCGGCGGTTTCCGGAACTGGCTGGGCGCCCCGCTGAACGGAGATGTCCAGATCTTCGCGGCGGCCCAGGTCAACGCGATGCCGATGTACCCCGGCGAACCGCACGCCGTCGGGATGATCGCCGACCGGAACTACGCGGGCCAATGGATCCCCGACGGCACGATCGTGCCGGTCAGCTCGGTACTGCGGTGAAGGATTCCGCTCGATTCCAGCAGCGGTGAAGAAAAGGGAGAAGAGATGAAGCGAATCGCGGCCCGTGTGCTGCTGCCGCTCGCCGTCGCGGGCGCGCTGTCCGGACTCGCCGGCGGCGTCGCCTCGGCCGACCCGCTGCCGGGTCTGCCCACCGGTGGCGGCAACCCCGCGGTCTGGTTGATCCCGGGTGTCGACCTCGGCAGTCTGCTCGGCCCGACCGTTCCCGTGCCCACCGACCTGCTCGCCCCGATCTACGGGATCATCACGCCGATTTCGTAAAACCGTTACCAGCAAAGGAGAATCTCATGAAGAAGACCTTCGTCCGCGCGGTCACCGGCGCGGCGCTCGCCGGTCTCGTCGTGCTCGGCTCGGCCGCCCCGGCGCTCGCGGCGCAGGAAGCCTCGAACGACGTCGTGGTCGTCGACGAACCCGACACGAGCGACCTCAACAACATCTGGACGTTCGCGCCGCTCGGTGTGCCGGTGCTCGGTCTCGTCCAGTCGCTCAACGGCGTCCCCGGCAAGCTGCTGCCGTCCTGATCCCCGTGGCGGCGCGGCACCGGCTTGATCCCGGGGCCGCGCCGCCGGCACCGCCAGAGAGGAGAATTGATGGCCGACAGACAACTGATCGGGCGTATCGCCATCGCGGGGATCGTGGTGGCCGCGCTCGCGACCTGTGTGGTGGTGCTCAACGGCGGTGAGGAACCGCAAGCGGAGGGTGTGGCCGTCGTCGGCGAGCCGACCGAGGCCGCGCCGTCGCGGGAGCCGGATCGCACGATCACGCGGACGCTGAGCCAGGCGCAGCCGCGGCCGGTGTCGAACGACTGGCAGATCGCCTACGAGCTCGTCGGGACGGGGACCGCGACCGTCGTCTACGACTCGAACGGGCTGGGGCTCGTGCACCAGGAACTTCAGGTGACGCTGCCGTGGCGCAAGGAGCTCACGTGGAAGAACACCGGCACCCCGCCGACCGTCCAGGTGATGGGGCAGGGCGAGGGCGCCGTCGAATGCCGGGTGGCCGTGGGCGGTGCCGTCGTCACGTCCGAGAAGTCCGTCCCGGGCGAGGTCGCGACCTGCGCCGGTCGCCTGGCCCCCTCCTGACCCACCCCGCCGACCTGCGTTTAGCCCGCTAATCGCGATCTGGGCGCCTGGCGACCGGCGTCGACTTTCGCGGGCTAAACGCGATCCGGTGCGGCGGGAGGCCGACTTGCGTTTAGCCCCCTAATCGCGATCCGGTGGTCGGGAAAACAGGTGGCACGGGTGGGCAGAATGGGGCCATGACCTGGAGCTTCGAAGTCACCCCCGTCGATCACCCGGACGCCGCCCAGCTGCTGCGCGAGTACCTGGATGAAATCGCGTCTCGCTTCTACGGGCGCCAGATCACCGACGAGGAGCTCGACGCCGCCCTCGAGGAGCACCACAGCAAGGACCTGACCCCGCCGACCGGCGCCTTCCTCCTCGCCTGGCGCGACGGGGTGCTCGCCGGGTGTGCCGGCCTGAGGGTCGCCGCCCCCGACATCACCGAACTCACCCACGTCTTCCTCCGCAAGGCCGAGCGCGGCAAGGGCGGCGCGGCGCTGCTCGTGGCCGCCGCCGAGGACGTCGCCCGCGGCCTCGGGGCCACGTTGATCCGCCTCGACACCCGTGACGACCTCGTCGAGGCCAGGGCCCTGTACGCGCGCCTCGGCTACGAAACGGTCGAGCCCTTCAACGACGAGCCCTTCGCGCACCACTACTTCGCGAAGTCCCTGGCCCCGGCCCTGCCGGATCGCGTTTAGCCCGCTAAACGCGACGCGGGCGCGGGCGGTAGGTGGCCTTGGCCAGGAGGGCACCGGCCAGGACGGGGGTCAAGCCGATCAGCAGCAGGATGACGCCCGTGTCCTTGCCCTCGATCAGCGGATGCCACCACAGCGGCGTCACGGAGACGTCGACGACGTCGCCCCGCTCCGGGAAGTTCCCGAACGACATCCACCGCAGGTCCTTGACCTCGTGCGTCTCGCCGTCGAGTTCGTACGTGCCGTCCACCAGGTTGCCGTTGCCGCAACTGGTGCAGTTCGACGTGCCCGCCTCCGCCCGCAGGGTCGCGGTCACGGTGAGCCGCGCCTCGGGGGCGAGCCCGGTCAACGCGGTCAGCGAGTTCACCGCGAGCGCCAGCCCGGGCAGCACCAGCGCGAGCGCGACGACGGTCCGCGCCACCAGAGACAGCGAAGACAGCGGCTGACGGCCTGTCGCTTCCCGGCGCGCGTTGAGCGGGACGCGGAGCCCGGCGAGCGGCCCCCGCCGTCCACCGAGCCATCCGGCGTCGCTGGTGTCCGAAGCCTTCGAGGCGGAACGGAAGTCCGCGTCCTCCCAGTCCACTGTGGACGCCAGGACGGCCAGACGCCGGGAATCGGCGAACATCATCTCTTCGGTCAGCGTCCCGGCTTCGCAGGTCCAGAGTGATCCACCGTGGAAAGCCACCTCGCGGACCCGGAACCACGGGTCGCTTGTCAGCAGTTCACGGACGCCGGGGGAGAGCAGAGCCGCGGCGAACTCCGGATCCGACGTCGTCACGGCGAACCGGCGGTCGAACTCCGTGCCGGTCTCGAACCGTTGAAGCAACGCGTCCGGCTTCGGCGCCCCGACGGTGTTCCGCGTGATCCGCGAGTCCTCCAGCGGCGTGAACCGCTCCGGTTCGAAAGCACCGACGACCGGGGTGATGACGACCGACGGCACGACAGGCGTCCGCAGCTGGATCAGGGCGTACGTCCCACCGATCAGGTCAGCCGTCCTGGCCAGGTCCGGGAAGTCCGTCGAGCCGTTGAGCCGGTACTCGACCCCGAGCAGCCGATGCCCGTTGTGCCCGAACTCGACCGCCGTGTCGACGGAGTCGGGCGACGCCCCCGTGACAGCGATCCCCCGCACGGGAAGCGCACCGAACGAAGGCTCACCGGACCCGCCGAGCCTGCCGGTCCACGTCTTCTGCCGATACCCCCGCCACGCCGCCAGAGCCGCGATGACCAGCGGGAACGCGAACCACAGCCAGCCGGGAACCGAAGACCCCGCCGAGAGCCAGTACAGCGACGTCTCGGAGACGAGGATCCCGCAGAGGGCATAACTGACGGCGGCCGCTGTCGGCCGCCGTCCGTCGAACCGCCCGCCGAGCAGCAGCAGTGCCAGGGCCAGGGTGTAACCACCGGCGATGAGCCACGGCCCGGCCAGCTGATCGTCCATCGGGCGACCCTACTGGTCCATGTCGAGGTTCTCGCGGGTCTCCTTCTCGCTGTGGTGCCCGCCGGTGTCGCCGTACTCCTGCCCGGTGATGGTGGTCCGCGAGTTGTCGATGGTCTTGTTCACGAAGTCGAAACCGGCCTTGCCCTGGTACGCCGATCCCTTGGACAGGTCGGCGGGATTGACCCCGACCACCTGCTTGATCGCCTGGTTCGGCACGCTCTTGAAGACGTCCTTCGCAGCGTCGCCGAACGTGCCCAGCTGCGTCCCGGAGCCCTTCGCGAACGCGCCGACGATCGACTTCTCCTGCCCGGGCGTCATCCCGATCTTGCCGGCCTTCGTCAGCTTCGAACCCTGTTTCACCAGGTCATCGGTCCACTTGAGCATGAAGCCCATGAACTTGTCGAGCAGCTTGCCGAGCTTGCCGAGGTGCTTGGTGATCTTGCTCATCGCGCTCGCCGCCTTGGCGATCGTCGCGGTCATCGCGCCCGCCACCGACGAGCCGAGGCTCACGACGGACGCGGCCAGCGCGGGCAGCCAGATGTAGATAGCCCAGGTGACCAGCTCGGAAATGATCGATTTGACGACCTCTTCGATGACGGTCATCACCATCGACCACATCTGCAGCGTCTCGGCCACCGTCCCGGCGCTGTTGCCGATGCCCTTGATGCCGACGGCGAAGTCGCCGAGCGCGTTCCGGGCGGCGTCGCCCGCGTCGCCCACCCAGTCTTTCAGCGACTCGTCGCCGGTCTTGACGAAGTCGTCGGCCAGCGTGACGAAGCCCTTCGCGATGTTGCCGAAGTTGCCAGCCGCGGTCTTGAGCGCCGGACCGTCACCCGTGACGAAATGCAGCGCGTCCTGCAGCGGCTGGATCAGCTCGATCAGGATGTTCAGGCCGTTGCTGACCAGCCAGCCGACCGGGTCGAGCACGAAGCTCGCCAGATCCGCGCCCGCGCCCGCGATGAAACCGGCGCCGTCCTGCACCAGCTGCCCACCGGCGGCCACCAGGTCGCCGGGGCCCTGCGCGGCGCTGAACTTGTCGTAGGCGTTGGCGACCGTGGTGACGCCCTTGCCCGCGATCGGCACCTTCTTCGCCGCGTCGAGCGCGTTCTTGCCGAAGCTGTCGTCACCCGTGATCTTGACGCCGCCGGCGATACTCGCCTTCTCGTCGGTCATGCCGTCCCCCAGCTCACTTCGGTCCGTCGATCTTGGCTTCGTACTTCCCCAGGGTGATCGTCGCGTCGTTTTCGAAGCCGTTGTAGATCGACGCCGCCTGGGTCATCTTCCCGGAGAAGGAGTCCACCCCGGTCTTCATCAGTTCGAGCAGTTCGCGCAGGTCGGCGAGCTTGCCGGTGTAGGTCTGCTTCACCGCGAGCCCGATCAGGCCCCACGACTTGTCCGTCACGTCGGCCTGGTCGACGAGGCCGCCGAACTTGCCCGCCTCGTCCTTGTAATAGCCGAGCTTGTTCGCGTAGTCGGTCAAGGCCTGCGTCTTGACCGAGTGCCCGCCGGCGCCTGGTCCGGTCATCAGTGGTCCTCCTCGTCGAACAGGTTCTTGAGGAACTGGTCACCGGCCGAATCCCTGCCCGCCGCCGGACGCTGGGGAGTCGGTTCGTCCGACCGCCGGAGCACCGTGTCCTCGCTGAAGTCGTCCTCGTTGCGAGGGCGGCGAGTGGTGCCCTGTGGTGGCTCCTCCGACATCTGAGACCGCAGTTCTTCCTTCGTGGTTCCCATCGCTTCCGCTTGGGCTTCGAGCACCTGTTCTTCGACGTTCGTGTGGAAGGTCCCGCCGAACTGCGCGTCGACGATCCCCGCCTGCTTCCGCGCCGCGTCGGCCACCGCGGTGTGCAATGTGGACAGAATGGCGGCGGCGAGCTGTTGTGGTTGCTGCCGAAGGGCTTCCGGGGACAGGCGGATGTCCTTCACGGAGCCTCCGGGGCCCGCGACGACGGTGACGAACCGGTCCGGCGACGACGCCACCGACTCCAGTTCCGCCAGTTCCCCCTGCATTTCGCCGACCTTCGCGAACTGCGTCTCGGCCTGTTTGATCTTGGACTGGAATTTCTCGAATTCCGCGACGAGTTGTTCGAACTCGGCCGACATGGAGCCTCCCCGTGCTTGCGGTGCGTCGTCCGGCCATCACTGTGACCGGTGTCATCGTGACCCATTCACCTGTTTGACGCGATGGTGTGCTTTCCGGATCCATCCGGCTCACCCGACGGGGGAATAGGTAGCGTGGTCGGCCGAGCAGGGCGGTAACAGTACGAACGAGGGGAGGGCGTCGTGGACGCCGAGCAGCAGGAAAGCACCGAAGAACCCCGGCGGGGGAGTCACGCGGCGCCGGAGGGGGCGCCCGTTCACCCGTTGATCGACCTCAACCGGGATCCGCACCCGGGCCGGGCGGACCACGCCAAGCCCGACGAGGACTGAACGGCGGGAGCCCGGCGTCTCCGGTGAAGGCCGGAGGTGGAATGAACCGGCCCGAAACGCCGTTCCATCAGGGTGGCCGCGGCGTGACGCCCGGCACGATATAGTTATCGACCCCCCGACTTGGTCGGCCGGGAAGTGGCCGGGTATCTTTGGAGACCGTGCCCGGCAGGCGTCGGGCCGTCCCGTGTGCCGTGCGGCATGAACGGGGTGCTCAGGCATCCGGTTCCAAGGCTTCGCCCACACGGGATCCGACGGAAAATCCCTACGGGAAGTTACCGGTCGCAAGACCGTGACGCGGGCCGACACGCCCGACCGCGGGGGCCGGAGACAACACGTAGTAGCAAGATCGCGAACAGAAAGCTGGTCCATTGCCCACGATCCAGCAGCTGGTCCGTAAGGGCCGCCAGGACAAGGCTGCCAAGCAGAAGACCGCGGCCCTCAAGGGGAGCCCGCAGCGGCGTGGCGTGTGCACTCGCGTGTACACCACAACCCCCAAGAAGCCGAACTCGGCGCTTCGCAAGGTCGCTCGTGTGAAGCTGACCAGCGGCATCGAGGTCACCGCCTACATTCCCGGTGAAGGCCACAACCTGCAGGAGCACTCGATGGTGCTCGTGCGCGGTGGTCGTGTGAAGGACCTGCCGGGTGTCCGTTACAAGATCATCCGCGGTTCGCTCGACACCCAGGGTGTCAAGAACCGTAAGCAGGCGCGCAGCCGGTACGGCGCGAAGAAGGAGAAGAGCTAATGCCCCGCAAGGGTCCGGCCCCGAAGCGGCCGCTGATCTCTGACCCCGTCTACGCATCCCCGCTGGTCACCCAGCTGGTGAACAAGGTGCTGAAGGACGGCAAGCGGTCCCTGGCCGAGCGCATCGTTTACGGCGCCCTCGAAGGCGCTCGCGAGAAGACCGGCACCGACCCGGTCGTCACGCTGAAGCGCGCCCTCGACAACGTGAAGCCCACCATCGAGGTGAAGAGCCGCCGCGTCGGTGGTGCCACCTACCAGGTGCCGATCGAGGTCAAGCCGGGACGCTCCACCACCCTCGCGCTGCGCTGGCTCGTCTCCTTCTCCGCGGCCCGCCGCGAGAAGACCATGATCGAGCGTCTGCAGAACGAACTCCTCGACGCGAGCAACGGCCTCGGCGCCAGCGTGAAGCGGCGCGAGGACACGCACAAGATGGCCGAGTCCAACAAGGCCTTCGCGCACTACCGCTGGTAATCAGTCCGGTGGCGCCGCCCGTCCTTCGGGTCAAAGCCTTGCCGGGCCCCAATTTTGAGACAGGGGAACACTCTCGTGGCACGTGAAGTGCTGACCGACCTGAACCAGGTCCGCAACATCGGCATCATGGCCCACATCGACGCCGGTAAGACCACCACCACCGAGCGGATCCTGTTCTACACCGGGGTCAACTACAAGATCGGTGAAGTCCACGATGGCGCCGCCACCATGGACTGGATGGAGGAGGAGCAGAAGCGGGGTATCACCATCACCTCGGCTGCCACCACCACGTTCTGGGCCGACCACCAGATCAACATCATCGACACGCCGGGCCACGTCGACTTCACCGTCGAGGTGGAGCGTTCGCTGCGCGTGCTCGATGGTGCCGTCGCCGTCTTCGACGGCAAGGAAGGTGTCGAGCCGCAGTCCGAGCAGGTCTGGCGTCAGGCGGACAAGTACGAGGTTCCTCGTATCTGCTTCGTCAACAAGATGGACAAGCTCGGCGCGGACTTCTACTTCACCGTCCGCACCATCGAGGAGCGCCTCGGCGCCCGTCCGCTGGTCATCCAGCTGCCGATCGGCGCCGAGAACGAGTTCGAAGGCGTTGTCGACCTGGTCCGCATGAAGGCGCTGACCTGGCGCGGCGAGGTCCAGAAGGGCGAGGACTACGCCGTCGAGGAGATCCCGGCCGAGCTCGCCGACAAGGCGGCCGAGTACCGGGAGAAGCTGGTCGAGGCCATCGCCGAGACCGACGACTCCTTGATGGAGAAGTTCCTTGAGGGCGAAGAGCTGACGGAGGCCGAGATCAAGGCCGGTATCCGCAAGCTCACCGTCGCCCGCGAGGCGTACCCGGTGCTCACCGGTTCCGCGTTCAAGAACAAGGGCGTCCAGCCCATGCTCGACGCGGTCATCGACTACCTTCCGTCGCCGCTGGACGTCCCGGCCGTCGAGGGCACGCTGCCCGACGGTGAGACCCCGGTCTCCCGGAAGCCGTCCGTCGATGAGCCGTTCTCCGCTCTGGCGTTCAAGATCGCCGCGCACCCGTTCTTCGGCAAGCTGACCTACATCCGGGTGTACTCGGGCAAGGTCGCCTCCGGCGCGCAGCTGATCAACGCCACCAAGGAGCGCAAGGAGCGCATCGGGAAGCTCTTCCAGATGCACTCCAACAAGGAGAACCCGGTCGACGAGGCCCAGGCCGGCCACATCTACGCGGTCATCGGCCTGAAGGACACCACCACCGGTGACACCCTCGCCGACCCGCAGAGCCCGGTCGTCCTCGAGTCGATGACGTTCCCGGCGCCGGTCATCCGCGTCGCGATCGAGCCGAAGACCAAGGCCGACCAGGAGAAGCTGTCCCTGGCGATCCAGAAGCTGGCCGAAGAGGACCCGACGTTCCAGGTCAACCTGGACGAGGACACCGGCCAGACGATCATCGCGGGCATGGGCGAGCTGCACCTCGAGGTGCTGGTCAACCGCATGAAGTCCGACTACAAGGTCGAGGCGAACATCGGTAAGCCGCAGGTCGCCTACCGCGAGACGGTGCGCAAGACGGTCGAGAAGCTCGACTACGTGCACAAGAAGCAGACCGGTGGTTCCGGTCAGTTCGCGAAGGTCATCGTCAAGCTCGAGCCGCTCGAGTCCACCGACGGTGCCCTCTACGAGTTCGACAACAAGGTCACCGGTGGCCGCGTGCCGCGGGAGTACATCCCGTCGGTCGACGCGGGCGCGCAGGACGCCATGCAGTACGGCGTGCTGGCCGGCTACCCGCTCGTCGGGTTGAAGTTCACCTTGTTGGACGGCGCGTACCACGAGGTCGACTCTTCGGAAATGGCCTTCAAGATCGCCGGTTCCATGGCGATGAAGGAAGCCGCGAAGAAGGCCGGTCCGGTCATCCTCGAGCCGCTGATGGCCGTCGAGGTCACCACGCCCGAGGACTACATGGGCGATGTGATCGGCGACCTCAACTCCCGCCGTGGCCAGATCCAGGCCATGGAGGAGCGCGCCGGTACCCGTGTCGTCAAGGCACTGGTCCCGCTGTCGGAGATGTTCGGCTACGTCGGCGACCTGCGTTCGCGTACGCAGGGACGTGCCAACTACTCCATGGTGTTCGACTCCTACGCCGAGGTTCCCGCGAACGTCGCGAAGGAAATCATCGCGAAGGCGACGGGGGAGTAGTTCCCGTCCGCTCGCGGGCATAAGGAACACTCCTGAACGTCCGCGGTATCCGTAAGAAACGAATCTCCGTCCGACAGCCACGTTGGCCGGTGAGTAAGCAAAACAGTCCAGGAGGACATTCCAGTGGCGAAGGCGAAATTCGAGCGGACCAAGCCGCACGTCAACATCGGGACCATCGGTCACGTCGACCACGGTAAGACCACTCTGACCGCGGCGATCACCAAGGTTCTGCACGACAAGTACCCCGAGCTGAACACCGCTTCGGCGTTCGACCAGATCGACAACGCGCCGGAAGAGAAGCAGCGCGGCATCACGATCAACATCTCGCACGTCGAGTACCAGACCGAGAAGCGTCACTACGCCCACGTGGACGCCCCCGGTCACGCGGACTACATCAAGAACATGATCACCGGTGCGGCGCAGATGGACGGCGCGATCCTCGTGGTCGCGGCGACCGACGGCCCGATGCCGCAGACCCGTGAGCACGTGCTGCTCGCGAAGCAGGTCGGCGTGCCCTACATCGTGGTCGCGCTGAACAAGGCCGACATGGTCGACGACGAGGAGATCCTGGAGCTCGTCGAGCTCGAGGTCCGCGAGCTGCTGTCCTCCCAGGACTTCCCGGGTGACGACGCTCCGGTCATCAAGGTCTCCGGCCTGAAGGCCCTCGAGGGCGACGCCAAGTGGGGCGAGAGCGTTCTCGAGCTCATGGCGGCCGTCGACGAGAACGTGCCGGACCCGGTGCGCGAGCTCGACAAGCCGTTCCTGATGCCGATCGAAGACGTCTTCACGATCACCGGCCGTGGCACGGTCGTGACCGGCCGTATCGAGCGTGGCCGCGTCAACGTGAACGAAGAGGTCGAGATCGTCGGCATCAAGGAGAAGTCGACCAAGACCACCGTCACCGGTGTCGAGATGTTCCGCAAGCTGCTCGACCAGGGTGAGGCCGGCGACAACGTCGGTCTGCTGGTCCGCGGCATCAAGCGCGAGGACGTCGAGCGCGGCCAGGTCGTCGTGAAGCCGGGCACCACCACCCCGCACACGGAGTTCGAGGGCTCGGTCTACATCCTGTCGAAGGACGAGGGTGGCCGTCACACCCCGTTCTTCAACAACTACCGCCCGCAGTTCTACTTCCGTACCACGGACGTGACCGGCGTCGTCACCCTCAAGGAGGGTGTCGAGATGGTCATGCCGGGCGACAACACGGACATCAGCGTCGTGCTGATCCAGCCGGTCGCCATGGACGAGGGCCTGCGTTTCGCCATCCGTGAGGGTGGACGGACCGTCGGCGCCGGCCAGGTCACCAAGATCAACAAGTGATTTAGACGCCCCGCCCGGGGTCAATACACCCCCGGGTTAGGGGCGTCAAATCACGTGTGCGACACTATTCAGGTTGCTCGTCCTGGGGCGGCCGAACCCGTACTTCTTCGGAAATCGGGTTCCGGCCGCCCTGGTATGAGTGGCCACGGTCCGCGGAGCACTTCCTTCGGGTGAGGCTAGCGGGCAAGGGCGTTTGAGACGGCGATCCAAGCTTCACAGCCGGCTCGATGCCTCCTCACGTTGAGGAAGACCAGGCAAGACGAAGATCCCGCGGGATCCGTCTGTGCGTCGGGCACGACACGCCCGACCGCGTGGACCGGGGACAGGGCCGTTGAACTGGGAAAACCTCAGCCAGGCTGAGGTTTGAAAAGACAAAAGCGGCACGAGACGACAAGGAACGAGCAGCCACCATGGCGGGACAGAAGATCCGCATCCGGCTCAAGGCCTACGACCACGAGGCGATCGACACCTCGGCACGCAAGATCGTCGAGACGGTCACGCGTACCGGCGCCCGTGTTGTCGGGCCGGTGCCGCTGCCCACCGAGAAGAACGTTTACTGCGTCATCCGCTCGCCGCACAAGTACAAGGACTCGCGCGAGCACTTCGAGATGCGCACGCACAAGCGTCTGATCGACATCCTCGACCCGACGCCGAAGACGGTCGACGCGCTCATGCGCATCGACCTGCCGGCGAGCGTCGACGTCAACATCCAGTAGCAGCGGCTGGCGAGCGGCGGAGAGTAAGAGACTCATGTCTGACAGGCAAGTGAAGGGCATCCTGGGCACCAAGCTCGGCATGACCCAGGTCTTCGACGAGAACAACCGGGTCGTCCCGGTGACCGTCGTGCAGGCCGGGCCGAACGTGGTCACCCAGGTTCGGACCCAGGAGAACGACGGCTACAAGGCCGTGCAGCTGGCTTTCGGCGCGGTCGACCCGCGCCGGGTGAACAAGCCGCGCACCGGCCACTTCGACAAGGCGAGCGTGACCCCGCGTCGTTTCCTTGCGGAGCTGCGTACCACCGACGCCGAGACCTACGAGGTCGGCCAGGAGATCACCGCCGAGGTGTTCGAGGCCGGCATCGAGGTCGACGTGACCGGTACCAGCAAGGGCAAGGGCTACGCCGGTGTCATGAAGCGTCACGGCTTCAAGGGCCAGGGCGCGAGCCACGGTGCCCAGGCCGTGCACCGCAAGCCCGGCTCGATCGGTGGCTGTGCCACCCCGGGCCGCGTCTTCAAGGGCCTGCGCATGGCGGGCCGGATGGGCAACGACCGGGTCACCACGCAGAACCTGACCGTGCACGCGGTGCGTGCCGAGGACGGCCTGCTGCTGATCAAGGGCGCCGTGCCCGGTCCCAAGGGCGGCCTGCTGTTCGTTCGCAGCGCCGCGAAGGGTGGTAACTGAACATGACCAGCGTCGAGCTGAAGACCCCGGCCGGTAAAGCCGACGGCACGGTCGAGCTCCCCTCGGAGATCTTCGACGTGCAGGCCAACGTGCCCCTCATGCACCAGGTCGTGGTGGGCCAGCTGGCCGCCGCGCGCCAGGGCACGCATGACACCAAGACCCGCGGTGAAGTCCGCGGTGGTGGCAAGAAGCCGTACCGCCAGAAGGGCACCGGCCGCGCCCGCCAGGGTTCGACCCGTGCGCCGCAGTTCACCGGTGGTGGCGTCGTCCACGGCCCCACGCCGCGTGACTACACCCAGCGGACCCCGAAGAAGATGAAGGCCGCCGCTCTGCGTGGCGCCCTCTCCGACCGGGCCCGTGCCGGACAGCTGCACGTCGTCACCGAACTGGTGACCGGCGAGAAGCCGTCCACCAAGTCCGCCAAGGCCGCCATCGCCGCGCTGACCCAGGCCAAGCGCGTTCTCGTGGTCCTGCACCGCGACGACGAGCTCAGCTGGAACTCGCTGCGGAACCTGGCCGAGGTCCACATCATCACGCCCGACCAGCTCAACACCTACGACGTGTTGGTCAACGACGACGTGGTGTTCACCAAGGCCGCTTACGACGTGTTCGTCGCCGGCCCCGTCCGGGGCAAGGGCGCGAAGGCCAGCGCGCGGTCGAGCGAGGTTGAAGGGAGTGACGAGCAGTGAGTGCGATCGCCATCCCCGATCCCCGCGACATCTTGCTCGCGCCGGTGATCTCCGAGAAGTCCTACGGGCTGCTCGAGGACCACAAGTACACGTTCATCGTCCGCCCGGACGCCAACAAGACCCAGATCAAGATCGCGGTCGAGAAGGTGTTCGGCGTCAAGGTGGTCAGCGTCAACACGGCCAACCGCCAGGGCAAGCGTAAGCGGACTCGCGCCGGCTTCGGCAAGCGCAAGGACACCAAGCGCGCCATCGTGACTCTTTCGGCTGAGAGCAAGCCGATCGAGATCTTCGGCGGACCCACCGCGTAAAGGACTGAGCTGACACATGGGCATCCGCAAGTACAAGCCGACGACCCCGGGTCGTCGCGGTTCCAGCGTCTCCGACTTCGCCGAGATCACTCGGTCCACCCCGGAGAAGTCGCTGCTGCGTCCGCTGAGCAAGTCCGGCGGCCGTAACTCCAGCGGCAAGATCACCACCCGGCACAAGGGCGGTGGCCACAAGCGCGCGTACCGGCTGATCGACTTCCGCCGGAACGACAAGGACGGCGTTCCCGCCAAGGTCGCGCACATCGAGTACGACCCCAACCGGTCCGCTCGGATCGCGCTGCTGCACTACGCCGACGGCGAGAAGCGCTACATCATCGCCCCGGAGAAGCTCAAGCAGGGTGACACGGTCGAGAACGGCCCCCGCGCCGACATCAAGCCGGGTAACAACCTGCCGCTGCGCAACATCCCGGTCGGCACCGTGATCCACGCGATCGAGCTCCGCCCCGGTGGCGGCGCGAAGATGGCGCGGTCCGCCGGTGCCAAGGTGCAGCTGGTGGCGAAGGACGGGCCTTACGCCCAGCTTCGTCTCCCGTCGGGCGAGATCCGCAACGTCGACGTGCGCAACCGCGCCACCATCGGCGAGGTCGGCAACTCCGAGCACTCGAACATCAACTGGGGCAAGGCGGGCCGTAACCGCTGGCGCGGCAAGCGCCCCACTGTCCGTGGTGTCGTCATGAACCCGGTCGACCACCCGCACGGTGGTGGTGAGGGTAAGACCTCCGGTGGTCGCCACCCGGTGAACCCGAACGGCAAGCCCGAAGGCCGCACCCGCCGCCGCAAGGCTTCCGACGCCATGATCGTCCGCCGCCGGCGTACCGGCAAGAAGCGCTGAGCAGGGAGGTAGAAGAACATGCCACGTAGCCTCAAAAAGGGCCCCTTCGTGGACGACCACCTGCTCAAGAAGGTGGACGTTCTCAACGAGTCGGGCAAGAAGACCGTCATCAAGACGTGGTCGCGTCGTTCCACGATCATCCCGGATTTCCTGGGTCACACGATCGCGGTGCACGACGGCCGCAAGCACGTCCCGGTGTTCGTCACCGAGGCGATGGTGGGTCACAAGTTGGGCGAATTCGCCCCGACTCGGACCTTCAAGGGCCACATCAAGGACGACCGCAAGTCGCGCCGCCGCTGAGCGGGCACGAGAGAACAAGGAACTAGCGATGAACGCCCAGAACGACGTGGCCGAGGCTTTGCCGACGGCTTACGCGCGGGCTCGCTTCGTCCGGGACTCGCCTACCAAGGTGCGCCGGGTGATCGAGCTGATCAAGGGACGTAGCGCCGCCGACGCCTTGGCCGTGCTCCAGTTCGCCCCGCAGGCGGCAAGCGAGCCGGTCGCGAAGGTGCTCGCCAGCGCCGTGGCCAACGCCGAAAACAACCTCGATCTCGACCCGGACACCCTCTGGGTCAAGAACGCCTACGCCGACGAGGGCCCGACCCTCAAGCGCATCCGTCCGCGGGCCCAGGGCCGCGCGTACCGGATCCGCAAGCGGACCAGCCACATCACCGTCGAGGTGGAGTCGCGTCCCAAGGCCGAGGCCAAGAAGGCACAGGGCAAGAAGAAGGCAGGTGGCCGGTAGTGGGCCAGAAGATCAACCCGCACGGCTTCCGCCTGGGTATCACCACGGACTGGAAGTCGCGTTGGTACGCCGACAAGCAGTACGCGGAGTACGTGGCCGAGGACGTCAAGATCCGGAAGCTGCTGTCCACGGGCATGGAGCGCGCCGGGATCTCCAAGGTCGAGATCGAGCGCACCCGTGACCGGGTCCGCGTCGACATCCACACCGCCCGGCCGGGCATCGTCATCGGCCGTCGCGGCGCGGAAGCCGACCGCATCCGCGGCGCGCTGGAGAAGCTGACCGCCAAGCAGGTCCAGCTGAACATCCTCGAGGTCAAGAACCCCGAGGCCGACGCCCAGCTCGTCGCCCAGGGTGTCGCGGAGCAGCTGAGCAACCGTGTGGCGTTCCGCCGCGCGATGCGCAAGGCGATCCAGACCTCCATGCGTTCGCCGCAGGTCAAGGGCATCCGCGTGCAGTGCGGCGGTCGTCTCGGCGGTGCCGAGATGTCCCGCTCCGAGCACTACCGCGATGGCCGCGTCCCGCTGCACACGCTGCGCGCCGACATCGACTACGGCTTCTTCGAGGCCAAGACGACGTTCGGTCGCATCGGCGTGAAGGTGTGGATCTACAAGGGCGAGCTCGTGGGTGGCCTCAAGGCCAAGGAGGCGCGTGACGCCGCCGCGGCCGCCGAGCGCGCCCCGCGCCGTGACCGTGGTGACCGTCCGTCCCGACCGCGCCGTTCCGGCTCGTCGGGCACGACGCCGACCTCGACCGAAGCCGGTCGGGCCGCTGCCGCCGCCAAGAGCGACGACACCGCCCCCGCGGCCACCGAGGCCCCGGCTGCTGAGACTGCAGAAAAGACGGAGGGCTGACACGTGCTCATCCCGCGCAGGGTCAAGCACCGGAAGCAGCACTCCCCGAAGCGCCACGGTGCCGCCAAGGGCGGTACGAAGGTGAGCTTCGGCGAGTACGGCATCCAGGCGCTTGAGCACAGCTACGTGACCAACAGGCAGATCGAGTCCGCTCGTATCGCCATGACGCGTCACATCAAGCGTGGCGGCAAGGTGTGGACGACGATCTACCCGGACCGCCCGCTGACCAAGAAGCCGGCGGAAACCCGCATGGGTTCCGGTAAGGGTTCGCCCGAGTGGTGGATCGCCAACGTGAAGCCGGGCCGCGTGATGTTCGAGATCTCGTTCCCGAACGAGGAGACCGCCCGTGAGGCGCTCCGTCGCGCGATCCACAAGCTGCCCATGAAGTGCCGCATCGTGACCCGTGAAGGTGGTGAGTTCTGATGGCGAAGGCAGGTGCCGCTCTGGCATCGGAGCTTCGTGAGCTCACCGCGGAAGAGCTCGTCCTGCGTCTGAAGGAATACAAGGAGGAGCTTTTCAACCTCCGCTTCCAGATGGCGACCGGACAGCTCGACAACAACCGCCGTCTGCGTACCGTCCGCACGGACATCGCGCGGATCTACACGGTCATGCGCGAGCGTGAACTCGGCCTGTCCGTTTCCCCTGACGCCGAGAGTGAAGGTGCCGCATGAGCGAGCAGCCCACCGAGGCGGCCGGCCGCAACGACCGTAAGGTCCGTGAGGGCTATGTCGTCTCGGACAAGATGAACAAGACGATCGTGGTCGAGCTCGAAGACCGCAAGAAGCACCGTCGTTACGCCAAGGTTCTCCGCAGCACCAGCAAGGTCAAGGTGCACGACGAGAACAACGAGGCGGGCGTGGGCGACCGGGTCACCCTGATGGAGACCCGCCCGCTGTCGGCGACCAAGCGCTGGCGTCTGGTGCAGATCGTGGAGAAGGCCAAGTAAGTAGGGCTCTTTTTGAGTCCCTTAGTTCCGCAAGGCTCGCAGGACACCGCGAGAACCAGCGCGACATACAGGAGTAGACGTGATCCAGCAGGAGTCGCGGCTTCGGGTTGCCGACAACACGGGCGCGAAGGAGATCCTTTGCATCCGCGTTCTCGGTGGCTCGGGGCGGCGCTACGCGGGCATCGGCGACATCATCGTCGCCACCGTGAAGGACGCCATGCCGGCTGCCGGCGTGAAGAAGGGTGACGTCGTCAAGGCGGTCATCGTTCGCACGCGCAAGGAGCGCCGTCGTCCGGACGGTTCTTACATCCGCTTCGACGAGAACGCTGCTGTGCTCATCAAGAACGACAATGAGCCCCGCGGCACCCGCATCTTCGGGCCGGTCGGTCGCGAACTGCGCGACCGGAAGTTCATGAAGATCATCTCGCTCGCGCCGGAGGTGTTGTAGAGCATGAAGGTGAAGAAGGGCGACACGGTCGTCGTCATCGCCGGCAAGGACAAGGGTGCCAAGGGCAAGGTCATCCAGGCCTACCCCGAGCGCGAGCGCGTGCTGGTCGAGGGCGTGAACCGGATCAAGAAGCACACGCGGATCTCCCAGACCCAGCGCGGCGCGCAGTCCGGCGGCATCGTCACGCAGGAAGCGCCCATCCACGTTTCGAACGTGATGGTCGTCGACTCGGACGGCAAGCCGACCCGGGTGGGCTACCGCATCGGCGAGGACGGCAAGAAGGTCCGGGTCTCGCGCCGGAACGGTAAGGACATCTGATCATGACCACCGCAGAGAACATCGCCCCGCGCCTCAAGGTGCGGTACCGCGAGGAGATCAAGGGACAGCTCCAGCAGGAGTTCTCCTTCGAGAACGTCCACCAGATCCCGGGCGTCGTCAAGGTCGTCGTGAACATGGGTGTCGGTGACGCCGCCCGTGACAGCAAGCTGATCGAAGGCGCCATCCGCGACCTGGCCGCGATCACCGGGCAGAAGCCCGAGGTTCGCAAGGCTCGCAAGTCCATCGCGCAGTTCAAGCTGCGTGAGGGCCAGCCGATCGGCGCGCGCGTCACGCTGCGCGGCGACCGGATGTGGGAGTTCCTCGACCGGCTGCTGACCATCGCGCTGCCGCGTATCCGTGACTTCCGCGGGCTTTCGCCGAAGCAGTTCGACGGCAACGGCAACTACACGTTCGGTCTCAACGAGCAGTCCATGTTCCACGAGATCGACCCGGACGCCATCGACCGCCCGCGCGGTATGGACGTCACTGTCGTCACCACCGCCAACACCGACGACGAGGGCCGCGCGCTGCTTCGCAAGCTCGGCTTCCCGTTCAAGGAGAACTGAGTCGATGGCCAAGAAAGCACTGGTCCACAAGGCCGCGAAGACGCCGAAGTTCAAGGTTCGCGGTTACACGCGCTGCCAGCGGTGCGGTCGCCCGCACTCGGTGTTCCGCAAGTTCGGGCTCTGCCGGATCTGCCTTCGCGAGATGGCACACGCGGGCGAGCTGCCCGGCGTCCGCAAGTCCAGCTGGTAAGAGTCTTTTTTAACTCCCACTTCGCCACAGGCCCTGCAGAGATTGCAGGGAACCAGGGCGAGAAAGGTTGACAGGTCACCATGACGATGACCGACCCCATCGCAGACTTCTTGACCCGTCTGCGTAACGCGAACTCGGCTTACCACGACGAGGTCGTGCTTCCCCACTCGAAGATCAAGGCGAACATCGCCGAGATCCTCAAGCGCGAGGGCTACATCTCGGGCTACCGCGACGAGCCGGGCGAGAAGCACAAGAACCTCATCGTGGAGCTGAAGTACGGCCCCAACCGTGAGCGCAGCATCGCCGGCCTTCGCCGCGTGTCCAAGCCCGGTCTGCGGGTCTACGCAAAATCGACCGAACTGCCGTCGGTTCTCGGTGGCCTCGGCGTCGCGATCATCTCGACGTCGTCCGGCCTCCAGACCGATCGTCAGGCCAAGCGCAACAGCGTGGGCGGCGAAGTCCTCGCCTACGTCTGGTAAGGAAGGGGGCACAGACATGTCACGCATTGGAAAGCTGCCGGTCGCCGTCCCCTCCGGGGTCGAGGTGACCATCGACGGTCAGCAGATCAAGGTCAAGGGGCCCAAGGGCACCCTTGAGCACACCATCGCCGAGCCGATCACCGTCGAGAAGGCCGAAGACGGCACTCTCGCGGTGAAGCGTCCCGACGAGGAGCGCAACAGCCGTGCCCTGCACGGTCTCACCCGGACGCTGGTCAACAACCTCGTCGTCGGTGTGACCGAGGGCTACGAGAAGAAGCTCGAGATCCACGGTGTCGGTTACCGCGTGCAGGCCAAGGGTTCGGACCTCGAGTTCGCCCTCGGCTACAGCCACCCGGTGAAGATCGAGGCCCCGGAAGGCATCACCTTCAAGGTCGAGACCCCCACCCGGTTCTCGGTCTCGGGTATCGACAAGCAGAAGGTCGGCCAGATCGCCGCGGTCATCCGCAAGCTGCGCCGCCCGGACCCGTACAAGGGCAAGGGCCTGCGCTACGAGGGTGAGAAGATCCGCCGCAAGGTCGGAAAGACGGGTAAGTGATCATGAGCGACACGACTACGAAGCGCAAGCCGGTCGGCAAGGACATCTCGACCCGCCGCCGCGTCGCGAAGGCCCGTCGGCACTTCCGCCTTCGCAAGAAGATCAACGGCACGGACCAGCGTCCGCGCCTGGTCGTCAAGCGTTCGTCGCGGCACATCGCCGTGCAGCTGATCGACGACCTCGCCGGCAAGACCCTGGCGTCGGCGTCCACCCTCGAGGCGGACGTTCGCGCGCTGGACGGCGACAAGAAGGCCAAGGCCGCCAAGGTCGGGGAGCTCGTCGCCGCCCGTGCCAAGAACGCCGGTGTCTCGACCGTGGTGTTCGACCGTGGCGGCAACGCCTACCACGGCCGCATCGCCGCGCTCGCCGACGCCGCGCGTGAGGCGGGGTTGGAGTTCTGATGCAGATGCTCGTGAATGGAAGGAAAGCCTGATGCCGGGACGTACACGGCAATTCGGCGGCGGCCAGGGCGGACCCGGCGGGCAGGGCGGCAACGACCGCAATGACCGTCGCGACCGCCGGGACCGGCGCGACAGCGGCCGTGGCGGGGCCGGCCAGGAAAAGACCCCGCACCTCGAGAAGGTCGTGACGATCAACCGCGTCGCCAAGGTCGTCAAGGGTGGTCGTCGCTTCAGCTTCACCGCCCTGGTGGTCGTCGGTGACGGCGACGGTCAGGTCGGCGTCGGCTACGGCAAGGCCAAGGAAGTTCCCGCGGCCATCGCCAAGGGCGTCGAGGAAGCGAAGAAGAACTTCTTCCGCGTTCCCCGCGTCGGTGGCACCATTCCCCACCCGATCCAGGGTGAGGAAGCCGCCGGTGTCGTGCTGCTCCGTCCGGCCTCGGCCGGTACCGGTGTCATCGCCGGTGGCCCGGTGCGCGCGGTGCTGGAGTGCGCGGGCGTCCACGACGTGCTGTCGAAGTCGCTCGGCTCCGACAACGCGATCAACATCGTGCACGCGACCGTGGCGGCCCTGAAGGGTCTGCAGCGTCCCGAAGAGGTCGCGGCCCGCCGCGGTCTCCCGCTCGAGGACGTCGCGCCGGCTCGGATGCTGCGTCAGCGCGCGGGCCAGGGGGTCTGACATGACTCAGCTCAAGGTGACCCAGGTCAAGAGCAAGATCGGCACGAAGCACGCTCACCGCGAGTCGCTGCGCACCCTCGGGCTGCGCAAGATCCGCCAGAGCGTCGTGCGTGAAGACACCCCCCAGGTTCGCGGCCTCATCCACACGGTCCGCCACCTGGTGGAGGTCGAGGAGGTCAAGGCATGACTGCCATCAAGATCCACCACCTTCGTCCGGCTCCGGGCGCGAAGCGCGACAAGATCCGCGTCGGCCGTGGTGAGGGCTCGAAGGGCAAGACCGCCGGTCGCGGTACCAAGGGCACCAAGGCCCGGAAGAACGTGCCCGCCGGTTTCGAGGGTGGGCAGATGCCCATCCACATGCGGCTCCCGAAGCTTCGCGGCTTCAAGAACCGCTTCCGCACCGAGTACCAGCCCGTGAACCTGGGCGACATCGCCCGCGTGTTCCCGGACGGTGGCAAGGTCGGCAACGAGGAGCTCGTCGCGAAGGGCCTTGTTCGCAAGAACAAGCTCGTGAAGGTGCTCGGCAACGGTGACCTGAACGGCGTCAAGCTGGACGTCACCGCCGACGCTTTCTCCGGCTCCGCCAAGGAGAAGCTCTCCGCCGCCGGTGGCTCCGCCACCACGCTCTGAGCTCTCCCGCTTCACCCGGCTCCCTCCGCTTCGCTGCGGGAGCCTCAGCTTCACCGAAAGGCCCGCCCGGCTCCGCCCGGCGGGCCTTTCGCTTGCTCCGCTCCGCTCCGCCCGACTTGCGTTTAGCCCCCTAATCGCGATCTGGGGTCTGGAGAGCGCTCCCGGCGTCGAGATCGCGTTTAGGGGGCTAAACGCGCTCCGCCGGTCGCCAGGGTGCCTGCGGGCCGGATCGCGATTAGGGGGCTAAACGCAGGTCGGCCACCGGCGCCGCGAGCGTGGCGCATGGGCACCTGAGCTGGGAGGATCAAGAGGTGGCGATACCTCCCGGGCAGGATTCGCAGCCCTTCCAGCAGCAGTCGGATGCCCCGCCGATGGTCGTATCCGTTTCGGGTCCCATGGATCCCCCGGGAGAATCACGCCGGTCCGGTCGCCTTGAGCCTCGCAGGCTCGTCGCGGCGGGGCTGTCCGTCCTGGCTCTCGTGCTGACCCTCGTCGGCTGCTTCTTCCCGCTCTTCAGGACCGATCATCGGTTCGCCTTCGACACCAGCGAACAGAACATGCTCGTGTTCGTGCAGAGCGCGTGGGACACGATCGTGGAACAGCCCCGCCAACCTGCCTTCAAGACGTCGACGTCACCTGTCGGTATCCCGCTCTTGATCGCAGCGACGCTCCTGCTGTCGGCCGCGATCGTCAGCACGCGGCTGGCGGGGCGTCATCGCCCAGGAGCTTCGGACAGGTGGGTCACCACCATCGCGGCGGTGTTTCTCGCCGGGGTCGTCAGCTGCGTCGCCACGCTAGGGGCCGGAAGCCAACTAGGAGATGACGTCAAGGCGACCCTGACTCTCGAAGCGGGTATGTGGGCGCTTCTAGCCGCGGTCGTCGCCGCTGTCGCTGCGGCCGTCATGAGCCATCGCGTCGAGGAGGACGAGTCGCCGATGAGCGCAGACCCGGGTCTCGCGGACATGCCCACTCCGAAGGACGGCGTCTCCATCACGGTGCTTCCGCCGGAGCCGCAGCCCGGGCCGCCGGACTATTCGGCCTTCGCGCCCCCTCCGGATCCCGGCGCGAAGGAGCGCGATTAGCCCGCTAAACGCGCTCTCTCGTATCGGGGCGCGGAGGAGGTGGCCGATGACTTGGGCGATGGTCTTTTTCGGAGCGGCGGTGCTCGTGGCTTTTACGCCAGGGGCGAACAACCTGCTCGGCCTGCATCACGGCATGACACAGGGCGTGTGGAAAGGGCTCGCCGGCCTGTTAGGCCGATTGGCGGCATTCACGGTCCTGATCGCGGCAGTCGCGGCGGGGCTCGGGCAACTCCTCGCGGCCTCGGAGCTTGCACTCACGGTGATCAAATGGGCGGGTGTCACCTACCTGGTCTGGATCGGCGGGCGGCTGCTTTGGTCGACGTTCCGCGCCGAACGAACCGCACTGGTCCAGATGTCGCGAAACGCCGAATCCCTACCGGCGCCGCGGATCGCCAGGAAGGAGTTCGTCGTCGCGATCACGAACCCGAAGGCGATCCTCATCTTCACGGCCTTCGTGCCGCAGTTCATCGACGCAGCTCACGGCTCATTTCCCACTCAGATCGCGATTCTCGGGGCCATCTACCTGCTCGCCGAGTTCGTCGCGGGCGCGACCTACGTCGGAGTCGGCGCACTCGTGAGGTCGCTCCGGTTGTCTCGTCGAGCGACTCGCAACGTCGACCGCGGCACCGGTGTCGTACTCCTCGGCATGGCGGGCACCCTCGCCGCTTCGAACTCCTGATCACGGTGCGTTTAGCGGGCTAATCGCGATCTGATGGGGTCCGGAAAGCAGGGAACGACAGGGCGATCTGTCAAGGTTCCGGAGCGAGATACACAAGTCGATCAACCTCACGGACCAACCTTCGTCCGGAAAACCCACACGCACTGCGGACACGCCCTGTGAAGCTGTTAGAGTCGGCCGCACGCTTCGGGACGAGTGTGCCCCGAAGCGTTCCTGGCTTGTGCCAGAAAGCTGTGTGTTCCCGCCGGCCCCAGGTCGGCCAAGCCGATCGTCGGTAAGACAGCCGACGACGCCGAGGAGGTCTCCCGCGTGCTCAGCGCCTTCCGCTCGGCTCTCGCGACGCCGGATCTACGTAAGAAGATCCTGTTCACGCTAGCCATCGTCGCGGTCTACCGAATCGGTGCCACCATCCCGGCCCCGGGCATCTCGTACTCCGCCGTCCAGAAATGTACGGAGACTGGGTCGCAGGAGGGCGTCTATCAGCTGCTGAACCTGTTCAGCGGCGGTGCGCTGCTGCAGCTGTCACTGTTCTCGACCGGCATCATGCCGTACATCACGGCGAGCATCATCGTCCAGCTCCTCACCGTGGTCATCCCGCGGTTCGAGGAGCTGAAGAAGGAAGGCCAGTCCGGTCAGGGCAAGCTGACGCAGTACACCCGGTACCTGACGATCGCCCTCGCGGTCCTGCAGGCCACCGGTGTGGTGGCGCTCGCCGACCGCAAGCAGCTCTTCCCGCAGTGCGACACCGCGATCATCCCGGACAACAGCGTCTACACGCTGGCCATCATCGTCATCACGATGACCGCCGGTACCGCCGTCATGATGTGGCTGGGTGAGCTGATCACCGAGCGCGGCGTCGGCAACGGCATGTCCGTCCTCATCTTCCTGAACATCGCGGCCCGCATCCCGATCGAGGGTGGCAACATCCTCAGCAGCGCGGGTGGCGTCGTCTTCGCCTTGATCTGCGTGTTCGGCCTGGTGATCATCGCCAGCGTCATCTTCGTCGAGCAGGGCCAGCGCCGGATCCCGGTGCAGTACGCCAAGCGCATGATCGGCCGCCGCATGTACGGCGGGACCTCGACCTACCTGCCGATCAAGGTGAACCAGGCCGGTGTCATCCCGGTCATCTTCGCCTCGTCGCTGCTCTACCTGCCGGACCTGATCAGCCGCCTCGTCGGCGACGCCAACAGCAACTCCGGCTGGCAGGTCTTCATTCAGAACTACATCGTCAACCAGTCCAGCTGGGCGCACGTCCTGCTGTACTTCGCGTTGATCATCTTCTTCACGTACTTCTACATCACGATCACGTTCAACGTGGACGAGCGTGCGGAAGAGATGAAGAAGTTCGGTGGCTTCATCCCGGGTATCCGTCCGGGACGCCCCACCGCGGAGTACCTCAGCTACGTCCTCGGCCGGATCACCCTGCCGGGCTCGCTGTACCTGGGCATCATCGCGATCCTTCCGAACTTCTTCCTGTCCGTCACCGGCAGCGGGAACAACCAGAACTTCCCGTTCGGTGGCACGGCTGTGCTGATCATGGTCGGTGTCGGTCTCGACACCGTGAAGCAGATCGAAAGCCAGCTGATGCAACGTAACTACGAAGGGTTCTTGAAGTGACGCGCCTGGTTCTCGTTGGCCCTCCTGGCGCGGGCAAAGGTACTCAGGCGGTAGCACTGTCGGAGAAGCTCCGGATCCCGCACATCTCGACCGGCGACCTGTTCCGCGCCCACGTGGGCGAGCAGACGCCGCTGGGCCAGGAAGCCAAGCGCTACCTGGACTCCGGCGAACTCGTGCCCGACTCGGTCACGAACGAGATGGTGCGTGAGCGCCTCGCCGAACCCGACGCCAAGGTCGGCTTCCTGCTGGACGGGTTCCCCCGGAACACCAAGCAGGCCGACGTCCTCGGTGAGATCCTCGGCGAGGTCGACACCGAGCTGAACGCGGTCATCCAGCTCCAGGTCTCGGAAGACGTCGTCGTCGAGCGGCTGCTGTCCCGCGGCCGCTCGGACGACACCGAAGAGGTCATCCGTCGTCGCCAGCAGATCTACGTGTCCGAGACGGCTCCGCTGCTCGAGTACTACGCGGACATCCTGGTCACGGTCGACGGCGTCGGCTCGGTCGACGAGATCTCCGCCCGCGTGCTGGAAGCGCTGCGCGACCGCACGTGAACCTCGGAGGACTGCGTGTACTGCAACGGCTTCGTCGTGGGCGCATGATCGAAATCAAGACGCCGGGTGAGCTCCAGGCGATGCGGGCCGCGGGCCTGGTCGTCTGGCGCACCCTCACCGCGGTGCGCGAGATCGCCAAGCCGGGTGTCACCACGGCCGACCTCGACGAACTCGCCGAGCAGACGATCCGCGACGCCGGCGCGGTGCCCTCGTTCAAGGGATACCACGGCTTCCCGGCGTCGATCTGCGCTTCGGTGAACGAGCAGATCGTCCACGGCATCCCGTCGAAGACGCAGGTCCTGAACGACGGCGACATCATCTCCGTCGACTGCGGCGCGATCCTCGACGGCTGGCACGGCGATTCCGCGGTCACCCTCGCGATCGGCGAGGTGTCGAAGGCCGATCTCGCGCTTTCCGCGGCCACCGAGGCCGCCATGTGGGCGGGGATCGCCGCGGTGTCGTCCGGTGGGCGGCTCACGGACATCTCGTACGCCGTGCAGACCGCGGCCGAGAAGGCCGGCCAGGACGACGGCGTCGAATACGGGATGATCGTCGAATACGGCGGCCACGGGATCGGGCGCCAGATGCACATGGACCCGTTCCTGCCGAACCTCGGGAAGCCCGGCAAGGGCCCGCGGCTCAAGACCGGGATGGCGCTCGCGATCGAGCCCATGCTGACCGGTGGCGGTGGCGAGACCGTCGAGCTCGAGGACGGGTGGACCGTCGTGACCGCGGACGGCTCGCGCGCCGCGCACTGGGAGCACACAGTCGCCATCACCGATGACGGCCCGTGGGTCCTGACCGCCCCCGAAGACTCCTGACCCTCTCGCCTCCCCCGGATCGCGTTTAGCCCGCTAAACGCAAGTGCGCCCGGACCTGCGTTTAGCCCCCTAATCGCGATCGCCGGAGCGCGTTTAGCCCGCTAAAGGCGAACGCGCCGGGGAGCGCGATTAGCCCGCTAAACGCAAGTCCGTCGGCCGGTCGGTGCAGTGCCCGGGCCCGCCGATGAGACCCCCGCCCGCTGCCCCCATTGGGCGCACCCCGCCCGCCGAGTGCACCAGGGCCCCCGCCCGGCAGAGCGCGTTTAGCCCGCTAAACGCAGGTCGGCGGAGGCGTACGATGGTGGAGGTCGCTTCCAGCGGGCTAAGGGGTCACCTAACACAGTCACCCCCCGTTTGGGGCTCACGACACGGGTTGCGTACACTGTCAAGTCGGTGTACTCATCGCGCCCGGATCCTGCGCGCTCGTGAATTCTCGCGAACGGACATTGGACCCGGGGAGGAGTGTGCCGAAGCACCACCCAGCCAAGCACTCAAGCTTTGACTGATCACACAGTGTAGCGACAGGAAATGCGGAGGACATGGGCAAGAAAGACGGGGCCATCGAGGTCGAAGGCCGCGTAGTCGAGCCGCTCCCCAACGCGATGTTCCGCGTCGAGTTGGAGAACGGCCACAAGGTCCTTGCACACATCAGCGGCAAGATGCGGCAGCACTACATCCGCATCCTGCCCGAGGACAGGGTTGTCGTGGAGCTCTCGCCCTACGACTTGTCTCGTGGTCGCATCGTCTACCGCTACAAGTGATCACGACGAGTTAGCACAAGCAGGAGAGCAGGAGACGTGAAGGTTCAGCCGAGCGTCAAGAAGATCTGCGACAAGTGCAAGGTGATCCGCCGTCACGGCCGGATCATGGTGATCTGCGAGAACCTGCGGCACAAGCAGCGGCAGGGCTGATCACTCGCACTCGTACAGAGTGGATTGACGGCTACACAATCTCCCCGCACCTGCCGGGCCGTGCGAACGGCCCGGTTCACCCCCGGACTTCAGGCCGGGGCCGGGACACCCGAAGCGCAAGCCAAGGGCACGACAGGCGAGTCGGTCCCGGGACCGGACGGGGAGCAGACCTGGAGATGAATTCTATGAAGGAGCATCAACGCCAATGGCACGACTCGCTGGCGTAGACCTCCCCCGCGAAAAGCGGTTGGAGATCGCGCTGACCTACATCTACGGCATCGGCCGTACCCGCTCGAAGCAGCTCATCGCGGCTGCCGAGCTCAACGCGGACACTCGCGTCAAGGATCTGAGCGATGACGACCTCGCCAAGCTGCGGGTCTACATCGAGGAGAACTTCAAGGTCGAGGGTGACCTTCGCCGTGAGGTGAACGCCGACATCCGTCGGAAGATCGAGATCGGGTGCTACGAGGGCCTTCGCTGGCGTCGCGGACTTCCCGTCCGTGGTCAGCGCACCAAGACCAACGCACGCACCCGCAAGGGTCCGAAGAAGACGGTCGCCGGCAAGAAGAAGGCTGGCAAGAAGTGAGCGTCCAGGGCAAGAAGGTCGTGCGCATGGGCGGCGTTCACCGCCGCGGCTCGGCTTGTGTCTCGCCCAAGGCGCTCTACGCCCGCCCGATGGCGCTCCGCAACCTGTACACCGACGCCGGTTCGATCATCCGGCGCGGACAGGCCGAAGCGGTCGCCGCTCACCAAGAGAACGCGCGCTAACAGGAGAACCCTCAGAACATGCCACCGAAGTCTCGTACTGCGGCGGGGGCCAAGAAGGTCCGCCGTAAGGAAAAGAAGAATGTCGCGCACGGTCACGCGCACATCAAGAGCACCTTCAACAACACCATCGTCTCGATCACGGACCCGACCGGTGCCGTGATCGCGTGGGCGTCGAGTGGTCACGTGGGCTTCAAGGGCTCGCGTAAGTCCACCCCGTTCGCCGCGCAGATGGCCGCCGAGAACGCCGCCCGCAAGGCTGCCGAACACGGCATGAAGAAGGTCGACGTTTTCGTGAAGGGCCCGGGTTCGGGCCGCGAGACGGCGATCCGCTCGCTGCAGGCGGCCGGCCTCGAGGTCGGCACCATCCAGGACGTGACCCCGCAGCCTCACAACGGCTGCCGCCCGCCCAAGCGGCGCCGGGTCTGAGGAACGGGGAGGAGTAAGAAGAAATGGCTCGTTACACCGGCCCCGCGACGCGTATTTCGCGTCGCCTCAAGGTTGACCTCATCGGCGGCGACCAGGCTTTCGAGCGTCGCCCCTACCCGCCGGGCCAGCACGGCCGCGGGCGCATCAAGGAGTCCGAGTACCTCCTGCAGTCGCAGGAGAAGCAGAAGGCTCGCTACACCTACGGCGTTCTCGAGCGTCAGTTCGTCCGGTACTACAAGGAAGCCGTCCGGCGTCCGGGCAAGACCGGTGAGAACCTGCTGCAGATCCTCGAGTCCCGTCTGGACAACGTGATCTACCGCGCCGGCATCGCCCGCACCCGCCGTCAGGCGCGTCAGCTGGTGAGCCACGGCCACTTCGTGGTCAATGGCGTCAAGGTCAACGTCCCGTCCTACCAGGTCACGAAGTGGGACATCATCGACGTGCGGCCGAAGTCGTTCGCGATGCTGCCCTTCGTCGCTGCCAAGGAGTCGTTCGGCGAGCGTCCCGTTCCCGCGTGGCTCCAGGTTGTTCCGTCCAACCTCCGTGTGCTGGTCCACCAGCTCCCGGAGCGCGCTCAGATCGATGTTCCGGTCCAGGAACAGCTGATCGTCGAGCTCTACTCGAAGTGATCCATCACCGGGCCGGGGTCTCCCCGGCCCGGTGTGGGTTCGCGCGGCGGCGCTCAGAATGCGCCGTCGCGTCGCCATCCCTTTCGGTGTCATATGGCGGGCGCCGTTTGGAAAGGAATTAGGAAAGATGCTGATTTCCCAGCGACCGGCTCTCGGCGAAGAGACGGTCAACGAGACCCGCTCCCGGTTCACCATCGAACCGCTGGAGCCCGGCTTCGGCTACACGCTCGGCAACTCGCTGCGGCGCACGCTGCTGTCGTCCATTCCGGGCGCGGCCGTGACGAGCATCCGCATCGACGGCGTGCTGCACGAGTTCACCACCGTCCCCGGGGTGAAGGAAGACGTCACCGACATCATCCTGAACCTCAAGGAGCTCGTGGTGTCCTCGGAAGAGGACGAGCCGGTCACCATGTACCTGCGTAAGCAGGGCCCCGGTGAGGTCACCGCTGCCGACATCGTGCCCCCGGCCGGTGTCACCGTGCACAACCCGGATCTGCACATCGCGTCGCTGAACGGCAAGGGCAAGCTCGAGATCGAGCTCGTCGTCGAGCGCGGCCGCGGTTACGTTCCGGCCCTGCAGAACAAGCAGGCGGGCGCGGAGATCGGCCGGATCCCGGTCGACTCCATCTACTCCCCGGTGCTGAAGGTGACCTACAAGGTCGAGGCGACCCGTGTCGAGCAGCGCACCGACTTCGACAAGCTGATCCTGGACGTGGAGACGAAGCCGTCGATCACGCCGAGGGACGCTGTCGCGTCGGCCGGTAAGACGCTGGTGGAACTGTTCGGTCTCGCGCGCGAGCTGAACGTCGACGCCGAAGGCATCGAGATCGGCCCGTCGCCGCAGGAGGCGGACACCATCGCCGCCTACGCGATGCCGATCGAGGACCTGGACCTCACCGTCCGGTCGTACAACTGCCTCAAGCGCGAGGGCATCCACACCGTCGGCGAACTGGTCTCGCGCAGCGAGGCCGACCTGCTGGACATCCGCAACTTCGGTGCGAAGTCGATCGACGAGGTCAAGCTCAAGCTCGTCGGTCTCGGCCTCGCGCTGAAGGACAGCCCGCCCGGGTTCGACCCGACCGCGGCCGCGGCCAGCTACGACGGTGAAGGCTGGTCCGAGGGCGTCGACAGCATCACGGACGGAATTTCGGACAACGGCCACGACGATGGCCAGGACTACGCAGAGACGGAGCAGCTGTAAGGCCAGCTACGGCTCCCTCACCGGTAGGGGTGGGGGAGCCCCGGCCTCCAGCTGTGAGCTGAACGAGGAGAACCGATGCCCACCCCCACAAAGGGACCCCGTCTCGGCGGGTCGCCCGCGCACGAGCGGCTGATCCTGGCCAACCTGGCCACCCAGCTGTTCGAGCACGGCAAGATCACGACGACCGAGGCGAAGGCCCGGCGGGTGCGCCCGCTGGCCGAGAAGCTGATCACGAAGGCGAAGCGGGGCGACCTGCACAACCGTCGTCAGATCCAGCGCATCGTGCGCGACAAGGACGTCGTGCACAAGCTGATCGCCGAGATCGGTCCGTTCTTCGCGGAGCGTCCGGGTGGCTACACCCGGATCACCAAGACGATGGCGCGCAAGGGCGACAACGCCCCCATGGCCGTCATCGAGCTGGTGGCCGAGAAGACCGTCACCGCCGAGGCCGAGGCCGCGCGCAAGACGAAGTTCGCCAAGGACGAGCCGAAGGCTGCCGCCCCGGCCGCCGAGGAGACCACCGACGCCCCTGAGGCTGCCGACACGGCCGCCACCGAGGCTCCGGAGACCACCGAGGCTCCCGCCGCCGACGAGGCCGCTGAGGCCCCCGCCGCGGACGCGGACAGCAAGAAGGACTGACGTCCTGACGGCACCGAACACCCCGGACGAGCCCGCCACTCCCACTGCGGAGGGCGGGCTCGTTCGTCTGCGCCTGGATGTTTCCTACGACGGCACCGATTTCTCCGGCTGGGCGCGGCAGCCCGGACGGCGCACGGTGCAGGGGGTCCTCGAAGAGGCGCTCGCGAAGCAGCCTCCGGGAGCCTCTGTCCCGAAGTCCGTCGTCGTCGCTGGCCGCACCGATGCCGGTGTGCACGCCGCCGGCCAGGTGGTCCACGTCGACGCGTCGCCTTTAGCGGGCAAAACGCGATCCGGCCGTCTGGAACTGGACGAGCAGGGCATCCCTGACCTGGGGCGGATGCGCCATCGCTGGAATCGGTACCTGCCGGGCGATGTACGGGTGCTGGACGCACGGGTGGCAGCGCCCGGGTTCGACGCGCGGTTCTCGGCCGTGCGGCGTCACTATCGCTACCGCGTTTCGGACGCGCCGTGGGGTGTGGATCCGTTGAGGCGCCACGACACCCTGGCCTGGGGGCGGCCGCTCTCGATCGACGCGATGAACGAGGCGTCGGAGTCTCTCTTGGGACTTCAGGACTTCGCGGCCTTCTGTAAGCAGCGCGAAGGCGGGACGACTATCCGCGAGCTTCAGAAGCTCGTCTGGAGGCGGACCGGACCGCACGCTGTCGAGGTCGACGTCTCCGCTGACGCGTTCTGCCACTCGATGGTGCGCAGCCTCGTGGGGGCCCTGCTCTTGGTCGGTGACGGCCGTCGATCCTCGGATTGGCCCGGTGGCGTTCTGGAGAGCCGGACACGGGACAGCGCTGTCGCTCCCGCACACGGCCTGACGCTGATGGCAGTCGAGTACCCGCCGGACACCGAACTCGCGGCACGTGTCGATCAAACGCGCGCCATGCGCACCCCCTCCTGACCCGGCCGCGGCACAGTTAGCGGGCTAAACGCGCCGCGTCGGGCACGCCAGACGGCCTCGACGATGCCTTTGAAGTCGTTCGCTAGATCCTCCGCGGTGACGATGACGAAGCGCCAGCCCTCGGCTTCCGCGCGTCTTCGGCGTTTGCGATCGTGGGCGCGTTGTTCTGCTGTGTTGTGCCATCGGCCGTCGTATTCGATGGCGACCTTGTACTCCTTGTCTCCAAGGTCGATACGGGCGATGAAGCCGCCTGAGCGGGAGAAGATCTCGACCTGAGGTGTCGCCGCGATTCCGCCGGCGGCCAGCACGATGCGGACTTCCGATTCCGGCGGCGATTCCGCGCGTGGATCGGACAGCCGTAAGGCGTGTCTGGCCAAGCGGATTCCTCGATTGCGGCGCCCGTAGAACTCGCTGTTGAGATGCAGATCGGTCAGTCTCTCGGCTCGCATGAACTGGTCCAGATCCGGGACGCCGATGCGGAGCCGTCGCACCCATCCTGATTTGCGAGGAGAAAGCCGGAGCAGCAGATCCAGCGCGATCCGGGTCTTACGCGCGATACGAATGCCATTCCACGGCTTCGATTCCTCGGGTTTTATCTCGGTGCGCCGAACCTTGATGCCGACTATCGGGCCGAAGCGTTGTTTCTCCGGTACGACCATCTCGACCGGATCATTGGGCCTGGCCAGCTCGACGCCTTGGACGGTCGCGGCCGAGCGCCCGGTCAATACGGCTTCCGGAGGCGCGAGCAGCGCCGCGCCACGACAACGCAGCTCGTGTGTGACCTCCACGTCAGCGCGCGTGTAGACGTCCTGGAACAGCCTTCGGACGCTGGAACCACGCAGCTGGCTGGCCGTGATGAGGCCTGCCTTGCGCGCGACCGAGCCGCGGAAGACGTCGGGGAGATGGGATGAATCGAGAGGCTTGGTCATGCCGACACAGTGATCGACAAGACCGACATCACCAGGCGATCACCGGCCTCTCAGGGCCTACTTATCCACAACCCCCGGCCTATCCACAGCCCGCGCGATTGCCCCTTGACACCCAAACCCCAGCCCCGCTCCCCGCGCCAGGTCGACTTTAGCCCCCTAATCGCGACGCGGGGCCGGACGCAAAACGGGGGCACTGTCCGATGTGGACAATGCCCCCGCAGAGCACGATTAGCCCGCTAAAGTCGACGCGGCCGGGTTAGTCGCCGCGGCGTACCGGGCCCAGGAGCTGTTGCTCTTTCGCCGTGGTGACCAGGCGAAGCGGGCGCCAGAGGTTCCGGCCCAAAGCGACGACCTGGTCGTCCTTCAACGTCGTGAGCTGCTTCATCATCTGCGGCGGGAGCCGCCAGATCCGCGCGGCAAGTTCGGCCTGCCCCGGCGGGAGCCGCTGCATCAGCACTAGGTCGGCCGCGTTCGCGGTCGCCCCGGCCTGCGGGTGCAGGTACGGCAGCACGTAGACCGTCGTCTGCCACGGCGAACGCGGCGGGAACAGGTCCTGCGGCGTCGGGCCGCCGTCGGTCACCACCAGCAGCGGCGCGTCCTCGGACGGGCGCGGGAGATCCACCGGCGACAGCCGCCGGATCTGCACCAGTGGCGAAGGCCTGCCGTTGGGCTGATTTCCCGCTGCCTGCGGGAGAACCTGCCACGCGGCCGGGCGACCGGTCGCCACGACGACCCACGCCCCGACAGCCATCGCCCGCAGCGCGACCTGGCGAGCCAGGTACAGGCCACCCACCAGCACGATCCGGGTCGGCGTCGAGCGCAGCGCGGAGATCGTCAGCGGCTCACCCTTGAGCCCGGAGCCGAGGACGATCCCGCCCCGGTCGCCGGACGGGCTGATCGCGTCGAGCATCGCCGGGTCGACGGTGAATTCCGGGGCGACACCGGCGCTCTGGCCGGCGTCGCGCATACGGGTGCTCATGCGGTGCCTCCGATCGGCAAGGTCGCGGAGAACCCGGAGATCTGCATGCCCCGCAACGGCGTCAGCGCCACCCCCAGCTTGTCCGAGACGCTTTGCAGCCGCTGGTCGGCGGCGTCCAGTTCACGCGGGTTCCGCGCGCTCAGGCGAACGATTCCCCGCAGGCCGATCTTGCCCTCGTCCGCGGACGGGGAGATCGACATCGCCACCGTCGCCGACAGCGCGCGGACACTGGTCAGCGCGTTCAGGCTGCCGCTGATCTTGCCCTTCGGCCAGCTGGTGATCGCGTAGCTCGCGTGCCCGATGCCCGCCGCGGTGACGCCGGTCCAGCGCTCCTGCAGACCGACTTTCGCGGGCGAACCGGCGACCGCGGTGAGTTCCGCGGCCGAAATGCTGGACCGCAGCAGCTCGTCCGGATCGAGCGGCCGGGTCGGCACGCCCTGCGACTCCAAGGCGTTGCGGACCCGCGACAACGCGCCGATCAGCGCTCGATGCGCACCGACGACGCCGCCGCCACGTTCGCGGATGGCGGCCGGGCACCGGCGCGGGTCGAGCCGGATGGCGACCCAGGTCGTCCGGCGCGCGGCCGCGGGGAGCGGGCCGAGCACCTCCATGTACGAGCTGAGCGCCGGTGAGTCCGACGGAAGCGCGGCGCTGCCCGGGTAGCAGTGCCAGATCATCTGGATCGAGTCGAGGACCACACCGCGGTCCTCGAGGCACGGGGCGAGCGCGGACAGCGGCAGGCTCGGCGCGCCACCGGCCTGGGTGATCAGCGCGGGCGCGGGCTCGACGAGCAGGACCGCGGTCCACGTCCCGTCATTCCACGCGAGGCCGACCTGCTGGCGTTCGTGGTCCACACCGTGCGCGACGACGAGATCGGGAACGGCGAGCCGGAGCAGGTTCACCCGGGCGTCGTCGGGGCCGGTGACGGCGTCCTCTTCGGCGGCGAGCGTTTCGATGCTGCTCGGCGGAAGCGGATTCGCCACGCGATCATGCGAACGGAACGTGTACCGCAGCGTGAGGCCGGCCCATTGGGTGAACCAGCGGCCGCCCCAGCGCAGGAACGCGACGATGATCGCGAAGCCGAGTACGCCGATCGCGATCCACTTCAGCTTCATGTCGATCGCGAGCAGGACGAGGCCGATCGCGAGCCCGAGTTCGAGCACGACCAGGTTCGCCACGGGCAGCGGGCCGAGGTTGATCCCGCCGGTCCGGCGCCGCGTGGGCGCCGCGATCCGTGCCGCCGGAGCGGGCGGAGGGCCGGACTGCGGACCGGGGCCACCGGACGGAGGACCGCCGGGGCCGCCTGGCCCACCGGGGCCTCCTGGCCCACCAGGT
>NZ_NMQT01000146.1 GCF_002234405.1 Amycolatopsis thailandensis | reverse complement strand
GCGCAAGGAAGGGGGCCTTCATGTACTTGAGCCGCCGCGAAGGGAGAGTTTCCTCGGCTAGCCGGGGGATAGGGGCCTTCGCGCGCTATCGCTGTGACTGCTGGTGCGGCTGGGGCAAGCGTGGCGATCACGAAGTCCGTGAAGGCCTCCTTCCCTACCCTGAAGGTAGGGAAGGAGGCCTTCACGGACTTCCGGCTAAGCCTTGGCCGTCTCCACCAGGAGCTTCGCCGCCACCGCCGCCCCATCGGTCCGGATCGTATCCGCCACGGCCTTCGCCCGAGACCGCGTTTCCGGGGACAGGACCGTCGTCAGCGCGGCCGACAGCGACTCGACGGTCGGCGTCGGATCCTGGTGCGCCACACCGATTCCCAGCTCCGCCACCCGCGAGGCCCAATACGGCTGGTCCGCGATCCGGGGGACGACCACCTGGGGCGCGCCCGCCCGCGAGGCCGTCGTCGTGGTCCCCGCGCCGCCGTGGTGCACGACGGCGGCCACACGGCGGAAGAGTGCTTGCTGATTGACCTCGCCGACGACGAAACAATCGTCCGCGTCGTCGATCGAGGCCAGTCCGGCCCAGCCACGCGCGAGCAGGATCCGCCGCCCCAGCGTCCGCAGTGCCTCGATGGCCACCCGGGCGATGTCCTTCGGCGCGTACGCGGCCATGCTGCCGAAGCCGACGTACACCGGCGGCTCACCGGCCTCCAGGAACTTTTCGAGGTCGTCCGGCAAGGGGCGGTCGTCGGGCTGGATCCACGCTCCCGTTTGGACGATGTCGAGGTCCGTCATCCCCTCCGACGGGCACAAAACGGGGTCGGCGGCCAGCCACGGCGAGCCGGTGAAGACGTGGTCGCGGACGTTGTCCACCGGCGGCAGCCCGATGGCCGCACGGTGCTCGTCGAGCGCGCCGCCGTACAACGCGTTCACCCGTTGGGCGTCCTGCTGCCACAGCACCCGGTTGTCCGTCTCGCCCTCCGGAGACGGCGTGCCCGGCCGCAGGCCCGGGGCGAAATGCCGCGACGGCAGCCCGAAAATGTGGAAACACGCGTACACGTAAGGAATTCCCCGCTTCTCGGCCACGTCCCGCGCGCCGGCGGGCAGTAGCCCGGTCGCCAGGATGACGTCGCAGTCCTCCGCCGCGGCGGAGAGCGTCTCGAATCGGGCGGCGACCAGCGCGGGCGCGAGTTTCAGCGCGTCTTCCCCTGTCGGTGGCTTCGGTCCGGCGACCACCGAGTGCACCGTCGGGCCGAGTGGCACCAGCGGCACACCGGCCCGCTCCAGCAAGGTCACGAACTCTTCGTCCGGTGGCGCGGCCACCACCGCCTCCGCGCCGAGTTCCCGTAATTCTTTCGCGAGCCCCACCAAGGGTTCGACATCCCCGCGAGATCCCCACGTCGTCAGCAAAACACGCACTTCGCGACTCCCGTTTCCGCAGCTTCCGGCCTTCGGCGCGCAATTCTGCGGGATGACCCGGGTCTTGCCGCAAGCCCCGGTGTCCGCTATAAGTTGAAGGGGGCGAGGAAAAGCCCCCTTCTCTCGTCCACTCTGGACGAACTCCTCAGATCGATCCCGTGCGCAGGGCGAAGGCGACCGCGTGCGTGCGGTTGTGCAGGCCGTAGCGCGACATCACCCGATGGAGGACGTTCTTCACCGTGCTCTCCGAATAAGCGAGTTTGGCCGCGATGTCCTCCGTGCCGTGGCCGTCGGCCAGCAGGCGGAGGACTTCCCGTTCGCGGTCGGACAGGCCGGAAAGCGCGAGCCCGTTGGGTACCAGCAGATCTTCCTGTATCCGTTCGAGCTGGGAGAGCAGGCTTCCCTGCAACCGCGGCGGCAGGGCGCCGGCGCCCTGGCTGACCGCGAGAATCGTCCGCACCAGATGTTCGCTGTCCAGGTCGCGCCGCGGCAGCAGCGCGGCCATGCCGCATTCGATCGCCGTCATCAGGACCTGGACCGGGAAATGGTCGGTGACGATCACGCATCTCGGCGGCGACGCGAGGGCCGACGCGGCGCGGACCTGGCGCAGGAACGCGAAAACCCCGTCGCCGATCGAATCCCCGACAGTCACGATCACTTCGGCGGGCCCCAGGTCGGTGTCGTCGAGCACGTCGAGCCGTTCGTCGGCGCCGAGAATGCTCGTCGTGCCGAGTCCGGCCAGGAGATCCGGGGCATGCACGGCGACTCTGACGCGGTCGGTTCTCCTGGCGGTCTTCTCCCCTTGAATCAACATCGAAGTCCCTATCCGAAGCGTTCGGAAACCCGGAAACGGGTGGCGTGAATACTTATCGCACTACTTAGAAGCTATAACGTTACAACGTTGCATGTCAACCGTGAGGGCTTCGTCTCCCACGGATGGCGGCAACACACAGGGCAAGACGCCCGAAGTACGGGAAAGGTTCAGTGCGGAGCCGATCTGGCTCGGGGGACGCTGGTCAGCGCGTGGTGAGATCGTCCAGTTCGTCCGAGATCAGCAGATCGGGGTCGAACTTCATCCCGGTGAAGTGGCCGGCGAGTTCGAGCGACAGCACACCGTGCAGACGCGTCCAGAAAGCGAGCGCGCGATGCAGGGTCGCGGACGGGGCCGGATCGTCGCCCGCCCAGTCCCGGTGGCCGTCGAGATGCCTGTCGAACGGGGTTTCCGGCCTGTCCGAGGTGATCGCGCGGCAGGCGTCGAGCAGGACAGCCATGACTTCGCGCGAGATGGCGGTGGTGTCGTCGGGCGCGTGGTAGCCGGGGACGGGCGTGCCGTAGATGAGGAAGTAGCGCTGCGGATCGCTCCGGGCCCAGTCCCGGATCGTCACGGCGAGCCCGGCCAGGTCGGCGCCCGCTTCGAACGCCGCCCGGACGGTGTCGGCGAGGCTGCGATAGGCGTCGCGGATGAGCGCGGTGATGAGGTCGTCGCGGCTGGCGAAGTACCGGTACAGGGCGGGGCCGCTCATCCCGACCTGTTTGGCGATCGCGTTGAGCGACAGCGCGGGGACCCCGGCGGCGGCGATCTGCTCCCACGCGTGCTGTTTGATCTCCGCGCGCACCTGGTCGCGGTAGCGTTCCCGCGGGCTCTGCCCGTCCGCGTCCGTCATCGGCCCTCCCGCTCCATCGGCCCGAAGCTTAGTTGGCTGTCCGGGCGGCGAGGAACCGAAGGGGCATGATCCGTTGCACGAACCGCCCTGATCGACGGGAATCGCCGGGAGCCCGGTCGCGGATGATCGACAATGGCCGCATGGCTGGCGATGAATTCACCTGGTTGGACGCGACGGCTCAGGCGGAGCTGGTCCGGACAGGGCAGGCGTCACCGCTGGAGCTGCTCGACGCGGCGATCGCGCGGATCGAGAAGCTCGACGTCGAGCTCAACGCCGTGGTCGGCACCCGATTCGACCAGGCTCGGCGGGAGGCGGTGACGGCGCGCGGGGAGGGGCCGTTCCACGGCGTGCCGATGCTGCTGAAGGACTTCCTCTGCCACACCGCGGGCGACCCGGTGCATGGCGGCATGCGCGTCCTGCGGGAGCGGGACTGGCGCGCACCGTCGGATTCGTATCTGGCCGCGCGCCTGCGGGCCGCGGGTTTCCTGTTCTGCGGCCGGACGAACACGCCCGAACTGGCGACCAGCATCACCACCGAACCGCTCCTGCACGGCCCGACGCGGAATCCGTGGAATCCGGCGCGGTCGCCGGGCGGATCGAGCGGAGGGTCGGCCGCCGCGGTGGCTTCGGGCATGGTCCCCGTCGCGCACGGCAACGACATGGCGGGCTCGATCCGCATCCCGGCGTCGGCCTGCGGGCTGGTCGGGCTGAAGCCGAGCCGCGCGCGGACCAGCCTCGGCCCGGAGTTCGGCGAATACTGGGGCCAGGTCACCCACGAACACGTCCTGACCCGGTCGGTCCGGGACACGGCGGCGATCCTCGACGTCACCGCGGGCGCCGCGCCGGGAGATCCCTACAGCGCCGCGCCTCCGGACCGTCCCTATCGGACAGAGGTCGGCGCGGACCCCGGCTCCCTGCGGATCGGGTTCCGGATCACCTCCCCGGGTACCTGCGAAACCGCGCACTTCGACAGCGTCGCCGCCGTCGAACGGACCGCCCGCCTGCTCGAGTCCCTCGGCCACCAGGTCGCCCCCACCGCGGCCGCCGCCCTGGACGCGCCGGGGATGTTCGACACCATGCCCGCGCTGCTCGCCGCGGTCGTCACCTGGGAACTCGACGCCTGGTCCGAGCGACTCGGCGAGCAGCTGCCGTCGTCCGTTCTGGAACCGATGAACGCGATGCTCGCCGAAGCGGGCCGGTCGGTCACCGCCACGCAATGGCTCGCCGGATCGCTCTCGTCTCAGCGGTGGGCCCGCGGTGTCGCGGCACTCTGGGAGGACGAACTGGACGTCCTCCTCACCCCCACGACGCCCGCGCCGCCCGCCGAACTCGGCTACCTCGCCCCGGACGCGAAGTCGCCCGAAGAACTGGCCGCCGGTATCGCTACCGGTGCGGCGTTCACGGCGCCGTTCAACATCACCGGCCAGCCCGCGATCTCCCTGCCGCTGCACTGGAACGCCGAGGGACTGCCGATCGGCGTCCAGCTCGTCGCCGCCCAAGACCGCGAGGACGTCCTCATCCGGCTCGCCGCTCAGCTGGAGGAGGCGGCGCCGTGGTCGGAGAGGCGTCCCGCGCCGGTCTCGTGAGTGGGGATTCGGGATGTCGGGCCGAAAGTCGGCGGTGTCAGGTCGGGTGGTGAAGTCCGTGAAGGCCTCCTTCCCTACTTTCAGGGTCAGGGTCGCGGCAAAGTCGCCTTTGCGCTGGTCAAGGAGGTTGTGAAAGCCACTTTCGCAACTTTGAAGGTTGCGAAAGTGGCTTTCACAACGCAGCGCCCTGAGTCCTCTGAATGCCCACGGCCGCCGGACCGGTATTTACCTACCCACGCCTGACTGGGCGAGAGTGGTGGTTCCGCGGCTGCCAGGGCGCGACGATGTAGGAATTGGGACGTTCAACGTCCCAATTCCTACATCGTCGCTCGGACGCCTGGTGGCAGACGATGTGACAGGGGTAGATTCCGAATTTTCAACGTCCGGAACTCTCCCCAACAACGGGAGACCGGAAGAGCGTCGTGTAGGGAAACAGGGTAGCTATAGGTGGTCGCTGGATGACTAAATAGAAGAAGTGAGTAACACGGTTGGTTAGTAGAAGTTAGTTGGTCGGCAGATTGTCTTGGCCATTCCTCCTACCCGTTAGGAAGAGCGTTG
>NZ_NMQT01000145.1 GCF_002234405.1 Amycolatopsis thailandensis | reverse complement strand
TTTCGCGGGCTAATCGCGACGCGGTGGGGCCTGGGGGCCGACCGGATCGCGTTTAGCCCGCTAAAGTCGACGCGCGTCAGAGGGCGGACACGACGAGCAGGGCGGCCATCACCAGCTCGACCCAGAAGTAGAGCCAGCTCGGATAGAACCCCTCGGGCCGTTCCGTGAACCGCGCGACCAACCGCCCGAAGGCCATCCCGACGAGCGCGACGGCCACGGCGATCGCGGCGCCACGCTGGATCCCGCCGACGTCGAAAGCCGCGAACGCGAGCAGCACCGCGACAGCCACCCCGAAGCCGCCGTAAACCGCGCGCACCTCGGTCCGCGCCGTCGCGGAGTCCAGCGTGATCCCGAACGGCCGGATCAGCCGCCGCGGATCGACGAGCCCGAGCAGCCCCATGCCCAGGAAGAACACGGCCACCAGGCCGATGAGAACCGGTGCCACCTAGACGAGACGCCGATCCGAAGCCCACCGCGAAAGCTCGTACCGGTTCGAAAGCTGCGTCTTCCGCAGCACGCTCGACACGTGCGTCTCGACGGTCTTCACCGAGATGAACAGCTCGGACGCGATCTCCTTGTACGCGTAGCCGCGCGCGAGCAGCCGCAGCACGTCGCGTTCCCGCGGCGTCAGCAGGTCCAGATCCGGGTCGCTGATCGGCGCGGAACCCGGCCGGTCGGCGAACGCGTCGAGCACGAACCCGGCCAGCCGCGGCGAGAACACCGCGTCGCCGTCCGAGACCCGCACGACGGCGCGAACGAGTTCCTTCGACGAGATCGTCTTCGTGACGTAGCCGCGCGCCCCGGCCCGGATCACGGCGATCACATCCTCCGCGGCGTCGGAGACCGACAGCGCGAGGAACACGACGTCCGGCAGTTCCGGCCGGACCCGGCGCAGCACCTCGGCGCCGCCGCCGTCCGGCATGTGCACGTCGAGCAGGACGACCTGCGGTTTGGTCCGGGCGATCCCCGCGACCGCCTCGGCGACCGAACCCGCCTCGCCGACCACGCGGACGTCCTCGGTGATCGAGTCCAGTTCGGTGCGCACGCCGGCCCGGAAGAGCGCGTGGTCGTCGACGAGGAAGACCTTGACCGGCTCCCGCGTCTGCTGGTTCTCCGTCACGATGCTCCCTCGCTCGCCCTGTCCGATGAGCATAGCGACCTCACGCCGCGCCCTTCCCCGCCTTGACCGGCATCTCCAGCTGGACCTCGGTTCCTTCACCCGGTGCGGTACGAAGTTTCAGCTTCCCTCCGTGCCGTTCCATCCGCCCCCGGATGGAATCGGCGAGACCGTGCCGGTCGCTCGGCACGACGTCGGGGTCGAAACCCTTGCCCCTGTCCCGCACGAAAACCGTCACCGCGGTCGGCTCGACCTCGGCGTACACGCTGACCTCGTCGACACCCGCGTGCTTCGCGGCGTTGACGATCGCTTCGCGCGCCGCCTGGACCAGCGCGGTCAGCGGCTCGTTCAGCGTCGCCTCCCCCACGACGACCTGCTGCACCGAGATCGCGAACGCGTCCTCGACTTCGCCGCACGCGGCCGCGAGCACCTCGGACAGCTGTCCGCTGACGGCCTCTTCCTCGGTTTTCTTGCTCTTGCCGTACCCCGAAGGCCCGTACAGCCAGCCGCGCAGCTCGCGTTCCTGCCCGCGCGCGAGCCTGGCGACCTCCCGTGGCGATTCCGACTGTTTCTGGATCAGCGCGAGAGTCTGGAGCACCGAGTCGTGCAGGTGCGCGGCGATCTCCGCGCGTTCGTCGGTGCGGATACGGGCGGTGCGCTCGTCGGACAGGTCGCGGACCAGACGCAGCCAGAACGGGACGGTCAGCACGGCCACCCCGATCAGCGTCGCGATCACGGCGACCAGCGCGAACTTGACCTGGTCGATGCTGCCGCTCTCCAGGACGACGACGCCGATCCCGGTCATCACCAGCGCGACACCGGCGACCACGCGGATCGCGGCCGACCAGCCCCCGCCGCCGAGGAACGCCGTGGCCACGCCGCCCTTGGCGCTGACCCGCCAGCGCCGTCGCTGCGACTCGTCGGCCTCCCGCCAGACGACCGCCGCACCGATCATCGCCAGCGCCAGCGGGATGGCGACCCAGCCGCTGATCAGTCCGGTCAGCGTTCCGCTGGCGACGGCGAGGCCGACACCCAGCGCCATCAGGCCGAAAGCCTGCTGCTTCTCCTTGGGCGCGGACTTCTCCGGCTCGACCTCACCGGACTGCTGCTGGACGAACACCCAGAGCAGGCCGTACGCGAGCAGACCGGCGCCGTTCAGCGCGGCCAGCAGCGCGAACGCGGTCCGGACCCAGAGCACCTTGACGCCGAGGTGGTCGGCGAGGCCGCCGGCGACACCCGCGATGGCGCGGCCGGAGCGGCGGCGGTACATCTTGGGCGGCTCGAACGGTGCCGGGGACAGGCTGCCGGGCACGGGCACCGGAGGGCGCTCGATGATGGTCGGCTTCACCTGGTCGGCGAGGTCGGTCGGGGCGGATTCCTGCACGTTCTCCATGGTCACACGGAGTCCCGCACTGATCCATCGGGGAAACCCCTGACTCTTCCCGCTGGGGGAAACCTCAGGGACGTTCCCGGATGTGGCAGGGGTCGTCGGGGCGCATTCTTTGTGGCATGAGTGGGAGTGAGACACACGTTCCGAAGCGAGGCCCCGCGGCCGGCTTCGAAGAGACGGTCAAGGATTTCTGGCGGAGCAGGCCGGTCCGCCCGGTACACGGCCGTAAGTTCGCCGGTGTCGCCGCCGGTATCGGCTACCGGTACGGCATCGACCCGACCGTGGTCCGCGTCGCGCTGGTCGCCGCGACCGTGTTCGGCGGGTTCGGCGTCTTCGTCTATCTGCTGGGCTGGTTGTTCCTGCCGCAGGAGGGCGACGCCGTTTCCGCGTTCGAGGGCCTGATCGGCCGGGGGCGCGCGTCGAGCTCGCCCGCGTTCGCGGTGCTGCTGCTGATCCTGCTGTTCCCCGGTCTCACCTGGACCTTGAGCGGCGGCTGGATGGCGGACGGCACCGGGCTGATCGGCTTCGCGCTGATGGCTGTCGCGCTGTACCTGCTGCACCGCAATCGCGGACAGTTCAACCGGCCTGTGATGCCCACGCCGGCTCAGCCCGCCGCCGCGTTCTCGATGGCGTCGGCGTCCGCGTCCGCCACCTCGACGGCGACCGAGGGCGGCTGGGACCCGCTCGCGGCCGACCCGTCCGCTTGGGACCTGCCGAACGCTTCGCCGTCGGGCGGCCTGCCGCCGCAGACTCCTCCGCCGCCTCCCGCGCCGCCGGCGCCTCGCGGTCGCAAGTCGAAGATCGGCGCCGCGACCTTCGGGCTCGCCGTGCTGGTCGGCGGTGTCGGCACCGTCCTCGGCCTGGACGGCGAACCGTGGTTCACCATGCAGCACGTCGTCGGGCTCACCCTGGGTGTGGTCGGCATCGGGCTGGTGGCCGGTTCGTTCGTGCGGGGTGGTCGCGGGCTGATCGGGCTGGCGGTGCCGCTGGCGATCGTCGGGATGGCGCTGACCACTATCCCGTTCGAGAACATCTCGGTGAAGGGCGGTCTCGGGGACCTGCGGGCCACGCCGAGTCAGGTGTCCGAGGTGCTTCCGGAGTACCACCGTTCGGCGGGTGACATCGACGTCGACTTGACCAAGCTGCCGGCGGGAGCGTCGGTGTCCACGAAGGTCTCCAGCGGGGCGGGCAACTCGACGGTGCTCGTGCCGGCGGGTGCCGAAGTGAAGGTCTCCTGCGAGACGGGTGCGGGCGACGTCGACTGCCTCGGCCAGTCGCGCTCAGGGGTCGGCGAGGACGCGATCGACTTCACCTCGGCGGGAGACAGCGGGCAGAAGATCACTCTGAAGGTCAAGAACGGTGTCGGAAACGTGGAGGTGCGTCGTGGCTGATTACGACGACTACGACAGCACGCAGACCCAGGCGGCTCAGCCTGCGAAGCGCGGGGTGGACGCCATCACCCTGATCTTCGGGATCGCGACGCTGCTGGTGTCGGGTTACGTCCTCTCGGACGGCGCCTCGTGGCTCCCGCGGTTCGACTTCCGATGGGTCATGGCGGGCGGGGCGATCTTCGTCGGCGTCATGCTGCTCGCCGCTTCGCTGCGCAAGAGCCGCCGCTAGCGGCCGCGCTCACGCTCCACCCCACTCCGAAGGCCCCGGCCCCTCGCCGGGGCCTTCGCCTTGCTCCCACCCCGGCCGACCTGCGTTTAGCCCCCTAATCGCGATCCGGGCGCCCTCCTGCTCAGGCGCCCACCGGATCGCGATTAGCGGGCTAAAGTCGCTCCGGGCTCGCTCAGGTGCCCGGGCCACCGGATCGCGTTTAGCCCGCTAAACGCGATCCCGGTCGCCAAGGTGCGCGGCGGCGCCAGATCGCGATTAGCGGGCTAAACGCAGGTCGGAGCGGGGGCGGGTCACTCCCACTCGATGGTGCCCGGCGGCTTGGACGTGACGTCCAGGACCACCCGGTTCACCTCGGCGACCTCGTTGGTGATGCGGGTCGAGATCTTCTCCAGCACCTCGTACGGCAGCCGCGTCCAGTCCGCGGTCATCGCGTCCTCGGACGACACCGGCCGCAGCACGATCGGGTGCCCGTAGGTCCGCCCGTCGCCCTGAACACCCACGCTGCGGACGTCGGCCAGCAGCACCACCGGGCACTGCCAGATCTCGCCGTCCAGCCCGGCCGCGGTGAGTTCCTCGCGCGCGATGGCGTCCGCCGCGCGCAGCGTCTCGAGCCGCTCGGCGTCGACGGCGCCGATGATCCGGATGCCGAGTCCCGGCCCCGGGAACGGCTGCCGCTGCACGATCGTCTCCGGCAGCCCGAGCTCCAGCCCGACGCGCCGCACCTCGTCCTTGAACAGCAGGCGCAGCGGCTCGACGAGCTCGAACTGCAGGTCGTCGGGCAGCCCGCCGACGTTGTGGTGGCTCTTGATGTTCGCCGCGCCCTCGCCGCCGCCGGATTCGACGACGTCCGGGTACAGCGTGCCCTGGACCAGGAACTTGTAGTCGCCCTCGGCTTTGAGGTCACGTTCGGCCTGCTCGAACACGCGGATGAACTCGCGGCCGATGATCTTGCGCTTCTCCTCGGGGTCGGTGACCCCGGCCAGCGCGTCGAGGAACCGCTCACGCGCGTCGACGGTCACCAGGTTGACCCCGGTCGCGGCGACGAAGTCGCGTTCGACCTGGGTGCGCTCACCGGAACGCAGCAGACCGTGGTCGACGAACACGCAGGTCAGCCGGTCACCGATGGCGCGCTGGACGAGCGCGGCGGCCACGGCCGAGTCGACACCGCCGGAGAGCCCGCAGATCGCGCGGCCGTCGCCGACCTGGTCAGCGATGCGCTTGACCTGGTCGTCGACGATGGACGACGTCGTCCACTGCGGCTTGATGCCCGCGATGTCGTGCAGGAAGCGGCGAAGCACCTCCTGGCCGTGCGGCGAGTGGTGCACCTCGGGGTGGTACTGGACGCCGGCGAAGCGGCGCTCGACGTCTTCGAACCCGGCGACGGCGGCACCGTTGCTCGACGCGGTCACGGTGGCGCCTTCGGGGGCCTTGGTGACGCTGTCGTTGTGGCTCATCCACGCGGGCTGGCTGCTCGGGAGACCGGCGTGCAGGACGCCGCCCTCACCGGCGACGCGGACCTCGGTGCGGCCGAACTCGCGGATCCCGGTCGGCTCGACCGTGCCGCCGAGAGCCTGCGCGAGGACCTGGTGGCCGTAGCAGATCCCGAGGATCGGCACACCCGCGTCGACCAGGCCGGGGGCGAGAGCGGGGGCGTTCTCCGCGTACACGCTGGAAGGACCGCCGGAAAGAATGATCGCGGCGGGATCCTTGGCGAGGATGTCCTCGGCGGTGGCGGTGTGCGGGACGACCTCGGAGTACACCTGCGCCTCGCGCACGCGGCGCGCGATCAGTTGCGCGTACTGCGCCCCGAAGTCCACGACGAGTACCGGACCGGTGGGACTGGGCACCTGAAACCTCCAGATCAGAGCAGTACGCTTCCCCACCATCGTCCCAGGTGGGCCCGGTCACCCCGCCGCCAACCCCCTCACGATTCAGGACAGCGGCTGACCGCGACGCGGCCTACCGTCCGAAGGCATGGGCATCGACTGGAGCAAGGAACTCTCCGAACAGCTCGACTGGCACTGGACGCGGCACCTCCGGCCCCGGCTGGACACCCTCGGCGACGACGAATACTTCTGGGAACCCGCCGAGGACTGCTGGACGATCCGGCCGGACGAGACGGGCAAGCTCATGATCGACTGGGCGTATCCGGAGCCGTCGCCGCCGCCGGTCACGACCATCGCCTGGCGTCTCGCCCACATCATCGTCGGCGTCTTCGCGATGCGGACCGCGTCGCATTTCGGCGGCCCGCCCGTCGACTACCAGACCTTCCCCTACGCGGCTTCGGCCAAGGAAGCGCTGGAGCAGCTCGACGACGCGTACGCGCGTTGGCGCGACGGCGTCCGCGACCTGACCGACGAAGGCCTCGAAAGCCCCTGCGGCGAGGCCGAAGGCCCGTACGCCGAGTACCCGCTCGCGACGCTCGTCCTGCACATCAACCGGGAGGCCATCCACCACGGCGCCGAGGTCCTCCTCCTGCGGGACCTCCACGCGCGTCGCGATTAGGGGGCTAAACGCAAGTCCCGGCCCGCGTCGCGATTAGCCCGCGAAACGCAGGTCCCGGCCCGCGTCGCGTTTCGCCCCCTAATCGCGATCCCCCGTCCGAGATCGCGTTTAGCGGGCTAAACGCGACGCGCCCATACTGGGGCCAGCCCAGGAAAGGACCCGTCTTGCGAGCGACTGTCATCTACGGCGCCGGCGACGTACGCGTCGAGACCGTCCCGGACCCGAAGCTGAGCGAACCCACCGACGCCCTCCTCCGCGTAGTCCGAGCGTGCATCTGCGGCAGCGACCTCTGGCCGTACGGCAGCATGCCCGCGCGCGAGCGCGGCGTCCGGATCGGTCACGAATTCCTCGGCGTCGTCGAGGCCGTCGGCGCCGACGTCACCACGCTCAAAACCGGCGACCTCGTCGTCGCGCCGTTCGTCTACTCCGACAACACCTGCCAGTTCTGCCGCGAAGGCCTCCACACCTCCTGCCTGCACGGCGGGCACTGGGGCGCGAAGGGCGTCGACGCCGGTCAGGGCGAGGCCGTCCGCGTCCCGCAGGCCGACGGCACCCTGGTGAAACTGCCGCACACCGAGGACGACGACCTGCTCGCCTCGCTCCTCACGCTCTCCGACGTGTTCCCGACCGGCCACCACGCCGCGGTCAAGGCGGGCGTGAACGAGCGCACCACGGTCACCGTCATCGGCGACGGCGCCGTCGGCCTCTCCGCGGTCCTCGCCGCGAAGCGACTCGGCGCCGAGCGCATTCTCCTGATGGGCCGTCACCAGTCCCGCACGGACCTCGGCCGCGAGTTCGGCGCCACCGACGTCGTCTCCGAGCGCGGTAACGAAGGCATCGAGAAGGTTCGAGAGCTGACGAACGGCGAAGGCACGCACACCGTCCTCGAATGCGTCGGCACGAAGCCCGCCTTCGAGATGGGCGTCGGCGCGGTCCGTCCCGGCGGCACGGTCAGCCGCGTCGGACTGCCGCAGTACGCCGAGGGCCCGATCGGCCCGTCACTCTTCCGACGGAACATCACCGTCACCGGCGGGGTCGCTCCGGCTCGCCACTACATCCCCGAACTGCTCGACGACGTCGTCGAGGGCAAGTACCAGCCGGGCAAGGTGTTCGACCGGACCATCGGGCTGGAAGAGGTGCCCGACGGTTACCGCGCGATGGCGGACCGCGAAGCGCTCAAGGTGCTCGTCAAGCCCTGACTGGAATACCTTGTCAACCATGGACATGATCACCCCCGAGCCGCGTCCCGCCTGGATCGCCGGCCGCCCTGAGCAGGGCGCTTCGACGCTCACCGTGCACCACCCTTATGACGGGAGCGAAGTCGCCACCGTCGCGGTGCCCGGTCCGGAGCAGGTCGAACGAGCGGTGAGCGCGGCGGCGAGTGTCGCGAAGGAGTTCCGCCGGTCCTCGGCGCACAGCCGCGCCGCGGCGCTCGACCACGTTTCGCGGGTGATCGCCGGCCGGGCCGAGGAGATCGCCGAGGTCATCACCGCCGAGAACGGCAAGCCGCTCAAGTGGGCCGACGCCGAGGTGCGGCGGGCGGTGTCGGTGTTCCGGATCGCCGCCGAAGAGGCCCGCCGGTTCAGCGGCGACCTCCAACGCCTGGACACAGATCCTGCGGGCGAGGGCAGGCTGGCCCTCACGCGCCGCGTCCCGCGCGGCCCGGTACTGGGCATCGCGCCGTTCAACTTCCCGCTGAACCTGGTGGCGCACAAGGTCGCGCCGTCGCTGGCGGTCGGTGCGCCGATCATCGTCAAACCCGCGCCGCGCACGCCGCTGGCCGCCTTGATCCTCGGCGAGATCCTGGCCGAGACGGACCTGCCGGAAGGCGCGTTCTCGGTGCTGCCGCTCGGCAACGACGAGACCTCCGCACTGGTCGCGGACCCGCGCCTGCCGGTCGTGTCGTTCACCGGATCGGGTCCGGTCGGGTGGTCGATCGCCGACTCCGCGCCGCGCAAACACGTCGTGCTCGAACTCGGCGGTAACGCGGCCGCCGTCGTGCTCCGGGACTGGCCGGATCCCGAAGGCGCCGCGCACCGCATCGCGACCTTCGGCAACTACCAGGCCGGGCAGTCCTGCATCGCCGTGCAGCGGGTCATCGTCGAACGCGAGGTCGCCGAGGAATTCGTGCCCGCCTTGGTGGAAGCCGTGCAGTCGCAGCAAACCGGCGACCCGTACGACAAGAACACCGATGTGGGACCGGTCGTCGACGAAGCCGCCGCGGAGCGGATCGTGGCCTGGATCGACGAGGCCGTCGCCGCGGGCGCGAAGATCCTCACCGGCGGCAAACGGGACGGCGCGACCGTGGAGCCGACCGTGCTCACCGACGTCCCACCGTCCACAAAGGCCTGGTCGGAGGAAATCTTCGGCCCGGTACTCGCAGTGTCCATTGTGGAGGGTGTCGACGAGGCTTTCGCGTCGGTCAACGAATCCGCGTACGGCTTGCAGGCCGGGGTGTTCACCCGCGACGTGCATCTCGCCTTCTACGCCTCGACAGAACTCGAAGTCGGCGGAGTGATCATCGGCGATGTCCCGTCCTACCGCGCCGACCAGATGCCTTACGGCGGCGTCAAGGGATCGGGCGTCGGCCGCGAAGGTGTTCTCGCCGCGATGCACGACCTCACCGAAGAACGGGTCACTGTCTTCACCGGCATCGACCTTTAAGCCGGAGTGACGGCCTGCGCGAACCCGAACACCTTGTCCGGGTCGTAGGTCTTCGCCACCCGCTTGAGCCGGGTGGCGTTGTCGCCGTAGTAGGCCGTCATCCAGTCGGGCAGGGCGGGGTCGATGTAATTGACATAGCCCCCGCCCAACCCGATGCCCGTCACCACTTCCGCGACGGAATCCGTTGCCACGGAACGATTACGGGCATCCACCTGGCTGTAGATCTGCACACTGCCGATCGCCTTCCGATGCCAGAACGCGGTGGCGTCCGGCGCGACGTCGGCGACGGCGCCGCCGAGGCCATCGACCAGAAGGTCCATGCCGCGCCTGCCGTCCAGGATCGACGTCAGTTTCGCGGGGTCCGCCGGCTCGCCGAGGATTCGCGACGAGGCCGCAAAGGACTGCCGGCTCTCACTACCGGAGAAGTACTTCATGGCACCGAGATAGTCGAGTTGCTTCACCGTCCGCGTCCCGTTGACCTTGCCGGTCAACCTGTCCAGCACCTTGGCGAGCGAAGCGGTGTCACCGACATAGCAACCGGAAATCCTCGCGCCGACCGGAGACCCGCCTGACAACACCACGTTCGCCCACAGCTCCGGCGGGGCTTCGGGCAGCCAGCGCTGCCACTCGGCGAGGACGTCGTTCGCGCTGCCCGCCGGGAAACGCAGGGAGAACACCGAAACGACCGAAGGCGACGGGTCGGTCCGGAAAGTGAACGAGGTGACGACACCGAAGTTGCCGCCACCACCGCCACGCAACGCCCAGAACAACTCGGGTTCGGAATCCGCCGACGCCGTGCGGAGTTTCCCGTCCGCCGTGACGACCCGCGCGGACACCAAGTGGTCACAGGTGAGTCCGTACTTTCGGGCGAGGACACCGATTCCGCCGCCGAGGGTCAGCCCGGCGATCCCGACGCTGGGGCAGGATCCCGCGGGCAGGCAACGCCCAGCGCCACCGAGTTCGGCGTAGACGTCCTTCAGTTTCGCGCCCGCGCCGATCACGACCTGCTCTCCTTGAACGTCCACTGAGGACATTCCGCCGAGATCGATCATCAAGCCGCCGTCGGGAACCGAATAGCCGGCGTAGCTGTGGCCGCCGCTACGAGCGGCTATCGGGACTCGCTTCGCCGCCGCTTCGACAGCGGCCTGCACGTCTTCCGGTTTGGCGCATTTCGCTATCGCGGCGGGTTTGAGCCCGTCGAAAGCCGGATTGAACACACGTTTGGCGCTGTCATACCCGGAATCCCCCGGCAAGAGCAGGGAGACCTTGTTCCGCAACGCGGCCCAGTCCGGCGGACCGGACGGCGGCGCGACACTGGTGCTCGGCGGCAGAGACACACCGGGGGCCGACGTGGGCGCTTGCACTGGAGGTGCGGCGGAACACGCCGTCGCGGCCGCCCCGACCGCGGTCGCGCCGGCGAGCTTGAGAAAGTTCCTTCGCCCCAACTTCATACTTGTGAAGACGTGCGGGCCATGGCGAGGTTGCGAGGATCACCCGGCCGAGTCAGCGGTACTCGGGGTTCTCGAAGTCGAAGCGGCTGCCCGCGTCCCATTCCGATCGCTGATTCCCGTACGCGGGAATACCGCCCGCCCGGTGCAGCATGGAGGCCAGATGCAGCAGATTCCAGGTCATGAAGGTGGTGTTCCGGTTGGTGAAATCGTTCTCCGGCCCACCTGAGCCCTCGTCCAGATAGGACGGACCCGGACCCGCCTCACCGATCCAGCCCGCGTCCGCCTGCGGCGGGATGGTGTAGCCCAGATGCTGCAGGCTGTAGAGCACGTTCATCGCGCAGTGCTTGATGCCATCTTCGTTCCCGGTGATCAGGCAGCCGCCGACGCGGCCGTAGTAGGCGTACTGACCGGCGTCGTTCAGCAGTGACGAACAGGCGTAGAGCCGCTCGATGACACGTTTCATCACCGAACTGTTGTCACCGAGCCAAATGGGCCCGCAGAGGACCAGGATCTGCGCCTCCATCACCTGCCGGTAGAGCTCCGGCCAGGCGTCGGACGCGGCGCCGTGCTCGGTCATGTCGGGCCAGACGCCTGTCGCGATGTCGTGGTCCGCGGCCCGGAGCACGGAGACCTCGACACCGTGTTTGACCAAGATGTCGCGGCTGATCGCGATGAGGCCGTCGGTGTTGCTCTTCTCCGGGGATCTCTTCAGGGTGCAGTTCACGAACAGGGCCTTGAGCCCGCTGAAGTCGTAGTCCATCGGTCAAGGACAGCACCGGCGGCCGTCCGGGGAAAGCCCCCGAAGGCTTACGGATTCCTTAGAGCCAATGCGGCAGCGGTGGCACTTCGCCGTCCAAAGTGGACCCGTCACCGCGGCCGGTGATCCAGGCCAGGACGGCACCGGGGGTGCCGGTCACCTTGGCCGGATCGCCTTCGCCCATCCGCCACTCGTGCCGCGTCCCGTCGCCGTCGACGGCGACCAGGAGGACAGCGGGCAGCCCTTCGCCGTACGAGGCGATGGCACTGCTCACCACGACCTCGAACTCCCGTCCGAGCAGCCCGGAGACCCGGTCGAAGTCGTAACCGAAGTCCAAATCGACGAGGTGGATCGAGGTTTCGGCCAGCCGCTTGCGCAGCACTTTCTCACCGGTGACCGGCCTGCCCTGCCTGTCACGCGCCGCACCGGCCCACGCCTCGTCCGGCAGGGACGCGGCCAGGTCCGAGAATCGCTCGCCGGAGTCCACGACATCGGCGATGATCACCGCGGCGGAGCGGTCGGCTCCGGCCTCGATACCCGCGTCGCGAGCTGTGGCCGTGGCGTACATCGGTGTCTCGACGCCGGTCTTCGCCCAGGTCAGCAGGTTGCCGAGGCCGTCCGCGTTACGCGCGACGTGCGAGAGCAGATGCGCCCGCGTCCAGCCGGACAAGGCGCTGGGGGCGTGCACGGCGTCCTCGTCGAGCGCGCGCACCACCCTCGCCCATTCTTCGTGCAGGGCACGGACGCGTTCGAGCAGGACGTGGGCGCGTTCGGCGGCGGTCACATCCCCAACTTACCGCCGAAGCGCGGCGGGCGCGTCCGCCGGAACCGAGGGATTCTTGGGCGCGATCGGCTCCAGGCGGGAGTACGCCGAGTCCTGCGGCGGCCGATTGTCCTTTTCGCCCTTGTTGGGCCACAGCGAGAACGCCCGCTCGGCTTGCGCGGTGATGGTCAGCGAGGGGTTCACGCCGAGGTTCGCCGTGATCGCCGAACCATCCACAATGGACAGGCCGGGATAGTTGAAGACCCGGTGGTACGGGTCGATCACGCCGTTTTCGGGCGCGGTCCCGATCGGGGCGCCGCCGATGAAGTGCGCCGTCAGCGGGATGTCGAAGATCTCGCCCCACGTGCCGCCCGCCATCCCGCCGATGCGCTCGGCGGTGCGGAGGTTGGCCTCGTGCCCGGCGGGGATGAAGCTGGGGTTCGGCTCGCCGTGCCCCTGTTTGGAGGTGTACTTGCGGCGGCCGAAGAGGCCGGGCTTGGTGTAGGTGGTGATGGAGTTGTCGAGGCTCTGCATCACCAGCAGGATCACCGTGCGTTCGCTCCAGCGGTAGCCGTTGAGCAGCTTCACCGTCTGGACCGGGTGCTTGAGCATGAAGTTCACGGCCTGGCGCCAGCGCGGCACCGCCGAATCGCCTTCAGTGGCGATGGTCTGGAGCAGGCTCATCGCGTTGCTGCCCTTGCCGTAGCGGACGGGCTCGATGTGCGTGTTGTCGTCGGGGTGGATCGACGACGTGATCGCGACGCCGCGGCTGAAGTTCCGGTCCTCGTCGACCGAGGTGCGGGCGGCGCCGATGATGGCCTCGGAGTTGGTCCGCGTCAGCTCGCCGAGGCGCGGCGAGAGCTTCGGCAGCTTGGCGGTGTCGCGCATGGTGTGGAGCAGGTTCTGCGTGCCCCACGTGCCGGCGGCGAGCACCACCTGCGCGGCGGTGAGCTTGTGCCGGAACTTCCGCGACGTGGTCCCGGTCTTCTTGATGCTCACCTCGTACCCACCTGCGTTTAGCGGGCTAATCGCGCTCACGGTGGTGAGGGGAATGACCTGGGCACCGTCCTTCTCCGCGAGGTAGAGGTAGTTCTTGACCAGCGTGTTCTTGGCGCCGACGCGGCAGCCGGTCATGCAGGCGCCGCATTCGGTGCAGCCGGTGCGCGCCGGGCCCGCGCCACCGAAGTACGGGTCCTCGCTGCGCTCCCCCGGCTTGCCGAAGTACACGCCGACCGGCGTCGGGTGGTACGAGCCGGGGACGCCCATGTCCTCCGCGACGCCCTTCATCACGACGTCCGACGGCGTGACGCTGGGGTTGGTGACGACGCCCAGCATGCGGCTGGCCTGGTCGTAGTGTGGGCCGAGTTCGGACTCCCAGTCGGTGATGTGGGACCACTGCGGGTCGACGTAGAACGGCTTCAGCGGGCGGTACAGCGTGTTCGCGTAGACCAGCGAGCCGCCGCCGACGCCCGCGCCGGCGAGCACCATGACGTCCTTGAGCATGTGGATGCGCTGGATGCCGAAGCAGCCGACCTGGGGTGCCCAGACGTAGCGGCGAAGGTCCCAGGACGTCTTCGCGAACTCGTCGTCGGCGAAGCGGCGGCCCGCCTCGATGACGGCGACGCGGTAGCCCTTCTCGGTCAGCCGGAGGGCAGCGACACTGCCGCCGAACCCGGAACCGACGACGATCACGTCGTAGTCGAAGTCGTCTTCAGTGGTGGTGTTACTGGCAGTCACACCCTCGACTGTAACCCCGGCCACCCCTTCTGACCAGAGGTAAGTTACTCGCCGGTTACCTTCCGGCTGGTGCATGCTCGGACCGGTGATCGACGATTTCGCGAAGGAATACCTGCACAGTGACCTGCGAGAGATCCGCGAAGCGATGCTCCGGAAGCTCGACGGATTGTCCGAGTACGACATCCGCCGTCCCCTGACTTCGACCGGAACCAACCTGCTCGGCCTGGTCAAGCACCTGGCGACGTGGGAGGCCCGGTACTTCGGCGAGGTCTTCGGCCGGCCGTTCCCCGAGGCCGTCCCCGAGCGCGGCACCGACTTGTGGGCGACCGAGCACGAGACCCGCGGGGAGATCACCGGCTTCTACCAGCGCGTCTGGGCGCACTCCGACGCGACCATCGCCGCGCTCGACGTCGACGCGCCCGGCCATGTGCCCTGGTGGCCGCGTCCCGACGTGAAGCTGTTCAACGTCCTGGTCCACATCCTCACCGAGACCAACCGGCACGCCGGGCACGCCGACATCCTGCGGGAGCAACTGGACGGCACCGTCGATGCGCCCGGCAAGGACGCGGCCTTCTGGGAAGCCCGGCGGGCGGAGATCGACCGCGCGGCCAGGACCGCCGCGCGACTTTAGCGGGCTAAACGCGAAACAGGAGGGACGCGTGGGGCTACTGGGACTCCTGAGCGCAAAGCGGCCCGGATCGCGTTTAGCGGGCTAAACGCGATCCGGGCCGGCGAAGCGAGCGTCAGCGGCGGACGGTCAGGCCCACCCGCTGGAACTCCTTCAGGTCCGAGTAGCCCGTCTTCGCCATCGCGCGGCGAAGCGCGCCGAAGAGGTTCACGACGCCCTCAGCGTCCGAGGACGGCCCGAAGAGCAGCGTCTTGAGGTCGACGGCGTAGTCCGGCCCCAGCGCCACGCGCGAACGCGGCAGCGACGGGTGCGCTGCCGCCGACGTCCAGTAGAGCCCCTGCCCCGGCGCCTCGGAGGCGGCGGCCAGCGGCGCGCCCAGCATCACCGCGTCGGCACCGCAGGCGATGGCCTTGGCGATGTCGCCGGACACGCTCATCCCGCCGTCGGCGAGCACGTGCACGTACCGGCCGCCGGTCTCGTCGAGGTAGTCACGGCGCGCGGCGGCGGCGTCGACGATCGCGGTCGCCATCGGCGTCCCGATCCCGAGGACGCTGTCGGTGCTCGTCACGCCGCGGCTCGCGCCGTGCCCGACGATGACGCCGGCCGCGCCGGTGCGCATCAGGTGCATCGCGGTGCGGTAGTCGCTGACGCCGCCCGCGATCACCGGGACGTCGAGGCGCCCGATGAAGTCCTTCAGGTCCAGCGGCTCGGCGTCGCGCTGGACGTGCTCGGCGGAGATGATCGTGCCCTGCACGACGAGGATCTCGACGCCGGCCGCCAGCAGGTCCGGCGTGAGCTCGGCGGCGTGCTGCGGGCTGACCCGCGCGGCCACGGTGACGCCGGACTCGCGGACGGTCTTGATCGCCTCGGTCAGCAGGTCCAACCGGATCGGGGCGGAGTGCAATTCCTGCAGCTCACGCACGATCGCGGTCGGGTCCTCGGTGTCCTCGGCCGCCCGGACGAGGCGGAAGATCGCCTCTTCGACGTTCGGGTGCCGGGCCCAAAGCCCTTCGGCGTTGAGGACGCCCAGCCCGCCGAGCTCGCCGACGGCCACCGCGGTTCCCGGCGACACGATCGCGTCGGTGGGGTGCGTGACCAGCGGCAACTCGAACCGGTACGCGTCGATCTGCCACGCGGTGGACACGACCGAAGACGACCGGGTGCGCCGCGACGGCACGATCTCCACGTCATCGAGGTCATACGCCCGCCGCGCGGTGCGGCCCATGCCGATCTCGACCAGATCCCGCACGTCAAGTCCCTTCTCACCGACGACCGTTACACCCCATTGTCGCTAGGCCGCGTGGGTGACCTGCGACGGGGCTCCCGAACCGGGCCCGAAGTCACACCAGCCCCACTCGCCCCACCCGTTTCGCGTTTAGCGGGCTAAAGTCGCGCGGGTGGGGCGCGTGGGGCTGGTGGGTCAGAAGGAGACCTTCTCCACGGAGTCGGTCCGGAGGACGGATTCCTGCGCGAAGGCGGCCTTGTAGGCGGTCCGGATCTCTTCGATCTCGCGGTTCGCGTCGCGGTCGCTGAACGGGTACACGACCACGATCACCTTCGACTTCTCCCGCGAGATCACCCCGTCCGAACCGCGCCACTGGCCGCGCCCGGTCAGCTCGGTGAACCCGTCCGGGAACCGCGGCGTGACGACCTTGTCGGTGAAGGCGGTGAACTCGGCGTCGGTGAGCTCCCCACCACCCGGCTTCGTCGTGCCGAAGTACAGCTCGGTGCGCTTCCACAGCTCACCCGGCGACGCCTGGAGACCGGCGGCCTCGACGGACTGAGGCGCGGCAGGCGCGGCCGAAGCGCTGGGGACGGCCGAAGCCGCCACCCCACCGCCGAGCCCGAGAGCGGCCGCGGCGAAGACGGCCAGCGCGGTCCGGCGCGACGCAGGCGAAAAAGACATCCGGTTCCTCCCAGGAGACTTGATGAGCGGGCCAAGTCTCCCGGGAACGGAACCGGATGGGTAAGTGTCCTAAAGGGCGGACTAACGGGTGGTGTAGTTCGGCGCCTCGACGGTCATCGTGATGTCGTGCGGGTGGCTCTCCTTGAGCCCGGCGGCGGTGATCCGCACCAGCTGCGCCTCCTGCAGCTCGGGGATCGTCGACGCGCCCGCGTAGCCCATGCCCGACCGCAGACCGCCCACCAGCTGGTGGACGACGTTCGCGAGCGGCCCGCGGAACGGGATCCGCCCCTCGATGCCCTCGGGGACCAGCTTGTCCTCGCTCAGCACGTCGTCCTGCGCGTAGCGGTCCTTCGAGTAGGACTTCGCCTCGCCACGCGACTGCATGGCGCCCAGCGAGCCCATGCCGCGGTAGGTCTTGAACTGCTTGCCGTTGACCAGGATCAGGTCACCGGGCGATTCGGCGGTGCCCGCGAGCAGGCTGCCGAGCATCACCGTGGACGCGCCGGACGCGATCGCCTTCGCGATGTCGCCCGAGTACTGGATGCCGCCGTCGCCGATGACCGGGATCCCGGCCGGGCGAGCCGCCTGGTCGGCCTCGTAGATCGCGGAGATCTGCGGGACGCCGACCCCGGCGACGATGCGGGTGGTGCAGATGGAACCGGGGCCGACGCCGACCTTGATCCCGTCCGCGCCCGCCTCCACCAGCGCCTGCGCGCCGGCCCGGGTCGCGACGTTGCCGCCGACGATGTCGACGGTCTCGCCCAGTTCCTTCTTCAGCAGCGCGACGGTCTCGACGACGGCGCGGGAGTGCCCGTGCGCGGTGTCCACCATCAGCACGTCCACCCCGGCGTCGGCCAGCGCCATCGCGCGCTTGTGCCCGTCCGGCCCGACACCGACGGCGGCACCGACGATCAGACGGCCGTTGGTGTCCTTGGACGCATTGGGGTACTGCTCGGTCTTGACGAAGTCCTTGACCGTGATCAGCCCGCGCAGCTTGCCCGCGCCGTCGACGATCGGCAGCTTCTCGATCTTGTGGCGGCGCAGCAGCCCGAGCGCGGCCTCCGCGGTGACCCCGACCTGTGCGGTGACCAGCGGCAGCTTCGTCATCACCTCGTGCACCGCACGGGTGTGGTCGACCTCGAACCGCATGTCGCGGTTGGTGATGATGCCCACCAGCGACCCGGCGGCGTCCGTCACCGGCACACCGGAGATGCGAAACCGCGCGCACAGGGCGTCGACCTCGGCGAGGGTGTCCTCGGGCGAGCACGTGACCGGGTCGGTAACCATGCCCGCTTCGGAGCGCTTCACGACCTCGACAGCGGCGGCCTGGTCGTCGATCGGCAGATTGCGTTGCAGCACGCCCATCCCGCCCTGGCGGGCCATGGCGATCGCCATGCGGCCTTCGGTGACCGTGTCCATGGCGGCGGAGACCAGCGGGATGTTCAGGGTGACGTTGCGAGAGAGCCGGGTGCGGGTGCTGACCGCACTGGGCACCACGTCGGACTCGGCCGGCAGCAGCAGCACGTCGTCGAAGGTCAGCCCGAGCATGGCGAACTTGCTCGGGACGGGGGCGGTGACGCTGTCGCTGGTCATAGCAGGCGAAGGGCCTTCCTAGCGGTGACTAATGAGAACCGCCGTGGCTTGTGACAACACGGCGGGGGCCTGCCCCTCATGATATCCGGGCCGGGCGGCCGCCCGGCCCGGGTGGGCGCCCGGTAGCGTGCAGACGTGCCGCAAGATGCGTTGCCCCCAGACCCGTTCGCGGATGACCCGGACGACCCGGCCCGCGCGTTCATCGACGACGCCGACCGGCTCGACGAGCCGATCAGCGACGAAGAGCGCACCGAGTTGCTGGCCGACCTCTCCGATCTCGCCGTCTACCAGGCGCTTCTCGAACCGCGCGGGGTACGCGGGATCGTGGTCGACTGCGGTGAATGCGACGAACCCCACTACCACGACTGGCATCTGCTGCGCGCCAGTCTCGAGCAGCTGCTCGCCGACGGCCGCATGCGGCCGCACGAGCCCGCGTTCGATCCGAACCCCGGTGACTATGTGAGCTGGGACTACTGCCGCGGCTTCGCGGACGGTGTCACGGCCAACGAGAGCGCCTACTGATCGCGTTTAGCCCGCTAAACGCGCTTTGAGACAAACAGCGAAAGGGCCTGGTGAGAGAGATCTCACCAGGCCCTTTCGGCGTTCTGAGGTGTTACTGCGTCTCTTGGACCACGGCGGGCGCCTGCGCTCCGGCACCCGGCGACGGCTCGTTACGCGAACCACCGGGGTCGTTGCCCGAGGCCGGCGGCGTCGTCGACGTCGTGGGCGGCTGCGGCTGACTGGTCGAGGTCGGCGGAGTCGGCGAGGGCGTCGTGGTGCCCGGCAGGCTCGTGCCAGGGTTTCCGCCTCCGGGCAGCGACGTCGGCGGCGCGGTCGGCTGCGGAGTGGGCTGCGGGGTCGTCGCGACCGGCGTCTGCGTGGGCGGCTGCTGATCCGGCGGCAACGGTTGCTGGCCGGGATTCTGCAGCTGGGCACTCAGCTGGCGGTGCTGCTCGAACAGCTGGTCGCGGTTTTCGTCGTCGGTCACCTGGCTTAACGCGGCCTGTGCCTCGTCGAGCGCCTTGCGCGCGTCGTCGAGGCGCCCACCGGCGAGCGCGAGGTTGGCCTTCTCCAGATCGAGTTTGGCCGCCGCGGCGGCCTCGACCGACCGGGCGTGGTCGGCGTAAAGCACCTTCGTCAGTCCCCAGAGCGTGTCACCAGGCTGCGCGTCCTTCGCGGCGAGACCGGTACCGGCGAAGGCGATGGCCAGGACGGCCGCGGCTGCGGCCACCGGGACCAGCAGCCGGCGTCTTCCCCCGTGTTTGCGGGCGAGCGCGGCTGTCTTCACGGTGACGACGGCGGTGTCGACGTCGACGAGTTCCGCGAGCGGTTCACTGTCGATGTCACGCCGCCAGGCCAGCAGCAGCGCGTTGAGCTCTTGATCGCCGAGGTCGTCGGCCATCTTCGGATCCGAGCCACCGAGGGCGTCGAGCAGTGCGTCATCGGCCTGAACGGCCGACAGATCAGCGGCGAACTCGGCTTCGGAGGACGTCAGCCCTCTCTCGAAGGCCGTCAGTTCACGATCGGTCCCAGGGGAGAACCGATGGTCGCGGTCGGTCACTCAGATCACCTCCTCAGCGGCCAGAACCTTACGTAGGCGCGCCAAGGCGCGATGCTGGGCCACCCGGACGGCGCCGGGGGTGGACCCCACGGCCTCGGCCGTCTCCTCGGCGGACAGTCCCACGACCACGCGCAGGACCACGATCTCACGCTGCTTGTCGGGAAGGACCCGCAACAGCTGCGACATGCGCTCGTTCAGCTCGCCCTGAAGAGCACGCTGCTCGGGACCGACGCCGCCCTCGACCTCGTCGGGGACTTCGGCGACCGGTTCGGCGCGGTTACGGGCCGCGGCGCGATGCGCGTCGGCCACCTTGTGCTGGGCGATCCCGTAGACGAAGGCCAGGAATGGGCGGCCCTGATCACGGTACGAAGGCAATGCCGTGAGCACCGCGAGACACACCTCCTGAGCAACGTCGTCTGCGGAAGCGAACGAACGCTCCTGCCTGCCAACCCGAGCGCGGCAGTACCGCACTACCAAAGGACGGATGGCCGCCAGCAACCGCTCGACCGCTTGAGGATCACCCTCAACAGCAGCGGCGACCGGCTCATCCAGTCCGTCCCCCACATTGGCCATCGCAGACAACAGTCCCAGTGTTACGTATAGGCGTGCAAAGAGTCCGGCGTGTGACTTCGGAGGCCACTACCGGTGACAGCTACCGTACCGCTCGGGCCCGCCGCCTTGGTTGACGGCCGTCATCGGCGCGCCGCCTCTCCGGCGAGCACGCTGAAACCCGGGTCTTCACCCGTTCCCGTCGCTCATGGTCGAAATTTCGACGAGCCGGAACGCAGTGGGGTACGACGATCCACCCGTAGGCGGACGCGCTCGGGCAAGAGTGCCCGAGCTGTAAGCATAAAAGCGCGAAGCGTGACGGGAAACACAGGTACGGGCCAGGGGTACTCCCCCGGCCCGTTCGTCACCCGTCTTGCGATCCCACCAGCGAGATCAAGAAAGCGTTGTCAGGAAACGAGTCCACGGCGGAATCCGTGGGCGACAGCCTGAGCGCGATCCCGCACGCCGAGCTTGCGGAACAAGCGGCGAGCGTGCGTCTTCACGGTGTCTTCGGACAGGTACAGCTCGCGGCCGATCTGTCCGTTGCTCTTGCCCTGGCTCATCCCGCGGAGTACCTGGAGCTCGCGCTCGGTGAGCTGGACGCCGGGGTCGGACGGCTGACGCGGCGCCGGCACCGAGGTGCTGGCGAGGGTGTGCGCCAGTGCGGCGACCAGCTCGGGACGCGAGGCGTCCCAGCGCAGGTAGCCGCGGGCTCCGCCGGCGATGGCGGCGGCGATGCTGCCCGCGTCGTCCGGGGCGCCGAACACGATCACATTCGCTTGGGGGTTCGCCGAGACGAGCCGCCGGGTGGCTTCGACGCCAGTCGGGACAGCGCGCTGGGTACCGACCAGCACGACGTCGACCGGCTGACGGGAGTACCGGGCCAGCAGCTCGTCACCGTGCGCTACGCAGTCGATGCGACTGACCCCTGGGACCGCGGACATCACTCGAGTGAGCCCTTCGCGGACACTGCGTCGGTCGTCGCAGATCAAGACCGTCGTCACGGGGTTTCCTTCCTGCAGCCGGGTGACATTCCACTTCCCCTATCGGACGCTTTAGCCCGAACCTTGACACGATCCGGTGGCTTTTTTTGAAGTTTCTTAGCCCGGTTGCCGGAATGGGCCCTCCAACAGGCTAGACGCCCTCAGCGGGGGACCCACGGAGATTGCCGGGCGAGCCACCTCCCGCAAGGATCTGCGTGCCGTAACACTGCGTGCAACACTTCGGCGCCTCTGAATCGATACTCATCGGCGTGTCCTGCCCCGAGGTCGGCCGCGAGCAGGCACGCCACCCACAGAAGTGAATTGAATTCGTATTTCTCAGCGGTTTCGCGCGCGCTCTCCACCAGCGCTTTCGCGCGGTCCCCGTCAGCGGAACTTCCATTCGCGATCGTCACGCCGAGTACAAGCCGCGATTTGACGACATGCCGGCACGCGCCCCGGGCCTGCGCCGTTTCCAGCGCCATTTCCGCAGGTGCGATCGCCGCGCGGGAAATGTTACTCGCCAGTTCGATTTCCGCGCCCACCCAACCGGCCCTGGTCCGGCTACGCCAGTTGCCGGTGTGCGCCTCCGCCCGCGCCAGCAGCCGCCGGGCGGCGGCCAGCCTGCCGCGCCCGAGGTTGTCGGCCGCGAGACCGAGGAGGGCGTCCGCCCGTGCCCCCTCCGCGTCCAGGCCGTCGATGTCGGACTCCCCCGCAGGCTCCGCGATCGCCAGCGCGAGCGCCTCGCCGTCGAGGACGAGGGCCGCCGCGTGACCACCCAGCTGCCGCCGATGCGACGCCAGCGTGCTCGCGGCCAGCGACGCGAGCACCGGGTCTTTGCTCGTGCGCAATCCGGCCAGCAGCGTGGCCGCCGCCGCGTACCGGCCGCGGGCGCCGAGCCCGATCGCGGCCAGCAGCCGTCCACGAGGTGACGCGGGCACCGCGAAGGAGTCCGGCGGCGGCAGGCCGTCACCGAACGCGGCGGACCGCAAGGACTCTTCCATCGGTCCTTTCTATCGCCTCGCACCGACAAGAACGTGCTCGATCCGGTCGGCGGCCGTCGACAGTTCGCCGAGCAGTTCGATCTTGTCCGGGAGGGTGGCGGGATCCCAGCCCGGGCCGCAGGCGAACAGCCTGCTGCGCTGACGGCCTCGGGACACCCTGGCGAACAGACGCGGGTCCGCTGTCGCGTGCCGCCCCGACCAGAGCACCACCGCCGCCGGGACGCTGCGACGGACCGTCACCGCGAGCACTTCGGCGGGCAGGGAGGCGCCGAACAGCTGGGCGCCGATCCGGCGGCCGCCGAGCGCCGCGGCGAGCGCGTACATCGGGAGGTTGTCGCGCTCGTCCGGGACGCAGGTCAGCAGGACCGGTCGCTGGTTGCGCGGTTCGCGGAGGACCGGCGTCGCGCGGACGAGGGCGGCGTACACGCATTCGGCGAGCAGGTACTCGACCTCCGCGCCGGCGCTGACGCCGCGCCAGCGTGCGCCCAGCGCTGTCAGGACCGGCGAGACGACACCGGTCCAGGCGGGCAGGACGCCGAGCTCGCGGATCGTGTCGGCGAGCATGCGCTGGACCGCGCCGAAGTCCATCGCGAGCGCGGCCGTGCTCAAGCGCCTGGCGAGGCGGGACGGGACGTCGTGATCGTCGGCCGGCGGCGTGACGGCCTGCTCGTCCACTTGGACCACGGAGGATTCCGGGGTCTCCGTGGCGGTCCGGGGCATCTGCTCGAGCGCGTACTTCGCCGCTTCGGCCGTCGAGGCGCCGCGAAGCAACGCGCGCTGCATCAGTTCGAGACGTCCGATGTCGGAGCTGCCGTAGCGGCGGTGGCGGCCGTTGGTGTGACGGCTCGGTCCTACGCCGTATCTGCGGTCCCAGGTGCGAAGGGTGGACGGTGCGACCCCGAGCCGGCGAGCGACCGAGGCCACCGGCAGGGTGGGTTCTTCACTGCTGATCCGAGATCCCACTCGACCCAATATCCAGGCAGGCAGGGACGGGGGCAACCGGAACGGAAAGTACCGCTCACACATCCGGGGGATGCCTAACGGCTGAATCGTCTTGAATCTCTTGAACAAGTATTGGCGCGCTTCTAACGTTACCGCCGTTGCACCGAATGGAGTATCCGCAGCGCAGCAGAGCAGGTAAACGCTTCGACCGGATGACGGAGGCGGTCAGGATGGCGGACACACGCAGGCTCCCGGGACCCAACGCGGATGTGTGGGACTGGCAGCTCGAAGGGTCGTGTCGGGGTATGGACAGCGCGTCCTTCTTTCACCCTGACGGCGAACGCGGGCCGGCCAGAGCCCGACGCGAGGCGAGGGCCAAAGCCGTGTGCCTGGCCTGCCCGGTCCTGGCCATGTGCCGGAACCACGCGCTCGCCGTGCACGAGCCGTACGGGATCTGGGGCGGGCTGTCGGAATCGGAACGCGAGCACATCATCAAGGCGGACAAGCGCACATTGAGCATGTCGAACGGCTGATCCGGCCGAGTCGGCGACGCGGAAGGGCGGCATCCGGGTGGGGTGCCGCCCTTGCGCGTCCCCAGCCCCGCTCGCCGCTCG
>NZ_NMQT01000144.1 GCF_002234405.1 Amycolatopsis thailandensis | reverse complement strand
AACGTCCCGAATCCTCCACACTCGGGGCCCTGCTTCGTCTCGACGCTGGGTGAAGCCGGTGTGGTCGACAGGGGAAGATTCCGGCCGTTGAACGTCCGGAATCTTCCCCCGTCGACTCGTCTGCCACTGGTCGCGCCTGGCACGACCTGGCGTCGCGCCCGGCAGCCGTGGAACCACCACTCACGACCTGTCGCCCCGCGAGCCGCTGGTGCATATGCGGCGATCGCGATGTCCGTGAAGGCCTCCTTGAGGGACCCAGAGTCCCTCAAGGAGGCCTTCACGGACCAGGCTCGCGAAACCAACCGAGGGTCAGCGGCGCGGGAGGCGGCGAAGCGCCTTCAGGCTCATGCTCAGGCTCTTCGCCCACAGCGTCGGCGGGATTCCCTTACCCGGGCGCAGCGGCATCCCGCGCTGCACCGCGATCGCCTGGGCCTCGGTGTACTTGAGCAGCCCTTCGGCGCCGTTGCGCCGCCCGACACCGGACTCCTTCATCCCGCCCATCGGCAGTCCCACGGTCCCGAAGGTCGCCGCGAAGCCCTCGTTGACGTTGACGGTCCCCGCCTTCAGCCGCGCCGCGACCTCCCAGCCCGCCCGGCCGTTGCGCGACCACACACTCGCGTTCAGCCCGAACTTCGTGTCGTTCGCGCGCTCGATCGCCTCGGTGACGTCGGTGTAGCCGTAGATCGACACGACCGGCCCGAAGGTCTCCTCGGCGAACAGCTTGACGTCCTCGGTGACGTCGGTGAGCACGGTCGGCTCGTAGAACAGCGGGCCGAGGTCGGGCCGGGCCTTACCGCCGGTGAGCACCTTCGCGCCCTTGGACCGGGCGTCCTCGACATGCGCCGACACCGTCGCCAGCTGGTCTTCCGAGGTCAGGGATCCCATCTGCGCCTGGTAGTCCAGCGCACCCCCGAGCCGCAGCGCCGCCGTCTTCGCGACGAAGGCCCGCGTGAACTCCTCGCGGATCGACTCGTGGACGTAGATCCGCTCCACCGAAACGCACAGCTGGCCCGCGGAGGAGAAGCACGCGGTCACCGCGCCCGCGGCGGTCTTGGCGACGTCGGCGTCGGGCAGCACGATCATCGGGTTCTTGCCGCCGAGTTCCAGCGAGTAGCTCGTCAGCCGCTCCGCCACCCGCGCGGCCAGGCCCTTGCCCGTGGGCGTGGATCCGGTGAAGCACAGGTAGTCCGACTCCTCGACCAGCGCGTCGCCGATCTTCGAACCCCGGCCGAGCACGATCTGCCAGACGCCGGCGGGCAGTCCGGCCTCCTCGGCGAGTTCCTGCAGCCACAGCGCGGAGAGCGCGGTCTGGTTGTCCGGCTTCTGCACGACGGCGTTGCCCGCCGCCAGCGCGGGCAGGACGTCCATCGCGGTCAGCGCGAGGGGGTAGTTCCAGGGCGAGATGATCCCGACGACGCCCTTGGGGTGCCTGAGTTCGCCGACCTTCGTCAGCACCGGGATCAGACCGGCGGCGCGGCGCGGCGAAAGGATCTTCGCGCTGTGCTTGCCGTAGTAGGCGGCCACGAGCGCGGTGGCGCTGACCTCGTCGAAGGCGTCCATCCTGGCCTTGCCCGCCTCGATCTGCACGAGGTCGAGCGCCTCTTCCTGCCGCTTCAGCACCAGGTCGTGCAGGCGGATCAGAATGCGCTGGCGGTCTTGGACCGGCCGGTCGGCCCACGCGCGCTGTGCTTCCCGCGCCTGGTCGAACACGGCGCGGACGTCGGCGTCGGTGGCCTGGGGGAGAGTCGCGATCGGCTGCCCGGTGAAGGGGGCGCGCATCTGTACCGGCGCCGAATCCGCGCCGCCCACGACCCGCCGCACAAGCCGTTCCGCCCTCGCCACGGCCGGGGCGCCGGGGACACCGCCGATGGTGGACGGTCCTTCGGTGTGGCTCGCGTTCGCCGGTGTCGTGCTCGTCATGCCGTCTCCGTTCCATGCCGCGCGGAGCCGGAGGCGCCACGCAGAGCCCAGGTGTTACCGACGAGTACAGCATACCGCCGGTATGGAGACTGTCCACCGCTGATATGAATAAGTTTCACGTATTGCCGGGTTGCGGGGGATTGTCCGGGGACGGGCGCAGGATGTCCTGCTGCTGCAACGCGGAGCCCGCGGGCGGCGTCGGCGGTGGTGGCGGCTCGTAGGCCTGCGGTTGCGGCGGATACTGCTGCTGGGGGACCCCGGGCGGGTAAGGGGTGAAGGTGGCCGGGTAAGGAGCCTGCTGGGGCACCGCCGGTTCACGCCGGTTGGCCACGATCGCCAGCCCGATGGTGAGCAACGCCACGAGCCCGCCGGCGAGCAGGATCCAGAACCCGCTCCCGGTCCCATAACGCGAGACGAAACGACCGGTGTCCTGTCCGAAGCTCAGGCTCGCCGAGATGTCCATGCCGAGCATCCAGACGCCGATCGCCGTCCCCGCCCCGCCGGCGATCAGCAACGTCCTCGACGTCGTCGCGGCGGGTGAGGCCGAACCGCGCCGGTACGAGGCGAAGCCCACCGCGGCCCCGGCGAACAAGGTCAGCGCGGCGGCGGACAGCGGGATGCCGTAGCGGGCGACATGGGTCTTGTCGTAGAACTCCTTCTCCTCCGCCGACGGCTCGATGTCGAAGCTCCGTGTCCAGCCGGTCTCCGCGAACTTCGACACCGCCTTGCCTTCGGAGAGCTGTTCGTACGTCGATTGCGGAAGAAAGGTCGCGACCAGCACCAGCAGTCCGGCGAAAACCCCCATCATCGCGGCGAACAACCGGGGGAGCCGGGCGTCGGACGGCGGTCGTGGCGCCGCGACGGGAGTTTGGACGGGCTGCATTGCGCCGAACGGGCCATTCGGCTGGTACGGCTGCTGCTGCGGCGCGCTCATGGTCGGCTCCTCCGCCGGTTTTGTTGTCCAGCAAGGAATTCCACCACGGATCGGCCGACGAGATAAGTGTCACCTGTGCTCTGGTCAACCGCTTGCGCGCGTGCTACGCGGGCAGCTTCGGCCAGGCGACATTCGCCAATTCCCTGGCGACATCGCACGCATTCGGCGCCTGTACGGCGAGAAGAGCGTGCTCGACCTGGTTCCGGTTCGCGCCCGGACCCTCGACGTGGCTCGTCCGCACCGTGCAGCCGCCGGAAATCTCCTGGACGAAGGACTTGCGCCCGCCCAGCGTCTCTTCTTGAACGTTCGCCGCGGCCTTCGGGCGCGGGCCGAGACCGAACTCCAGCCGGGCGAGCCGGTCCGCCCCCTGCTCGCCCCAAAGACACCGGTGCCGCGACAGGTCGCCCTTCCCGGAGACCGTCGTGCCCAGCCGGGCGGAGACGTCGCTGTCGGACCACAAGGCGGAGCAGGCTTCCAGTCGCGCCAGGGAGTTTTCGCGGTAGTCGAAATGTGCCGCCTGCTTGCCCGCCACGAGCGAACGGACGGCGCCTTCCAGGGTTTTCGTCGCCGCGGCGAGCGCCTCGGAAGCGCTTCCGGGCGAGGTGAAGAACGTGCCGACCCGGATCGAGGAGTCGTCGGTGAAAACGAGGTGCAGGAGAGGCTGGCCCTCCAGGTCCGTGCGGACCACCCGCAGGTCGCGGGTCAGGTCCTGCCAAGCGACCGGGGTGGCGCCCGTCAGGCGTTCCTTCGCCCGGTCCTCCGGGAAACCGAAGCTGATCAGCGCGTTCTTGGTCCGGAACGAGCAGGAGCCCATGCTCGGTGACGGCCTGGACTCCAGCGGAAGCGCGCTGTCGAGATCCGGCAGGTCCAGCAGGCCGCAGAAGTCCACGGTCGTGGGATCGCCGAGCGCTTCGCGCAGCGTCAAAGGGCTGGAAGGCGGCGGTGTCGGAGCGGGCGGCGTGACCGCGCACCCGGCGAGTACGAGAACGGCCGCGGTCAGTACGGCGAACGCCGTCGATCTCCCCATCGTCGAAGCCTACGGGGAAGCGTCCTCGTAAAGCATCACCGCGACGCGCTTCCATTCGTCGAGCAATTGCCGACGCCGCTTCGGATCGCCGCCGAGTTCGGCGTCCAGCGCCAGCCCCCGGGTGAGGTTCACGGTCAGCCAGAATAGGATCTCCGCGCGGTCTTTCGGCAGGTCCCCGGCGACCGCGGTGATGTGCTCCAGCGTCGAGCGGCCCAGTGCCTTGTCGACCGGCCGGATCGCCTCGCGGAGTTCGGGGTCGGTGCGCGCCGCGACCCACAATTCCGTGGCGGCCGTCGACAGCGTGCCCGAATAGCCCTCCCACAGCAGGTCGATCGCCGCCGCCACTCCCGAGGAACCACCGGGGAGCGCCGTGATCGACGTCGCGAGCCGTCCGCGCAGCTTCTCCGTCAGATGCTCGACGGCGGCCGCCATGAGCTCCGCCTTCGCGGAGAAGTGGTGCTGCACGGCGCCTTTGGAGACACCGGCACGGGCACAGATCTCCTGCACCGACGTACGCGCGTAACCGAGGTCGACCAGGCAGTCGATGGTCGCGTCGAGCAGGGCGGTGCGGGTCTGCTCCCGCCGTTCGGCCTGGGTGCGGTGGGTCCTGCCGAGCACGCTCACCGGACCTGACCCCCTTTACGTGCAGCTCGGTACGGATGTACATTCCGAATGGAACTTACATCCTAAGCGTCATGTTTTCCAGGTCCGATCAGGAGGCGTAGGCCGTGCCCTTGCAGATCCAGAAGAGTTCGTGGAGCACGACGGAGCTCGAAGACCTCCGGGACCTCGCCCGGACCTTCTGCCAGAAGGAACTCGCGCCGAACCAGGAGCGCTGGGCGGCCGAGAAGAAGGTCGACCGCGAGCTGTGGATGAAGGCGGGCGAAGTCGGCCTGCTGGCCCTGTCCATCCCGGAGGAGTACGGCGGTGGCGGCGGCACGTTCGCCCACGAGGCCGTGCTCTACGAAGAGCAGGCCCGGTCCGGTGACAGCGCCTGGGGCGTCACCGTCCACAACGGAATCGTCGCGCACTACCTGCTGGAGTACGCCAACGAGGAGCAGAAGAAGGCGTGGCTGCCGAAGTTCGCCTCCGGCGAGATGGTCGGCGCCGTCGCGATGACCGAGCCCGGCACCGGTTCGGACCTGCAGAACATCAAGACCCGCGCGGTCCGCGACGGCGACCACTACGTGATCAACGGCGCGAAGACGTTCATCACCAACGGTTTCCACGCCGACCTCGTCGTCGTCGCGGTGAAGACCGACCCGGACGCGGGCGCGCAGGGCGTCTCGCTGATCGCCGTCGAGACCGACACCCCGGGCTTCAGCCGGGGCCGTGTCCTCGACAAGATCGGGCTCAAGGGCCAGGACACCGCGGAGCTGAACTTCGACGACGTCCGCGTTCCCGTCGCCAACCTCCTCGGTGATCAGGAAGGTCTCGGCTTCATCCAGCTCATGCAGCAGCTGCCGCAGGAACGGCTGATCATCGCCGTCACCGCGGTCGCCGGGATGGAGGCCGCGATCGACCAGACCATCGCCTACACCAAGGACCGCCAGGCGTTCGGCCGCCCGATCTACAACTTCCAGAACACGAAGTTCAAGCTCGCCGAAGCCGCGACCGAGGCGGCGGTGTCCCGCGCGTACCTCGACCAGTGCATCGAACGGCATCTGCGCAAGGAACTCGACGTGCAGGGCGCGGCGATGGCGAAACTGTGGACCACCGAACGGGTCAACAAGGTCGTCGACGACTGCCTCCAGCTCTTCGGCGGCTACGGCTACATGACCGAGTACCCGATCGCGCGCGCGTGGGCCGACATCCGGATCTCCCGGATCTTCGGCGGCACCAGCGAGATCATGAAGGAAATCATCTCCCGCACGCTGTGAAACCGTTGCCGTATCAGGAAAGGACGTGGCGATGAAGGCTGGGCCGCTGAGCGGGCTCAAGGTCGTCGAACTGGCCGGGCTCGCCCCGGCGCCGTTCGCCTGCACGATCCTCGCCGATCTCGGCGCGGAGGTCGTCCGGATCGACCGGGCGACACCGGGCAACGACGTCATCGGCTTCCCGAACGATCCGCTCGCCCGGGGCAGGCGGTCGATCGGGATCAACACCAAGACCCCCGAGGGGGTCGAACTGGTGCTGAAACTCGCCGACGACGCCGACGTGCTCATCGAGGGTTTCCGTCCCGGCGTCGCCGAGCGGATGGGCATCGGACCGGCACAGGTCCACGCCCGCAATCCGCGGCTGGTCTACGGCCGGATGACCGGCTACGGCCAGGACGGCCCGCTGGCGACCGTCGCCGGGCACGACATCAACTACATCGGCATCTCCGGCGCGCTCGAACCCATCGGGCACGCCGGGCAGCGGCCGGTGGTGCCGCTCAACCTCGTCGGCGACTTCGGCGGCGGTGGCCTCCTGCTCGCGATGGGGGTGCTGGCCGCGCTGTACGAACGCACGTCGTCGGGCAAGGGACAGGTGGTCGACGCGTCCATGGTGGACGGTGCGGCCCTGCTGACCACCAGCCTGCACGGGATGCTGGACTCCGGGCTCTGGCCCGGCGGGCGTGGCGAGAACATGCTCGACGGCGGCGCGCCGTTCTACGACACCTACGAGACCGCCGACGGCAAGTACGTCGCCATCGGCGCGATCGAGATGCGGTTCTGGGGCGACCTGGTGAAGGTGCTCGGCCTCGATCCCGAGGAGACCCCGGTCCACGTCGACATGAACGAGTGGCCGAAGCTGCGCAAGATCGTCGCCGAGGCCGTCGCGAAGCACACCCGCGACGAACTGGTCGCGAAGGCCGAGGGCACCGACGCGTGCCTCACGGCGGTGCTCTCCCCGCTGGAGGCGCCGTCGCATCCGCACAACGTCGCGCGCGGGACGTTCGTCGACGTCGGTGGCATGAAGCAGCCCGCTCCCGCGCCGAGGTTCGACCGCACGCCCGCCCAGACGCCGGAACCGCCGCGGCCCAAGGGTGGCGACACCGCCGACGTCCTCGCGGAACTCGGCGTGGACGCCGACGGGATCGAGCGGCTCAGGGCCGCGGGCGCCATCGTGTGAGCCGAAGGGGACTTTCCCCGCATGAGACGTGACGAAAGCGTCCTTCACCGCGTGTCATGCGGTGAAGGACGCTTTCAGCCCACGTCCAGGTCGGACCGCAGCATCGAATAGAGGATGTGGTCGCGCCAGGCCCCGTCCCGGAACCCGTAGCCGCGCAGCACGCCCTCCCTGGTGAAGCCCGCCTTCGCCAGGGAGCGCTGCTCGGCGACGTTTCCCGCCTCCGTCGACGCCTCGACCCGGTTCATCTGCGTGTGCGCGAAGAGGTAGCGGACCAGCAGCCGCTGGGCCTCGGTGCCGTGGCCGTGCCCGCGTGCCTCGGGGATGAGCACGAGGCCGGCGTTCCAGCAGTACGACGTCGCCCCGCTCCGGGTCTTGTGCCACGAGACGAAACCGAGCCGCCGCCCGTCGAGCTCGATCATCAGCATCCCGTTGTCGGCCGCGAGCATGCCGGTTTCGGCCCAGCGGCGGCGCAGGAAGTGCGGGTCGTGCCAGCCGTGCCACTCGAACGTGCCCGCGGCCTGGGGATCGTTCGTGAGCGCTTCGAGCATCGTCAGGTCTGCTTCGGACACCGGTCTGAGTGCGACTCCGGTTTCGGTCATCCGACAGAGATTAGGGGCGCGAGGCGCCGAAGCTGCCGTGACGCCCCGCGCCGTCGCTGAACCGGCCTGCGCCTTCGACGGCTTCCTCGGCGAGCCCGCCGCCGATCAGCGCGTTCGAGAACTCGGTTCGCATGGCCTCTTCCTCGGTGTGCCCGTACTGGCCGTACGCCGACTTCCGGTCCGCGCGCAGGCAGGCTTGCGGGAACGCGGCCAGGTCACGCGCCAGGGCTTGCGCGGCCGCCAGCGCCTCGCCGTCGGGTACGACCCGGTTCGCCAGGCCGATCGCGAGCGCCTCGCCGGCGTCGACCGGGCGGCCGGTGAGGATCAGGTCCATCGCCCGTGAATGCCCGATCAGCCGGGGGAGGCGCACCGTGCCGCCGTCGATCAGGGGGACACCCCAGCGGCGGCAGAACACACCGAAGACGGCCGTGCTGTCCACGACGCGCAGATCGCACCACAGCGCCAGCTCCAGGCCGCCCGCGACGGCGTGCCCGCGGACGGCGGCGATCACCGGCTTCGACAGCTCCATCCGCGTCGGCCCCATCGGCCCGTCACCCGAGGGGGTGAGGGCGTTCGAGCGGTCGGTCCCGACGGCCTTCAGGTCGGCTCCGGCGCAGAAGGCGTCACCCGAACCGGTGAGGACGGCGACCGCGGCCTCCTCGTCCGCGTCGAAGGCACGGAACGCGTCCGCCAGCGCGGCCGCGGTCGGCCCGTCCACCGCGTTGCGGGCGCCGGGCCGGTTCAGCGTGATCGTCGTCACCGGTCCTTCCCGGTGGACGAGAACGTTTTCGCGCATCGTGCACTCCCTTGGGGAAACCTGGTGGGCAATGAGGCCCGGTTTTCCTTAAAGTGGTGACAAAGTCCGCAGTGCGCGCGGAGTCATCGTCTGGACACTACGGTGTGATGGGATGGAGCCATGTCGCCCGGCCTGAAGAAATTCGTTGTGATCGCGGTAGTCGCGCTCGTGCTCTTCTTTCTGATCAGCAAGCCGACTCAGTCCGCCGACGCCGTCCACACCGCGCTCGGCTGGCTCCGGTCCGGTGCCGAAGCCATCGTGACGTTCGTCCGGAGCCTCTTCTCCTGACCCCTGCTCGCCACGTCGACCGGTGTCCCTGGTGACGCCGGTGATCACTGTGTGCATTCACCTGCGGTTATCACTCAGCGTCACTCGCCTCCGATTTCGGTCGAACGACTCGACCATCCGGGTGGATTGCCCCCGAAAACCCGCTGGTCGACGAATTCGTGCCCTGGAAGCTCTGGCGGAAAAGACCTCCGCGCCCCTACGGTGCTCACATTGCGTGATCGGTTGGGTCCTCCAGGCGCCGGAGCCGGCCTCCTGGTGATGCGTTTCCGCAGGTGCAAGCCCCAAGGCAGCGGAAACTTTCAGCCGGGCAAGTAAGTCAGGACTTGTCAGTCGGGGAATCATGAGGAGGCAGGGATGACCGGAGATCCCGGAGTCGATGCGTTGATCCGGCAGTGGGCGGCCGAGCGTGAGCAAACCCCCGAAGAGCAGGAAACGGACAGGATCGCGTCCGCGTGGCTCGCCGACGCGCCGCGTCAAGCTCCAGGTATCCCTGGTCAGCGCCAGCAGTCCGGCCAGTCGCGCTGGGCCCCGGTCGAGGCCGCCGACCCCGGCTACGTCGACGCCATGAGCAGCAGGCTTCCCGACGTCCCGCGTGATCTGCTCGTCGCCGCCGCCGGCTGGTGGCAGATGGTCGGCGGGGTCTCCGAGGCCGAAGCCTGGTGGGACGCCGGCATCAGCCCGCTCGACCAGCGCGCCCTCGACTACCGCGCGGCCGGGCTCACGCCCGCCGACCTGGGCCGCCGTCTCGGTCCGATGACCGTCTTGCAGCACCTTCGCCGCGGCAGCGCCCCGGCCTGGTGCGTCGCGCGACTGGCGAGGCAGCAGAAGTCCGCCTGATGAGAACTTCTCGCACGCGCGGGTGAACCGGCGTGGCAAGGGCGATCTCGGCGACCGCGTAACGCTAACCTGCGCGGGCTCGTTGTTCGAGCATCGGTCGTGATCGCCGCCCACGCTGGAGGACCCGCTTCGTGCGCACCACCCCGGAAAACGACGAGCTCGTCGCCGACCCGGCCACGCCCGCTCCGCCACGTCGCGGGGCGGGCGCCGCCATAGTCGGCAGGCTGGTGATCGTGCTGGCCGTGCTCGGCCTCGCAGGGGGCGGGATCTGGCTGGTGACCAAGGCGTCCGCGCCGGTCGCGAGCCCCACGACGATGGAGATCCCCGCGCTGCAGGTCAAGGCGGCGGACGTCAAACCCGGCTCGGTCGCCCCGGTGAACGCCACTCTCGCGGGTGGCGGCACCCAGCAGACCACGCCGCAGCAGGCGCAGCCGAAACCCGGCAAGGACCCGCTGGCCGCCTGGTCCGAACGAGCGGCGCAGGCCACCAACATCCCCGCCCGGGCGCTGCTCGCCTACGGCAACGCCGAACTGGCGATGCGCCAGATGCAGCCGAACTGCAAGATCTCGTGGGCCACCCTGGCGGGCATCGGCCGGATCGAGTCGAACCACGGTCAGTACGGCGGCGCCGTCCTCGGGCAGGACGGACGGCCGTCGAAGCCGATCATCGGCGTCCCGCTCGACGGGTCGCCCGGCGTGAAGGCCATCGGCGACACCGACGGTGGCCAGTTCGACGGGGACCCGGCCGTCGACCGCGCGGTCGGCCCCATGCAGTTCATCCCCAGCACCTGGCGCCGCTACGCCGCCGACGGCAACCGCGACGGCGTCGGCGACCCGCAGCAGATCGACGACGCTTCGCTGGCGGCGGCGCGCTACCTGTGCGTGAACAACCGGGACATGTCGGCCGCCTCGGGGTGGTGGCAGGGGATCCTGTCGTACAACAACTCGACCGAGTACGCGCAGAAGGTCTTCGGGCTGGCGGACGACTACGCGAAGGCTGTGGCCGCGACCAAGTGACCTGGCGGGCGGGTCACGCCGGAAGCCTCCCGGAGCAGCCGGGACCAAGGTCCCGACCGGCCCGGTCGCCGAACTTTCGCCGCGCGCCCAGTGCTAGCGTCGATGCGTGCCCGCATCGACCGTCGCCCTGCGCCGTCTCGGCATCGCCGGCGTCTGCCTGGTGAGCCTGGCGCTGTGCTGCGGGCTCGCCTGGTGGCAGTGGGAGCGGTTCTCCTCGGCCAGTGGGACCTTCCAGAACCTCGGCTACGTCCTGCAGTGGCCGCTGTTCGGGCTGTTTCCCGCCTTCATGTTCTGGCGGATCCGCAAACTCCGTCGCCGCGCCGCCGAGGCCGACGCCCAGGAGACGGTGGCCGAGACCGCCGTCCCCGAGGTGCCGACGCCCCGGCAGCGGCGCGCCCCGGCACCGCTGCCGCCCGAGGACGACGAGCTCGCCGCCTACAACCAGTACCTGCGCGAACTCAACGCCCGCGACAAGTAGTCCCCAGAGAGGTTCGAGACCCTATGACCACCCGAACTGACGACGCCGCCCCGGCCCGCCCGGTCTCGCTGGGCGGACCGCTGATCCGGTTCCGCGTCGCGGCGTACGCCACCGGTGTGGCCCTGCTCGGACTGGTCGTCGAGATGCTGCTGCAGTACGTCTTCCGCGTGGAACTTCCCCAGTTCGTGAAGATGATCCCCATGGTCCACGGCGGGCTCTACCTGATCTACCTGCTGCTCGCGGTCGACCTCGCGATCAAGGCCCGCTGGTCGATGAAAGGCACCCTTCTCGTGCTGATCGCCGGCTGCATCCCGTTCTTCTCCTTCGTGATGGAGCGCAAGGTCACGCACAAGGTCCAGGCGGGCGCGAAGCTCTAAGCCCGGCGCCGGAAGGTCGTCGCCACCAGGAACGACACCGCCGTCACCACGGCGGCCGCGGTGAAGGCCGCGGTCATCCCGTCGACCGTGGTCTCCGCCGGGCTCCCCGACGGTGTCCGTGTCACCGCGCCGAACACGGTGATCAGGATCGCCAGCCCCAGCGTCGCCCCGACCTGCTGCAACGTCTGAAGCGCCCCGCCCGCGGCCCCCGCGTCGTCGGTGGGCACCGTCGCCATGATGATCACGCTGAGCGGGGAGAACGCCAGCCCCGCGCCGACGCCCATCAGCACCATCGGCCCGAGCAGATGCGAGAAGTACCCGCTGTCGGTGGTGAGCGTGGTCAGCCAGACGACCCCGCCGGTCATCAGCGCGGTCCCGGTCAGGGCGAGCGGTTTCGGCCCGAACCGGGGGAGCAGCTTCGGGATCAGCCTGCTGAGCCCGAACATGCAGACCGCCATCGGCAGGAACGCGAACCCGGTCTCCAGCGCGGCGAAACCCGCGATGTCCTGCAGGAACTGGGTCAAAAAGAAGAACATCGACATCATGGCCATCGGCCCGAGGAAGAAGTTGACGTAGGCCGCGGCCCGGTCGCGTTCGGCGAACAGGCGCAGCGGGATCAGCGGTTCGCTCACCTTGGTCTCGATGGTGACGAACGCGGCCAGCAGCGCGAGTCCGGCGACGAGGGCGCCGAGGGTGATCGTGTCGCCCCAGCCGTCGGAAGCGGCGTGGGTGAAGGCGAACACGAGTGAGCCGACGCCGAAGGTACCGGTGAAAGCGCCGGGCAGGTCCAGCTGGGCGCGCCGGCGCGGAGGATCGGCGACGTGCCTCGGGGTGAGCAGGACGATCGCGAGCCCGAACGGGACGTTGATGTACAGCGCCGCGCGCCACGAGATCCATTCGGTCAGCAGCCCGCCGAGCAGCAGGCCGATCGCGAAACCGCCGCTGGACATCGCCGAGAACAGCGCCAGCGCCCGCACCCTGGCCTTGGCTTCGGTGAACGTGCTGGTGATCAGCGCCAGGGTGCTCGGCCCGGCGAACGCGGCGCCGACGCCTTGCGCGACCCGGGCCGCGATCAGCATCTCGGCCGAGCCCGCCAGGCCGCCGAGCAGGGAGGCGGCGGTGAACACGGCCGCGCCGACGACGAACATCCGGCGACGGCCGAACAGGTCGCCCGCCCGGCCGCCGAGCAGCAGCAAGCCGCCGAAGACGAGGCTGTACGCCGTCATCACCCAGGACAGGCCGGTGTCGGTGAAGCCGAGTTCGGACTGGATGCGGGGGAGCGCGACGTTCATCACCGTCGCGTCGAGGATGAGCATGAGCTGGCAGGTCAGGACGATCGGGAGGACCAGCCGGTGGGGAGTTGGTGGGGCCCCGGCCGTCTCCGGCCTAGGCTCGGTACGCAGGGTTCGTTCGGTCAAGGAATACTCCAAAGACGTAACGAGATGAAGCGGAGAGACTCTCCACTTGAGGTCGTGAGCGATGATATGGAGAGTGTCTCCGCTTACGCAAGTGAATTCGGAGAACGTCTCCGTTTTCGTCGCCCGAGGAGGTGCAGATGGTCACGGCCGATCCGGTCCGCCCCATGCGCGCGGACGCGCGGCGCAACTACGAGCGCATCGTGGCCGTGGCGAAGGAGGCGTTCACCGCCGATGGCGTGGACGTGCCCGCCGACGACATCGCCAAACGCGCCGGTGTCGGCGCGGGCACGCTGTACCGGCACTTCCCGACGCGCGACAAGCTGGTCGAGGCCGTCTATCGCGACGAGATCGACGGGCTGGCGCAGCAGGCCTACGACCTGCTCGAAGAGTTGCCGCCGGGGAAGGCGCTCGAGACATGGCTGGCCACGCACGTCGTCTACGTGGTCGAGAAGCACGGGCTCGCGATGACGCTCAAGGCGTCCGTCGACGCCGGATCCGAGGTCTTCGGCTGGTGCCGGGCGCGGCTGCAGGCCGCGGCCGACACGATCGTGAAGGCCGCTCAGGACGAGGGCACGATCAGGGCCGACGTCGCGGGTGTCGACATCCTGCGGCTCGGGCACGGGCTGGGCTCGGCGGCGAGCAAGGCCTCGGGGGAGGACACGACGCGGCTCCTGAGGATCGTGCTGGACGGCCTCCGGACGTCATGAGGGGTCCCCATAGGACGAAAAGTGTCCTATGGGGACCCCTCATGACACTTCGGGAGGTCAGGAGCCGATCCCGGTGAGGGACCGGACCTCCATCTCCGCGTGCTTGACCGGATCGGCCTTCGACCGGCCCACGAAGGTGCCCACGAACCCGCACAGGAACGAGAACGGGATCGATACCAGGCCCGGGTTCTTCAGCGGGAACCAGTGGAAGTCGACGCTCTTGACGATCGAGTCCGCGGCCCCGGACATCACCGGCGAGAAGAACACGAGCACCAGGCTCGCGATCAGTCCGCCGTAGATGCCCCACAGCGTGCCGGTGGTGTTGAACCGCTTCCAGAACAGCGAGTACAGCAGCGTCGAGAGGTTCGCCGACGCCGCGACAGCGAACGCCAGCGCCACCAGGAACGCGATGTTCTGCCCGTTCGCGAGGATGCCGCCCACGATCGCGAGCGCCCCGACGGCGACCGCGGTCAGCCGGGCGACCCGGACCTCCGCGGCCGGTTCCGCCTTGCCGCGTTTGAAGATGTTGGCGTAGACGTCGTGCGCGAACGAGGCCGACGCGGTGATCGTCAGCCCGGCGACGACGGCGAGGATGGTCGCGAAGGCCACCGCCGAGACGATGCCGAGCAGCAGGGTGCCGCCGATGTTCAGCGCGAGCAGCGGCGCCGCCGAGTTCTCCCCGCCCGGCGCGTTCTTGATCGTCTCCGGGCCGACCAGCGCGGCCGCGCCGAAGCCGATGACCAGGGTGCAGAGGTAGAAGACGGTCATGCACGCGGTCGCCCACACCACCGAACGCCGCGCCTCGCGCGAATTCGGCACCGTGTAGAAGCGCATCAGCACGTGCGGGAGCGCGGCGGCGCCGAGGACCAGCGCGAGCGCCAGCGAGACGAAGTCGAGTTTCGTGACCTCGCTCTTGCCGTACGAACCGCCCGGCTGCAGCAGTTCGTCGCCGAGCGGACTGTTGTCGGCGGCGGCCGAGAGCAGGTTCGAGAAGCTGAAGCCGAACTTGCCGAACAGGAACACGGTGATCAGCGCGCCGGTCAGCAGCAGGATGGTCGCCTTGATGATCTGCACCCACGTGGTGCCCTTCATCCCGCCGACCAGCACGTACAGCACCATGACCACGCCGACGACGCCGATCACCAGCGCCTGGCCGACGCCGCCGTGGATGTCCAGCAGCAGGGCCACCAGCCCGCCGGCGCCCGCCATCTGCGCGAGCATGTAGAAGAAGGAGATCACCAGCGTCGACGTCGCGGCCGCGGCGCGGACCGGGCGCTGCTTCATCCGGAAGCTCAGCACGTCGCCCATGGTGAACCGGCCGGTGTTGCGCAGCAGTTCGGCGATCAGCAGCAGGTCGACCATCCAGGCGACGAGGAACCCGATCGAGTACAGGAAGCCGTCGTAGCCGTGGATCGCGATGGCCCCGGCGATACCGAGGAACGACGCCGCCGAGAGGAAGTCGCCCGACAGCGCGATGCCGTTCTGCCGCCCGGTGAAGGCGCTGCCCGCCGCGTAGTAGTCCGAAGTGGACGAATTGCGCGTGCTGACGCGATACACCACATACAGGGTGATCGCGACGAACAGGGCGAACACCGCGATGTTCAGGACCGGGTTGTTGTCGGGGATCATCGCTCACCCGCCTCGACCGAGGCCCGCAACTGTTCGACCTTGGGGTCGAGCCGCTTCCTGGCGAACCGCAGGTAGGCGATCGTGATCAGGATAGTACTGGCGAACTGGCCGAGGCCGAGCAGGATGCCGACGTTGACCTCGCCCCACACCTTCCGGCTCATGAAGTCGTGGGCGTAGGCCGCCAGCAGCACGAACATCATGTACCAGGCGAAGAACAGCAGGCTCATCGGGAACACGAACCGCCGGAAGGTCTTGCGCAGCGAGACGAACTCCTTGCCGTGCTGGATCCGGTCGAAGTCCGGGCCGGTGCTGCGCGGCGGCGGGGGAGCGGGCTTGCGCTCGCGGACGAACAGCGCGGGCATCTGCCCGGTGTCCTCCAGGGCGTTGCTCGCCGCGTAAGGACGCGCGACGTCGGGCATGGGTTCCTCCGGGGCTTGCTTGCATCCGTGGCGCGGTACGGGAGCGCACATACTAACTGCGGCTTCACGCGCTCTGAATAGGCGACCCCGCTTCCACGGGAGTGGGATCGGGTATTCGCTTTCGCGTCGGAATAGTGTTCCCGGAATTCGTTTCGGCCGAAATGATCCGGCTTTCTCACTCGTAATAGTGAGGCGGATTGTCACGCGCGGTCGTCGCCCGAACGGCCCACTGCGGCAAACGATGGACGATGACCACGCTGTGTCCCTCATTTCGGTGACAGATCGTAGTTTCGCTTCCCGGTCATGGCACGCTTCGATACGGTGCCCGCCGACCCGGACCGGGGAAGATCCCCCGGTTCACCGGGCGTCCTGAAAGAAATCACCATGTCGGGCGACAACCTGACGGCCTGAGCGGCAAGGCCACAACATCGGGCACATATTTGGGCTTGACCCACCCATTGGGGGCACGGAAAGTAGTTCGACCGGGCGACGTGGCTACCGTACGTAGGCTGATCGGGTGATGAGGGCACCCTGTGTATCGGTGCAACTTGTAACCGGAATTCCCTCGTTTGTGACGCGAAGACGGATTTCGGGCCTTGTACATCGTTCGGCTGCGCACTTTTCCCAGGTCAGCCCCCGTGTGCCGAACGGAATTGACGGCACCCGGATTGGTGTACGATTCTTTGGCCCGGCTGACCCGCAGTGATCGATTGGCAAAGAAAAGTTGATCTCGACGACCATGCACTTCGCAGGTTGCGACCTGCACGTGCAGGTGCAAGACCTCCCGGAGCGGACCGGTGTTCCTGGGGACACCCGGATCGACGGACAGGGTCCCTCGCGTCGCGATCGATCACGTGGTCAGGCCGGGGCCGAGTTCTCCGCAGGCAGGTACCTCGCGGGAACGGACGCCTCAGACCGTGCCAGGACGCCGGACAGGGAGTCACCTACGTGACCGTTGCAGGAGAAGGCCAAGTGCCGGTCGGGGAGCTGCTGGGACGCACCCCCCGGCCATCTCGGTGGGCCACCGGCTGGCGTGCGCTCGTGCGCTGGCGGGACTGGAGCCTGCCGGTGAAGCTGTCGGCGGTGACGCTGGTGCCGATCCTCATCGCGCTCGCACTGGGTATCGCCACCATCGCGGGCCAGGTCGGCCGTTCCGACGGCTATCAGCGGCTGGACCGCCTCGTCGCGCTGAGCGGGCAGATCCGCACCCTCGCCGACGGGCTCGGCCGCGAACGCACCCAGTCCGCCGCCGGGCTGACCGCCGGCACCGTCGGCGGGACCCTCGAACTCGGTTCGGCCCGCGCCGACGTCGACACCGCCATCCCGCTGTACGTGGCCGCCGCGTCCAGGGCCGTCGAGAACGAGCCGTCGCTCCGCCAGGCACGGGACGCCGCGGCCGACCAGCTGGCCAAGCTGGCCGACATCCGGCAGCGGGCCTCCGCCGGGCAGCTCGACCCCGTCCAGGCGATCGGCGAGTACACCGACGTCACCACCGCGCTGCTCGCCCTCGACACCGCGTTGTCCGCCGGTGCCAGCGAAAACGTCCTCGGCGGTACCCCCGCCGCGCTGCACGACCTCGCCGTGATGAAGGAACAGCTGTCGCTCAGCCAGGCGCTGGTCTCCTTCGGCATCGCCCGGTCGAGCCTCGCGCCGAGCGAACTCGACCAGCTGCGCACCGCCGAACTGCGGCTGGCCGACCGTTTCACCGACTTCAAGGCCGCCGCTTCGGAACAGCAGCGCCAGGAGTTCGGCGCCGCCGTCACCGACAGCGCGATGGAGAACCGCGACAGGCTCGCGAAGACCGCCCTCGGCGAACAAGGAACCTCTTCCACCCAAGCGTTCCGGACCTTGTCCGCGCAGGGCTGGACCGACGCCTCGACCGCCGTGATCACCAAGGTCGGCGAAGTCGCGAACAAGTTCGGCGGCGAGACGAGCACGGTGTCGGCCGAACTGGTCGACGACGCCAGCAGCGGCGCGGGTCTGCTCGCGGTCCTGCTGTTCGGCGCGATGGTGCTCGCCGTCGCGGTCGTCTTCCTCATCACCCGCCAGCTGCTGCGCTCGCTGAAAGTGTTGCGCGCCAGCGCTCTCGACGTCGCCGAGAAGCAGCTGCCCGACGCCGTCCGCAACATCCAGGAAGGACGGTCGCAGGGCACCGACGTCCAGCCGGTCCCGGTCGGCAGCGACGATGAGATCGGCGAGGTCGCCAGGGCCTTCGACAAGGTGCACCACCAGGCGCTGCGCCTGGCGACCGAGCAGGCCTCGATGCGCACCGGCTACAGCAACGTGTTCGTCAACCTCTCGCGCCGCAGCCAGAGTCTCGTGCAGCGGCAGCTTCAGCTGATCGAGCGGCTGGAGCGCGACGAGGAGGACGCCGACCAGCTCGCCACGCTGTTCCAGCTCGACCACCTCGCCACCCGCATGCGCCGCAACAACGAGAACCTGATGGTCCTCTCCGGCGCCGAGCCGGGCAGGCGCTCCGGCCAGCCGGTCTCCGCCACCGACGTGGTCCGCGCGGCGGTGTCCGAGATCGAGCAGTACCAGCGGGTCACCGTGCAGAACCCGCCGCCGGTGCGGCTGGTCGGGTACGCGGCCAACGACCTGATGCGCCTGATCGCCGAACTGCTGGACAACGCGACCGCGTTCTCCGCCCCGGAAACCCAGGTGACCGTCGCGACCCGGCTCGTCGAAGACGGCTCGTTCGGCATCGACATCCTGGACAAGGGCATCGGGATGAACGAGGCCGAGGTCGCCGAGGCCAACGCCCGGCTCACCGAGGCCCCCAACGTCGACCTCACCACCTCGCGCCGGATGGGCCTGTTCGTGGTCGGACGGCTGGCGAGCAGGCACCGCATCAACGTTTCGCTGCACGGTGGCAAGGACATCGTCGGTGTGCGCGCCACCGTCTCGGTCCCCGCGGACCTCGTCATGGTGCCCGCCGGGGGAGACCCCGGTCCCGCCACCGGCCCGATCACCCAGCGCCTCGCGCCGCTGCCGCCGCAGCAGCCGGGTGGCCTGCCGCGCCGCCAGCGCCCCGC
>NZ_NMQT01000143.1 GCF_002234405.1 Amycolatopsis thailandensis | reverse complement strand
AAGTGGCTTTCGCGACACCGCGGTCGGCAACCACGAGCCGGCGCCGCCTCGGTGAAAGTGGTCGTGACGAGGTCAGTGGCCCCGCGCGATCCATTCGGCCAGGTGCGGCGCCTCCGTGCCGATGGTGGTCCCGTCGCCGTGCCCGGTGTGGACCCGGGTCTCCTCCGGCAACGTGAACAGCCGCTTCTCGATCGACGAAATGATCGTCGGGAAGCTGGAGAACGAACGCCCGGTCGCCCCCGGCCCGCCCGAGAACAGCGTGTCACCGGAGAACAGGACCTTGCCCTCGGGCAGGTGCAGGCAGACCGAACCGGGCGAGTGACCCGGGGTGTGGATCACTACGAGATCCGTGCCCGCGACGGCGATCCGCTCGCCGTCCTCCACGCTCCGGAATCCGCGCCCGGGGTGGGTCATCTCCCACAGTTCCCGATCGCCGGGGTGCAGCAGGACCGGCGCGTCGAGCTGCTCGCCGAGCTGCGGGGCCACGGTCACGTGGTCGTTGTGCCCGTGCGTGCACACGACGGCGACCACGCGACGGCCGCCGACAGCCTCGGTGATCGCGCGCTCGTCGTGCGCGGCGTCCACGATCACGACCTCGTCGTCGTTCCCGACGAGCCAGATGTTGTTGTCGACGTTCCACGACCCGCCGTCGAGTTCGAAGACACCGTTCGTGACGACGCGGTCGATCCGCGGGTCGCCGCTCACAGGATGACCACCGAACGCAGCACTTCACCCGCGTGCATGGTGTGGAACGCGTTCTCGACGTCGCCGAGCGAGATCCGCTCGCTCACGAACCGGTCGAGCGGCAGCCTGCCCTGCTGGTGCAGGTCGATCAGCACCGGGAAGTCCCGCTCCGGCAGGCAATCGCCGTACCAGGACGACTTCAGCGCGCCACCACGCGAGAAGAAGTCCAGCAGCGGCATCTCCAGCCGCATGTCCGGCGTCGGCACGCCGACCAGCACCACGGTGCCCGCCAGGTCGCGTGCGTAGAAGGCCTGCTTCCAGGTCTCGGGGCGGCCGACCGCGTCGATGACGACGTCGGCGCCGAAGCCGCCGGTCAGCTCCTGGATCGCGGCGACGGCGTCGGTCTCCGTGGCGTCGACCGTATGCGTCGCGCCGAGGTCTCGCGCCCACTCCAGTTTCCGCGCGTCACGGTCGACGGCGATGATCGGCGACGCGCCCGCCAGGCGGGCACCGGCGATCGCCGCATCGCCCACTCCCCCGCAGCCAATGACGGCCACCGAGTCACCGCGGCCGACACCGCCGGTGTTGACCGCGGCGCCGAGACCGGCCATCACGCCGCAGCCGAGCAGGCCGGCGACGGCGGGATCCACGCCCGGGTCGACCTTCGTGCACTGTCCGGCGTGGACGAGCGTCTTGTCCGCGAACGCGCCGATGCCGAGCGCGGGCGTCAGCTCCGTGCCGTCGGTCAGGGTCATCTTCTGCGTCGCGTTGAAGGTGTCGAAGCAGTACTGCGGACGCCCCCGCTTGCACGCCCGGCACTGCCCGCACACCGCTCGCCAGTTGAGCACGACGAAATCGCCGGGCCGCACCGAATCGACACCCTCGCCGACGCTTTCCACGGTCCCCGCCGCTTCGTGGCCGAGCAGGAAGGGGAACTCGTCGTTGATGCCACCGTCGCGATAGGTCAGATCGGTGTGGCAGACACCGCAGGCCGCGATGGACACGACGACCTCACCGGGCCCCGGGTCGGGGATCACGATGTCCGTCAGCTCGACCGGCGCCCCCTTCGACCGGGCGATCACCCCGCGCACCTGTTGTGGCATTCCCTGTTTCCTCCGCTCGACGACGAAGACATGCGCGGCGACGCATGCCTGACGCGAGGTTAAACCGGGACACCGGCGGCCGCGACCTGGCCGTCGGTCGAGAAAACCTGGCCTTTCGACCAGGTCGGGTGACGGCTACGCTGACGACGATGCCCGAATCGGCCGACCTGACAGCGCTGCGCGACGTCGTCGAAGGCCCGCTGGCCGAGATCGCCGGCCGGTTTTCACGGCTGCTCGCCGAAGACTGGCCGCACCAGGCGCTCGTCATCTTCACCCTGGAATGTACCGGCAGGCCGCGCAAGGTCACCGGCGCGAAAGAGATCGCCGACAAGGTCGCGATCCGCGAACTCGAAGCGATCAAATCCCTCGTCGAACCCGGCGGGCACCTGACCCTGACGGCCACTCTCGGCGGCGCCGCGCGAACGGTCTGGGCCGTGCGCGATCCCGGCGGGACACTGCTCGTGCTCGTCCCGCGCCCGAGCCGCAAACGCTTTCCCCGGCCTGGTCCGCTGGCGGAGATCTTCGGCATCGTCGCGACGTCCATCCGCCAGCAGGTCACCCAGGCCAGCCCCGACTACCTCGCCGAGTCGCGCGCGGCGTCCAGTGAACGCGCGCGCACGATCGTGGAGATGGCCGCCGCGCACGAAACCGCGCTCGTGACGATCCTGAGCGCGCTGCGCTCGACCCGCCTGGACGACCATCGCGCCCGCCTCGTCGCGACGGACTCCGCCTCCGCCGCGCTGGTGGCGCTCCGGTCGGCGCACGAAACCGATCTCGCGCTGTCCGAGGAACCGGCGCACACCGCGTTCGGCAGGCTCCGCCGGGAAGTCCGGCAGGTGACGCGGCATCACGGCGCCGAAATCGAGTTCGTCGCGCCGTCGAAGGACGGGCGTCCGCTGCCCGGCGAGGTCGCCCACGCCGCCCGCGCGATGACGTGCACCGCGGTGCTCGCGTTCACCGCCCAGCCGGAGCTGACCCGCCTCCGTGTCGCGTGGACGAGCGACGAAACGGCGCTGCGCCTCGACATCCGCGATCAGGAATCCGGCGAACTCGACGTCGCGGGCCTGCGGCTGCAACTCGACGGCCGCGCGAAGACCCTCGGAGCCACCGTCGAGGTCGACGCCGTTCCCGGCTGGGGCAGCCGCGTCACCGTCGACCTCCCTTTCGAGCCGAAATCGGACCGGGCCGGTGAGGCCGTGCTCGCCGACCTCAACCGCCGTGAACTCGAAGTGCTGCGACTCGTGGCGCGAGGGCAGCGCAACAAGGCCATCGCCGCCGCGCTCGGCATCACCGAGAGCACGGTGAAGTTCCACGTCGCGGGCGTGCTGAGGAAGCTGGACGTCGGTTCCCGGGGTGAAGCCGCGGCTTTGGCCTTGACCGCAGGAATCGCCGCCGAACACTCCGCGTGATCATCACCCTCGGCGCCGTTGTCCATTCCCCACCGAATGGCCGCAGGGTCAAATACTCAGAGTGTGTTTTCTCGGCGTTAACAGAATTCGCCTTTTCGCCTCGATCGAGTGAAACTCGGCGCACCCTCCTGAGCTGCGGTAATACTGTGAAACCGCAGGCAGATTCGTCCTGAAGAACGAGCGCGCGGATTGATCGGCGCACTGTCCTGCTGTTAGAGATAACCCTCCCGGATTCGCATCCCGTTGCGAATGACCCTGCGCATGGACAGGCATTGAATGACCCGATCGCAGACCTCTTGCGGTGCCCCACGCCCTCAGCCGGCCGTCGCGTTTCTCGCACTGGCGCTGATGGTTCTGGCAGGCTGCGGCTCCGCCCCGGCCGAAGGCGGCGGGGCCGCGGCTCCCGTCGCCCCGCCGTCCTCGTCGCCCGAGGCACTGGCCGCGCTGCCCGAGGCGAACACCTTCGGTGAACTGAAATCCGCGCCGGCCGACCCGGCCCGCGAACTCCCCGCCGGCGGCGAAGTCCTGCACCCGAAGGCGGACGCGGCGATCTACCGCGCTCCCGGGGCCGAGCCGATCGCCCGGCTTCCGGAAACCCAGATCGGCTCGCCGACCTGGGTCCCGGTGATCGCCCGGCAGGGCGACTGGGCGCAGGTGCTGCTGCCCACGCGCCCCAACGGCGCGACCGGCTGGCTGCACGCCACCCCGGAGACCGTGGAAACGGCGCACAACGATTTCGAGGTCCGCGTGGACCTCGCCGGATTCCGCCTGGAAATCCTCGAAGCGGGCAAGCAGACCGGCTCGTGGACCATCGGCACCGGCAAGCCCGAACACCCCACCCCCACCGGCCGCGCGTTCATCCTCGCCTCGATCAAGGAGAGCGTGAACACCTACAGCCCGATCGTGCTGCCGCTGAGCAACCATTCCGATTCGCACGAGACCTTCGGCGGCGGGCCCGGCACGGTCGGCCTGCACACCTGGCCGGACAACAGTTTCGTCGGCAAGGCCACCAGTGACGGTTGCATCCGGGTCACTCGCGAGGCGCTGGACCGCCTCGTCGAGCTGCCGCTCGGCACCGTCGTGCACATCACCTGAATATTCGAACCACGGAGGTAATTTCCTTGTCCCCACGTACATCCGGCGTGCTCGCCTGCACGGCCGCGGCCTGCCTGCTCCTCACCGCCGCCCCCGCCACGGCCGCCCCTGCCGAGTCCGCGTACGCCATCGCCGCGTCCGGATTGGTCAAGATTCCGCGCACGCCTTCGGTTTCCGGGCCTGGCAAGGAATCCCTCGCCTCGGTGGCGCTGCCGACCGAAGGGCCGTCGCTGGTCGGCGCGAAGGCGCTGAACGCCGCCGTGAAACCGGGCCACGCCGAATCCAGCGTCGCCGGGCTCGCGCTGAACCTCGGCCTGCTGCCCACCGGGACCGCCCTTCCCGGGCTGAGCGCCGAGGTGATCGAGGCCGAATGCGGCAACGGCAAGGGTTCCGTGTCGATCGCGAACCTGAAGGTCGGCGGCAAGACGCTCAAACTCGACCAGGTCGCGCCGAACACCACGGTGCCGGTGGCCTCGCTGCTCGAACTGACTGTGAACAAGCAGACCAAGAACGCCGACGGAACCCTGACCGTGACGGCGGTTTCGGCCAAACTGCTCGGCAAGACGCAGACCCTGGACATCGCGTCGGCCACGTGCGCCAAGGCGGCGGGCGAGAAGCCGGAACCGCCGACCAAGCCCGGCGACAAGCCGCAGCCCGGCGGCAAGGCCCCGAAGCCCACCCCGGTCCCCGCCCACCTGGACGTCACCGGCTGACGCTGCCGCGGCGCTGACTCGCGTGATCAGACCCGGATCTCGCGTGTTCAGAGGCGGAACTCGTGTGCTTGGAGACGGATCTCGTGAGATCCGCCTTCAAGCACGCGAGTTCCGCCTTCAAGCACGTGAGATCCGGGTCTGATCACGCGTACCAGGCGGGCTAGGGCTGCGGGGCCTCCGACGCCTGGAGCGTGCCGCCCGGCAACCGGTTCACTCCCCAACTGCGTTCGATGTAGTCGATGATCCTGGTGACGTCCTCGGCGGGCACCTTCTCCGGCTCCCCGTGTTCGAGCGGGTCGGTGTGGAAGATGTAGAGCCGCGACGCGAACTGGTCGAACGGCAGCGAGGCCTCGCCGAACCGCTCCCCGTTGCCCGCGGTCGAAACCACGACGCCGTCGCCCCAGTCCTGTCCGCTGTCGTTGTTCGGGTTGTAGAAGTACACCCGGGTGACGTCCTGCGGGTCGGCGGCGACCCGCAGGATGGTGATCGCGTGCCAGCCGACGTAGCGGGCCGCGCTGTCGGTGACGGCGACACCGGCGGGCTGCGGGTGGATCAGCGGCTGCCCGCCGTTGTAGGCCGGGTGGTAGCTCACGTGGAACTGCCGCAGGAAATTGTCGAGGTCGATCAGGTTCCCGGTCTCGACGTCGACGTTGATCCGGAACCCGCGCGCGGCCCACCAGCCGTGGAACTCGGGGTTGACCCAGCGGTGCGGATCGCCGGGCCTGCCGATGCAGCGGCGCCCCATTTCGGCGTAGATCCGGTCCAGATGCGGCACCACGAGCAACGAAACCGGGTCCAGATCGGTCTGCGGGGTGGTGGCGACCCCACCCGCGCTGTCGTTCGACGAGATCGGCTGGCCTTCGAAGTGCATGACGATCTCGTCGTCCCGCGCCGCCCAGACCACGATCTGCAGCAGGTAGTCGGGGTCGTTGTAGGCCCACATCGACAGCGCGCGGGCCGACTGACAGGTCGGGTTGTCCCCCTGCCCGACCCCCAGCGGCAGGCCCAGCATCGACAGCACGCCCGCGGTCAGCCTCGCCTCGGGTCCCGGCTCGTCGCCGAACACCGCCGTCAGCCGCTCGCGCGCGCTCTCGGACAGTTCCAGTCCCAGCTGACGCCACAGCGCGGGCACCATCGGCGGCGCGTGGAGGATGCCGCGGTCGAGCAGCAGCGCCAGCCCGTAGATGCACTGGGCGGTCTGCGTGTGCACCGCCACCTCGATCAGCTTGTGGATCAGGTCCCGGTGGCGCAGCAGGCAGTTGCGGCCGGTGTCGGACAGGCCGAGTGCCTCTCCGAGCAGGTAATCGCTCTTGTGCCGCAGGAATCGCAGCAGTTCGGCGTGATACGGCGAGACCAGCCCGGTGTCGTGCATGGCCCTGGCGAACCCGGTGGCCTCGTATTGCAGGCCACCGTCGTCCATCGCCTCCAGCCGGGACCGGAAGACCTCGGTGCCGGGGTCTTCCCGGCAGGCCTCCGTGGTGCCGAACAGCGCGGTGATCAATCTGTCGATGCCCTGCCCGGAGGCGTTGCCGAGATCGACCTCGGGATCGCCGCGGTAGACCGCGATCCGCGTGATCAGCGACTGCACCTGGTCGACCTGGATCGGACGCTGGCGCAGGATCCGCCAGATCTCCTCGACCAGTTTGTCCAGCACGCTCTCGTAGCCGATCTCGTCGGCCACGTGCCGGAACAGGTCCCTGATCAGCTGCGCCGTCCGGCCCTGCCGGGTGCGCTCCGCCTCGGTGGGCGGGGTGAACAGCAGTTCCAGGTTCAGCGCGAGCACCTGGGACAGGAACTCGCGGGCGTCCTCCGCGGACAGTGTCGGGTGATCGTAGTCACCGCGGGCGACGGCGAGGGTGCGCAGCTCGCTGCACGCCTCCATCACCACGGTGTCCGCGTCCCCGGCGTGGAGGCCGGGCCCGACCAGCGCCGGGATCAGGATCTCCGGGGTGGCCCAGTCCGTCCCCAGGAACAGGCCTGCCTCCTCCAGCACCCGCGCCCTGGCCTGGACCGCCGCGGCACCGCCCGGCTGCACCAGGACCCGCCGCAACGCTTCCAGTATCCGCCGCAGCTTGGTGTGCTTGCCGAAGTCTCGGGTTTCGGCCATCGCCCTGATGGCGTCGTCGAGCGAGGCCACGCGTTTGTCCAGCGTGGCGGACGCGCCATGAACATCGACGGTCGGTTTCAAAGGCATCCCTCGGGTCGGTCTCCTGCGCGCGGGGCTGCCCCTCAGACGTAGAAGTCTAGTTCTTCCTGTTGCTTCAGCAGGTCACGCATCTCGTAGGCGTCATCGCCGAAGAAGTACAGCAGACCCCAGTGTGTACCGAACGCGGTCCGTTTGGTGACCGTCTCCTCCAACGGCGCCGAAAGATCGTGTGACTCGTAGTAGTCGTGGTCCTCGGTTTCCGGTGGGATCCGCAGCTCGCTGACCACGCGGCGACGCGGGTAGACCCCGAAACAGCCCGCGACCCCGCTGGCGTCTTCGACCTCCTTCGGGAAGAACGCGTCGATCTCCTCCTCGGTCGTCTTCGGATCGAAGGCCAGCGCCAATCCCTGGTAGGCGTTGAACCCGTAGGCGCGCTCCAGCAGCTCGAACACCTTGAAACCCGGTGGCCGGTAGGCGACCTCGCCGAAGTACATCTCACCGTCGTTGGTGACGAAGTACTCAGGGTGCACGAAGCCGAACTCGATGTCGAAGGTCTTGATCAGCTTTTCGATCTGCGCGGTGATCTGCGGCCGGTACCGCTCCAGCTCCGGAGTGGCGGGCACGAACACCGAGTAGCCCAGCGTGACGTACTCGGAGATGTTCAGGAACTTGATCTTTCCCTTGTGGATCCACGCTTCGACGGCGAACTCCCAGCCGTCGAGATGCGACTCCATCAGTACCGGGAACTCCTCCTCGGGGATCGCGTCGACGTCGTCGGGCGTGCGGACGACGCGGTGCCCGAGGCAGCCCGCCTTGTCGAAGGCCTTCAGATGGATCGGGTCGTTCGGGTCCCCGTCGAGTTTGAGCAGGGTTTGGTTGACACGCTTGAGAAAGCGGATCACGTCATCCCGGTCGTGGGCCTCTTCGAAGATCCCGACCCGGATACCGCCGAGCTGCGCGCGGCGCTTCATCAGCGATTTGTCCCGCAGCAGCATGGCCTGGCCGAACAGGCGCGGATTGTCCAGCAGGACGGCGTTGATCGCTCCGGCCCACTCCACGGTTTCCTCGAACAGCGGGATCGCGACGTCGACGCCTTCCTGTTGCAGCGTCTCGGCGATCTCCAGCGAGCGGTCGTTGAGCCGCTCGAAATTCCATGGCAGATAAGGAATGTCGTGTTCCACGCAGTACTTCTCGGCCCAGTCCGGTGCGACGACGACGTACCGCCGATCGAACCGGTCCAGTGCCTCGACAGCGTTGAGGCTCCACCCGAGAAGAGCTACGTACCCTTTGTTCGGATCCTTCGTGGCCGCGTCGAGCCGCGTCATAGACCGTTCCTCCGTGTCGGTGTCGTCAGCTCCTCACCAGTTGAAGGGAAGCTGCTTTCCACGCTAAGCGACATCGGGGTGGCCCGCAGATCGCGCCGGACTCAGCGCCCCCGCAGCTCGAGCGCGACGGCGCCGAGCACCAGTGCCCCACCGGCGAAGGCACCGGCCCACAGCGGCTCGTCGAGCACGGTCGCGCCGATGGCGGCGCCGACGAGCGGTGTGATGTAGGCGTAGGTACTGACCAGCGGCGCCGGCGCGGTCTCCAGCAGCCGGGTGTAGAGCATGAACCCGAGAAGGGAATCGAAAACGAGCAGGAACACCGCCGCTCCGGCCGACGTCCAGCCGACGTCCGCCCACCGCGCCGGATCGAGCTGGCCGAGCGACAGCGCGACCAGCACCAGCACCGTTCCACCGGCGAGCAACTGGACCGCACTGGCGACGACGCGATCCAGTGGACGGTCGACGTTCGCCGTCAGGAGACTCCCCGCCGCCCACAGGATCGGCGCCACACAGAACGCCACGACCGCCCAGGGCGCGCCGCCGATGGCGCTTCCCGGCGCCGTCAGGACGACGATCACGATGCCGCCGAACCCCGCCACGAGGCGGATCCACGACGCGGCCGACGCCCGGGCCCCGGTGAACCCGCTGAGAAGCACCACCCACAGCGGAATGGCCGCGGCCAGGATCGCGCCGAGGCTGGCGGTCACCTCCGTCAGCGCCACGGTGGCGAGCCCTTGGCCGCCCACCAGCAACAACACCCCGGCGGCCGTCAGGGTCCGGACCTGCTTGCGCGTGGGCCGAGGACGCCCGCGCGCGACACCGGCGAGCACGAGCCCGGACAGCAGGAAGACCAGCGCCGCTCCGCCGATCGGCGGAATCGTTTCGACCATCAGCTTCATCGCCGGGATCGCCGAACCCCAGCACACGTAGAGCGCGAGCAGCAGGAGCACGGTGCGATCCGCGGGCACGACGCGCGCCTTACCCCCGCTGATCATCGTTCCTTCATACCGCCTCGCCCGCGGGGCGGAAACCCGATCAGCGGGTGCGCGCCACTCCGGCCAGCCCGCGCGAACGAGGGGCTTCGTCGACGAAATCCCCGTCGCCGGGCCGCCATTGGGGCAGCCACACCAGACCGGGGTCGACCAGCTCCAGGTCACCGAAGAACTCGGCGACCTGCTCGCGCGACCGCATGATCGCGGTGTGGTTGGTCCGGCGCCCGTACTCCGCGGCCACCTGCTTGCCCGCGTTCTGGGTCTCGACGTCCTCGGGCGCGACGTGGATGTGCGACACCGCCAAGAAGCTCCCGGACGGCAGCATCGCGCGGTGGAAGCCGAGCGTGGCGTGCGGGTTCTGCTCGTCGGGCATGAAATGCAGCAGGGCCACCAGCAGCAGTCCGATGGGCTGGGTCCGGTCGATCAGGCCGGTGTCCAGCACGCGTTCCCACAGCAGGCCCTGGTCGAAGAAGTCGGCGTCCAGCGCGGCGTGCCGGTTCGGGTCCGCGGTCTGTTCGAGCAGGATCTGCGCGTGCGCGCGGGCGATCGGCTCGTTGTCGATGTAGACGACCCGGCATTCGCCCGGGGCCACCTCGTCGGCCACTTCATGCACGTTGCCCTGCGTCGGCAGGCCGGAGCCGATGTCCACGAACTGCCGGATCCCCTGATCGACCATGAACCGGACCGCGCGCCCGAGGAACGCCCGGTTCGCCCTGGCGAAGTCGCGGATCTCCGGCAGCACGGCGAGCTGTTTCTCGGCGAACGCCTGGTCGACGGCGTAGTTGTGCGTCCCGCCGAGCAGGTAGTCGTACACCCGGCCCACCGAGACCTTGTCCACCGCCGCGCTCAAGCGCGCGGCCTCGTCCATGCTCATCTCGACCCCAAGATCTTCGCTGGCGGCAAATCAGGTATCCGTACATTACCGGTCCGCCAGTTGTTCGAGGCGCGCCATCTCGACGTCCAGGGAGGTCTGCGCGCGACTCAGGGCCTCCGAGCTGTAGCGGCCGCTCGACCTGGCTCGCTGGAGACGTTCGGACTGCTCGGTGAGGACGCGCAACCTCAGCCGCAGGTACTGGAACACGCCTTCGGCTTGTTCGGGCGCCGGGCGCTTCGCCGATCCTTCGGCCGGGATCCGGGTGTCGGACCGCACCCGGTCCAGGACCCGCTCGCCGAACGGCCCGTTGCCCGGGTCTTCCAGGGCCGGGTCGTCCAGCAGGTTCCTGGCCGCGTCGGTCAGCTCCGCCATGAGCCGGACGTACTCCTGGCGCAATTTGGCCGGATCCTCCTCGGGGACGCGAGCCGCGCGGATGACCGCCGGGAGCGTCAGGCCCTGGACCAGCAGCGTCGTGGTCGCCACCACGTAGGCGATCAGGACGAGCAAGCCGCGGTCCGGCGTGTCCTGCGGAAGGGTCTGGGCCGCCGCCAGGGTGATCGCCCCGCGCATCCCGGCCCAGCCGAGCACCACGCCGCCACGCCAGCCCAGGGTCTCGGTGAGCCGGAATTCGACGTCGGCGGCGGCGCGGTCGAGCCGTTTCCGGAAGTACGCCGCGCGCCGCGGCGAGGCCTTGTCCAGCCGCTCGGTGACGGCGGGGTCGGATTCGTCGCCCCGCAGCACCGCCTGCGTCGTTTCCAGGCGAGGCTTGAATCGCGCGGCCTTGCGTTGTTCGCGGTATAGGCCCGCGACGAGCGGCCCGACGAAGACGATGCGCGCGAGGATGACGAGCACCGAAGCCGCCAGGCCGATGTAGAGCGCCTGCCAGGCGCTCGAACCGTCCTTGTGCACCTCGTCGACGAGGGTTTTGACGCTGAGCCCCATGAGCAGGAACATCCCGCTCTCCAGCAGGAACGCCACGGTGCGCCAGTTGACGGTCTCGGCGAGACGGTCCGTCGCGCGCAGATACCGCGGGGCGAGGTGACCGGTCACCAGGCCGGCGACGACGACGGAGAGGACACCGGAAGCGCCGGCCTCTTCGGCGGGCAGGTAGGCGATGAACGGGACCACGAAGGAGATGGCGGTGTTGAGCACCGCGTTGCCCAGCAACGCGCGCACCCGCACGTTGACGTAGCCGACCAGGATCCCGATCGCCACCGCCACCACGACCGCGAGGGCGAACTCCCCGACGATGCCCCAGACGGACACGGATCCGGCGACCGCGGCGACGGCGGATCGCAGCAGCACGAGCGCGGAGGCGTCGTTGACGAGCCCTTCTCCTTCGAGCACGGTCAGCAGCCGGGGCGGCAGGCCGAGCCGCCGTCCCACGGACGTCGCCGCGACGGCGTCGGTGGGGCTGATGACCGCCCCGAGCGCGAACGCGGCGGGCCAGCCGATGTCCGGCACCAGCCAGTGGAACAGCCAGCCCGCGCCCAGCGTCGACCCCACCACGAGCAGGACCGCGAGACCGGTGATCGGCCGGATGTTCCGCCGGAAGTCGACCATCGGCATGTTCACCGCCGCCGAGTACAGCAGCGGCGGCAGCACCCCGGCGAGGATCAGTTCGGGTTCGACCTCCGGATGCGGGACACCCGGCAGGAAACTCAGGCCGATGCCGACCAGCACGAGGCTCAGCGGCGCGGCCAGGTTGAGCCGCTCGGAGAACGCGGCCACGAACACGATGCTGATGACGCCGAGCACGACGACGAGGGTCAGGTCCACAGGTGACATGACAACACCGGATCGGCGAGTCGGCATCCTGAAGCGGACCCGGCGAGCCGGACAGTTGTCTCTTGTGGACAGTCGGAATCCGGCCGGCTCCGCCTGATAGGGCATCGCGACTTCGACCGTCCACATGAGACATCCTTTCGGCTGGAACGCCCGTTTTGGACACTTCGCGAAGGGGTCGTGAGTGGTAAAGAGGGTTAGAACCCTCTTTACCACTCACGACCCCATGACCGGTCGCCGGTCAGTCCGAACCCTGCCCTCAAGGCAGCGAAGAAGGCCTGCTCGGCGGAGTCGACCATGGCATATTTGACTTACCGCCCAATAAGTCCCGAGGCCGCCGAGTTCCGGCGGAGACTCGAGTCCTTGCCGCAAGCCCCGGAAGGCCGGATGGCCGGATGGCCAAACGATCTCGGCTATCGCGAGGGATCGTGCAGTCACCCGGGACGGCGACGTCCGTTTCCGCGCCGACTCCGGGCGGGAGCTGGAGCGCCGGCTGCCGCGGCCGGGAAGGCCCCCTTTCTCACGCCTGGCGCGAGGAAGGGGGCCTTCCTGTATTCGCCACTGCGATTCCACAACATTCCCGCAAGAGGGCGGACCTAGCTTCCGGAAAGGTCTCGACCACTTACGGAGGACACATGATCGCGATACGCAGCAGGCGCGGCGCCGGTGCCGGGCCGCCGAACCGGCGCCGGGTACTGGTCAGAGCACTGGCGGGGGTGGCCCTGTCCGCCCTGGTCGCGCTCTCGGCACCGGGCACGGCGCTGGCCGACGCGGAGCCACTGGGCCCGGACGTCACCTTCAACAGCACCCCGGTGATCGACCCGTCGGGGCTGTTCATGCTCTCCCGCGGGCTGGACGGCTCCATCCTGTACAGCCCGGGAACGCCCAGCACCAACGGTTACGGCGACTTCCGCTCCTTCGGCCAGCAGATCATCGGCGACCCGACCGGTGTGACCGGGCCCGAAGGCGCGCAGATCTTCGCCCGGAACACCGCCAACCAGGCGATCACCAGCTTCGTCGTCTCGTACAACTTCCCGACCGATTTCCAGGTCATTCCCGGGCTCCGGATCTCCAGCGAGGTCACCGCGGTCAAGATCCCTCCGCGTGGCGCCAGGCCGCCGATGATCCGGATCTTCGCCCGCGACCTGGACACCGGCCGGATCTTCACCAACCTGCTCGTCGAAGGCTCGCCGCAGGGCTGGACCGACCTCGGACTCTTCGCCACCAGTGAACTTTCGGCGGCGGTCGTGAGCCCGGCGGGCTTCGACATCAGCATCCGGCTCGTGGTGCGCGGGGTGGTCAACCGGTTGTTCTCCACGGTCATCGACAACACCGCCGGGGCGATCTCCGGCTGGTCGCAGCTCGGTGACCTGTTCACGACCGGAAACCCGACATTGGTCAACGAGGGCGCCATGTTCACCTTCCGGGGCAACGAGGTGTTCACCCGGCAGAACGGCAGCAACGCCGTCTTCACCTGGAACTTCGACAACCCCGGCTGGGTCAACCTGGGCGGGGTCGCCACCAGCGACATCGCCGCCTCCGTCGCCAAGGACAACGGGCTCCAGCTCTACGTCCGGGGCACCAACCTCCGGATCTATTTGAACCGGCGGCCACCAGGGTCGACCCGGTTCGGCGGATACGTCGACCTCGGCGGCACGGCTTTCGGCAACCCCGCCGCCAGTGGTGGCACACCCACCCCCATCCGGACGGTGGCCGACCAGTTCATCGTGCGAGGCACCGACAACCGGATCTACAGCCGGATCCAGACCAACTTCGCCGGCGGCTTCACGAACTACTTCGCGTTCGGAGGACCACTGCACGGCTGACCTCACACGGTCGTGCAACGCGGACGGTCCGGGCACTCCCCTCGCCCGGGCCGTCTTCCGCTCAGCCCAGCTCGGCCAGCTCCTTCCGGATCGCGTCGGCGGTGGGCAAAGTGAGGTCGCGGTAGATGGCGGTGGCGCGGTCGTAATGCCGGTGCGCGGCGGGAAGATCGCCCGCTTCGACGGCCACCCTGGCGAGGCCGTGGTGGGCGCGGGCCGCCTGCTCCCGCGCGCCGATCCGGACGGCCAGGTCCAGTGCCGTGGTGTGGTTCGCGCGAGCGGAGGCGGGATCGCCGCCGGCGAGGCACGCTTCACCGAGTCCGTTGAGGGCCCAGGTTTCGCCGTCGCGGTCGCCACGCGCGACGAACAGGTCCAGGGCGCGGCGGTGGTGTTCGGCGGCGCGGTCGGGGTGACCGCTGAGAGTGTGGGTCCTGCCGAGGCCGTCGATGCTCCAGGCTTCGCTCTCGAGGTGGCCGAGGGTGCGGAACAGTTCCACGGCTTCGTTGTGCAGGGTGAGGGCGTCGCCGAGGTGGTCGCGGGTGAGGGCGACTTCGGCGAGCCCGAGTTTGGCCCACGCCTGCCCGAACGGATGGCCCGCCTGCCGGTGCAGCGCCATCGCGTGATCCAGATTGGTCACCGCGGCGGCGTGGCCGATGCGGGCCTCCACGGTACCGAGCCTGGTCAGGACGTGGGCCTGGGCCACCAGGTCGGTGTCATGCCGGAACAGGGCCAGCGCCCGGGTGTAGTGGTCGATGGCAGGCCGGTAACGTCCGGCGCGTTCTTCGACCATGCCCACGCCTGCCACGGCCCGGCCCTGCGACGACAGGTCGCCGATCTCCTTGAACAGCGTGGCCGCCGCGCTCAGATGTGCCACGGCCGCGTCGGCCCGGCCCGCCTGGAGATGGACGCCGCCGAGCGAGTGGAGAGCGGTGGCCTCGCCGGCGCGGTCGCCGGTGGCGTGGGCGGCGGTGCGCGCGTGGCCGTGGATGGAGATGGCGACGGTTTCGTTGCGCCCGTCCAGATAGCGGAACAGCAACCGGGACAACGCCACCGAGCTCTCGGGACGGCCGTGGGTCGCCGCGTGCGCCGCCAGCGCCGAAATCGTGGCGAGTTCGGCGTCCAGCCAGTCCCGCGCGTCGTCGGCGCCGGGGAACCCGGGTACCGGGCTCGCCGCGGCGGCGACCTGTGGTCTGCGGTGGGCTTCGCCGGGATAGAGCCGGTCCATCGCCGCGGCGACGGCGGCGAGGTAGTAGGCGTAGACCCGGTCGAGCGCGGAACGCTCGTCGACGCTTCCCGCCTCCGTCGCGTAGGCCTTGAGCAGGTCGTGCATGAGGTACCGGTCGACACCGGCGGGCTGCACGAGGTGCGCGCGGGCGAGGGTGTTCAGCAGGGTTCGAGCGGTCGCGAGCGGTTGACCGGCGAGCGCGGCCAGCACATGGGCGTCGAAGGTCGGCGCGGGATGACGCCCCAGCGCGGCGAACGCGGCGACGGCTTGGTCGCTCAACTGCCGCAACGACCAGGAGAACACCGCCCGGATGGCGGCGCGCTGGTCGTCTCCGCCGCTCAACACGTCGAGGGTCTGCTGGGCCGCGCGCAGTTCGTCGGCCAGCCGGGACAGCGGGACCGCGGGCCGGGACACGGCGAGTTCGGCCGCGAGGCGCAAGGTCAGCGGCAGCCGGACGCACCGCTCGGCGAGTACGGCGGCGGACTCGGGCTCGGCGTCCACGCGCGGTCCGACCAGCCGCCCGAGCAGGGTGACCGCGTCGGCGAGCGGAAGCTGGTCCACGGTGACGCGGTGCGCGCCGTGCAACGCCACGAGACCGGTGAGCGCGTCACGGCTGGTCACCACGACGGCGCAACCACCGGCGCCGGGCAACAGCATGCGGACCTGTTCGACGGAGACCGCGTTGTCCAGCACCACGAGCATCCGCCTGCCGTCGAGTTCGGTGCGGAACCGCGCGGCACGTTCGGTCTCCCCGAGCGGAACCTCCGCGCCGCCCGGCATCAACGCCGTCAGGAACGCTCCGAGCGCGTCGCCGGGCGACACCGGCTCCTCCGGGGCGTATCCGCGCAGATCCAGGTACAACTGCCCGTCCGGGAACCGGTCGCGCACCCGATGCCCCCAATGCACGACCGTCGCCGTCTTGCCCGCCCCGGCCGTACCGGTCAGGCAGATGATCAGCGACTCGTCCCCCACCCGGTCCGCCAGCCGGTCCAGCTCGGTGATCTCGCCCGCCCGGCCGGTGAACTCGGTGACGGCGGCGGGCAATTGCGCGGGCGCCGTCTGCTCCCCCGGCGGCAGATCGTGGCGCAGCACGGCTTCGTGCACCGCGGCCAGTTCCGGCCCGGGATCGACGCCGAGCTCGTCGCGCAGCGCCCGGCGGATCCGTTCGTGCACGGCGAGGGAATCGGCCGTCCGGCCCACCGCGTACAGCGCGCGCATCAGCACCACCGCGGCGCCCTCGTGCAGTGGATGCTCCTCGACCAGCTCGGTCAGCCGGATGACCGTGGCGGCCGCCTGGCCCGCGCGGATCTCGGCCGCCGCCCAGGCCACCACGGCGGCCTCGTGTTCCTGGCTCAACGTGCGGCGGGTGCGGTCGGCCCACTCCCCGGACAGCCCCGCCAGCGGCTCGCCGCGCCACAGATCGAGCGCCTCGGTCAGGGCCGCGCGGTCGGTGGACTCGTCCCGCACCGCGTTCCGGAACCGGAACACGTCGACCTGATCGGGGCGGACGTCCAGCCGGTAGCCACCGGCGTCCCGCACGAGCCAAGCGCTTCCCGGGTCGGCCTGCTCCAGCACCCGCCGGATGCGCGTGATGTGCGCCTGCAAGGACCGGCGGACCTGTTTCGGTGGCGACTCGCCCCAGACCCGGGTCACCAGTGAGTCGTGCCCGACCGTCCGCCCGGCCTCGAGCAGCAGCACCGCCAGAATGTGCTGCTGGCGCGGCTCACCGACCGCGAACGTCCGCCCGCCCGTCCGTATCGTGATCGAACCCAGAACTTGGAAATCCACTCCTGACCCCTAGCTCTCCCAAGGAATCGTAAAGCCGGGAATCGTTCCGTCACAAATACTTTCAATCAAGCGCTCAGTCGGCCGGGAATGTCCAACAGACTCCGGTCGTGGTGATACTCATACGGGCGCCGCGAATTTCGCTGCACCAAGGCATTCCCGGAACGCCGTATTGGTGACGCGAAAAAATCCGGAGTACGGTCGATCGCAGGTGCACTTCTCTTCATCGCACCGGACTCGGATTCATCGGGCCGCGTATCGCGGCCGTCGGTTTTCCGATATTCGAAGAACACTGACTGGAGGGGCGGTTTTTTCGATGACTGATTCCGACTGGAGACCAGGTTTACGAAGACGGGATTTCCTTTCCGCGGTAGGGGTCGCCGGTGGTGCGGGCACTTTGCTGGCGACCATGGGAGCTTTGGGTCTCGCACCGGCCGCGCGGGCTGATTCACCGTTCCGTCCACCCCGGCGTTCGGATTTCTCCCTTTCCGGCCGCGGTACGGCGAAAGTGGTGATCCTCGGCGGTGAAATAGCGGGTTTGGCCAGTGCTTACGAGTTGGGAAAGGCGGGTTATGACTGCACTGTTCTGGAGGCGAGGGACAGAGTCGGCGGGCGGAATTTCACCGCCCGCGGAGGCACGGTGCAGACCGATGTGCGCGGCGACCGGCAGACGGCCCGCTTCAGTGACGACGTCTACATGAACACCGGCCCCGGCCGGATCGCGCAATGGATGGTCACCCTCGACTACTGCCGCGAACTGGGCGTCCCGATCGAGGTGTTCACCAACACCAACGCCAACGCGTTCATCTACAACGAAGCGGCCGGCATGCGGGAACCGGTCCGGTACCGGACGGCAAAGGCGGATGTGTACGGCTACGTCAGCGAACTGCTCGCCAAGGCCACCGACCGGCGCGCGCTGGACGGCGAACTCACCAAGGCGGACAAGGAACGGCTGCTGGATTTCCTGCGGGACTGGGGCGCGCTCGGCGGCAAGGCTGGAAACCGTCGCTACAGCGGTACCCCGCGTCGCGGTCACGCGATCGATCCGGGCGCCGGCGATCAGGCGGGCGTGCCGCTCGGCCCGGTCCCCTCGCTCGCCAAGACGTTCGCCGACGGAGCCGGCCGGTACTTCTCTTTCGAATTCGACTACGACCAGGCGATGCTGATGTTCCAGCCGGTCGGCGGCATGGACCGGATCCCGCTGGCCCTGGCCCGCGCGATCGGCGGGGACCGCATCCGGCTGGGCCACGTGGTCATCCGGATCACCGACGGGCCGGACGACGTCACCGTCGTCTACCGCGACTCGCGCGGCGAGCAGCGCCGGATCACCGCCGACTTCTGCATCGCGGCGCTCCCGCCACACGTCCTGGCCAGGATCCCGCACAATCTCGGCGCGGACGTGCAGAACGCGCTGCGTGCGTGGCAGGTCGACACGGCCGCGAAGATCGGCCTCGAATACCGAAGCCGGTGGTGGGAGACCGACCACCGGATCTATGGCGGGATCACCGAAACCGACCTGGACATCGGGCACCTCTGGTACCCGTCGTACGGTTTCCACGGCTCACGAGGACTTCTGCTGAACTACTTCTACGACGAGGACGCCAGGAAGTACGGGGATCTCACCCCGGGCGAACGGGTGCGGCGGGCGGTGGCGCAAGGCGTCAAGATCCACGGCGAGAACCACCGCACCGGACTGACGAACTCGTTCTCGGTGGCCTGGCATCTCATTCCGCACATCGAAGGCGCTTGGGCCATTCCCCCGATCGGCACCCCGGCGTACCGGCTGCTCAACAAGCCCGCCGGCCGGCTGTACTTCTCCGGTGACTGGCTCAGCCATCTGACCGGCTGGCAAGCGGGTTCGTTCGAATCAGCGCGGCTGGTGGTCAGCCACCTGCACCAGCGCGTCCTGGCCCACTGACGCCCTGATCGAGGTAGCGCGAGGGTGGCGATGTTCCCAATGCCGCATTCGAGACGCTCAGCGACACAAATGCGGCATTGGGAACGGGGACCGGAGAAGCCGACCCGGCGGATCACGAACGGCCCCCGTGCGCCCTGGTACCGTCCGGCGCCAGTGTTGCGAAAGCCACTTTCACAACACTGAAGGTTGCGAAAGTGGCTTTCGCAACGCACTACCGCCGGGGCCACACCCGGCGGAAGGCGATGATCCACACCAGGCCGTGAAGGCCTCCTTCCCTACCCTCAAAGTAGGGAAGGAGGCCTTCACGGACTTCGCCACCCGACCTGACACCGCCGACTTTCGGCCCTGCAGAACCCGAAACCCAGGAGACTCACGATCACCCCCGGCCCGGCGCGCGAGGTTCACTTCTTCTCCTTGAGGTCACCCGCCCGGACGCCGACGAGGAGGACGACCACCGCGAGCAGCACGATCCCGCTGCTGATCTGCAGCCCGAGGGCGAGACTCCCGGTCGCGGACTGGATGAATCCGAGCAGCGAAGGCGACGCGGCGGCCGCGAAGGAGCCCATGGAGGTCACGACGGCGATTCCGGTCGCGGCCGCGCGGTCCGAAAGGTAGATCGACGGAATCGAGTAGAACACCGTCAAACCCGAGTAGTGCGCCGCCGCCAGGACGGCCAGCAGCACCACGACCGCGAAGACGCTGCCGTGGGAGAGGGAGATCGCGAACATCGCGAGCGCCGCGACGATCCACGCGGTGGCGGCGTGCCAGCGCCGTTCGAGGGTGCGGTCGGAATGCCGTCCGACGATCAGCATGGCGACGATCCCCGCGAGCGGCGGCACGGCGGAGAACAGGCCGAGGTTCAGCACGTCACCCACCCCTGCGTCGGCGATGATCCTGGGCGCCCAGAAGGAAACCGCGTTCGCGAGGGTGTACGCGCCGCACGCGCACAGCCCGAGGATCCAGACCTTCGGGTCGCTCAGCGCCTCGCGAAGCCCGACGTGGGTCCGCGTACCGCCCGCGCCGCCCTTCAGCCGCTGATCGGCGTCCAGGTCGGCGCGGACCGCGGCCTTCTGCGCGGGAGTCAGCCACCGGACCTGCTCGGGCTCGTCGGCGAGGCAGAACAGCACGACGAGGGCGAGCAGGATCGGCGGGATCCCCTCGACGAGGAACAACCATTGCCAGTCCGCGAGGCCCCCGACCCCGCCGAGGCCGTGCATGATGCCGCCGGAGACCAGCGAGCCCACGATCCCGGAAACCGGCACCCCGATGAAGAAGATCGCGGTCATGCGGGTCCGGCGGGCCGACGGGAACCAGCGCGAAAGGTAGAACAGCGCTCCGGGGAAGAACCCGGCCTCGGCGACGCCGAGCAGGAACCTCGCCACGTAGAAGGTGTACTCGTCCTGGACGAACATCGTCGCCACGGTCACGACACCCCACGAGGCCATGATCCGCACCAGGGACTTCCGCGCGCCGATCCGGGCCATCAGCGCGTTGCTCGGGACCTCGAAGAGGATGAACCCGACGAAGAACACCGTCACGCCGAGGCCGTAGACCGCGGGGCCGAAGCCGAGATCGCGTTTGAGACCCTCCTGCGCGATCCCGATGTTCGTCCGGTCGATGAAGCTGACGATGTAGCAGATCACCAGCAAGGGCATGATCCGCAGCGCGATCGCCCGGTAGGTGGCCGGCCGGTCGACCGGCACGACGGACTGCTCAGTGGCTGGACTGGGATCGGCCACGGTCTTCGACTCCCTTGTCGGCGGCGGGGACCAGGCGAGCATGAGCCCTTATGTTGATAGTGTCAACACCTTGGTTTCGATGAGTAGGATGCCCGGCATGACCGAACGGCCGGACGGACACGAGCTCGTCCCGATCTCCCAGCTGCTCTCCTACCGACTCTCCCGCACGTCGGCCGCCCTGTCGCGTTCGGCGGCGTTGCGCTACCGCCGGGAGTTCGACGTGAGCCTCGGCGAATGGCGGGCCATCGCCCTCATCGCCGCCGACCCGACCCTCACGCTCAACCGGCTCGCCCGCCGGGCCGGCCTGGACAAAGCGCAGATGAGCAGGGTCGTTGCGAAGCTGGTCGAGCGCGGTTTGGTGAACCGCACGGCAGCGTCGGGCCGCACCTCCCGCCTCGCACTGACCGAGGACGGGCTCACCGTGTATCGCGGTCTCATCGTCGCGGCGAACGAGCGCGACGCCGCCTTCCTCGGCCTCCTGACCTCCGCCGAGACCGAAATCCTCGAACGCGCCCTGGACAAACTCGCCGACGCCGCGCTCGTCGTCGAACAGGAGGAGCGCGAGCGTGACACGAAACCCTAAGTGTTGACATTATCAACTGTCGGCGGGTAGTTCTGGAGTCACCGGAGGAGGTGACTCGATGACCGACGGGGTCACGATTTGTGAGTGCTTCGCCAGGGACGGGCTGCAACACGAGCCCGCCTTCGTCCCCACCGCGACCAAGGTCGCCCTGCTGGAAGGGTTCGCGCGCGCCGGGTTCACCCGCGTCGAAGCGACGAGCTACAGCCACCCGGGGCGGGTCCCGGCATTCGCCGACGCGAGCGACGTGCTCGCTTCCCTCGGCCACCGGCCGGGCGTGGCCTTCAAGGCGACGTGCCCCAACCCCCGCGCCGTGTCGCGCGCGCTGGCCGACCTCGATCGTGGCGCCGGGGCTCAAGAGCTGAGCCTGCTGGTCTCGGCCAGCGAGAGTCACACCGAACGGAATCTGCGCACCACGCGCGCCGCCCAATGGGAGCGGATCGCGGAGATGATCAGGTTGGCGGACAAGCGTTTCCGCCTGATCGGCGTGGTGTCGGTCGCGTTCGGCTGTCCCTTCGAGGGCGCTGTCGACCCGGGGCGGGTCGCCGAGGACGTCGCGCGGTTCGCCGACCTCGGCGCCGACGCGGTCACCCTGGGCGACACCACCGGGGTGGCGACGCCGAAGACCGTGGCCTCCCTGTTCGAGCGGCTCGGCAAGGCCCATCCCGGGCTTCCGCTGATCGCGCACTTCCACAATTCGCGGGGCGCGGGCATCGCCAACGCGGTGGCCGCGCTGGACGCGGGCTGCCGCCATTTCGACAGCGCGATGGGCGGGGTCGGCGGCCATCCGGCGTCGATCGGCTACGGCGCCGGGCTGACCGGGAACGTCTGCACCGAAGACCTCGTCGATCTCTTCCACGCGATGGGTGTCCGAACAGGACTGGACCCCGACGCGCTCGCCGAGTCGTCCGCCGCCTGTGAGAAAGCACTCGGCCGCCCGCTGCACAGCATGGTCGCGCGAGCCGGTTTCGCCCGCACACAAGGAGAAAGCCGACGATGAGCCTGCTCACCGAGGACCGTGGCCAGGTCCGGATCCTCACCCTCGACCGGCCGGCCAAGCTCAACGCGCTCGACACCGCCCTCACCCGGGCGTTGCGGGACGGGCTCGACGACGCCGATCTCGATCCCGGTGTCCGCGCCGTGGTGCTCACCGGCAACGGCCGCGGATTCTGCGCGGGCGCGGACCTTTCCGAGTTCTCCGGCCTCACCCCGGACAACCCCGGCGCGGTGCTGGAGCGAGCGGCGCTGACCGCCGCGCTCCAGACCCGGATGCAGCGGATGGGCACTCCGGTCGTCGCGGCCGCCCACGGCGCGGCGGTCGGCGGCGGCGCGGGTCTCGCGATCGGCGCCGACATGGTCGTCGCGGGTACCGACCTGCGCTTCGGCTACCCGGAACTGCGTCACTCCCTCGTCCCGGCCCTGGTGATGACCGGCCTGGTGCGGCACCTGGGCCGCAAACTCGCCTTCGAGCTGATCAGCACCGGCAGGCTGCTCACCGCGGCCGAAGCGTTCGAACACGGCCTGGTCAACCGGGTGGTCGAGGCGGAGGACGTCCTCCCCGCCGCGCTGGAGATCGCCACCGGATGGGCGGCGGTGGAACCACGGGCCCTGAGCGCCGCCAAGGACCTGTTCTACCGGGTCGCCGACCTCCCGACCGAAGCGGCCATGCGCGTCGGACAGGACGTCAACGCCCTGATGCGGGGGTTCCGCAAGTGACACCGCCACTCGAAGGCATCACCGTGCTCGACTTCTCCCGGGTGCTGGCGGCTCCGATGGCCACGCAGATCCTCGGCGAACTGGGCGCGACGGTGATCAAGGTCGAACGTCCGGGGTCCGGCGACGAGACCCGGGGCTTCGAACCCCGGCTCCCCGCCGGAGAAAGCGCGTACTTCTTCGCCGTCAACCGGGGAAAACGCTCGGTGACCCTCGATCTGAAGGACACGCGCGGCCGCGACGCCGCCCGACGGCTCGCCACCCGGGCCGACGTCGTCGTGGAGAACTTCCTGCCCGGCACCATGGACCGGCTCGGCCTCGGCTACGACGAACTGGCCGAGGGCAACCCCGGCCTGGTGTACGTGTCCGCCACCGGGTTCGGGCAGACCGGCCCGGACCGCTCCCGCAAGGGTTACGACACCGTCTTCCAGGCTCTGTCCGGGATCATGGCGATGACCGGCGAACCGGACGGCCCACCGGTCAAGACCGGTGTCCCGGTGGCGGATCTGACCTCGGGGCTCTGGGTGGTCATCGCCGCGCTGACCGGGCTGGCCGGCCGGAGCGCGACCGGGCGCGGGCGCCACCTGGACGTGTCCATGATGGACGTCCAGCTCAGCCTGCACGCGCTGAACGCCGCCCGGCTGTTCGCCCTCGACGAGGATCCGGCGCGGACCGGCAGCCAGCATCCCGGTCGCGTCCCGTCGGCCGCCTTCGAGGCCTCGGACGGGCGCTGGGTCCACATCAGCTGCAGCGACCAGCACTGGGCGCCGCTGTGCCGGGTGCTCCGCCTCGACGAACTCGGTTCCGACGCCGCGCTCCGCCACAACGCCGGGCGGGTCGCCCACCGGGACCGGGTGATGAGCGCGCTGCGCGAGGCGATCGGCGGCCGCGAAAGCGGTCGGCTGGTCGAGGAGCTGCGGGCGGCCGACGTACCGGTGGGCGAGGTACGCGGCGTCCGCGACGCCTTGGCCGATCCGCACGCGCGGGCGCGTGGTGTCGTCGGTGCCTTCTCGCATCCCACCGAGGGCACGTTTTCCGCGATCCGAACCCCGTTGCGGGACACCGGGGCAGAGCCCCATGACCTGGCGAGCCCGCCGTTGCTGGGCGCCGACACCGAGACCGTGCTCGCGGAAGCGGGCTTCGGCACGGCCGAGATCGACGCGCTGTGCCGTGAAGGAGTGATCTGAGTGGACGAGCGGATCCGGCTCGACGTCTCCGACGGGATCGCCCGGGTACAGCTGGCCCGCCCGGATGCCCGCAACGCCGTGGACCTGCCTCTGTGCCTTCGGCTGCGTGAGGTGTTCGACGAGATCGACGCCGACGAGTCGGTCCGCGTCGTCCTGCTCTCCGGGCAGGGGCCGGTGTTCTGCGCCGGCGCCGACCTCAAGGAACGCGCGGGCAAGGACGCGTCGTGGGTACGCCGCCGTCGAACGGCCTCGTTCGCCGCCTACGCCGCGATCGCCGCCTGCCGTCGTCCAGTGGTGGCGCTGGTGCACGGGGCCGTCGTCGGCTCGGGTGGCGAGATCACCCTCGCCGCCGATTTCGCCATCGCCGCCGAGGGCACCACGTTCCGGTTTCCCGAGCCGCACTGGGGCACGATCGGGGCCACCCAACGGCTGCCGAGGGCGATCGGACCGCGCCGCGCCAAGGAGCTGCTGTTCACCAATCGCCCCGTCGGCGCCGAGGAAGCCCGGGATCTCGGGTTGGTCGTCCGCGTCGTTCCCCCGGCGGAGCTGGCCGACGTCGGGGACGCCACGGCGCGGGAGATCGCCAAGGCCCCGCCGGGGGCCATCGCGCTGACCAAACGCGCGGTGGATCTCGGCACCGAAACCGATCTCGACCGCGGCATCCGCATCGAAATGGCCGCGATCGAGCAGAATCTGGGTACCGGCGACTGGCGTGAGGGCATCGACCGCTTCTCGGCCACCGGCAAGGAGGCAGAGTGATGGACCTGCGCACCGCCTGCCCGCTCACGGCGCACGAGGCGCTGGAGCGCGCCGCGCTGACGGCGCCGGACGTCGAGGCCGTCGTCGCCGCCGATTCCCGCGTCACCTACGGCGAACTCGCCCGGAACGTCGCGCGGATCAGGGCCGCGCTCGCGGCGCACGGCGTCGGGCGGGGCGACCGCGTCGGCGTCTGCCTCGGCAACGGTCCCGACTGGGTCGCGCTGTTCGTCGCGATCGGCTCGCTCGGCGCCGTCACCGTGCCCGTCAACACCCGGTGCACCGCCGGTGAAGTGCGGTACATGCTGGCCAAGGCGAAGGTGTCCACGCTCTTCGTCGCGGACCGCGTGCTTCGCGTCGACTTCGTCGCGATGCTGCGCGAACTGGGTCTCGACTCCGACGGACGCTGCGCGTCGTTGCCCGACCTGACCTCCGTGGTGGTGCTGGGCGCCGACGTGCCGGACGGCGTGCTGCCCTGGACCGCGTTCCTCGCCGCCGCCGGTGACGACGTCCCGGCCACCGCGGAACCGGACGACATCCTGCTCGTGCAGTACACCTCGGGGACGACGGCCCGACCGAAAGGTGTCCTGCTCACCCATCGGAACATGTGCGCGAACGCGTACTTTTCCGGTGCCCGGATCGGGTTCCGCCCCGCCGACCGCTTCCTCAGCGCCCGTCCCTTCTTCCATGTCGCCGGGAGCACCTTGTCGGTGCTCGCGAGCCTGCAGCACGCCATCACCCTGGTGGCCATGGCCAAATTCGAGGCTTCCGAGGCCTTGCGGCTCTTGGAAAAGGAGCGCTGCACCCATTTTTCGGGCAACGACACCATCGCGATGATGTTGCTGAACCACCCTGACCGCGCGACGCGCCAAATCCACCTGCGCGGCGCTTGGGTCGCGGCGTCGCCGACGGTGATCCGGCGGGTGATCGACGAACTCGGCGCCCGCGAATGCGTCGCGGGATACGGCCTGTCCGAAGCGTCGCCGAACGTCGCGCAGTCGTGCTGGTGGGAACCCGAGGAGCTCCGGGCCTCCGGCGCGATGGCCGTCGAACCCGGGGTGGAGGTCCGCGTCCGCGCGCTCGACGGCGATCACGACTGCGCGCCGGGCACCCCGGGCGCGATCCTCGTCCGCGGCTGGAACGTCATGCGGGGCTACCTCGACGATCCCGCGCAGACCGCCGCCGCGATCGACGCGGACGGCTGGCTGTCCACCGGGGACGTCGGCCTGCTCGACGATTCCGGCAGGCTCCACTTCATCGGGCGCACCAAGGACATCATCCGAGTCGGCGGGGAGAACGTCGCCCCCGCCGACGTCGAAGACGTGCTGCACAGCCATGCCGCGGTCCGGCAGGCCGCCGTGGTCGGGGTGCCGCACGAGCGGCTGGTCGAGGTGCCGTTCGCTTTCGTGGTGCTGCGTGAACCCGGCGCGGTCACCGAGGAAGAGCTCCTGCGGTGGGCTAAGGCCAACATGGCGGGTTTCAAGGTGCCCCACCATCTCCGGATCGTCGACGGCTTCGAAGGCATCGGTATGACCGCGAGTTCGAAGGTGCGCAAGAACCAGCTCGCGGAACACGCCCGCACCCTGCTCGGGCCCGTCCGATGAGGCGGATCGCGACCCCGGTCACCACCCTGCTGGACATCGATCTGCCGATCGTGCAGGCCGGGATGTCGTGGGCGTCGTCGTGCTCGGCCCTGCCGCTGGCGGTGAGCAACGCCGGCGGGCTCGGCGTCGTCGCCGCCGGACCGATGCGGCTGCCGGACCTGAGGCGCACCCTCGACGAAATGGCCGACGGCACCGAGTCACCCTGGGCGGTGAACATGCCGCTGTACCGGGCGGGCGCCGAGGAGGTGATCGACCTGCTGATCGAGCGCCGCCCGCCGGTCCTGATCGCGTCACAGGGCGGGCCGCGGCGCTATCTCGACCGCTTCCACGACGTCGGGACGACCTGCCTGCACGTGGTCGCCGGAACCGAGCACGCGAAGAAGGCCGTCGACGCCGGTGTCGACGGGCTCGTCGTGGTCGGCGCCGAGGCGGGCGGGCATCCGCCACCCGGTCTCGTCACGACGCTGATCCTCACCCGCGCCGTCGCCACCGCGGTGCCGGACACCCCGATCGTCGCGTCCGGCGGTCTCGCCGACGGCGCGGGCCTGGCCGCGATGCTCGCGCTCGGCGCGGGAGCCGCGCAATTCGGCACCCGTTTCCTCGCCAGCGCCGAGGCCACCGTCCACCCGGACTACAAGGCCGCCGTGGTCGCCGCCGGGATCGAGTCGACCCGCACGGTCGGCCGGGACCTCGGCCTGATCCGCGCGCTGGCCAACGACTTCACCGACCGGATGACCGAGCTTGAGAACTCCGCGGCCGACCTCGAACGGCGTCGCGACGCGTTCACGGCGTCCTCGCTCCGGGACGCCGCGCTCGACGGGGACCTGAAGAACGGCAAGGTCGAAGCGGGTCAGTCGGCCGGGCTGGTGACCGATGTCCTGCCCGCGGCCGACATCGTGCGGCGGATCGCCGAGGAGTACGAGGCCGCGGTCGCGCGGCTGCGCCCTTGACGCGGGGACTCTTCAGAGGTGTCCGCTTGCGCGGAACTCACGTGATCAGAAACGGATCTCGCGTGCTTGGAGGCGGAACTCGCGAGATCCGTCTCCAAGCAC
>NZ_NMQT01000142.1 GCF_002234405.1 Amycolatopsis thailandensis | reverse complement strand
AAGGGGCCTTTCATAGCAAAATTTGCTATGAAAGGCCCCTTCATTGCACTTGAGCGAGGTGGATCAGCCCTGCGAGATGTACGCCTCCAGCTGTTCCTGGCTCTTCTCCAGCTGTTCCATCCGCGTCTTCACGACGTCGCCGATGCTGACGATCCCCGCGAGCCTGCCGTCCACCAGGACCGGGACGTGCCGGATCCGGCGTTCGGTCATCAGGACCGACAGCTGGTCGACCGAGTCCTCGGGGGTGCAGCTGGCGACCAGTTTCGTCATGATCGCGGCCACCGATCCGTCGAGCAGCTGGGGCCCGCGCTCGTTGAGCCGGCGCACCACGTCCCGTTCGGAGACGATCCCGACGATCCCGCCCTCGTCGTCGACGACCACCAGGGCCCCGACGTTGTGCTCCGCGAGTCTCTCGAGCAGTTCGGTTACGTTCGTCTCCGGCGAGACGGTCGCGACGGCCGCCCCCTTGTTCCGCAACAGATCGGAAATCCGCATACGCGCTCCTCCCGGATGGGTGACCTGAGTCACTCCAGGTTATGGCCTCACCGGCCCGCGCGAAAGTCCGGAGAGTCCGTTTCGATACCCAGCCGGGTGGCGAGCGCGCGATACGCCTCGATGATCCCCAGGCCGTAAGGGTCGTCACCCAGCGCGCCCAGGGTCTCCCGACCGAGCTCCAAGTGGGTCTTCGCGGCCTCGTGATCACCCAGTTTGCGGTAATCCTCCGCGAGGTTCAGGTGCAGCGACGGATAGAACCCGCGCACGGCCAGGGTCGCGTGATACTCCTGGGCGCGTTCGTCGGTGAGCGAATCGGCCGCCGCGAGCGCGCGAAGGTCCCAGGAGAGTTCGTCGGCCGGGTCGTCGCAGACGTCGGCCATGTAGTGCGCGAGCGCGCACCGGTGCAGCGGGTCGCCGTCCTCGCCGATCCGCTCCCACAGCGCCGCGAACTTCTCGCGCGCGCCCGCCCGGTCACCGGAGATGTGCAGCTGGAGGCCGGTGTTGATCTCGGCCATCACGTCGTCGGTCATTTGACATCCGTAGCAGGCGCGGCCCAGGTGTTGCACGCCGACGTCGTCTTGCCGGAGAACCCGGCCTTCGCCCATTTCAGCTGGTTACGGCGGCTGCCGTGGGTGTCGCTGTCGTCGGCGCGGCCGTAGTCGGCGAGCGCCGCGTCGGCCAGCGACCTGCTGATCGAACCGCGGCCGGCGGCGGCCGCGAGGGCGAGCGCGCCGAAGCAGTTCGCCTGGAGTTCGATGCGGCGGACCAGTTCCTTGTCCGCCGGGGAGTCCTCGTCCGGCGACGACATCTTCTCCGCGGCCGCCGACAGGATCCCGCTGGAGCGCTGGACGTGGTGCCCGTATTCGTGGGCCATCGTCGCGAGGTGCCGGGACCGTTCGAGGCCCGCGTCGCCCAGCATCCACTGGGTCGGCGCGTAGATCGTGGTGTCCCCGCCGCAGTAGTAGGCGACGGCCTCGTTCTCGCTCGGGGCCTTCCCGCAGGCGCTGGTCTCGGGCAGCGTCACCTGCACGGTCGCCGTCAGGTTGGGCTCGTTCGCCTGGTCCAGCGCGGGTTTCCAGGCTTCGGCGAGACAGGAGGCGAAGGTCTTGTAGTACGTCTCCAGCTTCGCGGGGTCACGGCTGATCGCCGGCAGGCGGCAGGTGACCGCGCCGAGGGCGATCCCTTCGGCCAGCAGTGGGTTCGTCTCCAGTTCCCGCACCTCCTTGGGCGCGGGCCGCGCTGTCCCGGCCGGGGCCTTGGCCCCTTCCGAGGTGAACGCGCCGGACACCGGGAGTGCCTGGCCGTCGATCTTCCGGGGTCCGCCCGCCATCGCCATCCCGGTGGTGGTCAAGGCCGCGACGATGAGCAGGCCGATCACCGCGGCGCCCGTGTTACGGGGGCTTTCGGGACGGGGCGGCGATGGCGCGGTCATGATGTCCCCCAAACGTGCGAGCCATCAGCATACGGAGCGGGGCCGGGCCAGGCGAAGACACGCGCCGAAACGGGCACCTGGTGGCGCAGGGACGGATGCCCCGGAGAGACTGTCGGCATGAGTGACGAGGACCCGTACCTGTGGTTGGAAGACGTGACCGGCGAGGAAGCGCTGGATTGGGTGCGAGCCCGCAACGACGAGGCCCTGGCGGAACTGTCCACCGGTGACCGGTTCGCCGGGATCCGCGACGAGGTCCGCGAGGTCCTCGACGCCGACGACCGGATCCCGTACGTCCGGCGCCGCGGCGAATACCTGTACAACTTCTGGCAGGACTCGGCCCATCCCCGCGGTCTGTGGCGCCGCACCACCCTCGAGCAGTACCGGCTCGACACGCCGGAGTGGGAGCTCCTGCTCGACGTCGACGCGCTGGCCGAGGCCGACGGCGAGAACTGGGTGTGGCAGGGCGCGGCCGTCCTCCGTCCGGGTTATCACCGCGCGCTGGTGGAACTGTCGCGCGGCGGTGCCGACGCGACCGTGGTCCGCGAGTACGACCTCGACGAGCGCCGTTTCGTCGAGGACGGGTTCTTCGTCCCCGAGGCCAAGACCCGGATCGGCTGGATCGACCGCGACCACGTCTACATCGGCACCGACTTCGGCACCGGGACGCTGACCAGTTCGGGCTATCCGAGGCTGGCGAAGGAATGGCGGCGCGGCACCCCGCTCGAAGAGGCGACGGTGGTCTTCGAGGGCAAGCCGGACGACGTTTCGGTGTCCGCCCACCACGACCCGACCGAGGGCTGGGAGCGCGACTTCGTCTACCGGTCGATCGACTTCTACCGCACGGAGCGGTACCTCCGGACGCCCGGCGGGCTGGAGCGGATCCAGGTCCCCGAAGACGCGCAGACGTCCTCGCACCGTGAATGGCTGCTGATCCGGCTTCGTTCGGCATGGACCGTCGAAGGCACGACGTATCCCGCCGGCACCCTGCTCGCCTCCGGCTTCGACGCGTTCATGGCGGGCGAGCGCGCCTTCACGACCGTCTTCACGCCGGACGCGCACACGTCCCTGGAGTACTGGGTGTGGACGCACAACCACCTGCTGCTCTCGACGCTGTCCGACGTCCGGACCGAGCTGCGCGTGCTCACGCCGTCCGACGGCTGGTCCTCCCAGCCGCTCGCCGGCGCCCCGGACCTGGGCACGGCGCAGATCACCGGCACCGACCCCGACGTCAGCGACGAGTACCTGCTCGACTCCAGCGGCTACACCCAGCCGTCGACGCTGAAGTACGGGCACGTCGGCGGCGACGTCGAAGTCCTCAAGCGCGCTCCGTCGTTCTTCGACAGCGAAGGCATGACGGTCTCGCAGTACTTCGCGACGTCCGAAGACGGGACGAAGATCCCGTACTTCGTCGTACGTCCCTCCGGCGCCGAAGACGGGCCGACGCTCCTGACCGGGTACGGCGGCTTCGAAGTCTCGCTGACCCCCGGCTACAGCGGCGTGATCGGCCGTGGCTGGCTCTCGCGCGGCGGCACCTACGTCGTCGCGAACATCCGCGGCGGCGGGGAATACGGGCCGGACTGGCACACCTCGGTGACCAAAGCCAAGCGCTACAAGGTCTACGAGGACTTTTCGGCCGTCGCCGCCGACCTCGCCGAGCGCGGCATCAGCGAGCCGTCCCGCCTCGGCATCCAGGGCGGCAGCAACGGCGGGCTGCTGATGGGCGTCATGCTCACGCGCTATCCGCACCTGTTCGGCGCCATCGTCAGCCAGGTGCCGCTGCTGGACATGAAGCGCTACCACAAGCTCCTCGCGGGAGCGTCGTGGATGGCCGAGTACGGCGACCCCGACGACCCGGCGGAATGGGACTTCATCGGGAAGTACTCGCCGTATCAGAACGTCCGGAGCGGAGCCGGGTACCCGCCGGTCCTGTTCGTCACCTCCACCAGGGACGACCGGGTGCATCCCGCGCACGCGCGCAAGATGGTCGCGCGGATGCTGGAGCAGGGCCACGACGTCCGCTACCACGAAAACATCGAGGGCGGGCACGGCGCGGCGGCCGACAACGAGCAGCTGGCGTTCAAATGGGCGCTGATGCTGGAATTCCTGTGGGAGAAGCTCGCCTGACGACGACGTGTCATGAAGGGTCCCCATAGGACACTTTTCGTCCCATGGGGACCCTTCATGACACCTGAGCCTCACTCCGCCACCTTCGCCAGCACCACCCCTCCCACGATGAGCGCCAGCGCGGCGAACCGCCCGAAACTGAGCGGGTCCTTGTGGATCACGATGCCGAACACGATCGCGCCCACCGCGCCGATGCCGGTGAACACGGCGTACGCGGTCCCCACCGGGAGCGTGTCCATCGCCTTCGACAGCAGGTAGACCGCCGCGACACCGAGCACGAAGCACAGCACGGTCGGCCAGAGCCGGGTGAAGTTCTCCGTCGGCTTGATGCTCTGCGACCAGGCGACCTCGACGACTCCGGCCAGCAGCAGGATTCCCCAGCCCATCAGGATTCCCTTCCGTTCGCGGCCAGCTTTTCGGCCGTCAGGAGCGCTTGGTCCCGCGACGCGATCCGATCGGGGTCGCGCGGGCTCAGCCGCGGGTCGACGAGGGCGTTCGTGAGTTCGGAATGCAGGAAAGTGACGTCGCGGACGTCGTAGTGCCCGGCGAAGAAGTCGCGCAGGTAGCGCTCGTGATGGTCGACCGGCTCCCGGGGCGTGCCCGGCAGGTAGGTGCCGCCACGCGCGCCCGCGACCACGAAAGCCTTGCCCGGCAAGGACATCTTCGGGAACGTCACCTGGTCGATCCACAGTTTGAGCGTCGCGGGGATCGAGAAGTTGTACATCGGCGCCCCGATCAGGACGACGTCGGCGGCGAGCAGTTCGGCCAGCAGCGGCTCGATGACCGCCCAGGCCTCACGCTGCTCCGGCGTCTTCACCACCGAGGCGTACCCGGCCGGATCGGTGATGCCTTCGGTGAGGAGGGCGTCGCAGATCTCGGTCCAGGCCTGGCCGATCGGCGGCACCGGAGCGGCCGCGACGTCGCGATAGGTGTACTCCGCACCGGGGTGCGCGGCACGCCAGACCTCGGCGAAGCGAGCGCTCAGCTCGCGGGAGAACGACGCACTGCGGGCGCTGGAGTCGAGGTGGAGAAGGTGGCTCATCGGGGCCTCCCGGACCAGGAAGTGGACACGGCGTCCACTTGCTTCGCCGGGTACAAGTGGACGCCGCGTCCGGATATTCCCTAGGCTGCGAACATGCCGACGGAAGATCTGCTCGGAGGCGGCCCGGGGCGGGAACGCTCGGACGCCGCCCGTAACCGCGCGAAGATCCTGAAGGCCGCCGAGGAGCTCTTCGCCGCACGTCCGGCCGCGGACGTCACCATGGAGGACATCGCCCAAGCCGCCGGAGTCGGCCGCGCCACGCTGTACCGGCGCTACCCGGACCGCTCGGCGATCGCCGTCGCCCTGCTGGACGAACACGAGCGGGAACTTCAGGAGCGACTGCTCACCGGCCCTCCCCCGCTGGGCCCCGGCGCGCCGCCCGCCGAGCGGCTGGCCGCGTTCTACGCGGCGATGATCGACCTGCTCGCGCGGCACGCGCATCTCGTCCTCGGCACCGAGGTCGGGCATTCGCGGTTCACCACCGGCGCGTACCGGCTCTGGCGCACCCATGTCCGGCTCCTCGCCGGGCAGGCGGGGGCGAAGGATCCGGACGCGCTCGCCGACATCCTGCTGGCGCCGCTCGCCCCGGAGGTGTTCCTCCATCAGACGGGCGAGCTCGGCCTGAGCGCCGAGCGGATCACCGACGCGCTGAGCGAGCAGGCGCGGCGAGCGCTGTCCTGATCAGCCGGCGAGACCGTCGACGACGACCTTCATCACGGCCTGCCAGTGCTCCCGCTGCGCGGCCCGCTCTTCCGGGCCGGCGAGCCGCTCCTGATGGAAGACCACCGTCGTCTTGCCCGGCCCGGCGGGGCGGAGTCCCACCTGGACCGTGCTCTCGTGGTCCCAGTCCCTCGGCCGCCAGGTGAGACGGATCTTCTCGCGTTCGCGGTAGCCGCGGACCTCGCCCACGGTGCCCTCGGCCGTCTCGTACGGCGCGCCCTTTTCCGGCTCCAAGCGCACGTCACCCAGCCAGGCCGCCAGGCCCGGACCCGAGAGATAGTCCCAAACCCGCTCCAGCGGATAGGCCACCGTCTTGGAGACGCCGATCTCCCAGCCCGCGTCCTTCGTCTTCCCGATCATCACGCCTCCGCCGTAACCGTCTTACCTGGTTTCCGAAACCGACTATAGTGGTTACATGACTCCGGGAACAAGACTGCTCGTCAACGCCCAGGGTGAGCGGTACCGGTTCGATCCGGGCAGCCTCAGCCTCGAACTGATGCTGACCGGCGGACCCGGCCCGTACGAGCGCTACGAGATCGCGCACACGCCGTCCGACCTCGCCGAGTGGTTCACCGGCTCCCGGCTGGGGCTGACCGCTCCCCTGACCGACGTCCGGATCCGGCCCGCCGAACTCACCGCGCTCAAGGAGCTCCGGGACACCCTCTACCGCGTGGCGCCCGCCCTCGCCCGCGGCGAAGCGCCGTCGGACGACGACCTCGCCTTGCTGAACAGCGCGACCGAGGCGACCCCCAGGCCGCTCGTGGACCCGCAGACCCGGAAACTCGCCTGGGCGCCGCCCGTCACCGGCAAGCAGCTCCTCGGCGCCGTCGCCCGCGATGCCATCGGCCTCGTCGCGGGCGAACGGTCCGGCCGCGTCCGCGAATGTTCGGCGGACGACTGCCATCTGCTGTTCTTCGACACCTCGCGCTCGGGCAACCGCCGCTGGTGCTCGATGGAGCGCTGCGGCAACCGCGCCAAGATCCGGGCCTACCGCGCACGCGCCGAAACCGCCTGATCGCTAGGATTCCCGGCGATGCAAGGTGAGGCGAAACTCGAACAGCGCGTCGTCGAGACGGCGGAGAAGCTGCTGTCCAAGCGAAAAGCGGTGACCGCGCTCGACGTCCTGACCGGGATCGGCTGGCTGACGGACAACGTCGTCGACGCCTGGCACCGCGGCCGGGTCCCCGTGCTGACGGCGGCGCTGTCGGTGCCCCCGGAGAAGCTGACCTTCGCCCTGAACGCGCTTCAACGCTGGGCGAAGGGAAAAGCCCTCGAAAGCACGGAGATCGAGCACGTCGGGGCGACCCGCGACCGGACGCCGCTGAAAGCCGCGTCGGGCGAGCTGGCCGGTCTCGAACCCCTGTTCCGGACGCAGTGGATCATGCCGGGGCTGTCCGAGGCCAAACGGGCGCAAGTCGTCGCCCGGCAGAAGAAGGCGCCGGATCTCATCGTCTCCGTGGCGCTGAAAGACTGGCTTTGCGCCGACTGCGGTGGCACTGGCGACCTGCTGTTCTTCGAGAACGAAAAGTCGTACTGCCTCGACTGCGCCGACCTCGGCCACCTGGTCTTCTTGCCCTCGGGCGACACCGCCCTGACCCGCCGGGCGAAGAAGGCGAGCCGGCTCTCCGCCGTCGTCATCCGGTTCAACCGCTCACGGAAACGCAGTGAGCGGCAAGGACTTCTGGTCGAGGACGCGGCGCTGCGCAGCGCCGAGGAACAGTGCCTCGCCGACGAAGACGTCCGGGAACGCCGCCGCGGCCGTGATCGCGAGCGGCGCGCGCGGGAGGACGTCGAGTTCACCGCCCGGTTCTTCGCCGCGATCACCGCGATGTTCCCCGGCTGCCCGCCGGAGCGGGCGCGGGCCATCGCCGAACACGCGGGCCTGCGCGGCAGCGGCCGGGTGGGCCGCTCCGCCGCCGGACGGGAACTGGCCGAACGGGCGGTTTTCCTCGCCGTCGTCGCCTCGATCCGGCACCTGGACACCGACTACGACGATCTCCTCATGGCGGGTGTCGAGCGGCAGGCCGCGCGCGACCGGATCCATCCCGCCATCGAAGCCGTGCTCGACCGCTGGCGTTCCTGACCGCTGTCACGTTCCGGGCGCGGGCTTCGTCCGGGAAGCATGAATTCCGCCTATCTCACCGTGGCCATCGTGACGATCGTGCTCAACGCCGGGATCGCCGCCGCCGACTTCGCGCGGGTCCCGTTCGTGCTCAAGAACTCCGGCGAAGTCGACGTGCCGCCGTCCTGGATCCCGCCGCTGGCCTCGCTGAAGGCGGCGGGCGCGGCCGGACTGCTGCTCGGCCTTCTCGGGGTGCCGTTCGTCGGGACCGCGGCGGCCGCCGGGCTCGTGCTGTTCTACGTCGGCGCCGTCATCACCCATGTGCGCGCCCGCGTCCTCTACAACATCGCCTTCCCCGGCGCTTTCCTCGCGCTGGCCGTCGCGACCTTCGTCCTTGACCTAGCTCAAGCCAGGTAAGGACCGAAATGCCCGGCGACGACGTCCGCGACCGCTTCGGCGTCCCGCGAGCCGTCGACCTCCAGCACCCGGACGCCGAGCCTTTTCGCGACGCGGACGGCGTCTTCGGCGACGAGCCGGTCTCGCTCGATCCGGTTGCGCTGCGCCCGCTCGGGGTCGCTGACCCGGTGCACCACCGCCGCGGCGCGGGGCAGCACGCGGAGCTGGTGCTCGCGGAAGTCGTCGGTGGGCACCATGACGATCATCCGCCGCGGCGAATCCAGGAGCGGAGCGACGAGCTCCGGGCGAAGTCCCCAGCCTTCGGCGAGGATGGGGCGCCCGGAGACCAGCGCGCGCAGATCGTCCAGAGCCCACTCGAAGCGTGCCGGGAACCCGGCGATCGTGTCGGCCGCCATCCGCTCGGGCGTGGTGTCCACCCAGACGGTGTCCGGGTCGGGGTCCGCGGTGGGCAAACCGTTGCCGACGCGATGGGCGACGCGACGGTCCTGGTGAGCGCGCGCGTCGTGGAAGTCGTAGTGGTAGACGGTGATCCCGTGGCGACGCGCCAGCAGCCGCGACACGGTGGACTTTCCCGCCCACTGGCCGCCGCAGATCCACAGCGCCTGGGCGAGGGTGCCGAAGGGATCGACGATTCCGCCGTCAGTGGTCATCGAGGACTCCATTCCCCATCGCGAGCAACGTTCCTTTCGTGAGCAGGACCAGTCTCGACGGCGCCTGACCACGAAGGTCCCTGATCCGCTGCGTGATCCGGACACGCTCCCGCACAGCGCCTTCGTGGTCGATCCGGAACAGCGTCCCGCCCTCGTCGGCGATCGCGAACCCGCCGTCGACGGGCGCGACCGAGGGCACGAATCGCCGGTCGTGGTCGATCCTCCATCGCACGGTCCCGTCCGACTCGTCGACCGCTGTGCAGCCACCCCGCAGATGGGCCAGCCACAGCAGGCCGCCGCACCGTTCGACCGCCCTGGGGATGAGATCGTGCTCGGCACGGAACAGAGTCTCGGCTTTCCTTTCGGACGAACGGATCCGGACGACCGAGCGATCACCGCACCGCATGAGGACGCCGCCCGAGCCGTCCGGGACGAAGGCGGACCCGGCGTCGGGTCCGAGGAGCGGCCCTGGGAAGGACCACTCGGCCAGCTCCCGGCCGTCAGCCCGGTCGATCAAGCGCACGGATTCGCCACCCGGTTCCCCGACCAGGAACCCGGCAGCGGTGGCGACCGGAAGTGCCGTGCGGCGGCGATCCTTCGCCCGCCAACGCAGATCACCGGTGCGGAGGTCCACTGCGGACAGTGGCGTGTAGCCGCGCCATCCGCCCACGAGTACCAGGCCTTCGTGCGCCACGACGTGACCGGCGAAAGCCCCCGGCTCCCTCTGCCAGACGTCTTCCCCGGTTCCGACGTCCAGGCAGAGAAGTCTGCGGACGTTCTGGGGGATCACCAGGCAGAACCGGTCTTCGATCACGAGGTTCCGTGGCCACGTCCCGACCGGGACATCCCAGCGCACCGAACCGTCGGCCGGATCGAGAGCGACCACTCTCGTGCTCCGCTCGTGCACCACCAGATGATGCGCGGTGGCCGCCAGCGCGCACGGCGAACCGGCTTGACGCAGCGGCCGTTCCCAGCGGACGTCGAACACGAGACCAGTTCAGCAGCCGCCTGGCCGCCGCGCAATCGAGTTCGCCGAGCCGGCCAGTTACCTAAACTACGAGCCTCGATTCCGACACTGGAGGTTCCATGCCCAAGGGCTACTGGGTCAGCGTCTACCCCACCATCACTGCCCCTGAGGGACTGGATGTCTACAACGAACTGGCCGGTCAGGCCGTCAAGGCCGCGGCGGGCGGGTGCTCGCGCGCGGCGGCGGCAGGGTCGTCGCACACGAAGCCGGAATCGCCGAGCGCGTCGTCCTGATCGAGTTCGACAGCTTCGAACAGGCGACCGCCGCATACGAGAGCGCGGCCTACCAAAAGGCGCTGGCCGCACTCCCCGACGGCTTCGAGCGCGACTTCCGCATCATCGAGGGAATCGGCTGACCGAGGGGAGCCCGTCTCGACGGCGGGCTCCCCTAGTTCTCAGCTACAGCCGGAGGTCGCTCCGCACCCTTCACAGGCGTAGCACGAACCGGCGGGCCGCATCTTGGTGCCGCACGTCATGCAGAGCGGCGCGTCGGAAGCGGTGCCGAGGTTCAGTTCCACCAGTTCCGCCGTCGAATGCGCCACCCTGGCGGGAGCCGCGGGCGATGAGTCCACTGTGGACCGAAGGGCGTCGATGTCGACGTTCTCCGGTTCCGCGGCGGGAGTGGTGCCGTAGTTCGCCTCGACCTGCGCCGAGCGCTCGTCGGCGGTGAAGATGCCGAGCTGCGAGCGCTTTTCGTACGGCAGGTAGTCCAGCGCCAGCCTGCGGAACAGGTAGTCCATGACGCTGGTGGCGATCCGGATGTCCGGGTCGTCGGTCATGCCGGCGGGCTCGAAGCGCAGGTTGGAGAACTTCGAAACGTAGAACTCCAGCGGGATCCCGTGTTGCAGACCGACCGAGATCGACATCGAGAACGCGTCCATCACGCCGGACAGCGTCGAACCCTGCTTGCCGAGCTTCACGAAGATCTCGCCGAGCCCGTCGTCCGGATAGGACCCGGCGTGCAGGTAACCCTCGGCGCCGCCGACGGTGAACGACACCGTCTGGCTCGGGCGCTTCTTCGGCAGGCGCTTGCGGACCGGCCGGTACTCGACGACCTTTTCGGCCTCGGGCTCGGCCTTCTCCTTCTTGCCGGTGGACAGCGGCTGGCCGACCTTGCAGTTGTCGCGGTAGATCGCGAGCGCCTTGAGGCCGTACTTCCAGCCCTGGAAGTAGATCTCCTCGACCTCTTCGACGGTCGCCGACTCGGGCATGTTGACCGTCTTGGAGATCGCGCCGGACAGGAACGGCTGCACCGCGGCCGTCATCCGGACGTGCCCCATCGGCGCGATGGACCGCTCCCCCACCGCGCAGTCGAACACCTCGTAGTGCTCCTCGCGCAGACCGGGGGCGTCGACGACGTGGCCGTGCTGGGCGATGTACTCGACGATCGCTTCGACCTGCTCGGTCTGGTAACCGAGCGCGGCCAGTGCGCGCGGGATGGTCTGGTTGACGATCTGCATCGACCCGCCGCCGACCAGCTTCTTGAACTTGACCAGCGAGAAGTCCGGCTCGATGCCGGTCGTGTCGCAGTCCATCATGAACCCGATGGTGTTATGACTGACGAAACCATTGGCGACGTAGGTGACATTGTCCGGCACCGACAGGTCATAGGTGGGCTGAACGCCACCGTCCTCATTGGATTTGACGGCCTCGAAGAGATAATCGAGCGCCCGGCCCAGCCGAGGGTCGAAAGTCTCGGAGTAGATCCGGCGCGCCAACATCCGCGCCACTCCGCCAGTCCTCCGCAACGACTGCACGACCGCATCGCGGTACTCGTGTCCGGAGGGCACGAGCTCGTCCCACACGGACCGCGGAAGACGCACCCGATCTCCCTTGGCAGACCCGTCCGGCTCCAGGCATACCATCGACCGCGCCTTGCGCTCACCGATGAAACCGACGATCTCGTCGAAGGTCATGGCGTGGTCGACGTTGCGCAACCGGATCTGCAGAACCTGCCCGCCGAACCCGCTGGTCGTCCGGCGGGTCGTCGTCACCAGGCCCAGAGCCAGCAGCATGGTCCGGAGATCCTCACCAAAGAGCTCCGAGGAGGTCGAGACACTCGGCACTCCTTCGAGCACGGTGCCGTCGGCCTCGAAAACTCCGCGAAGGAACGCTGCGTAGACCTCGGGGTCGTTGGTCTCCCGGATACTCGCGGGAACCCTGGGAGTCCAGCCTTTACCAGTGTGGTCGGAACCAGGAAGTTCCTTCGCGAACCCAGCCGCCTTCCACCACCGGGCGAGCCGGACGGACTGGAGGGTTACCTCCTGATAGCCCTGACGCTCATGGACCACGGGTTCGAGGCCGAAAAGGGCCTTGCTCAAGATCCGCAAGCGTTCGGCGACATCGAGATCGGTTTCGGCCACGCAGAGCCGGATGCCCTTAGCGTGCAGGCTACCGTCGCCTTCGAAGTACCCCACCAGTTCCGCGAGGTCGGCGGTGACCTCGTCCGGCACCCGGATGTCACGGTCGCCCGCGTAGTAGGCCTGGTCGAGCACAGGAAGCGGAACCCGGCGGGGGGCACCGACCAAACCACCCAGCTGCAGGGGCACCAGGTCACCGGACCGGATGTCGGCGAGTCGCTTCCAGACCCAGGCCCCGGTCTCCGGTTCCACCACCTTGACCCGATGGGCGAGGGTCCCCTGGATCCGATATCCGCCCTTGGTCTCGATCCGGCGAGTGGGCTCCTCACCGTTGACGAAGAACTTCGCGGCTCGGCGCGGGCCTTCGTCGGTCGCGACCGTGAATCCGACATCCTGCCAGCGGTCCCCGTACAACTCACCGAGTTCGGAAAGCCGGGCCAGTCCGCGGTCGGTGGTGACCAGGGTGTCCGCGGTGAGGCATCCGGTGGGCGCGAGCACCGAGGCCTGCGCGTTGCGCCAGCCGCTGGTCTCGCCCAGTTCGATGCCGCGCTTCCACTCCTGGGTCGCGAGGGCGCGTACCGAGGCGTCGTTCGAGTGGTACGTCCGCACGAGGTCGTTGGCGGCGGCGTGCTTGCGCATCACCCGCTGGTGCGCCTCGGCGTTGCGCGCGTAACCCTCGTACGGGCCGACGGCCGCGGCGAGCTCGGCCGAGCGCCGGTACGAGACGCCGGTCATCAGCGACGTGATCGCCGCGGCGAGCGCGCGGCCGCCGTCGGAGTCGTAGGCGTGCCCGAGCGCCATCAGCAGCGCGCCGAGGTTCGCGTACCCGATGCCCAGCTGGCGGAACTTGCGGGTGGTGTCGCCGATCGCCTCGGTCGGGAAGTCGGCGAAGCAGATCGAGATGTCCATCGCGGTGATGACCAGCTCGACGGCCTTCGCGAACAGCGGCGCGTCGAAACCGCCGTCCTCGGTGGCGAACTTGAGCAGGTTCAGCGAAGCGAGGTTGCAACTGGAGTTGTCCAGGTGCATGTACTCCGAGCACGGGTTGGACGCGGTGATCCGGCCCGATTCGGGGCAGGTGTGCCAGTCGTTGATCGTGTCGTCGTACTGCAGACCCGGATCCGCGCACTCCCAGGCGGCCTGCGAGATGGTGCGGAACAGTTTCTTGGCGTCGACCCGGTCGAGGACCTCGCCGGTCATCCGCGACCGCAGCCCGAAGTCGCCCTCGCTCTCGACCGCGCGCATGAACTCGTCGGAGACACGGACCGAGTTGTTCGCGTTCTGGTACTGGACGGAGGTGATGTCCGAACCGGAGAGGTCCATGTCGAACCCGGCGTCACGGAGGACCTTGATCTTCTCCTCTTCGCGGGCCTTGGTCTGCACGAACTCCTCGACATCCGGGTGATCGACGTCGAGGACGACCATCTTCGCCGCGCGCCGGGTGGCACCGCCGGATTTGATGGTGCCCGCGGAGGCGTCGGCGCCGCGCATGAAGGAGACCGGACCGGACGCGGTGCCTCCGGAGGACAGCAGCTCACGCGAGGAACGGATGCGGGAGAGGTTCAAGCCTGCCCCGGAGCCGCCCTTGAAGATCAGGCCTTCCTCGCGGTACCAGTTGAGGATCGACTCCATGGTGTCGTCGACCGCGAGGATGAAGCAGTTGTGGACCCGGAGATTGCCGGACAGGTACTCCCCGGACTCGGTCTGGATGTCGTAAACGGGCATCTCGCCGCGGCTTTCGATGGCGGCGATCTGCAGGCGTTTGGTGTCGAGCGCGGGACGTCCCGGCTTCTCGAACGACGCTTCGAGCTTCGCGGCCTTGACCGGGTCCAGGAAACCGATGGCGTCGGCGAAGATCCGGCGGTCACCCGCGTTCTGGATCCGGATTCCCCACAGATCGTGCCGGTTGTCCCGCTTCTCCGCCTTGCGACCGACCCGCGCGAAGATGCCGAACCTGGACAGAAGGTGCTGGATCCCGCGGATCAGGTCTTCGCTGATCATGTCGAGCCCGACCAGCGTCGACCGCTCACGTTCGGATACGTAGCCTTCGGCCTGGAAGATGCTGCGGAGATAGGCAGCCACCACGGGCAGCGGCGCGGTGTTCAAGTCCTCGGGGACCGTCATGTCGAGGCCGCGAGCACGCAAGCCCCAGTCGCTCACGAAGGCTTCCAGCCCGGCCCCGTAAAGACGAGTGCGACGGCAGTCCAGCGTCGGGTCCTGTGTCTCGACTTTCCGCTCATGCCGGTGGACATCGGGGAAGACCTTGTCGAGAGCGCGCTGCACCCACGCAAGTTCGGCGTCGGTGACCGTCATGGCCTCGATCGTCAGCGAGCGATTGGTCCCCTCGTACTGGCCTACGAAGCCACCCGATTGCAACCAGCCCGCGAGGGCGGCCTCGGCCACGTCCCGCTCGTTGATCTCCGTCTCGCCGAAGGCATCGCGCCGGTGCCATTCGAGGGTGTCCCCGACCCGGAGTTCCCCTGCGGGTACGAAGGAACCGCCGCTCCCTGTCGAACGCCAGACGAGGTGATCGGCTGTCACATCGAGACGGTGACCGGATTTCGTCGTGAGGCGGAGGACCTCTTTGACCCCGTTCGCTTTGGTGGCGATCACCTTGGTGAGGCCGTGCGCGTCGTAGACCTTCGCGCCTACCGCGTTCAGCTCGACGATGCGCCCGATGGGCACCGCGCCGGCGGGAGTGTTGACCAGGGCGTCGTACGGCTGGCAGGCCGAGACTTGTTGCTTCGACGTCGTGCCGACGTTGAACCACACCGGGGAGTTGAAGCTGAACACCTGGTGCAGCAGCATCCAGGTCAGCTCGTGCTCGAAGACCTCGGCGTCGGCGGGGCTGGCGAAATAGCCGTGCTCACGGCCCGCGTTGACGTAGGAGTGGACGACGCGGTCGATCAGCTGCTTGAGGCTCTGCTCGCGCTGGGGTGAGCCGACGGCGCCGCGGAAGTACTTGCTGGTGACGATGTTCGTCGCGTTGACCGACCAGAAGTCGGGGAATTCGACCCCGCGCTGCTCGAAGTTGACCGTGCCGTCGCGCCAGTTCGTCATCACGACGTCCCGGCTCTCCCAGGTGACCTCGTCGTACGGGTGGACGCCTTCGGTGGTGAAGACGCGCCGGACGGCGAGCCCACCCGCATGCTGTTGCTTCTTCTTCCCACTCGTCCGCGTTGTGGCCGGGTTGCCTGTTCCCACGGTCTCGGTCATGGGTCTTCCCTCACTCCCACGCGGGAGGCGGCATCAGCCGTCTTTCGCGTCTTGATCGCTCTCGTCCGGTGCGGCAGCCATGGCCTCACGAAGGTCCGAGATCTCCTTCTCGAAGTCCTCGACCGAGGAGAAGGAGCGGTAGACACTGGCGAACCGGAGATACGCGACGCCGTCGAGTTCGCGCAGGGGGCCCAGGATCGCCAGGCCGACCTCGTGACTCGGGATCTCCGCCAGTCCCGCCGACCGGATCGACTCCTCGACCCGCTGCGCGAGCTGCTGCAGCGCGTCGTCGTCGACCGGCCTGCCCTGACAGGCGCGGCGCACCCCCCGGACCACCTTGTCCCGGCTGAACTGCTCGGTGACCCCGGACCGTTTGACGACGGCGAGCACCATCGTCTCCGAAGTGGTGAAGCGCCGGCCGCAAGCGGCGCACGAGCGCCTCCGCCGGATCGCCTGACCCTCATCCACCTCTCGGGAGTCGACGACCCGAGAGTCCGCATGCCGGCAGAACGGGCACCTCATCCGCCGATCACCTTCCCCTCCGCGCCGGCCGGTCCCGAATGGACGCCCGTCCCCGTCGCCACGCAACGACGGAAAAGATCGACATGTGGATCGATCTGTGGACATCCGGTGGGTGAACACCGGCCAGCTGTGGACAACTGGTACCGAGTCTACCCCAAGCTATGGACCAACTACAGCCATGTAACTACTACATATAGCGGTGGAGACTAGATCGCAGGTGAGACGCGCGCAAGCGCGACGACCGGTCCGATCAGACACGAAAGGGGAGCTCACCCACGGCGGGTGAGAGCGGCCTCCGGCATCACCTCCCACCCTCCGCGACCCCTGTCGCGACCGGGACCGTGAGCGGCAGTCCGGGCACGAGAACGGCGTCTTCCAGGGAATTGAGTTCCTTGATCTTGTCGACGACCGCGCCGGTGTCACTGCCTGGCGCGAATCGAGCCGCGAGATCCGCGAGGGTCTCCCCCTCGGAAACGGACACCGTCGTGGTCTGTTCGGGCACCGCGGCGCCCGGGACACCGGTCAGGAACAGACCCAATCCGGTGACGACACCGGCGACGAGCAAGGCCATCCCGACGAGGGACGGCCACCGGAGCGGGAGCCGCCGGGGCGCCGGGCATGCCGGGGAGGAGGTCGCCACACCGGGACGACGGCCCGCCACGACCCGCGCCCTGGTCGGCGGGCGCAAGGGCTCGGCATGCCTGCCCCGCACCACTCGCACGGGCCGGGTGACCCCTGCCGGAACGGGCCCGGGGGAACTGGGTCGCACCAGTCCTCGATCGGCCAGAATCGACATCGGAACCTCCTCGCAACTCCTGCTGCACTCGGCGCCGGGCCGGAACCCGGCGATCAAGATCGAACACGCGTTCTATCGAACGCCCGTGCGAATGTGTACCACCTCCCACCGACAAAAATCGAGCGACACGGCGTGTCCATCGAACAGATGTTTGAAATCGTCGCCCCGGCGGGCTAACGTCGTTGACCAGGGCGTCTGCTGCGCGGACGCCGCCGGTGCCGTGGGCGGGGAAGATCGTCCGCCACCGGCGAAAACACGCGAAGTCGGTCCGGGGGAACCGGACGCACTGGGAGGCGACGCAGAGATGAAGGAGCGAGACGGTGGCTAAGGAGAGCAAGGCGGGGAACGCGCCTAGGGGCTCGGGCAAGGTGCGCGCCTTGCCCGAGGTCTACGAGGTGGACGAGACCCTGACCGTGCGTCAGCAGCAGGTTCTCGACGTGATCAAACTGTGGGTCAGCCGCTTCGGCTACCCGCCGAGTGTGCGTGAGATCGGCGAGGCGGTCGGGCTGACCTCGACCTCGTCGGTGTCGCACCAGTTGCAGGCCCTGCAGCGCAAGGGTTATCTGCGACGCGACCCGAACCGCCCGCGTGCGGTGGGGGTGCTCGCCACGACGGACGACAACCCGATGGGCATCGACGTCGAGCAGCCGCAGTCGGCCGCGAAGGCCGCGTACGTACCGCTCGTCGGCCGGATCGCCGCCGGTGGACCGGTGCTGGCGGAGCAGGCGATCGAAGACGTCTTCCCGCTGCCGAGGGAGATCGTCGGTGAAGGTGAGCTCTTCCTGCTCAGCGTCACCGGTGACTCGATGGTCGACGCCGCCATCACCGACGGCGACTGGGTCGTCGTGCGCCAGCAGCCGACCGCCGACCCCGGCGAGATCGTGGCGGCGATGATCGACGGCGAGGCGACGGTCAAGACCTTCAAGCGCAAGGACGGCCACATCTGGCTGATGCCGCACAACGAGGCGTACGAGCCCATTCCGGGTGACGACGCCACGATCCTCGGCAAGGTCGTCGCCGTTCTCCGCAGGCTGTAGTCCGGAGCCGCCCTGGTCCAAAAGCCGGAGCGCGCCGGGATCCCGGGTCGTCCAAGACCCGGGTCAGACTCGGCAAGCTTCGGTCAGGCGCGTCGTTTGCGGAGCTTGCCGACCAGCAGCAGGCCGCCGATCACGACGATCGCGGCGATACCGACCTGTACGTAAGGGAAATCGGATCCCTGGCCCGTGCCACCGGCCGCGGACGTCCCGCCCGACGTGCTGCCTTCGGCTTTCGCCGCGTCCACGGCGAGTGCCGCCGCGCCCTTCACCGCGCGGATCTGCTCTCCGACGCCCTCCCCGCCGGACAGCAGGGTCCCGTCCGGTTCGAAGGCGATCGCCTCTCCCTGCTTTTCGTTCGGCAGAGGCACCCGCACGGGCTCGCGCTGCAACGCGCTCTTCAGATCTCCGTCGGTGACGGCGTAGAGATAGGCGTCGGTATAGGTCCTCAGCGCGACCACGGAACTGTCGGCCATCGACGCCGCACCGGTCACCGTCATCGACCCGATCGACCCGACGGGCCCACCCGGCGTCGAGGTCTCCTTGATCTGCAAGGAACCCACGTTCTCCAGCGGAGTCGGGCCGGGGCTGGCGAGCGGCCCCGTCGGCCGGTACACCTTCGAGTCGCCGAACATGTCCTTGGTGATCAGGTACGGCGTGCCCGACCGATCCATGATCAGCGCCTCGACGTCGTGCTGCCCATCGGGATAGGTGAGCCGGTGGATCTTCGCTTCGCCCCGCGGAGTCAACGAGATCAGCGCGACGGTGTCCCGCCGTTTGCGGTTGTCGCCGGTGTCGGAGAGCCAGAAGGTGCCGTCGGCGGTGCGGGCGAGATCTTCGGGATCGTAAGGATCCGTGGAGGACGAGATGACCTTCTGGACCTTGCAGTCGCGGCCGAGCACGAAAACCTGTGTCTTGGTGCCGCCGTCGTTGAGCGCGTACAGGTGGTCGCCATCGGAGACCAAGCCGGAAAGTTCACTGAGCCGGGAGTCGCCGTTCTTGCACACCGGCTGCGGGGCCGGGACTTCCTGTGCCACGGCGGGAGTCGTCCCGCCGATGAACGCCACCAGCACGACCGCCGCCGCGATAAGCCCCCGCACATCCACCTCCGTAGTGTGGAACCCCTGAAGTCCCACACTACGGAGACGTCCGGGGCGGCGTGCAGTTCGGTGCGAACGCCGAGATGGAGCGGAATGTCGCGTAGGCCACTTCAGCCGCGAACGGCTCGTAAGCGATGAAGCGGAGACGTGATTCGCGTGATCGAACACCGAACTCGCGTGCTTGAAGGCGGAACTCGCGTGCTTGAGGGCGGAACTCGCGTGATCGAAGGCCGCACTCGGGTGTTCGGCGTCTGATCACGCGAGTTCCGCCTTCAAGCACGCGAGATCCGGCTCCAAGCACGCGAGTTCCGTGCCCAATCACGTGAGTTCGGCAAGAAACATGAAGGCCCCCTCCCCTGCGTCCAGCGCGAGGAAGGGGGCCTTCACGTACTTGCTTACAGAGCCGAGCCGTTCGTCTGGAAGTCGCTCAGCGCCGCGGCCAGCTCCGGCCTGCCGCGGACGACCAGGCGCGTACCGGTCTCGACGTGCTCCTCTTCCAGCACCTCGCCGTCGGCGTGGGCGCGGGAGACGAGTTCGCCTCGCGAGTACGGGATCAGCACCTCGACCACGACCTCCGGCCGCGGAAGCCGCTCCGCGATCACCTCGGCGAGCTCGGTGATCCCGGTGCCTGTCCGTGCCGAAACCTGCACCGAGCCGGCCATCTGGTGCCGCAACCGGACCAGCGAAACCTCGTCGGCGGCGTCGGCCTTGTTGATCACCAGCAGCTCCGGCGGGAGCGGCTCGGAACGGCGCTTCGTGATCTCGGCGAGCACTTCGCGCACCGCGTTGACCTGCTCTTCCGGCGTCGGGTCGGAACCGTCGACGACGTGGACGAGCAAGTCGGCGCTCGCCGCCTCCTCCAGCGTCGAACGGAACGCGTCCACCAGCTGGTGCGGCAGGTGCCGCACGAAACCGACGGTGTCGGTCAGCGTGTAGGTGCGGCCGTCGGGGGTCTGCGCCCGCCGGGTCGTCGGATCCAGCGTGGCGAACAGCGCGTCCTCGACGAGCACCCCGGCGCCGGTCAGCGCGTTGAGCAGGCTCGACTTGCCGGCGTTGGTGTAGCCGACGATCGCGACGCTCGGCACCTCGTTGGCCACCCGGCGACCGCGTTTGGTCTCGCGGATGGTGTCCATCGCGGCGATCTCGCGGCGCAGCTTCGACACGCGCTTGTTGATCCGCCGCCGGTCGGTTTCGAGCTTCGTCTCACCGGGGCCACGCAGACCCACACCACCGTTGGCGCCGCCCGCCCGGCCACCGGCCTGCCGGGACAGCGCCGCACCCCACCCGCGAAGCCGCGGGATCAGGTACTGCAGCTGAGCCAGCTCGACCTGGGCCTTGCCCTCCTTGGAGCGGGCGTGCTGCGCGAAGATGTCGAGGATCAGGGCGGTGCGGTCGATGACCTTCACCTTGACCTTCTCCTCCAGCTGGCGCAGCTGGCCGGGCGAGAGCTCACCGTCGCAGATCACCGTGTCGGCACCGGTGGCCGCCACGATCCCCCGCAATTCCTTGACCTTGCCCGAGCCGATGTAGGTGGCGGGATCCGGACGGATCCGCCGCTGCACCAGGCCTTCCAGCACCTCGGAGCCCGCCGTTTCGGCGAGCCGGGCGAGTTCGGCGAGCGAGGCCTCGGACTGGAGGGCGCTGCCCTCGGTCCACACACCGACCAGAACGACGCGCTCCAGGCGCAGCTGCCGGTATTCGACCTCGGTGACATCCGCGAGTTCGGTGGACAGGCCCGCTACCCGGCGGAGCGAGGCGCGGTCCTCGAGCTCCAGTTCGCCGGTCGAAGGGTCCATGTCGTTCAGATCGTTGTGTGTCAGTTCCGTCATCGTGCCTCCATGGTCCCACGTTTCGGCGGCGGGACCGAATTCATTACCTGCTGGGATACTTCGACAGGTAGATGGCCGTGCGTTTCGCGTCCGGGTCGACCGGCCGGCTCATGAAGTCGTCGACCAGCTCCATCAGCCGGGTTTCGAACTCGGTCACCTGCTCGTCCGGCACCTGGACGACCAGGCGCGTCTGCTGGACCTCGTCGAATCCCACGTCGGCGATTTCGGCCAGATAAGCCTCGAAAATCGCCTGATCGATCCCCCTGTCGCGGGAATCAAGATGCCACGACAACCCGGTCGAGCGATACGGAATTTCTTTCGCACCGCGCGTGCCGCGTCGGGACGGGAGCGCTTCGAGGAACCCCGTGTCGACGAGTTTGCGCACATGGTGCAGCGTCGTCGCCGGGTCACGATCGAGCCGTTCGGCGAGTTCCTTGTTGGTCAGCGCTTCGGAGTAGGTCAACCGGATGATGCGCAGCCTTATTCCGGACGCCATCGCGGCGATCTCGGCCTCGGTGGCGGCGCGTCGTGGAGTGGGCACCGCGACAGCCTAGAAGCCATAAGTGATTGACAGTTTCCAATCACTCACGCCAAGGTGGGCTTCGTGCGCAGAGACTCCCTCTTCTTCCACGCGGACTTCCGGCGGCTCTGGGCCGGCGACACCGCGAGCCAGGTGGGCGCGTTCGCGGGCCACACCGTGATTCCCCTGCTCGCGGCCACCGTGCTGGCCGCGACACCGTTCGAGATGGGACTGCTGACCGCGGCCGAGACCATCGCGTTCCTGATCATCGGGCTGCCCGCCGGGGTGTGGGTGGACCGGATGCGGCGGCGGACGCTGATGCTGCGGGCCGACTTCGTCCGCGCCGCGCTGCTGTTCACCATCCCGCTCGCCTGGTGGGCCGGAGTGCTGTCGCTGCCCCAGCTCCTGGTGGTGGCCACGCTCGTCGGCGTCGCGACGGTGTTCTTCGACGTCGCCTACCAGTCGTATCTGCCGAGCCTGGTCGGCCGTGAGCATCTCCTCGAAGGCAACGCGAAGCTCCAGGCCAGTCAATCCGTGGCGTTCCTGACCGGGCCCGGCGTCGGCGGCGGGCTGGTGCAGCTGGCGGGGGCGGCCAACGCCGTGCTGATGACCGGGGCGGGTTTCCTGACCTCCGCGTTGTGCCTGCTGCGGATCCGCACCGTCGAAGAGACTCCCGAGCGGAACGAAGGCGAGAGGCTGCTCCCCCAGATCGTCGAAGGGCTGCGGTTCGTGTTCACCGACGGGGCGCTGCGTTCGATCGTCGCCTGCACCGCGACGGCCAACCTGGCCAACGGCGCCTTCACCGCCATCCAGATCCTGTTCCTGAACCGCGAACTGGGTCTTTCACCGGCGGCCGTCGGCATCGTCCTGGCGACCGGCGGCGTGGGCGGGATCATCGGGGCGATCCTGGCCGGGCGCATCACCCGGCGGATCGGGCAGGCGCGGTCGATCTGGTTCGTCCCGCTGCTGACCTGGCCGTTCCAGCTGCTGCTCCCGCTCGCCGCGCCGGGCTGGCGGATCGTGCTGTTCCCCGCGGCGCTGGCGATCGCGGGGTTCGGGATCATCGTCTACAACGTCGCGCAGGTCTCGTACCGGCAGGCCGTCTGCCCGGACCGGCTGCTCGGCCGGATGAACGCCAGCGTGCGGTTCGTGGTGTGGGGGATGCTGCCGCTGGGCGGGCTGATCGGCGGCGTACTGGGTGAGATGATCGGGATCCGGGGGACGCTGTGGTTCGCCGCTGTCGGCGAGGCGGCGGCGGTGCTGTGGGTGGTCTTCTCGCCGATCCGGAAGCTTCGCGACCTTCCCCGCGAACCGATCGCCGTCGGCTAAGCGAGCCCCGCCCACCAGGCTTCGTCGAGTTCGCCGCGCGCGACGATCTCCGCCGGGCCGGTCAGCGTGGATCCGCCGCGGCGCACCTCGACCACCACACGACCACCGGGGATGTCCACGGTCGCTTCGCCGGTGTCGGTGCCCGCGAGGTGCAGGGCGGCCGCGACCGCGGCGACCGTGCCGGTGCCGCAGGAGCGCGTCTCGCCGACGCCGCGTTCGTGGACGCGCATCTTCAGCGCGTCCTCCCCCAGGAGGTTGATGAACTCGAGGTTCACCCCCTCCGGGAACACGTCCGCGTCGAAGTCCGGCTGGTCACGCAGGTCGAGCTCGTCGACGTCGTCCTCGACGACCGACACCAGGTGCGGGTTGCCGACGTTCACCGCGACACCGGAGAACGGCTTCCCGGCGACGACGGTGACCGAGGTGCCGGTGATCGTCGCCGGCCCCATCTGCACGGTCACCGAACCGTCCGCGTGCATCCGGACCGGCCGGTCGCCCGCGCGGGTGCCGATGACGAAGTCGCGCTCGGCCACGAGACCGGTGTCGACCAGGTAGCGGACGAAGACCCGGACGCCGTTGCCGCACATCTCCGCGATGGACCCGTCGGCGTTGCGGTAGTCCATGAACCAGTCGCCGGCCGAGCCCTCAGCCTCCGAGCCCAGCGCGGCCGACCGCACGACACGGAGCACACCGTCGGCGCCGAGACCACGCTGGCGGTCGCACAGCGCCGCCACCCGCGCCTCGGTCAGCTCGAGGCGGCCGTCGGGGTCGGGAAGCAGCACGAAATCGTTCTGTGTGCCGTGCCCCTTAAGGAATTCGATGCCGCCCATGGCATCCAGATTACTGGGCCGTCACCGCGAGGACGCGCTCGGCCAGCCGGTCCGAACCGCCGTCGAACCACTCGATCCGTTTGTCCCGCCGGAACCAGGACCGTTGCCTGCGCACGAACCTCCGGGTGGCCTGCGCGGTCGCCTCCGCGGCGGCCCGGAAGTCGCCGTCGCCGTCGAGTGCGGCGATCACCTGCTGGTAGCCCAGCGCCCTCGACGCGGTGAGCCCGTCACGGAGTCCCCGCCCCAGCAACGTCTCGACTTCGCCGACCAATCCGGCCTCGAACATGATCTCCACGCGACGGTCGACGCGGGCGTCGAGTTCCGCGGGTTCGCGGTCGACGCCGATCAGGACCGTGTCGTAGCGCGCGGGCCCCGGTTTCGGCAGGTTCGCCGAGAACGGCGCGCCGGTGATCTCGATGACCTCCAGCGCGCGCACGATCCGGCGGGTGTTGGTCGGCAGGATGGCGGTGGCGGCGATCGGGTCCAGCCCGGCGAGCCGCGTGTGCATCGCGGCGACGCCGATCTCGTCGGCTTCCGCGGTCAGCCGGGCGCGCACGGCGGGATCGGTGCCCGGGAACTTGAGGTCGTCGAGCACGGCTTGGACGTAGAGCCCCGACCCGCCGGTGAGGATCGGCACGCGACCGGCTTCGAGGAGCTCTTCGACGCGCTCGCGGGCGTCACGCTGGTATGCGGCGACGGACGCCGTCTCGGTGACGTCGAGGACGTCCAGCAGGTGATGCGGCACTCCCCGCCGCTCCTCGACGGTCGCCTTGGCCGTCCCGATGTCCATCCCGCGGTACAGCTGGAGCGCGTCGGCGTTGACCACCTCACCCCCGAGGGCGAGGGCGAGTTCGACGGCCAGCGCGGTCTTCCCGGTCGCCGTGGGCCCGACGACCGCGACCGGCCGGATCACGCCCGCTCCCAGACCGCGACGTGGTAGCCGACGCCGAACGGCGCGGCCGAGTAGAGGACTTCGGCGGCCCAGGCCCCGTCCGCGAGTGCCGCGAGGACCTGCCAGGGCGCGCGGCCGCCCGCCCCGAGTTCGGCGGCGAGG
>NZ_NMQT01000141.1 GCF_002234405.1 Amycolatopsis thailandensis | reverse complement strand
GTGGGGTCGTGAGTGATAAAGAGGGTTCTAACCCTCTTTATCACTCACGACCACCCAGTGCGCTCCGGCACCCCCTGCCTCATCTTTCCCGCACCGAACACGTCGCGAGCGCCACGTTCGAGACGATGAGCGTCCCAAGCGTGGCGCTCGGGACACCTTCACCGGCCCCACAGCGGGAAGCCACGACCGCCCGCACGCCCTATCGCGCACGAAACCGGTCACTTTCGCCCGCACCGGGTGACCTTCCGAAGGCGAAGTCCTGTCACCGTGGAGCGCACCGAAACCGTCTCCGGAGGATGCCGCATGGTGCGACCATCGCTCGACGAACTCCCCGCGTACCGGTTCCGCCGCCCACGATGGGTCCACCGTCGCCGGAAAACGGGGCGGCGAAAGCGATCCGGCCGATCGCTCCGCGGCATGGCGAGTAGCGGCATGGCGAGTAGCGGCATGGCGAGCGGCCCCACCACCAGCGCGCCACTGGTGTCGCCACCACTGTCGCCGCCACCCCAGGACCTACGAGCCACCGGCGCGCCGCTGCCCCGCGCGCTGGTGGTGCTGCTGGGGTCCGCGGCCACGGTCATCGTGCTGGCCGGGCTGTACGCGGTCGCCTGGCTCGTCGGGCCGGTGTTCCTCGCCCTGGTCATCGTGATCACCCTCGACCCGGTGCGCGCTTGGCTGCGCGGCAAGGGTTTGCCCCGTTGGCTCACGGTCGCCGTGCTGGTCGTCACCGTCTACGCCGCCTTGCTCCTGCTGTTCCTGGTGGTCGTGGTGTCCCTCGCGCAACTGTCGGCCCTGCTCCCCCGTTACGCCGGGCAGGCCGACGAACTGCTCCGGAACGGGATGGATTTCCTCGGCCGGTTCGGGGTCGGCCATCAGCAACTCCGCGAGATGCTGTCCTCTGTGGACACCGGGAAGCTGGTCGCTTTCGCCGGTTCCCTGCTCGCCGGGGTCGGCGGCCTGGTCACGAATCTGGCCTTCCTGCTCGCGCTGATGTTGTTCCTGAGCACCGAATCGGCGTGGGCGGGGCAGCGGCTCGGCCGGATCGCGCGCGACCGGCCGTGGATCAGCGCGTCGTTGCGGCGCTTCGCCTTCGGCACCCGGCGCTATCTGGTCGTGACGACGGTGTTCGGCGGGGTGGTGGCGGCACTCGACACCGTCGCGCTCGCCCTGCTCGGCATCCCGGCCGCCGTGCTGTGGGGCCTGCTGTCCTTCGTCACCAACTACGTGCCCAACGTGGGCTTCGTGATCGGGGTGATCCCGCCCGCGCTCATCGCGCTCCTCGACGGTGGCTGGCGGGTCATGCTCGTGACGATCGTCGTCTATGTCCTGCTGAACTTCGTGGTGCAGTCGCTGATCCAGCCGAAGTTCGTGGCGGAGTCGGTCGGACTGTCCACTTTGGCCACGGTACTGGCGCTCGTGTTCTGGACGTGGCTGCTCGGTCCCCTCGGCGCGGTCCTGGCCGTTCCGGCGACCCTGCTGGCGAAAGCGCTGCTCATCGACGTCGATCCCCGTGCCCGCTGGGCGGAGGCATTGCTGTGCACGCCGGACCGGAGGTCGGGGTGACCGCCACCTCAGGTCAGGCCCGCTCAGGTCAGGCCGTGGTGGCGTGCGACCACCACGGCCGACCGGCGGTTGTTCACCCCGAGTTTGCCGTAGATGGACCGGACGTGGGTCTTCACCGTGTTGACCGAGACCGTGAGGTCGGAGGCGATCTCGTCCAACGATCGCTGGGACGGCAGCCGTTGCAGCACGACCTGTTCCCGATCGGTCAGCTCGCTGGGCGGGGTGTTCGGGACGAGTCTGCCGCGGACGGACTGGGCGAAGCCGTCCAGCGAGCCGAAACCGCCCGAATGGTCGATCAAGAGATTCCTGACCCGCGGCTCGGCGAGCGCGAACGGGCGGACCAGGCGGTGCGGCCGGGCGAGGGTGAGCGCGCGGTCCAGCGCGTGCAGCGCCAGGGTCCGCCGGTGGGAACGCAACGCGAGCGCGGTCTCCGCCAGGCAGGTGTCCACCGGCGTGGCGGGCAGCAGCGCGGGAGCGGCGGCGGTGGCGCGCAGGACTTTCTCGGCCAGGTCGGTCTCGTCGACGGCGAGGTGCGCGCGGATCTGGAGCAGGGCGAGCTCGGCGGTGCCCGGGAGTCTTTCCTGCGCCCAGGCGAACACCTCGGCCGCGTGCAGTCCTTCGCCGCCCACGAGCGCGGCGTGGTGCTCCGCGACCGTGCACATCGCCGTGATCTCACGAGGCAGTTCGAGATCCGCGAGCCGATGCCGCGCGACCCGCATGGCCTGCGAGCCCGCCGCCCGGTCACCGGCGTCGAAGCGGACCATGCCCTCGAAGAAACCGTGGAGCGGCCCGAGCACCGGCGCGGATCCGGGCACCTCCGCTCGCGGGGCCTGTGCCAGCTCGCCCGCCGCCGCCACCGGTTCGAACCGCATCAGATCGTCGTAGGCCAGCATCAGATGGCATTCGGCTACGCCCGGCGACCGGCGCCAGCCGTGCCGTCGCGCGACGGCGAGCGCTCCGATGCACGCCCGCCGCATCGCCGTGTGGTCCCCGAGAAGCGCGGTCGCGACGGCGAGCGCGAGTCTGCTGTGCAGCACGAGATGTTCGAGACGTTCCCCGTGCGCCGCGCGCAGCGCCTCCTCGGCGCGGGTGACGGCGTGGCGGCGGGCACCCCGGTACAGGGATTGCCAGACCAGATCGAGCTTGTCCCACGCGACGGCCTCCGCGGACCGCACGACCGGCGACACCGCTCTCTCGGGCGGGCGGCTCCCCGTCACCAGCGCGAGATGGGGCGCGGCCAGCAGGCGCAGGCCGTCGTCCCCGAGATCGGTGGCGGCGGCGGTGAACTCCCCGCGCTGGACGTGGGCCAGCGCGGACGCCAGCCGGAGCCGCGGGCTCGCCGTCAGCGCCCCTTCCCCCAGATAGGCGAGCGCTCCCCGGACGAGTTCCCCGTCGCCCGCCAGCACCTGGCGCACCGCGTGGTCCCGCGCCAGGCGCAGGGCGCGTTGGCGGTCGCGGCCCGCGACGGCGTACGTCAGCGCTTCCCCGTATCTGCCCTCCTCGGCGTACCACCGGGCGGCGATCCCCTGCAGCCGCCGCACCCGCGCCGGCGACCGCCGCGCCAGCTCCGCCTGGAGGAAACCGCGCAACAGGGCGGGAAGGCGGTAGGTGTCGGCCGGGGTGCGCACGACCAGCCCGGTCTCCCGCTCCAGTTCGTCCAGCGTCACCCCGGCGTCCGGCGAACCCGACAGGCGGGCCGCGAGCGTCGCGCTCACCGTGTCGCAGACACTGACGCACAGCAAGAGATCCGACGTCGCCGACGGCAGCCGCGAGAGCACCTCGTCGGCGAAGAACCGGGCCACGGCGAGCTCGTCGCCCCCGACATCGGCGACGAGTTCGTCCGCGTCCCCCGCGTCGCGCACCGAGACCGCGGCCCAGCCGAGCGCGGCGGCCCAGCCCGACGTGCGCTCGGTGAGTTCGCGGACGCGGTCTTCGCTCACCGTGGCCCCGGCGGCGCGGAACAGGCGCGCCGTTTCCTCGGCGCTGAACCGGAGTTCGGCGGCACCGAGCCGCGAAAGCGTGCCTTCCACCTCGAGGCGGGCCAGCCGGAGCTTCGGCTCGACCCGGGTGGCCAGCACCAGCCGCAGCATCGGCGGCTGGTGCCGGGCCAGCGCGGCGAGCGCTTCCACCGCTTCCGGGCGGGTGATCTCCTGGACGTCGTCCAGGACGAGCCACACCGGTTCGCGCGGTCCGGCGAACGCGTCACCGAGATCGGCGAGGAACTCGGTGCGCCGCCCCGGTTCCGGCGGTTCGAGCCGGCACACCGGACTGTCCTCCGGCGGGCGTGGACTCCGGCGCAACGCGAAGAGGATCGCCGCCCACAGACGGCGTTCGTCGTTGTCGTCGTCGTCGAGCGAGACCCAGGCGACGTCCCTCCGGTCGCGGGCCCAGCAGGCCAGTGCCGTGGTCTTCCCGGAGCCGGCCGGTGCCCGGAGCACGGTCACCGGCCGGGTGGTGGCATGGTCGAACAGGGCCGTGAGCCGGGAACGCGGGACGAAGATGCCCGGCACCCGCGGCACCGTCACCTTGGCTCCGGGAATCCGCCAGGACCGCGATGTCGTTCGAGCGGGCAAGTCAACCTCTCGATCGTCCGAAGGATCGCGACCCCGGTTCCGTCAAGGCCACGACTGTACTGATCAGCGGTATGGCCTACGGGTCACCAGATCTCGTATTCGGCCTCGTTCCCGTGCACGAGCACCGCCCAGATCACCAGGACGTCGAGCGCGATGACCACCACGCCCCAGATCGGGTACGCGGACAGGAACACCAGCTGGGACAGCGCGTTGAACCCGGCGAGCGCGACGGTGACGATGCGGGCCCACGGCGCGCCGGTGAACAGCGCGCTCCCCGCGAGCACGGCCAGTGCCCCGACGATCAGGTGGATCCACCCCCAGGCGCCGAGGTCGAACACGAGCAACCCCGATGGGCCGAGCAGGTAGTAGTTCCGGTCGAACAGCGCGACCAGCCCCTCCACCGCGGTGAACAGGCCCGCCATGATGGTGATCGACCCGGCGAACCAGATCCAGCCCGACCGGTGGGACCGGGAGACGGCCGGATCCGGCGACGGCGGCGGGCCGGTCCCGGCCGGGGTGGTCCAGTGACGCGTTCTTTCGCTCATGGTCCCTCTTTTCCGAAGGGGAGGCTGCGGACTCGGGCGATCATGGTGCGTTCACCGGGAGGTGGGCCTCGCCCGCGTCAGGTGAGATCAGGCCTGGCCGGAGCGGTTTCCGGCTCACACGGCGCGGGCGATGCGGGGCGGCGGCGGTCCGAGCACAGTTCCGCTCGGAAACCCGCTTCGCCGACCGAGGAGGACCACATCATGAGTTCGCTGACCGTATGGGCCTTTCCCACCGCCGACGGCGCCGAAAACGCGCTCGGGCTGCTGGAACGACTGCAAAAACAACAGCTCATCTCGATCGCCGACGCGGCGTATGTCACCTGGCCCGAAGACCGGAAGAAGCCGAAGACCAAGGACCTCGGCTCCATGACCGGCGCGGGCGCGCTGGGTGGTGGCTTCTGGGGACTGCTGTTCGGCCTGATCTTCCTGGTGCCGTTGCTGGGAATGGCGGTCGGCGCGGCGATCGGGGCGCTGACCGGCTCGCTCTCCCACGTCGGGATCGACGACGACTTCGTCGCCACCGTGCGGGCGCGCGTCACGCCGGGTACGTCCGCGCTGTTCGTGATGGCGGACGGCGCCGTACTGGACAGGGTCGCCGAGCCGTTCAAGGAGACCGGTGCCACGCTGCTGACCACGAACCTCTCCGACGAGGAGGAGGCGCGGCTGCGGGCCGCGTTCGGCGAGTTCCCGCTCCCCGAACGGCTCTGATCCCCCGGTCCGTAAGTCCGTGAAGGCCTCCTTGAGGGACCCTGGGTCCCTCAAGGAGGCCTTCACGGACTCGCGAGGCCATTATCAAATGGTCGCGTATTCGGGTAGTTCCCGGACCCGGTGTACCGAGTCCACCCGCATCCCGAGCGCCTCCAGCGTCCGCAGAATACGGGAAATGCTTCCTTGATCGGTGACAGTACCGAAGACGATCACCTCGTCGCCCACCGGGATGACGAGCATTCCCCGGAAATCGTCTACCGTCCCGTTCGCCTGTTCGGGGATTCGGCCACTGCCCCGGAAGACGTAATTCACTCCGGCCAACGGTCCACGCTGGACCGGAATCGACAGCGTCATCGGTTCCCCTTTCCCCGGCCCGCCAGGAACCACGCCGCGGCGAGTACCGCCAGATCGACCGCCGACATGACCGAGGACCAGGTATTCGACGGCAGGAAAACCAGCCTCGCGAACAGGTCGAGACCGGCCCGCACGGCGAGGCGGATCGAGGTCACCGAGGTCAGCGTGGCCAGGAGGACGGCTACCGAGAACATCACCGCCTCGGGTCCGACGCGGCCGGTCCGCAGGACGTCGAGTACCACGAACTCGACGGGACCGATCCAGAAGAACTGCGTCGCAATGAATACCGACGTCGGCCGTTTCCGGCCATTCTCTTTTTTCCAGTAATCTCCACGAGCCTTCACGGGCCACACGATTCTGGGTACTCCGGGCCTTTTCCTCGCCCAGCGCGGGTGAGACGCGCGAATTGCGTGGCAGGATCCGCCGGGACGATGTGAAACTGGCCGCAAAGGAGGCTGGCGCATGCTGAAGAACCATGACATTTCGCCGCGAAGACGAGTCCCGAGGACAAAGGTGACCATCCCCGATCCACCCTTGGATCTCATTTCGCGACCGCGTTTGCTCGCCGCGCTCGACGGGGCCGAGCAGTCCATGGTCTTCGTCGGGGCGCCCGCCGGCTACGGCAAGACGGTCCTGCTGGCCGACTGGGCGAGCCGCCACCGCGGCACCGTCGCCTGGGTGTCCGCCGACGCGGAGGACAACGACGACCGTCTCTTCTGGTCAGCGGTCCTCGAAGCGTTCGCCGGCTGCGCCGGGATCCCGGCGGGGAACCCGGTGCGGTCGCTCGCGGTCCCCGCGTCCCCGAGCGCGGATCTCGCCTTCCTGGCCACGATCGCCGACGCGCTGGACGCGGTGGACGAACCCGTTCTGCTCGTTGTGGACGGCGCTCAGGAGATCACCGAGCCGGGCACCTGGCGCGGACTTCAGGCGCTCCTGCGGCATCAGCCGCCGGGACTGCGCCTGGTGATCTCGAGCCGCCAGGAGCCGCAGCTGCCGCTGGTGCGCGCCCGCGTCGCGGGGCGGCTCCTGGAAATCGGCGCGAACCGCCTGCGCTTCTCGCCGGAGGAGGCCGGAACGCTCGTCGGGACGACCGGCCCGGGTATCCCGCCGCATCAGGTCGGTCTGCTCGTGGCCAGGACGGGCGGCTGGCCCGCCGGGCTGCGGCTCGCCGCGGCTTCCGCCGCGCGGCAAGGAAATCTCGCCGACTTCTTCGCGGGCCGGGACAGGGCGGTGCTCGACTACCTGACCGACGAGGTGCTCGCGCCGCTGACCGTGCCCCACCAGGACCTGTTGCGCGCGATCAGCATCTGCGACGAAGTACCGGCAGGACTGGCGGTGGCCTTGTCCGACCGGCCGGACGCCGAGGCGATGCTGCGCGAACTCGGCGAGCCGTCCGGGCAGGTCGTCCACTCCGTCGGGATCCCGGCGCGCCACCGGCTGCCGCCCCTGCTGCGGACCTATCTGCGGGCGGAGTTGCTGCGCCGGGCGCCGGAGCGGACGAGGAGCCTGCACGCGGCGGCCGCGCGCTGGTTCGCCGAACACGACCTGCCGTCTTCCGCGTTGCTGCACAGCGTCCGGTCGGGGAACACCACCCGCGTCGGCGAACTCTTGCGCCGTCACGCGGTGGATCTGTTCCTCACCGGCGAACACAACGTGCTGAGGCTCGCGCTCGCGGTGCTGGGCGAGAAGCGGGCAGTGTCCTCTCCGCTGCTCGCGCTGGTCTCGGCCGCCCTGCACCTGGAAAGAGGCGAGCCGTCGTCGGCGGAGACACAGCTGAGTTGCGCGGAAGTGGCCTGGCCCGCCGAACCGACGGCGGAGCTGACCGTGCTGCGACAGCTGGTGCGGTCGCGGCTCGCCCAGGTCGATCGCGGCCCGGCGCAGTCCGTCCGCGCGGCCGAGCAGATCGACGAGCGACTGGCCGCGGGCACCGGGCTCGGCGGGCTGGCGACGCTGCACCGGATCGGCACCCTGACAGCCCGCCGCGACCGTGCTTCGGCACGCGAGGCGCTGTCCCGCGTCGCCGACGCGGCCGAGAACGCGGACCATCATTTCCTGGTGACCCAATGCCTCGTCGCCTTGAGCGGACTGGCCGGGTCCGACGGCGACTACCTGGAGATGGACGTGCTGGCCCATCGGGTCCAGGTCCGCCACGCGGCGCACGATCCGCATCGCTCGCTCGAAGGCGCCCAAATGTCCGCCCAGCTCGCGTACGGTTCCCTGCTGCGCGGCGAAGCCGCCGAGTGCGTCGAACACGCCAAGCAGATCGGGCGGATGCTGGGCGACGCCCCTGCCAGGGCTGCCCGGAACCTGGGCCTGATCTCCGAGACCCTGCGCGGCGCGGCCGAATTCGAGCTCGGTGGCTGGCATTCGGGGCTGCGAAGGATGCGCCGGGCACGCACGCGTCTCGGCACCGGGCGGAGTTTCTCCGCCGAGCACGCGGCCTGGTGCGCGATGCTGGAACATCGTGCGGCACTGCGGCTCGGCGCGGCGGATCAGGCGAGGGAGACCTTCCGCTGGGCCCAGCCGATCATCGCCGGTTCGGGCGAACTGCTGCTGATGCGGGCCAGGACCCAGCTGCGGCTCGGCAGGCAGGGCGCGGCGAGTGCCGTGCTGCGCTCGCTGTCGGAAGAAGACGCGCCGATGCTGTTGCCGTGGGCGGGGATCGAAGCGTCGCTGATCGGCGTGCGGGCCGCGCTGGCGGCCGAGGCGCGGGAACGGGCGGTGCGGTCCTTGGACGACGCCTTGCGCGCCGCCGAACCCGGTGACGTCCGGTTCCCGTTCGTGTTCGCGCCTTCCGACGTCATCACGTTCCTGACCGCGCGGCTCGGCAAACTCGGCTCCGGCGAGCGGTTCGCCGGCCAGGTGCTCGCCCAGCGCCGCGAACTGCGCACCCCGCCGATGCCCGCACCGCTGACCGAACGGGAACGCAACGTGCTCCGCCTGCTGCCCACCCAGCGGTCGATCGACGAGATCGCCGAGGACCTGACGGTTTCGCCGAACACCGTCAAGACACACGTCCGCGGCATCTACGCGAAGCTCGACGTCCGCAGCAGGCGCGACGCCGTGGCGACCGCGCTCCGGCGCGGCCTGCTGGACACCGAGGTCGGCGATTTCACGGGATGACACCCGCTCGCCTCACCCGGCTCGGGTGAGGCGAGCGGGGCCCGGATCCGGTCGAGTGAAACGGAAAAGTCCGATCCGGGGTGAGGAGATATCATGGCCGTGGCGAACTCGGAGTACCCGTTTTCCGAGCTGATGTGGACGATGCTGGTGTTCTTCTGCTGGATCGCCTGGTTCTGGTTGCTGTTCCTCGTCCTGACCGACCTCTACCGCAGGCCCACCGTGTCCGGCTGGGCCAAGGCGGGCTGGACGGTGCTGGTGTTCCTGCTGCCGTTCGTCGGCGTCCTGCTCTATCTCGGCACCCAGGGCAGACATTCCCGATATTCGTCCACAGTGGACAAAGACCCGGCCGAGCAGATCGCCGCGGCCAAACGACTGCTGGACCAGGGTGTCATCGACGAGGAGGAATTCCAGGCGCTCAAGCGGAAGGCGCTCTCGCCTTGACCGCGGCGCCCGGATGGCGGTTCTTCCCTTTGGCGGTACTGCGGCCTCTGCTCACGGTGACCGTGCTGCTGTGCCTGTACTACCTGCTCCCGGTCGATCAGGGGCTGCACGCCTGGACGGTGACAGCTTTCGCGTGCGGCCTCGCCGTCGTGGTCCTGCTCGTCGTCGGCGAGGTACGGATGATCCTCCGCTCGCCGTTCCCCGCCCTGCAAGGCATCCAGGCGCTGGCCTTGATCGTGCCGTTGTTCCTGCTGCTGTTCGCCGACGTCTACTACGTCCTCGGCCAGGACCGGCCCGGTTCGTTCGACACCGGCCTGTCCAGGACGGACGCCCTGTACTTCACGGTCACGATGTTCACCACGGTCGGTTTCGGCGACATAGTGCCGGTCTCGGCGAGCGCGCGGATCCTGGTGACGATCCAGATGGTGGCGAACCTGATGGTGCTGAGCGTCGCCCTGCGGCTGATCGTGACCGCCGTGCGGCACCGGCGTTCGTCCGCATCGGACGGTTCACCGCGGCCGGGGAAGCAGCAGCGCGGCGATCAGCCCCACGACCGCGACCAGCGTCAACGTGGCGAGTGCCAGTGCGAAGCCGTGCCCCGCCGCCCCGGCCAGCACGGAACCGGCCAGCGCCGTCCCCACCGAAGACCCCAGGTTGGACACACTGCGCGAGACCCCCGAGATGTCGCCCTGGGCCGCGTCCGGGCTGCGCGACTGGACCAGGTTCACCGACGCGGTCAGCATGATCCCGACGCCGGCGCCGAGCAGGAACAGCCCCGGCACGGCGCTCGCCACTCCCGAATCCGCCCGCACCAGCAGGAGCACGAGCACCAGTCCGGCGATGGCGAGCACGAAGCCGCCGCGGATCAGGCGACGCTGTGAGTGCCGCCGGGCCATCCGGCCCGCGGCACCCGAAGCGGCGAGGATGCCGACCGTCGCGGGCGTCAGCATCAGCCCGGTCTCGATGGCGTCGTAGCCGCGGGCCTGTTGCAGGAAAACGGCGATCACGAAGAACGCGCCCTGGAGCACCAGCCACTGCACGTGCTGGGTGACCAGGCCGAGGCGGGTGGTGCGGTCGCGGAAGAGGCCGGGCGACACCAGTGGTTCGCGGCCCGCCCGCTCCCGCGCGCGGATGTACGCGGCGAAGGCGAACAGGATCGCGACGCCGACAGCGGCGAACACCCAGAACAGCGCGGTGCCCATCTGGAGCACCCCGACCACGACGAAGAACAGGCCCGCTGCCGAGAGCCCCGCGCCGAAGACGTCGAACCGGGTCCTGGCCGGCACTTCCGGCGGCTCCACGAGCCGCAGCGCCAGCACGACGACCAGGCCGACGATGAGCACCTGCAAGAGAAACGAGGCCCGCCATCCCAGCCAGGTCGTGACCAGCCCGCCGATGAGCGGCCCGGCGGCCGCCCCGAGCGCGCCCGCGCCGCTGACCACGCCGAACCGGCGGGCCCTGGTCGCGACGTCGGAACCGGTGACGGTGACCAGGATGTAGATCGGCGGGATCATCAACGCCGATCCGATGCCCTGCAACAGGGAATACCCCAGGATCAGCGTCCCCGTCCCCTGCGCGGCCGACGCCAGCAGCGCGCCTCCGCCGTAGACGACGAGGCCGAGAAGGAAACATCTTTTGCGGCCGAGGAAGTCGGTCAGCTTGCTGCCGGGCACCATCAGCGACGCCATGGTGAGGGTGAACAACGTGATCGCCGTCTGGACGCCGAGCACCGTCGTGCCGAGGTCCGCCGCGATCACGCTGACGGCCACGGTCATCGTCGTCGCGGCGTAACTGGCGACGAACTGGGCGAGAGCCAAGGGCGGAACGATCATCGGCGTGGCCTTCCTTCTCAGGTCCCGACACGGTGTCGTGCGGGGCACCCCGGCCACCTCACCCCGGGCGGATGAGGCAGTGATCGCCCGGCACGACGACGGTGATCCACGACCGCACCCCGACGCCCGAGGAGGCGCCATGCCCGAAACCGCGATCGCCGATCACGGCATGATCGGCGACCTGCAAACCGCCGCGTTGGTCACCACCGGCGGATCGATCGACTGGTTTTGCAGCCCACGCTTCGATTCACCGTCGATCTTCGGCGCGCTGCTCGACGACGAGCGCGGCGGCCGGTTCAGCGTCCACCCCGCCGGGCCGTACACCAGCAGGCAGATGTACTACCCGGACACCGCCGTCCTGATCACCCGGTTCTCCAGCGCGGACGGGATCGGCGAAGTGGTCGACTTCATGCCGCCGGCCGACGGCGCCGCGACCGCCAAGCACCGGATCGCCCGTCTGGTGCGCTGTGTCCGCGGGAAGATCACCTTCGACATGACGGTCGCGCCCCGCTTCGACTACGGCCGCCGTCCGCACGAGGCGATCCTCTTCGGACACGGCGCCGTCTTCGTGTCGAGCGAGATGTCGCTGACGTTGCACCCGGTCCGCGAACCCGAGGACGAACACCTCGCCGAGCCGCGGATCGAAGGGAACGACGTGCACCTGCGGGTCGGCCTGACCGCGGGACAGGTGCGGGGTGTCGTGCTGGAGACGGACACCGCGGAACCGCCGCGCGAGATCCGGCTCGCCGAGTTCACCGAGCTGTTCGACGACACGGTGGGCTGGTGGCGTTCGTGGCTGGCCCGCTCCACTTACCGCGGTCGCTGGCGGGAGGTCGTGACCCGCTCGGCGATCACCCTGAAGCTGCTCACCTACCGGCCGACCGGCGGGCTGGTCGCCGCGCCCACCCTCGGCCTGCCGGAGGAACTCGGCGGGGAACGGAACTGGGACTACCGCTACACCTGGGTGCGGGACGCGTCGTTCTCGGTCTCCGCGCTGCTGGCCATCGGCTTCACCGAAGAGGCGGCCCGGTTCGGCGGCTGGCTGGGCGACCGGATCCGCGAAGGCGGCCGCGAGCGGGCCGAGGGCGGGCCACTGGCCGTGCTCTACCGCGTGGACGGCACGACGGATCTGCGCGAGGAGGACCTCTCGCACTGGTCCGGGTATCGCGGGTCGACGCCGGTCCGGATCGGGAACGACGCGGCGGGACAACTGCAGCTGGACATCTACGGCGAGGCGCTGGACAGCGTCTTCGCCGCCGACCGGGCGGGTTTCGAGCTGCCGCACCGCGGCTGGACCGCCGTCCGCGCGGCGCTCGACTGGCTCGGCGAGCACTGGGACCAGCCCGAAGAGGGCATCTGGGAGACCAGGGGCGGGCGCCGGTCGTTCACCTACGGCCGCCTGATGAGCTGGGTCGCCTTCGACCGCGGCCTGCGGATGGCGAGCACGCACGGCCGTCCCGCCCCGGTCGAGGACTGGACGTGGCAGCGGGACAGCATCTACGACCAGATCCTGAACCAGGGCTGGCACCGGACGCGGCAGGCGTTCGTCCAGCACTACACTGGCGACGAACTGGACGCGTCGCTGCTGCGGATGCCCCGCACCGGTTTCCTCCCGTCGCGGGACCCGTTGTGGCTGTCCACCCTCGACGCGATCGGGAACGATCTCGTCACCGACAGCCTGGTCCACCGGTACGACCCGGCGGCGTCCCCGGACGGGCTTGCCGGTTCGGAAGGCACCTTTTCCTTGTGCAGTTTCGCTTACGTCGACGCGCTGACCCGGGCGGGCAGGCTGGACGAGGCGCGGTCGGCGTTCGAGAAGATGCTGACCTACGCCAACCACGCCGGTCTCTACGCCGAGGAGATCGCGCCGAGCGGCGAGCAGCTCGGCAACTTCCCGCAGGCCTTCTCCCACCTCGCGCTCATCGACGCCGCGGTCACCCTCGACGCCGCCCTGGGGTGATTGCGCGAAGATGCGGGGATGGCCTACCGGACCTGGATGCGGTACTTCACACCGTCCGCCGTGCATCGACGGCTGGGTCTGGTGTGCCTCGGGGTCGGGCTCCAGCACGGCGCCCTGCCCGTCGTCGGGCCCCGCGTGCTCGACCACTACGTGGCCGTCGTGGTGTCCAAGGGGCGCGGGTGGTTCGCCGTGGCGGGCGGGGAACGACGAGAGGTCGTCGCGCCCGCCCTGCTGTGGCTCGTCCCCGGGGTCGGGCACCACTACGCGCCCGACCCCGGGCAGGGCTGGGAGGAGTGCTTCGTCGACTTCGACGGCGGCGCCGTGGAGGCCTACGTCGAGCTCGGCTACGTCACGCCGGGGACGCCGGTGGTGCCGCTGGGCGACGTCGAGGCCGTCCGCGACATCGTGGGCCGGATCGTGCGCTGCGCGCGAGGTGGCAGCCCGCTGGCCCAGGTCGACGCGTCGGCGGCCGTGCATCACCTGCTGGTGGCCCTGCGCCGGGCCGCCGACAGCACCCCCGGCGACGGCTCCCTGCTGGAGGCGCTGGCACGGGACGCGCTGCTGCCGATCAGCGTCGCCGAGATCGCCGCCCGTCGCGGCATGACGCTGTCCGAACTGCGCGCCGCCGTGCGCCGGAGCACCGAATCGGGGCTGAAGGACCACCTGCTGACGCTCCGCCTCAACCGCGCGAAGGAGCTCCTGGCCACCACCCGGATGCCGGTGCAGGAGGTGGCCCAGGCGATCGGCTACGAGGACGCCGCCTACTTCAGCCGGCTCTTCACCCGCCGGGTCCGCGTCTCCCCCGGGCGCTTCCGCGAGTCGCGCGTCCAGGCCGTCCCCGGCGGCTGGAGCTCGCGGGTCCCGCCTCCCGACGACCCGCCGCTGGTCCCCGACTGACCCCTTGGACTTCCGTGCGGCCTCACTTGGACTTTCCGCGCACAAAGTGCACGTTTGACGCTTGAAGTTGAGTGAACAAGTTGACTTACGCGCAACAACGTTCATAACATCGGCGACCGCCCCGCCAACTGTGGTGCGGGTCACCGCCTAGAACGCATTTCGTCCTCTGAATGCGGTAGTTCGACGTACGAACTACCGCATTCAGAGGACGAAATGCCCTTGGGAGAGAGTCATGCGGACCCTGCCTCTTCTCGGCGCCGCGGCGTTGGCCGTGGCGGCGACCACGGTGGTACCGGTGTCGTCCGACGCCGCATCGCCGGACGCGACGTACACCATCACCGTCGACGCGAAGAAGTCGTTCAGCCCGACCACCGACACCCCGGCGAGTAGCTATGTCGACAAGGACGGCACGTTCTACTTCCAGCAGGCGGCCGCGCTCTACGGCGCCGACCAGCCGCGCGAGTGGGACTTCTACAGCGGACGCGATTTCGACAGCTTCACCAAGAACCCGATCAGCAAGGCGGTGAACCCGGCCAACTCCGCCGACCGCAACGACGACACGACCTGGCGCTGCAACAACAGCCCCACCGGCAAGGAATCCACGAATCCGCCCGCCGGTTCCGGCTACTCGCAGCGGAACTTCTGCGACCTCGTCGGTACCTGGGTCGATCCGGACACCGGCGACTGGTACGGCCTGATCCACAACGAGTTCACGCCCGAGCCGTTCGGCGCGTACTCGTTCTCGCACTACGACGCCATCGACATGGCGGTGTCGAAGGACCAGGGCAAGACCTGGACCATCAAGGACCACGCGATCACTTCGCCCTACAGCACCAAACGCGGGGACACGACGGCGTTCCCGCATCAGACGTTCGACTACGGCGACGGCGACCCGCGCCTGTTCGTCGACACCGCCTCCGGGTACTTCTACGTCTACTACGGCTCGCGCATCGTGCCGAAGGCCGGCGCCGGCGGCCCGATGACCGGGCTCGCGCACGTCGCCCGTTCGCCGATCTCGGCCAAGATGGCGACCGGCTCGTGGCAGAAGTGGTTCGACGGCGGCTGGACCCAGCCCGGCGTCGGCGGCCGCGAGAGCAACATGGTCCCGGTGTCCGCCGCGGGCGACACGGGCTACACACCCGTCGCGGACGACTACGACCCGGCCAACACCGGCAACGTCAGCCAGCAGATCGCCGCGGGACAACTGCCGCGCAAATCCGATCTGTTCATCATGAACATCGCCTATAACGCGCACCTCGGGCTCTACATCGGCGCACCGGAGGCCGTGGACAGTGTCGTCCCTCAGCGTTACTACGTGACCGACGACCTGACGACGCAGAAGTGGCGGCTGATCGGCGACACCGGGAGCTACACCAACCAGTCCTGGTACCGCTGGTTCGTCGACGCCGCGAACAAGACGAACTCGACCATCATCGGCAAGCAGTTCCGGTCGTACTGCGCGGTGGCGTGTTCCGGCGGCGCGGGCGGCGAATACACCACGCAGACCATCACGTCGTCCACCCCCGCTCCGCCCCCTGTGGACACTTCGCGCAAGTACCGCATCGGTCTCGGTGACGGCCGGGTTCTCGCGCAGGGCACCGGGACCGCGACGACGTCCGTCGCGAGCACGACCGGCTCCGACCGTGAGGCGTGGCAGTTCTCCTCCGACGGCGACGGTTCGTATCGCGTCACCAACGCCGCGACGGGCCAGTTCCTCGGTGTCGACGCCGTCCAGGCGGGCCGGGCTTGGGGCGCGAAGCCCACTGTCACCTCGTCCTCGACGGTCGGGCAGCAGTGGTTCGTCATCCGGTCCACTGTGGACCCCGCGACTTTCCGGCTGGTGAACCGCTACAGCGGGCTCGTGCTCGGCCTGTCCGGCAAGTCGTCGCGTCTCGCGGAGACGACGCCGACGCGCTCCTGGACCGATACCACCGGGAACACCGTCGGCGGCGGGCGGACCGCGGCCGAGCAGACGCTGAAGTTCACCGACGCCGGGGCGGGCACTCTCGACGGCGTCCGCACTCTGACCGCGTCCGGCAAGAACCTCGACGACCCGGATTCGTCGACGTCGACCGGCACACCGTTGGTCACCTGGGCACCGAACCAGGGCGCGAACCAGAAGTGGCTGTTCACCAAGCAGTCCGACGGTTCCTACACCCTGACCAACACGCATTCGAAGCTGTGCGCCGACGTCGAAGGCGGAGCGACCGGAGCGGGCGCGCGCGTCATCCAGTGGACGTGCACCGGCGGACCGAACCAGCGCTGGACCGCGGCGAAACAGCCTGACGGGACCTACAAGGTGGCCAGCGTCCGTTCAGGGCTGCTCCTGACTACAGCGTCCACTTCGGACGGTGCGGCCGTCACGCAACGAGCCGACAGCGGCTCCGCGCTTCAGTTGTGGGCGATCAAGTAGCCCGCTTTCCCTTAGTGCGGCCCGTCGCTCGTTCGAGTGGCGGGCCGCCCGGTTGCTTATGTGTGGCCCATCACACTCTCAGTGCACTTTCATGATCCGCAACCGTCTCCCCTAGTGAGAGCACATTCGGTGAAAAGCTCACCGAAGCGTGGAGGGAGAGCACCATGAAGCACACCGGCATCATCCGCACCGCCACCATCACCGGCGTCGCCGCCGCGCTGAGCCTCGGGGCCATCGTCCCCGCGCTGGCCGCCCCGTCGGCCGACCCGGTCACCACCGTCGCGGACCTCGACGGAGACGGCGAACTCGAAACCGTCACCGCCCAGCTCACCGGCCCTGGCGACCAGGTCATCTCCGCGACCGTCAACGGGACGTTCACCTCGATCCACCTCGGCGCCGACAGCTCCGTCCCGCTCCAGGCCCCGCGCGTCACCGACCTGAACGGCGACGGCCGCGCCGAACTCATCGTCACCCAGTCGGTGGGGGCCAACACGACTTTCTTCACGGCCCTGCACTACGACGGCCGCAACCTCAGCCAGGTCGTCGACAACGACAGCAAGCCGCTGTCGGTCGCCGAGGGCGGTGGCGTCGCCGCTCACCTCGGCTACCAGTGCACCCCGCTGAACGGCGGCGGCCGCACCTTCGAAACCGTCGCCGCCGAAGCCGACGACGTCAGCGCGGACCCGCTCACCTACAGCGGTACGCGCACCGTCTACACCCTGCGGGACGGCGCGCTGACCACGCAGAAGACCATCTCGATCGACCACCGTCCGGTCACCGACCCGGTGCTCGGCACCGATGCCGCCAGCTGCGACCAGGCCGGCAGCTGACCGCGCACGGCTAGGTGACCTGGCCGACCTGACCGACCTGACCGACCTCCGGCCGTAAGTCCGTGAAGGCCTCCTTTCCTACCTTGAGGGTAGGGAAGGAGGCCTTCACGGACGGCGGAAGCCACCCTCGGTCACAGCAACACCAGCAGTCACAGCGACGGCGCGTGAAGGCCCCCTTCCCTCTGCTGAGCCGAGGGAAAGGGGCCTTCACGCGATGGTCACAGCGCCCCGCCGGGAACAAGCGTTGCGAAAGCCACTTTCGCAACGTTGAAGGTTGCGAAAGCCACTTTCGCAACCTGCTTCCCGCTCAGAACGCGCCATTTCAACCGACGACCGGTCCGTGAAGGCCTCCTTG
>NZ_NMQT01000140.1 GCF_002234405.1 Amycolatopsis thailandensis | reverse complement strand
CCGTGGTCGGCGAGGCGGGCGACGGTCTCGCCGCGCTGGAACAGGTCCGGCGCCTGAACCCCGATCTGGTGCTGATGGACGTTCGGATGCCAGTGCTCGACGGCATCGAGGCCACCCGGCGGGTGCTCGCCCTGGCCGGCGCGCCGAAGGTCCTCATGCTCACGACGTACGACCTCGACGAGCACGCGCTCGCCGCGATCCGGGCCGGGGCGAGCGGCTTCCTGCTCAAGGACGCCACCCCGGAGGAACTCCTGGCCGCGATCCGGACGGTGCACGCCGGGGACGCGGTGATCGCCCCCACCACCACCCGCCGGTTGCTGGACCGGCTGGCGCCCCCGCTCGACCCCGGCGCGGCCCGGTCGGCGGCGACGCTGACCGGGCGCGAACGGGAGGTGCTGGCCGGGATGGCCCGCGGCTGGTCCAACGCCGAGATCGCCGAGCGGCTGGTGGTCGCGCCGGGAACGGTGAAGACCCACGTGGGCAACATCCTGGCCAAGCTGCGGGTGCGGGATCGCGTCCAGGCGGTGGTGCTCGCCTACGAAGCGGGTGTGGTCCGGCCTGGCGAGCGGTGACGGGCACAGGTCACGTCGGTCCGGGGCAGGGCTCCGCCGAGCAAATACGACTCGACCGTTTCGGTGACGCAGGGCGTCCGGTCGAAGAGGTAGACGCCGTGCCGGAAGGCGCCGTCCAGCGTGACCATGCGTGCTCCGCTCAAGGCTCGGCGCAGGGCCAGCTGCCCGGCATACGGCGTGACCGGGTCCCCCGAGGCGCCCACGAGCAGCGCGGGGCGGTCGTCGCCGATCGGGACGGGCGCTTCGGTGGGCGAGACGGGCCAGAACGCGCAGGGCGTGATGTGCCGCGCCAGCGGGCCGAACAGCGGCTCGGCGGCCAGGTGTGCCTGGATGTCCCGGTAGTAGCTTTCGGGATCGCGGGACGCGGCACGGTCCGCGCACTGGTTCGCGACCGTGGCGCTGAACCCGAACGACGGCTCGACGTCCGGGTCGGTGTACAGGGAGAGCTTCCACTCCTGCGTGGGTGTCGGTGTGACGGCGAGGCCGCGGGAGGCGTCGCGCAGTACGGCGACCTGGGCGCTGAACTCCGCGTAGAAAGCGTCGCTGTCGTCGACGGTGAGCAGCAGTCCGGGGATCATCGCGGCGTCGATCCGGTGACCGCCGACGCGCAACGGTTCGCGGGAGGCGGCGCGGGCGATCCGGCCGACCGTGGCCAGTACCTCGCCGGCGGTGGCGCCGAGGTGATAGCGCCCGTCCCGGCGGGCCGCCCACTTCGCCCAGTCGCGTAGGGCCGCGGCGTCCGCCGGAGCGGTCTCCCGGGTGAGGGCGGGACCGGCGGCTCCGGGAGCGGCGGCGCTGTCGAGCACCATCCGCTCGACGCGCTGGGGAAAGAGCCCTCGGTAGACCGCGCCGAGGTGGCTGCCGAAAGACCAGCCCAGGTAGGAGATCTTCGATTCCCCGAGGGCGGCTCGCACGACGTCCAGATCACGCGCGATGTCGCGGGTGGACGCGTGCGCGAGGAGGTCGCCCCGGTCCGCGCACCGCGCCGCGAGATCCCGCGCGACCGCCACACCGCGTCCGAAGGAGACGCGGTCCGGACTCGCCAGCTGGGCGCTGTGCAGGTACCGCCCGGTGGGCCAGCCGCATTCCAGCGGCGCGCTGAGCCCGAAGAACCGCGGATCGATCCCGACCAGGTCGTACCGCGCGGCGAGCGACGGCGCCCCGGACGGGACTTCCGGTGGCAGACCTTGTGCCAGCAAGGCCACGCCGTCGCGGGACGGGCCGGGACCGCCGGTGTTGACCATCAGGGTGCCCAGACGGCGCGCGGGGTCGGTCGCGGCACGGCGGGCGACGGCCACCGAAAGGGTGCGGCCGCCCGGATCGGCGTGGTCCAGCGGAACGGTGACCTCACCACAGCTCGCCCCGGCCGCCGCGAGCCGTTCCCCCGTCTCGTCGTCCGGCCCGGACCGGCAGTCGTGCCAGTCGATCCGCTGTGCCGGGGAAGCCGCGACCGGTTGCCCGGCGCTCGCCAGGAGCGCGATCGCGATACCCGCGGCGAGTATTTTCCTTCGTTTGGTCATCCCTGGACGCTAAGCGCGGAAACTCGCGAAAACCTCTGTCCTCAGGCCGAAATCCGCTCCTCGCGGCTGCTCCCGGAGGCATAGGGTGCCCGGCGGAAAGGGGCGGCCAGGGTCGGCAGGATGTGGCGGCGGTTGTGGATCAGGGCGGCGAGCGCGATGACCGCGTAGACACCGCAGAGGACGTAGCGCGCGGTCTGGCCGGGCAGCGCGAACTGCACCGCGAACAGGCCGAGCAGGGTCCAGGCGGCCCAGCGAGGGAAACGCAACGCGAGCAGGGCGGCCACGCCGAGCAGGGTCTGGGTGGCGGTGAGGAGGAATTCCTCGATCTGCCGGGCGTCCAGCCGCAACGCGGTCCCTCCGCCGCCGAAGACGTAGGCGATCGGCAGGCTGCCGACGAGCAGCGTCCATTGGTTGACCTTGCTGGAAAGCAGCGTGCCGATCGCCGCGTCACCCTTGCCGCGGAGCGCGAACAGGATCGCCACGATGAACTCCGGCGCTTCCGACGCCAGCGGCGCGAGCCATTGCACGAGCAGGAACCGGTCGATGCCGAGTTCCGTCCCGACGGCGATCAGGTTGTGCGCGAACGGTTCCGCACTGGCGAGGATCACCACGGCGGCGAAGACGAACAGCGTGGTCACCAGGATCCGGCGAGGCCGCTTGGACAGCCCGCCGAGGGTGGCGGCGGGGCCGACCAGCTCGGGTTCGCCGGGCTCGGCGCGGGAGACCTTCCAGAGGTAGAACACGAAGAACCCGAGCAGCGCGAAGCCGAGGACCAGCGAGATCTGCCCGGTCCCGGGGATGACGAACGCGACGATCGAGGCGATCGCGAGGAATCCGAGCTCGACCCGGTACGGCGAATCGAGGACCAGCTCCCGCACGGTGGCGCCACTGCGTTTCTTCGCGACGGCGAGGCCGATCAGCACGACGGTCGACCAGCCGAGGCCGAGCAGCAACCGGTTGGAGCCGGTCATGTTCGCCGCGGCGTAAGCGACGTACTCGGGATTCGAACCCGCCGTGTAGGCGAAGTACAGGTCCACCGCGTACTCGGGGAGCACCGCGATGACGGCCAGCACGGCGATCGCGAGGCCGCCGGAGATGTCCACCTGCGCGGCTTCCGCCGCCCAGGCCAGCAGGAACGACGCCGCGACGACGGCCAGACCGAAGAGCAGCAGACCCACCACCGCCCCCGGTTCGGCACCTGAGAACCGCAGGACGAGCGCGGGCAGGGTGAGCGTGGCGCACAGGCCGATCGGCCTCAGTCGTTTGACGATCACGGACCGAGATTCCCGGCGGCGACCGGGTTACCACAACCGTTTCCCTCTTCCCCTGTCCGACGAGAATCCCCTTGCGGGGCAAGGAAAAAGGAAGATCGTCATGCCGAAATCCGGAGGTCGTCCCGCCGGAGTACCCGGGCTGATCTGCTCCGACGCCCGGCACGCGGGCCGGGATGGCGTCGCGCTCGACCGGCCGGCGTCCAGGCCCTCCGGCCCGGACAGTGTCACTGATCACCTTCACCCGAAATGACGGAATCCCCCGGCATCCGCGGATACCGGGGGATTCCGGGGGCGGTCAGCCCCGGGCGTTCGGGTCGATCACACCGCCGGCCAGTCCGGTGGCGGCGTCGCCGAAGGCACCGGCGGAGTCGACGGCACCCTGGCCGGCCGCGGTGGCCGAGTCGACTGCGCCTTGCCCCGCGGCGGTGGCCGAGTCGACGGCGCCCTGTCCCGCGGCGGTGGCGTTCTCGGCGAGCCCCTGTCCGGTCTCGGCCACGTCGCCGGCGGACTGGGTGACCTGGTCGGCGGCGCCGGAAAGGTCGACCCCGGTCAGTTCGCTGACCTTGTCGCCCGCACCACCCAGCAGCTCGGCGGCCTTTTCCTTCAGCGAGTCGAACAGGCTCATCAGGGGTACTCCTCGGATCGGTCGTGCGGAGGCGGCTGAAAGTTCACCGTACAGGACAAATCGGGCACGGTGCGCAATCGCGGTCACTCCGGACAGGTGAACTACCGAGAAGTGCTCAGAGACAGGGCGGCTGATAGCGATCGATCGCGAGGCCGCGGAAGTCGATTTTGTTGGGCGTCTTGCCGACGAACACCAAGCCTCGCGCCTCGGTCAGCGCCGAGGCGAAGGAGTAGTCGGGCTTGCCCAGCTCAGGCAGCGTCGTCCACGCGTCGGGAGCGAAGCTGAAGAACTTCTTGACCATTTTCCCGCCCGTCGACGGCACCTTGGTCAGCCATTTGTCGCCGCCGCTCCAGTGCGAGGCCGGGCGAAGCTGGACATAGAGGTCGTCGGTCGCGCTGTAGGTCATCCAGAAACCGGCGGACTTCGAGAGATCGGCCTGCGCCTCGAACTTGTTCCCCAGCCAGACGACGACCACGTGCCACTCCGCTTTGAGGAAGGCCACCTTCGCCGCGTACCCGCCGCGTTCGCGGACGAGCAGGCTGCCGGTCGCCGGGACCGTGGTGCCCTCACCGGACGCGAGCCATTGCTGCAACCGGTCTATCGACGGGGTGGCGCATTCGCAGACATGCCGCGACGGGGCCGCGTTCGCGACGGCGCCGGGGCCGGGGCCGATCAGCGAGGCCAGGAGCACCGACGCGATCACCGCGAGCGTACGACTGAAGGGGACTCTGGATCCTCCGCGCATTCCCGGAAGCTAGCACAACGATCACCGGAAAACCTTCGTACAGCGGGAAAGTACAACACTATGCCCCACTCAGCGGAAACTGTCCTTTGTGGAGTAATACCAGTGGCCGAAGTGGTCCACCGCCCTCGCCGCGCAAGTCCGTGAAGGCCTCCTTCCCTACCTTCAGAGTGACGCCCAGTGTCCCGAAAGTGGCTTTCGCGACGCTCGATGCCGCCGGGACCACTGGGTCGAGGCGGTCGTGACGCGAAAGCCACTTTCGCAACCTTCAACGTTGCGAAAGTGGCTTTCACAACCTCCCCGACCAGCGGAGAGGCGACCTTGCCCGAGACCCTGACCTTCAGAGTGGGAAAGGAGGCCTTCACGGACTTGCGACCGACCGACGCGCACCCCCGGTCAGCAGGGCGTCCAGTTCGGCCTCGAACAGCAAGGTGGGATCGAACCCCATACCGGCGAAGTGCCCGGCCAGTTCGAGGGACAGCACGCCGTGGAGCCGCGTCCAGAACGTCACGGCCCGGCGCAGCACCGCGGCCGACACCGGCAGCCCGCCCGCCCACTCGCGGTGTTCGTCGAGATGCGCCTCGAACGGCGTGGCCGGTCCGTCGTCCGAAAAAGCGGCGTGGACCTCCAAAAGCACGGTCATGATCTCGTTCGAGATCCGCGTGGTGTCGTCCGGCGCGCGGTAGCCGGGGATCGGCGTGCCGTAGACGAACAAGTAGCGCTGCGGATCCGCCAGCGCCCAGTCCCTGATGGCGTGGGCGACCGCGAAAACGCCACCCGGCCCGGCGGCTTGCACGACGTCGGCGAGGCTCCGGTAGGCGTCCCGGATGAGGTCCGTGATCAGGTCGTCACGGCTGGGGAAGTACCGGTACAGCGCGGGGCCGCTCATGCCCACGTGCTTGGCGATCGCGTTGAGGGACAACGCGGACACGCCCGTCGTGGCCAGCTGCTCCCACGCGTACCGCTTGATCTCCGCGCACACCTGAGCCCGGTAGCGCTCACGCGAGGTCTTCCCGTCCGCATCCATCGCCCACTCCTCCCAGCCCGGGAGTTAGAGGCTATCACTTTTCCTATTGACACTCACCCCAGCGGCGTTATAACTTCTAACTATCGCAATAAGCGCTAGCCAAGGAGTAGGACGATGACGAACACCAAGCCCCGCCGACGCACCGCCGTGCTCGCCCTCCCGCTGGCCCTCGGCCTGCTGGGCGGTGCCGTGACGCCCGCACAAGCCGCCACCGCGAGCGCGCCGCTGTCCTGCCAAGGCAAGACCATCGACACGAAAGCCCCGATCCACTACCGGACCGAGACCCTGATCAACGCGCCCCTGAGCGAGATCTGGCGCTTGCAGACCGACGTCGAGCGCTGGCCGTCCTGGCAGAAGCCGGTGCTGACCAACGAGCGCCTCGATAGGGGCCCGCTCCGGAAGAACTCGCGGTTCCGCTGGACCACCCCGGTGCCCGCCACGGCCACGACCCCCGCCACCACGCTGTCGATCACCTCGACGGTCCATCAGATCCAGCGCGGCCAGTGCGTCCGCTGGAGCGGGCCCGCGATCGGCGACGGCCTCCGCATCGACAACGGCGTCCACGTCTGGAACTTCACCGAGGTCAAGGGCGGCGTCCTCGTCCGCACCGAGGAGAACTGGTCCGGCGCCCAGGTCGAGGCGGAGGTACCGACCTCGACGAGGTTCCTCGGCATGGGCCTCGAAGCCTGGCTGAAGGACCTCAAGACCACCGCCGAAGCCCACTGCTGACCGAATCCGAAACCCCAGGAGGAAATCCGATGTCGACCCGGATTCTCGACCGCGCAACCACCGTCCGCCGCGCCCCGCGCTCCGTCATCATCTCGGCCTGGGCCGTCCCGATCATGGTCCTCGGCCAGTTCGCGATGCTCGCCGTCGTCCCGGTCGCCCTGGTGCTGATCGGCACCCTGCGCGACGCCCGGCTCAGAGCGCTCCGCTGGGGCGCGATCGCCCTCACCGCGGCCTACGCCACGCCCTTGGCGCTCTGGGCGATCGGTCCCGAACGCGCGCAGAGCCTGTCCAAGGACATGCATCCCGTGTTCGCCGCGATCATCGTCGCCGTGGGCGTGGCGTTCGCCGTCGCCTACCACGTGCTTCGCCGGAAGACAGCGCTCAGTCGGTGAACGAGGGGATCACGCCGTAGGAGGCCTTCCGTGAAGCGCGGCGCAACGTCGCGAGCACGGCGGGCCCCAGTACCAGGATCGCCACCGCGTTGGTGATCGCGCGCCCGGTGTCCCATCCCGCCGTCGACGTGAGCAGCGTGAAGACGGCGAACCGGTGCAGGTTCTCCAGCAGCGGAGCGCCGGGAACGTAGGAGATGTGCCCGTCGTGGTACGGCACTTCGGCGTCGGTGATGAACGGCCAGAACCACAGGTTCATCAGGAACCCGAACACGTACGCGACGAAGATCCCGTAGCCCACCAGCATCGCGATCTCGGCCTTGCCGGTGACACGGCGCGGCAGGAGTCCCGCGCCCATCCCGATCCACGCCGAGCACATCATCTGGAACGGCAGCCACGGCCCCACGCCGGCGGTCAGCAGCGCCGAAGCGAACAGCGACGTACAGCCCAGCACGAAACCGAATCCGGGCCCGAGTACCCGCCCGGCCAGCACCAGCAGGAAGAACACGGTCTCGATGCCCGCGGTCCCCGCGCCGAGCGGGCGCATCGCGGCGTTGACCGCCGAGAGGACGCCGAGCATCGCGAGGGCCTTGGAATCCATGCCCCCTTCGGACATCTCGGCCAGCACGATGACGATCAGGATCGGCAGGATCCCGATGAACACGAACGGCGCGTCCGGCCCGTGCTGCATCGACTGCGGTTCGACGCGGACCAGGAGCGGCCAGATGAACATCATCAGTCCCGCGAGCGACGCGAGGCCGAGCACCGTCGCCGAACGCGGACCCAGCCGGACAGCGGGGGCCGTGCTCACGGGACCTCCTGCGGCAACGCCGAGCGGACGTCGTCGACGGTGAGCCACGGTTCCCCGAGGATCTTCGCGACCTGGGTGGCAAACGCCGGGGAGCCGCCGAGCACCTCACCGGTCGGGCCGTCCGAGACGACCTCCCCTTCCGCCATCACGAGTACGCGGTGCGCGATCGTCGCGACGAATTCGACGTCGTGGGTGGCCACGACGACCGCCCTGCCCTCGGCCGTCAGCGACGCGACCATCTGCGCCAGCGCGGCCTTCGCGGTGTAGTCGAGGCCGCGGGTCGGTTCGTCCAGCAGCATGATCCGCGGGGCGGCCGAGAGCTGGACCGCGAGCACGAGCGCGAGCCGCTGTCCCTCCGAAAGATCGCGCGGATGCGACGCGGGATCGACGCCGGGAGCGAGCCTGTCGAGCAGTCCACGGCTGTAGCCGGGCTCCGCCCCCGATTCCGCGTCGGCGGCCTCGCATTCGGCGGCGACGGTCTGGAGATACAGCAGGTCACTCGCGGTCTGCGGCACCATCCCGACGAGCTTCCGCGCCGCGGCGCTGCCCAGCGTCTTCGGATCCTTGCCCTCGACGGTGACGTTGCCACCCTGGCGGGGGCCGGATCCCTGCACCGCCCACAGCAGCGACGACTTGCCGGAACCGTTGCGCCCCATCATCGCCAGCACTTCGCCGGCGCGCAGGGTCAGGTCGACCTCGCGCACCGCGACCTTCGGCCCGTACCGCACGACGACCCCGGACGCGGTCAGCAGCTCCTCGCCCGCGGTCGTGTCCCGCGCGGGCGGAGTCCCCAGTGCCAGCGAAGAAGCGCGCCGCCGGGCGTCGCGGACCGTCATCGGCAGCGGCGCCCAGCCAGCCAACCGTCCCAAGTGGACGATCGGGGGCGCGATGGGCATGTCCTTCAACACTTCCGGCGGGGTCCCGTCGACCACTCCCCCGGTGCCCGGCACGAAGATCATCCGGTCCGCGAACGGGATCACCCGTTCCATCCGGTGCTCGGCCATCAGCACCGTCGTGCCGAGGTCCTCCACCAGCCGCGCCAGCGTCGCCAGCACGTCCTCGGCGGCGGTCGGGTCCAGCGCCGAGGTCGGTTCGTCCAGCACGAGCACCTTCGGATGGGTGGTGAGCACCGAGCCGATCGCCACCCGTTGCTGCTGCCCGCCGGACAGCGTCCGCAACGCCCGCCTTCGCAGCTCCGCGATCCCGAGCAGGTCGAGGGTCTCCTCCACCCGGCGGCGCATCACCTGCGGGCTCAGGCCGAGCTGTTCCATGCCGTACGCGAGTTCGTCCTCGACGGTGTCGGTCACGAAACCCGCGAGCGGGTCTTGGCCGACGACGCCGACCAGGTGCGCGAACTCGCGCGGCGGCCGGGACCTCGTCGTGACGCCGTCGACCGAGACGGTCCCTTCGAGATGACCGCCGGTGAAATGCGGGACGAGACCGTTGATCGTGCCGAGCAGCGTCGACTTGCCCGCGCCGGTCTGGCCCGCGAACAGCACGAGTTCGCCCTCACCGATGGACAGCGTCACGTCGGACAGAACGGGCTCGGAGCGGCCGTGGTAGGTGAAGGAAACGTGGTCGAGTTCGATCATGCGTGTGCTTCTTCTTCGAGTGCGGCGTAAGGAGGTTCGGGGATCGGGGTCAGGAAGGCGGGCAGGACGCCGATCAGCACCCCGAGCAACGGCGCCCACGAAAGCGACGGCCAGGACAGGTCGATCAGCGACGGGTTCATGTTCATCGGATTCACTTCCGACGTCGTGAACAGGATGGCCGCGACGGCGATCCCGCTCACGGCGACGACGATCTCCGGCAGCTGCCAGCGGTCGGGCCGGTAGCGGGTGCGCTGGACCCGTTTACCCGCCGACCAGAATCCGACCAGGCCGACCACGAGCCCCGCGGAAAGCACCGGGGCGGCGAGATACCGGGGCGTCGAACCGTCCAAAGTGGCGTAAACGCCGACACAGACGCCGATCAGGCCGACGATCATCAGCGTTCCCGTGATCAGCCGCGCACGCGCCTCGACCAGCCCCGCGCGGCCGTAACCCCGCGAGTCCATGGACGCGGCGAGTTGCAGCGAACGGGAAAGCGCGTCCTCCAGCACCGGGATCAGGACGGTGTGGAGGGCTTTCACCTTCTTCTTGCCCGATCCGCCGCGCAGTTTGCGGGCCCGCCGGACCCGCAGCACGCTTTCGGCCAGCTGAGGGAACACCGACAGCGCGACGATCACCGCGGTGCCCACTTCGTACAACGCCGGCGGCATCGCCTTGAGCAGCCGTTTCGGATTCGCCAGCGCGTTGGCCGCGCCGAGGCAGATCACCATCGTCGCCAGCCGCATCCCGTCGTAGAGCCCGCCCAGCAACGATTCCGCGGACACGTCGCCGAAGAGCCGGATGCCCGCCGCCCATTCCGGCAGCGGGATCTCGGGCAGCCGCAGGATGATCGTCGAACCCTCGGCACCACCGAACACGACGCGGAAGAACACGCGGATCGCGACGATGAACGCGCCGAGGTAAAGGTAGAGCCGGAACGCCAGCGCCCACGGCGCCTCGGATCGCCGGGCCACGACGACGTAACCCGCGACAGCCACGATGGTCAGCAGCAGCCACGGGTTCGTCGTGCGGGTCGCCGCGACGGCGAGCCCCAGCGCCCACACCCACCAGGCGGCCGGATGCAGGTCGCGCGGCAGGAAGTAGGACGTCATCAAGCTCCTTGTGCGCGTTTGCGTCTGCGTGCCATCAGGAATCCTGCCACGCACAACGCCAGCACCGCGCCACCGGCAGCCCAGGGCGCCCAGTCACTGGCTCCGGACTCGCGCTCGATCACCGCGTTGACGTCCTCGGCGTTCTCGCCGCCGGTGAACGCGACGTTCATCGACGGGTCCTGCGCTTTCGGCCTCGCCGACGCGCTCGGACGCGGCTTGGGCGGCGGCAGCGCTCCGGAACTCGGGCCCGCGACCGGCGCTTCGCCGGGGGCGGCCTCCTCTGTGGCCTGAGGAGCGTCGCCGGGCTGCTGCCCGGTCCCCGCCTGCGGTCGCTGTTGCTGTTCACCGGGATCGTTGGTGACGGGCTTGGCTTCCTCACGCGGCACGCACGGGACGTTCTCGGTGCCCGGCCGCACCGCGGAGACCCGCGGCACCGGGTTGCTCTGGGCGGTCGCGTTCAGGGAGAACGACCAGCCCTCGAACCCGCCGGGGATGAAGTCGCGGTTCTTGACGCCCCACTGGCTGTAGTCCCACGCGCAGTTGTTCGAGGCGTGCCAATAGGACCAGTAGGCCTGCGCCGGGGGCGTGTCGACACACAGCTCGCGGTATTTCTCGCGGCCGGCGATCGGGATGTTCTCGGTCGCCGACGGGCGGTTCTCGACCCGGCAGATGAACGACTCGCCCCAGCGCTGCACCCCGGCGATCTGGAAACCGGCGCCCTTCAGCGCGTCCAGGCCGGTACCGCGGGTGGTCTGGGGATTACAGCGCACGATGGTCGTGCCGCCGAGTTTCTGGAAGTCGACGACCACGGTGACCCCGGTGGCGTCCTTGCAGAACCCGGGATACCCCTTGCCCTGGTCGACCGCTTGCGCGGACGGCGCCGTGGCGGCGATCAGGAAGATCGCCGCCACCAGTCCGAGAACCTTTTTCACGGGATGGCCGGGTTCCTCGGCGTGACACCGGGAACCGGGTTGGTCGTCGCCGACTTGTTCAGCGAGAACGACCAGCCTTCGAAACCGCCGGGGACGACGTTGCGGTTGAGCGCGCCGTAGTTGCTGTAGGTCCAGGTGGTCCCGGAACCGTCGGCGTGCCAGTAACCCCAGTACGCGCCGGCGGGCGGTGTGTTGACGCACGGCTCCTTGTAGCTCGGGTTGCTCGACAGCGGGATGGTCTCCGTCGCGGCCGGGCGGCCTTCCAGGCGGCAGACGAAACCAAGGCCCCAGCGGGCGGTTCCGGCGACCGCGATCCCCGCGTCCTGCAACGCTTTGATGCCCGTGCGGGCGGTGCCCGGGCTCGCGTTGGGCGAGCAGCGGGTGATCGTCGGCGCGGCTGTCCCGCCGTTGCCGTCCAGCTCCTGGAAGTCGACGACGACGGTCGTACCGGTGAGCGCGTCGGAGCCGGTGCAGATCCCGTCGTAGCCCTTGGTGGGATCGACCGCGTTCGCGGGTGCGGCGGAAAGCCCGATCAGTCCGATGAGGACGGTCGTGACGGTGAGCAGTTTTCTCATGGTGTAGCCCCCTTTGTCTTGATGAACCGGCGAAGCAGGAACAGAAGGACGATCGCGGCGGCCAGCAGGATCGCGGCCAGGCCGACGAATCCCCAGATCAGCCACGCGGGCTGGGTGGTCTGGGCGGCGGCCGCTTGCAGCTGCGTCCCGGAGACGGCGTCGGCGGAATTCGCCTCCGTGAGCGGCAGCCGGATCGCGGGCGACAGCGGCGAATCCGCGGCGGTGAGCCAAGACCGGCCCGCGACCCCTTGCGCGGCGGCCAGGCTCGTCGGGAAGTCCGTCTTCCCGTCGCTCGCCGCGATGGAACCCTTGGCGAAACCGCCGTCAGCCTGGACCAGTTTGCCCAGCGACCGCGCGGTTCCGCTCGCGTCGAGGCCGGCGGTCTGCCGCGCGGCGGCGACGGCGGCGCTGAGCACGACGTCCGGCTCGCCCGCCTCGCCGGTCACCATGCCCTCGCCGGTCGGCCGGACCCCGAGCGCGCCCACCGCGGAGACGAACGCCGACACGCGCCGCTCGGTCCAGCCGTCGGGGCGTTTGGTCGACGGCGCGGCGTCAGTGTGCGGACGTGCCGCCAGCGCGGTGACCGCGGCGGCCGTCGCGCCGAGGTCACCGGAGCCGCACTCCGCGGTGTCGAGGTGCTTCGGGAAGGTTCCGTCGGCGCACTGGCGCGAGAGGAGCAGTTCGACCGCGGGGCCGGGATCGGCGGCGGTCGCGAGCACCGCCCACGCGTGCCGCTCGACCGTCTCGTCGGCATCGGCGAAGGAGCCGACGTCGGTGAACTTGCCGTCCGCGCCCCGCAGCTTCACCAGATCGGCGCGCAACTGCCCGGCGTCCGCCTTGGCGAACTCGGCGACGAGCACGAGCTTCGCGAGCGGTTCGGCGTAGGAGGCGCCGTTCTGCTCGTACGGCGCGCCGTGGGCGTAGGCCTGCACGGCTTCCGGCGTGAGCAGGAACTTCGACGCGCGGGCGACCGTGTCCGGCTGCTCGTCCAGTGCCCGCAAGGCGAGCACCAGATCGGCGGTGGCGTCGTAGTCGACGTAGGTCTTGCCGTCCTCGGTGACCTCGACGTGGTCGCCGCCGACAAGCCGGTTCGTCAGGTACGCGCCGAGCCGGGACGTCGCGGGGGCCGTGCCCGCGATCGCGACCGGCGTGGAGATCGCGGTCGGTGGCGGGACGCGGGCGCCGGTCGACGTCCTCGGCGTGACGGTCTTCTTCTGGGGTTTCGGTGCCGTCGTCTTCGGCGCGGGGGCCTGCGGGGCGGGTTTGGCCGCGGGCGGAGTGCTCGTGACGGTGACCGTGCTCGGCGCGGGCGGACTGGCCGACGGGGACGAGGACGTGCCCGGCGTCGGCGTGACCGAGGTCGTGGTGGTGGTCGTCGTCGTGGTGGTCGTTGTCGTCGTTGTCGTGGTGGTGCTCGGCGCCGGTTCGCTCGTGGTCGAGGTCGGCGTGCTCGTGGGCGACCCCGTCCCGGAGGACGACGTCGTCGTGGGCGTGGTCGGCGTTTCCGAGACGCTGCTGGTCGGCGGCTGCCCACCGCCCTTCGTGAGCGAGGAGAAGCCGACTTGCGACAACCCGAGCGAAGCCTGGGCGCTCGCGCGGATCCAGGTGTCGAGGCCGCTGATGCCCGAGGTGCGCGCGGCCTCGTAGGAAGCGGGGTTGTAGGCGATTGCGCCGAGATCTCCAGCGAGCTTGTTCCCGGAATCCGCCGCGGCGTTGGCCTGCGCGGACTTGAGGTACCGCACGCCCTTGTCCACCGCCGCGTCCGCGCCACCCGCTTCAGCCAGTCCCTGAAGGATCAGGCCGGTGCTGTTGGTGTTCGGCGCTTCGGTGCCGACGCCACCGCCCCAGCCGCCGCCGGCGGCCTGGTTCGCTTTGAGCCACGCGACGGCCTTGGTGATCGGGGTGTCGAGCCCGGCCGCGCCCGCCTTCTTGGCGGCCAGCATCGCCGAAAGCGCGATGCCGGTGGCGTCGCCGTCGGTCGGCGAGAGGTCGAGCGGTTTGCCCTCGTCGCAGGTCGAGACCTTGTGCCCGTCCGGGGTGACGTGGTCGCCGGTCTCCTTCGTCGGGATGTAGGCGAACATGACTCGGAAGTAGCCCTCGGAGCACTGCTGGGTCAGCAGCTTGTCGATGGCGAGCTGGTCGTTCTCGCCCGCCGCGGCGAGGCCGATCACGCCGAGCGCCTGGCCGAACATGTTGGCGTTGTTGATCACGTCGCCGGTGACGTCGGGCTTCTTCGTGTAGTCGCTGACCCGGCCCTTGTCGGGACCGCCGCGCATGATCGCGTTCTGGGTCTCGGCGACCAGGTCGTAGCCGTCGAAGTTCCGCGGGTTCCGGCCGGAGACCTCGGCGGCGACCAGGGTCTTGGCCGTGGCGCCACCGACGATGACGTTGTCGAACCCGGCGCCGGGGATGAACCCGTCCCAGGTGAAGTAGTCGGTGGCGTGGCCCTGGTCGTCGAGGAACTTGACGATCGGCTCGGCCTTCGCGCCATCGCCCGACGCGTACATCGAGAACAGGACGTCGAGCATCAGGCCGTGGTCCGGCAGTGAGCCGCCGTTGGGGTTCTCGAGCGTGCCGTCCGGCTGCAGCTTCGTGGCGAGCCAGCGGGAGTTCGACTTCGCCGCGTCAGGATCGTTCGCTGCTGTCGCCGTTCCGGTGAGCAGCGCGGCGACCACGCCGACGCTGACGGCGAAGGCCAGGGCGGCCAGGGACCCGCGGCGCATGACTCCTCCTTGCGGCATGGCGGAGGACAGGCGCGGGACGCCGCAGTCACCCCTGTTTATCGCGACAGTGGTTCGTTCATCCGCCCGTGCGGTACCCCGGCTCGCCCTGGTGAAGGGCCTACGGTTGCGCGACAGCGCCGGATTTCGACCGGCTTCCCCGTCACGGGCGGCGGTATTGGGTTGTCGAGCCCGCCGAGGTTAACACCCGATTACCTCCGGCAGGCACCGCTGAGCAGGTCGGTTGCCAGGATCACAGCGTTACTCGCGCCCGGCGGTACCCCCGCGCTTGACCGGCATGACACTCTTCGGGTCGTCCGATTCAGCGCGGTCGTGGGGGAAGTCCGGTGAGAGTCCGGCGCTGTCCCGCAACGGTATGCCCTCCAGGCGAGCCCGGTCACCCACGTCGCGCGGTGTCACCGACTCCTGTCGAGGAAATGCGGGAAAGGGTTCTCATGAGACGTTTGGTCTTCGCTGTCGCCATGCTGTGCGGCATCGGGCTGGTCGCCGCTCCGGCGGCGAACGCCGCCACCCCGAACAAGGCGGACGCCGCCGCGGGCTGGCTCGCCAGGCAGATGACCGACGGGGAAAGGTTCGAGGCCGATTTCGGCGGCCAGAAGTTCCCCGACCAGGGCTTGACGATCGACGCGATCTTCGCGTTCGCCGCCGCCGGTGTGTCCGACACGAACGCGGGCAAAGCGATCACCTGGCTGGCGAAGCCGGAGATCACCACCGGCTACGTCGGCAGCGGCACCGAGGCCTACGCGGGCGCGCACGCCAAACTGCTGCTCGCCGCGCAGATCCGGGGCAAGAACCCGGCGTCGTTCGGCGGCGTCGACCTGAAGGCGGGCCTGCTCTCGCTGCTCACGCCGTCCGGCCGGTTCTCCGACCGCTCCGAATACGGCGACTACTCCAACGCCTTCTCGCAGTCGCTCGCGCTGCTGGCGCTGGACCGCACCCCGGCGGGCGCGCCCGCGTCGGCCGTGACGTTCCTGGCGGGCGCCCAGTGCGCGGACGGCGGATTCCCGCTGAACTTCGGCGAAGCCACCTGCACCAGCGACGTCGACGCGACCGCGATGGCCGTGCAGGCCTTGCGCGCCACCGGTGACGCGGTGAACGCCCGTGAAGGCACGTCCTGGCTGGTCACCAAGCAGCACGCGAACGGCGGCTTCGGCGTCGGCGCGAACGCGCCGAACGCCAACAGCACCGGCCTCGCCGCCGAAGCGCTGGCCGGGCACCGTCCCGCCGCCGCGGTCAAGGCGCGGGAGTTCCTGCGGTCGCTGCAAACCGGCTGCACCGGCGCCGAGGCGGACCGCGGCGCGATCGCCTACGACGCCACCGGCCTGAACCCGTCGACCGCCCCTCGCGCGACCGCGCAGGCGATCCTCGGCCTGGCCAGGGTTCCGCTGAGCGACCTGCAGGGCGGTGGCCGTCCGCAGGCCCCGGTGCTCGCATGCCCGTGATGTGAGCCTTCGGGTGGTTTCCGCTTGCCACCGGCGGAAACCACCCGTACCGACGGTCAGCCGGCGCGGAGCGGCTCGCGTCCTTCCACGAGCGCGCCGAGCAGTGTCGACGCCGCGTCCAGATCGGGTGCCCGGGAGGCGAGCACGTCCGAGTACAGGAACGCCTCCCCCAGCCGGACGATCGCGTAACAGAGGCTGTCCAGGCCGACCGAGGGAACGAAACCGCCGTCGTCGACGTCGCGGCGCAGCAGGTCGACGTGCGCCGCGATCACCCTCGGCTGGACGCGGCCGTGCGGATCGGTGAGCAGGCGGATCGCCAAGACCGGCTCGTCGTCGAGGAAACGGCGGAACCCGGCGCTCGCCGCGAGCACGGATCGGTACTCGCGCATGATCGCGAGACAGCGCAGCTCGCCTGCCGCGTTGCGCACCACGTCGCCTTGTTCGCGCTGCCAGGTGCGCGTCGCGGCCGCCAAGGTGCGTTCGGACAGGTAGTGGAGAGCGTCGCCCAGCAGGTCTTCCCGGTTCCCGGCGCGGCGGAACAACGTGCTGCGGGAGATGCCCAGGTCCTGCGCGAAGGCGGAGGTGTCGACGCGGACACCGCGCTCGATCCACCGCGCCGCGCTGCGGATTATGTCCTCGGCAGAGGGGTTCACGACCGCAGATCGTACGAGAACGTGGCCCCTCGCTCGCGCCTGGCGTGAGCAAGGGGCCCTTCACGTACTTCAGCCGGCGGGCAGCACGCGGCCCCGCACCTCACCGAACCCGATCCGCGCGCCGTTCGCGCCGGGCGCGGTCCCGGTGATGACGACCTCGTCGCCGTCCAGCAGGAAGGTGCGCTCCTCCCCCTTGACCGTGAGCGGTTCCCTTCCGCCCCAGGACAATTCGAGGAACGCGCCGCGCTGGTTCTTCTCCGGTCCGGAGATCGTGCCGGAGCCGTACAGGTCTCCTGTGCGCGAGGACGCGCCGTTGATCGTCAGGTGCGCGAGCATCTGGGCGGGCGACCAGTACATCTCGCGGAAGGGCGGGCGGCTGACCTCCTCGCCGTTCCATTCGACGACCAGATCGATGTCGAGCCCCCACGGCGAGCTTTCCCGCAGGTACGGCAACGGCTGCGGATCGATCTGGCCCGGCAGCGGGATCCGCGCGGCCTCCAGCGCCAGGATCGGTACCACCCAAGGGGAGATCGAGGTCGCGAAGCTCTTGCCGAGATGCGGGCCCAGCGGGACGTATTCCCACGCCTGGATGTCGCGGGCCGACCAGTCGTTGAGCAGCACCGCGCCGAAAACGTGGCGAGGGAAGGCGTCCGGGGTGATCGGGGTGTTCAGCGGGGTCCCGGTGCCGACGACGAAGCCCAGCTCCGCTTCGATGTCCAGCCGCACACTCGGCCCGAACACCGGCGCCGCCTCGGCCGGGGCCTTGCGCTGACCGCTCGGGCGCACGATGTCCGTACCGGAGACCAGGACCGTGCCGGACCGCCCGTGATAGCCGACCGGGAGATGCTTCCAGTTGGGCAGCAACGGTTCCGCGTCCGGGCGGAACAGCCTGCCGACGTTCGAAGCGTGGTGTTCGGAAGCGTAGAAGTCGACGTAGTCCGCGACCTCGATCGGCAGGTGCATGCTCACCCGCCCGACGGGATGGACCGCGCCGTCGGGGATTTCGCCGGTGACCAGGTCACGGATCCGCGCCCGGACCGCCACCCAGCGGTCGTATCCCTGCGCCATGAACGGGTTCAGCGACGGCGCGGCGAACACGTCGTCGCCGAGCGCCGCGGCCAGGTCGAGGACGGAGTCCCCGACACGTACGCCGACGCGCGGGGAACCGCCGTCGACGGAGAACACGCCGTACGGCAGGTTGTCGATCCCGAACAGGGAGCCTGCGGGGATGTCGATCGTGGTCATGCCTCTCCTCGGGGCGCCTCGAGCAGGCCGAGTCCGGCCAGTTCGGTCAGGGGGTCGGTGATGCTGCAAGTGCCGAACGACGTGAAGCCCGCGCGGACCGCGACGGCGCGATCCGGCTCCAGCGCCCGCAGCCGCCCGGCGAGGACGGCGCCGTCTCGTTCGGCGAGCGCGGCTTCCGCGTCGCCGCCGGTGAGGACGGCGTCGGTGGCGAGCATCAGGTTCAGGAAACCGTGCTGTTCGAAGCCGGTCGCCGGGTCGGTGTTGCGGAGCGCGTGGTGCAGCCCGGCGGTGGCCTTGAACGGGACACCCGCCTCGACGGCCGCCCGGACCGCGGCCGCGAGTTCGGCCTCGTCCGGGTACAGCTCGGCCCGGACGCCACCGGTGCGGAACTTCGCGCGGTGGCCGGTGCCGGACAGGGCGGCCAGCAGCCGAAGGCGCCGGCCGTCGCGCGGAATCTCGACGAAAACCGGTGCGGTGACGACGGAAATCGCGTCGACCACCTCGTCCGGCCCCATCTCGTCCGGGACGGCGATCTCGAGCGCGTCGAGTTTCACCGGCAGCGTGGCGACGGCCTTGAGCGCGCCGTCGAGCTGCGCGGGCCCGCCGGGCAGGGTGACCGCGATCGGCAGCGGGGCTTCCCGGTCGCCCAGCACCTCGGCGAGCTCGCCGAGCGCGGTGGCGGCGACCACCAGCGGTCCGACGAGGCCCGCGTACCAGGCGGAGACGTGTTCGTCGTGTGCCGCGACGGCGTCCGGCAGCGGGGCCAGCCCCGGTGGGAACACGGCGGCGTCGTCGCACAGCCCGGCGAAGAGCGCGGGAATCCGTCCGCCGTCCACCATGGTCTCCTCCTCGCCGATTTAGTTCACACTTTGACTATCCGTTGGGCAGGATAGTCCGGTCTTCCGGGCGACGGGAAGGGCTACTTGCGGCTCCGGGTGCCGAACTCGGCGCGACTCGTGATCAGCTTGCCCAGCAGCATCACGAGGATGCGCTGTTCGGTCTCGGTCAGCGCGTTCGTCCAGCCGAATTCGCGTTCGTTGTGCTCGCGGAAGACCGAGACCATCTCCTCGTGCCCCGCCTCGGTCAGCGACAGCTGCACCGAACGGCCGTCCCGCTCGTCCGGGACCCGGTCGAGCATTCCCTCCGCGACCAGCGTCTTGACCAGGTTCGACACCGCCGCCCGGCTCATCCCGGTCAGCCGCGCGGCGCTCGTCGGTTCGAGCGGTCCGGCGAGCCAGACCACGAACAGCAGCCGGAACGCCGACCACGACCGGCCACGCGGCCGGTGCACCGCGGCTTCGAGGTCGTAGGTCACCAGGTCGGAGGCGCGGTTGAGGGTCAGCAGCACCTCGGTCGCCAGCTGGTGCCGGAAGCCGTACTCCTGCGCGAGCCTCCGGTTCGCCAGCGCCACGAACGACCAGAAGTCCAGCCCGGCCGCGTCCACGTCTTCCATCGCCGAACACTAACCCGACGTCTCGAAAATGGTCAAAACCTGAACTATCTCGGCGGGGACGCTGGCCGTCTCGAGCGTGGCGCTCGTGCCGTGCTGCCCTGACGGTCGGTACGGCAGGTGAGACAGGCGGTGCCGAGGTGGACGACACCCGTGTCCAGATGGACGACACGCGTGACTGGACGGACGACACGGGCCTGGTAACTCGGCCGCGAGAGTGCCGTCCGTCTGGTCACGAGTGTCGTCCGTCTGATCACACGTGCCGTCCACCCCGTCACGCGAAAGTTCCGAGCTTGGTCACCGTGGTCGTGAGTGGCGATTCGGGTTGGAGCGGACCGGTGTTTGTTCACCCACTGGGCTTGGGTTCGCCTCGCCTGCCCGCTGGGGTGGAGATGTGACGGGGGAAGATTTCGGACGCTGAACGTCCGGATTCTTCCCCGCTCGGCGGCCTCGTGACGATGTAGGAATCGGGACGTTGAACGTCCCGAATCCTCCACACTCGCATCACCCAACTACCCCACTCGCCTCTTGGAGGTTCCTCCAGCAGAGATCCACGATCATGGAGCTTCCTCCATGGCGGGCAGACCCCCACCCCGGGTTTGCTGAAGGCATGGGCAGAACGGAAGTGCCACCGGGGACCGCGAAAGCCGTCCGGGTGGCCGCGGGAGACCTGATCCGGGTGATCGACGTCGAGGGCGGCCAGGTCGGCGACGTGTTCGCGTTCACCGACAGCGGGACCGACCTGGCCGAGCACCACAGCGCGGCGCACACCCGCGCCGCGACCGACAGGCTGTTCCCCGCGGTAGGCGAGGCCTTCGTGACCGACCGGCGCCGCCCGATCCTGACCTTGGCCGAGGACACCTCGCCCGGCGAGCACGACATGCTGATCCCGGCCTGCGACCCGGCCCGGTATGCCGCGCTGGGAGCGCCGGGTCACCGGTCCTGCGCCACGAACCTGCGCGAGGCGCTGAGCGAGCTCGGGCTGGGCTTCACGGGCCCGGCCCCGCAGCCGATCAACGTCTTCATGCGCATCCCGGTCGGAGCGGACGGCAGGCTGAGCTGGCTGACCGCGACCTCGCGGCCCGGCGACGCCGTCACGCTGCGGGCCGAACTGGATTGCGTCGTCGTGGTTTCCGCCTGCCCGCAGGATCTCGTCCGGATCAGCGACGCCGGACTCTCCCCGCTCGCCATCGAAACAGTCCACAATGGAGGAACACGATCATGACCACCACCGTCGGCCACGCCCACCCCGCGCTGGCCCCGGCCACCCTCGGCGGTCTCGCGCTGCGCAACCGCTACGCCGTCGCCCCCATGACCCGGGTCTCGGCCGCGCCCGACGGCACGCCGACCGGCGAAATGGCCGACTACTACGCCGAATTCGCCCGCGGCGGGTTCGGGCTCGTGTTCAGCGAGGGCACCTACCCGGACACGGCGGCCAGCCAGGGATACCTCAACCAGCCCGGCCTCGCGCGCGACGAACACGTCGCGGGCTGGCGCGTGGTCACCGCCGGAGTGCGCGCGGCGGGCGGCCGGATGATCGCGCAGCTCATGCACGCCGGCGCGATCTCCCAGGGGAATCCGCACCGGGACCACACCGTCGGCCCCTCCGCCGTCCAGCCGCGCGGGGAGATGATGCCCGCGTACGGCGGTTCCGGGCCGTGGGCCGCGCCCCGGGAACTGACCACCGCCGGGATCGACGACGTCGTCGACGGATTCGCCGCGGCGGCCCGGCGTGCCCGCGAGGCCGGGTTCGACGGCGTCGAAGTGCACGCGGCCAACGGATACCTGCTCGACCAGTTCCTCACCGACTACACCAACCGGCGCACCGATTCCTACGGCGGATCGGTCGCCGACCGGATCCGGCTGACCGCCCGCGTCGTCACCGCCGTCGCCGAGGCCGTGCCGGAGCTGGTGACCGGTGTGCGGCTGTCGCAGACGAAGGTCAACGACTTCACCTACCGCTGGCCCGGCGGCCGTGACGACGCCGAGGTGATCTTCGCCGCGGTCGCCGAGGCGGGCGCGGACTACCTCCACATCGCCAGCGAAGGCCGGAACTGGCTCGAAACGGCGAAGCTGGCCGACGGCGGCACCATCACCGCCCTCGCCAGGAAGGTCACCGGGCTGCCGGTGATCGCCAACGGCGGGATGCACGATCTCACCCAGGCGAAAGAGGTGCTCGAAGGCGAGCACGCCGACCTGCTCTCGATCGGGCACGGCGCGCTGGCCAATCCCGATCTGCCCGCCCGTGTCGCCGCGGCGGAACCCCTGGCCGAGTTCGATCGCGCGATGGTCTCCCCGACGGTCACGGTGGCGAACTCGCGCCGCTGGCGGGAGAGTCGGCAAGCGTGACCGAAACAAGCTGGCACGGCGGCGCGGCCGCGGTGGCGACCCTGACCTTCGACGTGGACGCGGAATCCCCGATCCTCGCGCACGGACGGGGTTACGCCGGGCATCTGTCGACCATGTCCCATCAGGCGTACGGGCCGAAGGTCGGGGTGCCGCGCATTCTCGACTTGCTCGGTGAACTGGCCGTGCCCGCGACGTTCTTCGTGCCGGGCTGGGTCGCCGAACAGCGGCCCGGCCTCGCCGCCTCGATCGTGGAACGGGGGCACGAGGTGGCGCATCACTCCTACAGCCACCGGCCGCCGACCACGATGACCGCCGCCGGGCAGCGAGCCGATTTCGAACGGGGCATGGAGGTCTTCGCGCGCCAGGGCATCGAGATCAGCGGGCATCGCGCGGCGGGCTGGGAGTCCACTTGGGACACTCCGGCGCTGGTGGCGGAACACGGGCTGAGCTACGACTCGTCGCTGATGGCCGACGACCGGCCCTATCTGATCGAGACCGGGGCGGGCCGGATCGCCGAGCTGCCGGTGCACTGGTCGCTCGACGACTGGGAGCAGTACGCGTTCCTTCCCTCGCCGCAGATCGGTTCGGTGATCACCTCCCCGGTCCGGGTACTGGAGATGTGGCGCGCGGAGCTCGACGCGATGCGCCGGTACCGATGCCTGTTCAACCTGTGCCTGCACCCGTTCCTGTCGGGCAGGCCGGGGCGGCTGGAGGCAGTGCGGGCGCTCATCGAGTTCGGGCTCGGCCTCGGCGACGTCCGGTTCGCGCGGTGCCGCGACGTGGCGGCCGCGGCGCTGGCCGACCCAGCCTTACCCGCCGAACCCTTGCGGCGCCTGGAAATCGATCCGGCGGTCTACCCGGACTGAGCCGCTTCCAGTGCCAGGAAGAGGTCGACCCGGTCCGCGGTGCGCCCGACGTCGCGGCCGGTCAGCTCGGTGACCTTGGCCAGCCGGTTGCGCAAGGTGTTGACGTGCACGAACAGGGCCGCGGCGGTGGCCGCCCACTGGCCGTCGTGGTCGAGGAACGCCCGCAAGGTCGTCTCCAGGTCGCCGTCGCGGGCACGGTCGTGCTCGCGCAGCGGGCCGAGCAGGACGTCGGCGAACGTGTACCGCCACTGCTCGTCGTGCGACTCCAGCAGGAGCCGGTAGCTGCCCAGTTCGGCGAAACTCGCCGCCACCGGCCCGCCACGCCTGCCCCGGAGCACGCGGCAGGCTTCGCGGCTGCGCGACAACGGTTCGCGCAGCCCGGCCGCGCCGGACACGGGATCGGCCAGCCCGACGACCACGCGCCCGCCGGAGAACCGGTGCGAAACGGCCGCCGCCAGCCGGGGCGCGAACGCGGCGGGCGATTGTCTTCCCGAGCGGAACGGCAGTACCGCCACGACGTCCCGGCTGCCCGCCGCCACGACCGCGGGCAACCCGTCCGCCAGCAGGAAGTCCGTGACGGCCTCCGCCATCCCCGGCAGGGTCGCGGTGGCGTCGTCGCCGGCGAACGCCAGCGCGATCACGGCCAGCGGACCGTCCGGGTCGACCCCGAACGCGCGCAGCCTGCCGGGCACCTCCGCGACCCGCTGCGCGCCGGAGAGCACCATGTCCAGCAGTTCGACGGCGAACCGCATCTCGATGGCCTGCACCGCCTGGTGCCGGGCCACTTCGAGGCTGAGGTAGCGGGCGGTCTGCTCCAGCGCGTCCCGCTCGTCCCGCGTCAGCCCGGCCACGGGACGCAGGCACAGCAGCGCGGCGTCCGCGTCGCCGATCGCGCCGACCGGGAACAGCGCCGCCCGTGTCCCCGCGCCGAGATCCGCCTCCAGCGGCGGCGGATGCCGGGTCAGGGCCTCCGCCGCGGCGCGTGTCTGCCCGGCGTCCAGGCCCGCCCCGGCGGACGCCAGCTCCCGGCCCATCCGGTCCACGACCGCGAGCGGCAGCTCGTGCTCACGGCGCAGGACCTCCAGCACCCCGGAGGCGCCCGCGCCTCGCGAAAGCGCCGAGGTCAGCTCGTCTCCCCTTCGCACCAACGACATCAGCGCGCTCTGCCGGTCCGCGGCCTGGATCGCCGCCGCCGCGCGGGTGACGGCCGTGAAGGGCACAGCCACAGAGATCTCCAGCAGCGGCAGCCCGGCTTCGCGACACGCCTCGGCGAGCGCCGGAGGGGTGTCACGTCGTTCGACGCGCAGCCCGAAGATGATCCCGGCCGCTCCCGCGCGGACCACCCGCGCGACGAAGTCCGCCGGGTCGGTGCGGTCCAGCCACAGGCCGTTGGTCAGCACGACCTCGTGCTCGCGCACGTACGGCCCGGGGTCGGGCAGCTCGGTGTTGTGCACCCACAGCACCTGCCCGGCCATCGCCCCGTCTCGGCCGGGGACGACCACCCGCAGTTCGAGATCCGGGTCCGCGACCAGCGCCGCCAAGGTCAGCATGACTGTGAATATATCCAGCCATCGGCGGCCTTTATGGACGATCGGCCATTTCATCGGTTTTTCATGATGCCTGGTTAGCGTCCCCGCGAAGACACTTCGGGATTCGAGGAGAACCACCGTGACGGCAGTTTCGCGCACGATCGCCGAGCGCTACACCCTGCTCGAGAAGCTGGGCGGCGACGGGACGGCCGTGCTGTGGCGTGGCGAGGACGGGCAGGAGGGGCGCCAGGTCGCGATCAAGGAGCTGCTGCTGCCCGCGCTCGACGAATCCGCCCGCGCGGCCGTCGTCGAACGGCTCCGGCGTGAGGCCGGTGTCGTGGCGGAGCACCCGTCGGTGGTGCCCGTCCACGAGGTCGTGGTGGCGGACGGGACGCCGTTCGTCGTGATGGACCCGGTGGACGGGCGGACGCTGGAGGACCTGGCGTCCTCGGGGCCACTCCCGCCGCGGTTGGTGGCCGGCATCGGCAGGCAGGTACTCGGCGCACTCGCGGCCGCCCACGCGAAGGGCGCCGTGCATGGAGACGTGCGGCCCGCGAACATCTTGGTGTCCTCCGACGGCACGGCGAGGCTGACCGGCTTCGGGGTCGGCCAGGCCCTCGACCCGGCAGGTTCACCGGCTTTCCTCGCCCCGGAAAGGATCGCGGGGCACGAAGACACTCCTCACGCCGATCTCTGGTCGCTCGGCGTGACCCTGCTCGGCGCGGCCGAGGGCGCGAATCCCTTCCTGCGCGGGAACGTCGCGGCCACGCTGTACGCCGTCGTCAACGACCAGCCGGTCTTCAGCCGGACGCACGGAACACTGGCGGACGTCCTCCGCGGCCTGCTGGCGAAGGCGCCGCACGCGCGGATGCTGCCGGATCACGCGATCCCGATGCTGGCACTGGCCGCGAACGGCGCCGAAGCCCCGGTGCCGGTCCTGCCCGCGCCGCCGCGTCCCGGGGTGCGCACGCCGTCGGTGGCCGCGATCCTGGCGGGAGTGGCGGGCATGGTGCTCGGGTTCGCGCTGCTCACGAACGCGATGGTGATGCACCAGGCGTACTACTTCTTCGACTTCTCGGAGCTGTCGATGATTGTGGGGGACTTCAGCTCGATAGTCGCCGGAGTCGCCGCGGTGGCGGGCGGCGCGAGCCTGCTCGCCAGGGTCCGGGCGGGACAGCTCATGCTCAGTGTCTCCGCGCTGCTGACGCTGCTCTCGTTCGGTCTGCTGACCGTCATCGGTGAGGACCGGATCCACCTCGGCCTCGCGATCCAGCCGGGCTTCACCATCGATCTCCTGCTCCTCCTCTTCGCCATCGCGCTGACGATCGCCGTGTGGTTCGTCCCGGCCGAACGCCCTGCTGTGGGCTGATCCGCTCACAGCAGAGAAACCGGCGAAAGGCCGTGCCCCGGCGGCATCGTCGGGGCATGACCGACTACGAGAAGCAGCCACTCTTCGACCAACGGCTCCGGGAACAGTTCTTCAGCAAGCGTGTGCTGGTCCTCGACGGCGCGCTCGACGACGACAACGGGACGGTGCTCACCACCCAGCTGCTGTCACTGGCGAGCGAGGATCCCCGCAAGGACATCGCGTTGTGGATCCACTCGCCGGGCGGCTCGGTCCCGTCGATGCTGGCGATCCGCGACGTGATGCGGCTCGTGCCGTGCGACGTCGCCACGCTCGCGCTGGGGCTGGCGTGCAGCGCCGGGCAGTTCCTGCTTTCCGCGGGCACGCCGGGCAAACGGTTCGCCCTGCCGCACGCGCGGATCCTGATGCACCAGGGTTCGGCGGGCATCGGCGGCTCGGCCGTCGAGGTGGAGGTGCAGGCGGACGATCTGCGCTACACACGCGACACGGTGCTCGGCCTCATCTCCGACGACACCGGGCAGCCGATCGACCGGATCTTCGCCGACTCCCTCCACGACCGCTGGTTCACCACCGGACAGGCGCGGGAATACGGCTTCATCGACCACATCGTCGAAAGCCTCGACCAGGTCGTCCCCGTCCGCTCCCACAAACTCGGCCTCGGCTCGGAAAGGGGTGCCGGCGCATGAGCACCTACACCATCCCCAACGTCATCTCCCGCAGTCCGGGCGGCGAGCGGATCATGGACGTCTACTCGCATCTGCTGTCGGAGCGGATCATCTATCTCGGCACCGCGATCGACTCCGGCGTGGCGAACGCGCTGATCACCCAGCTGCTGTACCTGGAGGCGGACAACCCGGAGCAGGAGATCAACCTCTACATCAACACCGAGGGCGGCGACCCGTCGGCGATGCTCGCACTGTACGACACCATGCGTTTCATCAAGGCGCCGGTGGCGACGACCTGCGTCGGCCAGGCCGTCGCGGCGGGCGCGATCCTGCTCGCCGCGGGCGAGGCCGGGCACCGGTTCGTGCTGCCCCACACCCGCGTCGTGCTGCACCAGCCCGCGGCGCAGGGCCGCGGCACGATCCCGGACCTCATCCTCCAGGCCGACGAGGTCGTGCGGGTGCGGACGCAGCTGGAGGAGATCCTGTCCTCGCACACCGGCCGGGCCGTCTCGGATCTGCGGCACGACACCGACCGGGACCGCGTGTTCGACGCGGCGGGCGCCGTCGCCTACGGACTCGCGGACCGGGTGCTCGACGCCCGGGCCTAGGCAGCCATGAGCAAGGGCCCGGACGGGCGGCGGCCGACCGCGAGGCCCGTGCTGCCGCCCCGCCGGACCGTGCCCGCGATACCGAACAGGAGATCCGCGAAGTCGATCCCGAGCGCGCCCGTGACCGCGGCGATCATCTCGCTGGACGGCTCCTTGCGGCCGCGCTCGATCTCCGACAGGTACTGCGGCGAGATCCCGGCGCGTTCCGCGATGTCGACGAGACGGCCGCCCTGTTCCTCCCTCGCCGCGCGCAGGCTCTTGCCCAGCACGTCACGCCACAGCGGTTCGGGCTCGCGGTCCGAAGTGGAGGCGCGCTTCTGGTGGAAAGGGAGGATGTCCGCCATACGCTCATCGTGACATCGGGCCGGGGCCCGTGTGCTCCGTTCCGCTCAAGGCGAAACCCGGAACGCGCGCCGGTACGCACCCGGCGTCGTCCCGACCTGGTCGCGGAAACGGCGGCGGAGGTTGACGGCCGAGGCGAGACCGACGCGGGTCGCGATCACCTCGACCGGCAGGCCGGTCTCCTCCAGGAGGGTGCGCGCCTCGGTCACCCGCCGGGCCAGCAGCCACGCGCCCGGCGTGGTGCCGAGCCGATCGGCGAAACGCCGGGCCAGCGTGCGCTGCGAGACGTTGAGATGCGCGGCCAAGTCGCCCACCGACAACGGTGCCCCGAGCCGTTCGCCCGCCCAGGCGAGGAGGCCGTCCAGTTCGTCCTCGGGCGGCGGGGCCGGGACGAACTGTGCCTGACCGCCGTCGCGATGCGGCGGCATCACCATGTGCCGGGCGACCAAAGCGGCGTGCGCGGCCCCGTGGTCCCGCCGGACGAGGTGCAGGCAGAGGTCGATCCCTGCGCCCGCCCCGGCGCTCGTGGCGACGTCGCCGTGGTCGACGTAGAGCACGTCCGGTTTCACCTGTATCCGCGGGAATTCCTCGCGCAGCCGGGCGGCGCGGGCCCAGTGCGTGGTCGCCGTCCTGCCGTCGAGCAGTCCGGTGCGGGCCAGCGCGAAAACGCCGGAACAGATCGTGACCAGCCGCGCTCCCCCGGCGTGCGCGCGGAGCAGCGCCCGGCGCACGGGTGCCGGGAGCGGGGCTTCCACCGGGGACCAGCCCGGGATGAGCACGGTGTCCGCGTCCGACAGCGCGGAAAGGCCCCGGGTCACGGACATCGCGTACCCGGCGGTGGTCGGGACAGGGCCGGGTTTCTCCGTGCAGACGTCGAACTCGTAGTACCGCGGCACCCCGGCCCGCTCCGTGCCGAAGACCTCGGCGGCGATCCCGAGCTCGAACGTCGACTGCACCGGCCGCACCAGGGCCATCACGCGATGCATGGCAAGAAAGTACCCCATGATGTCTTCCCGGACACTGTCCGACGGCCCGGTGATCGCGGCACGATGAGTCCATGCACCCCGAGATCCTCGCCCAAGCGGGCTACACTTCCGTCTCCGTCAAGGAATCCCCGGTCCGCGAACTCTTCCCCGGGATCCGGCTTCGTCCACTGTGGACAGGTCCGGACGGCGCGCACGCCAACGTACTGGAGATGGATCCCGGCACCTCGTGGCCGCATCGCGACGTCCACGAGCCGGGAGCCGAGGAGGTGTACGTCCTCTCCGGCACCTTCAACGACGGCGCGCGCGACTATCCGGCGGGGACCTTCCTGCACGCCCCGGCCGGTTCGTGGCACGTGCCGGCGTCCGCGACCGGGTGCACGCTCTTCGTCTTCTACCCCGAAGGCTGATCCGGGGTCACCCGACGACCCGCAACCCGCTCTCGGCCGCGAGGATCCCCGCGATCGAAACAGCCTGGTCGGCGGTGATCTTCGCGCCGCGCAAGGTGAGCAGCCCCCGGACTCCGGACAACCGGGAGCCGCGCAGGTCGCAGTCCGCCGCGCCGGTCGCCGCGAACTCCGTTTCGGTGAAGTCACAGTCCACAAAGGTCAGTCGGGACAGGTCGCCGGAGAACACCGTCTCCCGGAACGAACACCCGGAGAACACGACCGGGCCCTTGACCCGCTCGACGGCCAGAGACGCGTAGTCGAACCGCGCGTTCTCGACGTACAGATCGGAAGCCGACGCGATCGAAACGCCCAGCCCGATCGCGCGGCAGCGAAGGATTTCGACGCGTCGTGCGGAGAGTTCGCGGATGGCCGCGTTGGAGAGATCGACGCCTTCGAGGACGACGTCGGACAGTGTCAGCCTGTCGAGGCGGGCGTTGGCCAGGCTCACTTCCGAGACGAGGGAACGCACGATCTCCCCGCCGCCGCGGACGTCGTCCTGCTCGCCGCCGTCGAGATGGACGGAGTCGAAATCGAAGTAGCCCCCGAACACGGCGGGTTCGGCGGTGAGGTCGTCCCGCCCGACCGAGGGACGCCGCACCTTGATGCCGTCGAAATCCCGGAACTCCATGATCCGGACGCTACCTCAGGGCGACTCGGCCCAAGTGGTCGCGAGTGGCGTTTCGGGTCAGGCCAACCGTGTCTTGCGTACCTACGGGTCGAGCGTCTTCGCGTGACCGATGGGACGGCACGCGTGACTGGGTGGACGGCGCGCGTGATCGAGTGGACGGCGCGCGTGATCAGACGGACGGCACACGGTGGACTCGGCCGTCGCCGAGTGTCGTCCCCCTGGACACACGTGCCGTCCGTCTGATCACCCGTGTCGTCCGCCTGGACACACGTGCCGTCCGTTCGGGCAAGCGAAGGACCGGCTCGACCCGGGTGGATCGTGAGTGGCGACTCTGGTCATCGAGGGGAGGAAAAGTGTCCTGTTCGCTTGCCGTCTTGTCTGCTTGGAATGTTGCGAAAGTGGCTTTCGCAACCTTCAACGTTGTGAAAGTGGCTTTCGCGACACCGCCGACCCGTCAGACCGCACCGAGCCGAGGTGCGTGGCCTGGCGGGGCGCCTGTTCCCGGTCCTTGCCCCGCCGAACACCCGAGCGGCCGAACTCGCCATCTGCGCCTTACCCCTAAAGAACCCGAATCCCCACTCACGACCGCCCCGGCCCGCGAACCCTGTCGGTCAGCCGGTCCGCCGGGGGCGACGCTGGTAGATTCCGGTACAGGGGTTGAGCCGCCAGCCCTCGTTGGCAGCACCCCGAGCAGGAGCATTGATGACGACCGATGTCGCGCGGCCCCTCCACCGCTCTTCCGGAGACGGTTGGACGCTGGAGACCTACGACTCCGACGGATTCACCGTGTACGCGATGACCGGCGAGTTCGATTTCGCCGTGTCCGCCAAGCTCCGTCAGGTGATCGAAGAGCGCCCGCCGTCGTCCGGCCTGGCCGTCGCGGACATGACCGAGGTCCGGTTCTGCGATTCGAGCTGTCTGCAAGTCCTCCTCCGACTGGCCCAGGTACTGCGCGAGAGTGACGGCCGGTTCGCCGTCGCCACGTCGGTCCACGCCGTCGTCCGGCCACTCACGCTGCTGCGCCTCGAAGAACTCATGCCGGTCCACCCGACCGTCGAAGCCGCGCGCACCGCACTGGCGTCCCGCTCATGACCTCGTCCGACGCCACGGTCCGCCAGGACACCCAGGTCAGCGAGTTCTCCATGGCGGAGGACCTCCACGGCCTCGCCGAGGTGCGCGCCTGGACGCGGACCACGCTGGACGGGTTGCCCGCCGACACGATCGCGGACGTCGTGATGGTCGTGGACGAACTCAGCTCGAACGCGCTCCGGCACGGCCAGGCCCCGTACCTGGTCCGGCTGCGGCGCACCGGGGACAACCTGCGCGTCGAGGTCGAGGACGGCGCATCCGGCACACCGGCCAGGCCCGGTCCGCCGACCGGCACCGGTGGCCACGGACTCATGCTCGTCGCCCTGGCCACGACGGCTTGGGGCCAGACAGCCCGCCCGGACGGCAAGACGGTGTGGGCGGAGTTCGAAGTCGCGGACGCCGATGGCTGAGCCGGTGATCGCCGATCCGGTGACGACCGGGCGGAGCTGGGACACCGCGCCCTCACCCGCCCTGCTCGTCGACGGTGACGGAGTCGTGCGGGACCTCAACGGCGCCGCCCGCGCCTTGTTCCCCGAGGCGCGGCCGGGCCTCCCGCTGCGACACGGGACACCCCCTTGGCTGGCGGACGCGGGCGCGGGCGAGATCGTCCGCGGCGTCGCCGGCGACCGCTCCTGGGCCGCGGCCCCGGTACCGCACGACGGCGTCGTCACCTGGTGGCTGGCCGACGAGACCGAAGCGGAAGCAGCGCACGACCTGCTGCGGCAGGAACGGCAGCGCGTCGCGTTCCTCACGGATGCCTCGGCGGCGCTGCTGAGTTCGCTCAACGTCGAACGCTGCATCGAAGTGGCCGCGCGGCTGGCGGCCGAACATCTGGCCGCCGCGGCGGTGGTGCTGGCCCCGCCGGTCCAGGGCGGTCATCCGGCAGCTTCGTGTGTCCGCGGCGAGGCCGTGTCGCTGTCCAGGCTGACCATCGACCCCGCCGACCTGCCGGGGCTGGACGAGGCACTGCGCGGTTTCCCGCCGGTGCCCTCACGCTGGCTCGATCCGGGCGCCGCGCCGTCCTGGATCCTGCCCGCCGGTTTCGGCCCGGCGACGTCGATCGTCGTCACGCCGCTGCCGGGACACGGCGTGCCCGCCGGGGCGCTGGTCCTCTTGCGCACCGGCGACCAGGCGGCCTTCACCGAGCAGGAAGAGATCTTCGCGCGGCTGTTCGCGGCCCGTGCGGGTGCCGCGATCTCGGCGGCGCGGATGTTCGCCCACCAGGCGTCGACGACCGAGACGCTCATGCGCGAGCTGCTCCCGCCGCGACTGGAGCAGCTCGGCGGCGTCGAGTTCGCCGGGCGTTACCGGCCCGCGCAGGACGAGGACCTGATCGGCGGCGACTTCTACGACGTCCATTCCGCCGTCGACACCGCCGGGAACGAGTCGCTGGCGGTGCTCGGCGACGTCTGCGGGAAGGGGCTCGACGCCGCCGTCTTGACCGGGAAGATCCGGACGACGCTGCGCGCGCTGCTGCCGATGGCCGAGGACCACCATCGGCTGCTCAGCCTGCTGAACACGTCGCTGACGAGCCATGAGGACGGCCGGTTCGTCACGCTCGCGCTGGCCTCCGCCCGCCGCGAGGGCGACGCGGTACGGCTGCGCGTCACCTGCGCCGGGCATCCGCCGCCGCTGGTCGTCCGCTCCGGCGGCGTCGTCGAAGAGGTGGACACCGGCGGCAATCTGATCGGCGTGCTCCCCGAGATCCGGACGACGACGGCGGAGATCTTCCTCGCGCCCGGAGAGAGCTGCCTGCTGTACACGGACGGTATCGTGGAGGCCAAGGGCGGCCCGCTCGGCGACGAGATGTTCGGCGAGGAACGGCTGCATACGGCGCTGTCCGAATGCGCGGACATGGCGGCCGACGCGGTCGCCGAACACGTCCAGATGCTGGCCGCGCACTGGGTCGGCCGTCGGCCGCACGACGACATGGCGGTGCTGGTGATCAGCGCACCGCGGACCCCACGGAGGCCCGAGACCCCGTGACCACGGAGTACTTCGAACGGCTGTGGCAGGCGGTGACCGCCGGGGACGAGTACGCCGCCGGAGATGCCGTGGTCTCGGCGCTCGGCGCGGGTATCGACACGGAGAGCGTGCTGCTGGACGTGATCGGCGGCGTGCAGCGCAAAGTCGGCCAGGAATGGGCGGCGAACCGGTTCACCGTGGCGCAGGAACACGCGGCGACCGCGATCAACGACCGGGTGCTCGCCGGTTTCGGCTACGCGCTGCCCCGGCCGCGCGCGCACCGGGGCCGTGTCACGGTGGCGTGCGTCGACGGCGAATGGCACGCCATGCCCGCCCGGCTGCTGGCCGAAGTGCTGAAGTTCCGCGGTTTCCGTGTCGACTACCTCGGTGCCCAGGTGCCCTCCCCGCATCTGGTCGCGCATCTGCACCGCACCGGACCCGACGTGGTGGCGCTTTCGGCTTCGCTGGCCACTCGCCTGCCCGCCGCGCACGCCACGATCACGGCCTGTCAGGCGGCCGCGACCCCGGTCATCGCGGGCGGAGCGGCGTTCGGGCCGGACGGCCGGTACGCGCGGCTGCTCGGGGCGGACGCCTGGGCCCCGGACGCACGCGCGGCGGCGGATCTCCTGGCGGCTCCCCTGCCCCGTCCCCGGGCCGGGCATCAGCCCCTCGACGACCTCCCCCATCTGGCCGATCAGGAGTACACCCTGGTTTCCCGGACTTCGAGCAGGCTGGTGAAGTCCGTCATGAAGGGTTTGGAAGACCGCGTCCCGGCGATGCGCGAGTACACCCTCCGCCAGCGCCAGCACGCCGCGGAGGACATCGCCCACATCGTCGAGTACCTGGCGGTCTCGCTGTACGTGGGCGACGAAGACCTGTTCACCGGTTTCCTGGCCTGGACCGCGGACATCCTGTCGGCCCGCCACGTACCGCCCGGTTCCCTGTTGCCCGCGCTGGAACTCCTGCGCGGGCAGCTGCGCGACTTCCCGCGTTCGCAGGCGATACTCGACGCCGCGCACACGCGGTTGAGCGACACTCTCACCCCGTGAAAAAGGGGCCCGCCCTGAAGGCGGACCCCTTTGTGATTCACGACGTCAGTCGCGAACGCCCTTCACGGCGTCCTTGATCTTCTCGCCGGCCTGCTTGACGTTGGCCTTGCCCTGCTCGGCCTTGCCTTCGGCCTGCCACTGCTCGTTGTCCGTGGCGTTCCCGACGGCTTCCTTGGCCTTGCCCTTGAGTTCGTCGAGCTTGTTCTCGGCTTTGTCGTTCATCAGGGCCTCCATTCCTTGTCCGCTGCCCTCCGGTTACCCGGTCCGGCGGCCCGGAAACGGCGGATCCGTTGTGTCACCCGACACGTTTGACTCGGCCAGATCGAGTTCCGCCCACACGGTCTTGCCGCCGTCGCGGTGCTCCTGGCCCCACGCCGTGGCGCAGGCGCCGATGAGGGCGAGGCCCCGGCCACCGGTCGCCGAGGGCGGACGCGGGGTGGCGGGTGTCTTGCCGGCGTCGTCGACCTCGATGCGCAGACGGCCAGGCCGCCGCAGCAGGCGTACCTGCCGGGGCCGTTCCCCGTGCCGGAGGGCGTTGGACACCAGTTCGTCCAGCACCAGGATGATGTCCGTGAGGCCCGCCTCGGCGACGTCGTCCAGTTCCGCACGCGCCCAGGCACGGACCCGGGCCAGTTCGCCCAGGTCACAGCCCACGTCGAGGGCCAGGACTTCGACCTTTCGACCGGCGGGCGCGGCCTGCTCGGTGGGCACGGGGACCTCCAGGTGTTCGACGGCCCGTCACGGGCTCGCGTGAAGCTAGTACCCCGAATGCCACGAACTTTAACGAGCAACCTGTCACCGCTCGCCACCCGTATGGCCACAGGGGTAGGCCGTTTTCGCGACGACGGCTTCGCACCCTGGGCAGTTGTTCACCGGCCGCTCACGACGGCCCCAGAAGGGATGGGTGGCCCCGCAGAGCGCGGTGACCGGGTCACCGAGTCCGGGGTCCGGGTTGCAGGCGGGGCAGTAGGCGTGCGCCGCCCGCTCGATTTCGGCTGTCATCCTTCGCCTCCGCGTGTAGGCCGTTATACATACTTTCGCCCCTGTTCAGCGTACGGCGTTACTTGTTCCGCGTTTTCCGGTTTACCTGGTCCCGAATCCGCGTGCCACCGAGACCACCGGTCGGACCGATTCGCATCCACGCATATTTCGATCGTCCGACAGAATATATTAATCGCTTTTCTCATGACAATTACTTCGCCATTACCAATGCCTTTACTTGCTGGTCTTTTCGAGTGATCGACACTCATGATCACCTTCGGACAAAGACAGGTGGCACGCGGTGCCGCTAGCATTGCGAACGTTCCAGGACAGACTCGGCACGTCCAGTTCGCACTGTCTGCCTCATTCACGACTTCAGTCGGGAGGTCGCGAGCGTGCGCTCGCCACGAAAAGCCAACGGAAACGGCATCGAAAACCACCACGACGAAGGCGCGGCGACCACTGCTCTACTTCGCCTCGGCCGCTATTTGACCCGCGCGGAGAGTTCGGCGGATCTGCACTCGGTCCATCTCGCCGGCGGCCGGGAGGGCGACGCTTTCTACCGGGACCGCTGGAGCCACGACAAGGTCGTCCCGTCGACCCACGGCGTGAACTGCACGGGTTCGTGCCGCTGGAACGTGTACGTCTCCGACGGGATCATCACCTGGGAGAGCCAAGACCCGGACTATCCCTCCGTCGGCCCCGACAAGCCGGAGTACGAACCGCGAGGATGTCCGCGTGGCGCCTCTTTTTCATGGTATTCCTATTCTCCGACCCGGGTACGTTTTCCGTACGCGCGCGGCGTACTGGTCGAAATGTACCGGGAGGCCCTCGGAAAGTACGGTGATCCGGTCTTCGCCTGGGCTTCGGTGATGGACGACCCGATGAAGAGAATGGCCTATCAGCGCGCCCGCGGAAAGGGTGGATTGGTCCGGGTCAGCTGGGACGAGGCTTCGGAAATCGCCGCCGCCGCGCATGTGCACGCCATTTCCCGATACGGCCCGGACAGGGTCGCCGGGTTTTCCCCGATTCCGGCGATGTCCATGGTCTCGCACGCGATCGGGTCCCGGTTCATGGCGCTGATCGGCGCCCCGATGCTCTCCTTCTACGATTGGTACGCCGATCTGCCGGTGGCCTCGCCGCAGGTGTTCGGCGACCAGACCGACGTCCCGGAATCCGCGGACTGGTGGGACGCCGCGTATCTGATGATGTGGGGTTCGAACGTCCCCGTGACCAGGACGCCGGACGCGCACTGGATGGCCGAAGCCCGGTACCGCGGTCAGAAGGTCGTCGTGGTCTCCCCCGACTACGCCGACAACACCAAGTTCGCCGACGAGTGGCTGGCCCCGCATCCCGGCACGGACGCCGCGCTGGCGATGGCCATGGGACACGTCATCCTCACCGAGTTCTTCGCCGAACGGCAGGTGCCGTACTTCACCGACTACGTCCGCCGCTTCACCGACCTTCCCTTCCTGGTCACGCTCACCGAACGGGACGGCGCGTACGTCCCGTCGAAGTTCCTCACCGCCGCCGACCTCGGCGACGAGGGAGCCGAGACCCAGTGGAAGACCGTCCTGGTCGACGACCGCACCGGGGAACCGGTCGTGCCCAACGGTTCGGTCGGCTTCCGCTGGAACGAGCACGACCAGGGCCGCTGGAACCTCGACCTCGGCGACGTCGTCCCGCGGCTGAGCCTGCTCGCCGACCCCGGTCACGAAGGCGTCGAGGTGCTCTTGCCTCGCTTCGACGCGGACGGTGTCCTGCGGCGCGGGGTACCCGCCGTCCGGCAGGGCGGGCAGCTGGTCACCACCGTGTTCGACCTGCTGATGGCGCAGTACGGCGTACGGCGCGGCGAACTGCCCGGCCGGTGGCCGTCCGGCTACGACGATCCGGCGGAGCCGTGCACCCCGGCGTGGCAGGAGGAGATCACCTCGGTCCCGGCCGAGCGGGTCGGCCGGATCGCCAGGGAGTTCGCCGAGACCGCCGAGGCCTCCCGCGGCCGCTGCATGATCCTGATGGGCGCGGGCACCAACCACTGGTTCCACTCCGACACCATCTACCGGTCCTTCCTGGCGCTGCTGACGATGACCGGCTGCCAGGGCCGCAACGGCGGCGGCTGGGCGCACTACGTCGGACAGGAGAAGGTGCGGCCGCTGACCGGGCACCAGACCCTGGCCGGCGCGATGGACTGGATGCGCCCGGCGCGGCAGATGATCGGGACCGCCTACTGGTACCTGCACACCGGCCAATGGCGCTACGACGCGCTGCGCAACGACGAACTGGCCTCCCCGCTGGCGGCGGGCAAACTCGCCGGGACCAGCGCCGCGGACACGCTCGCGCAGTCGGCGAGGCTGGGCTGGATGCCTTCGTTCCCCACCTTCGATCGCAATCCGCTCGACCTGGTCGACGAGGCCGACGAAGCCGGGCTCGACCCCGTCCGCCACGCCACCGAGCAGCTCCGCGAAGGCAAGCTGGGGTTCGCCGCCGACGATCCGGACGCGCCCGGAAACTGGCCGCGGGTGCTCACCGTGTGGCGGTCCAACCTGCTCGGCTCTTCGGCGAAGGGGCACGAGTACTTCCTGCGCCACCTTCTCGGCACCGACGCGAACCTGCGCGGTGAGGAAGCGCCGCCGGACGCGCGGCCGAAAACCGTGAAATGGCACGACACCGCCCCCGTCGGCAAATTGGATCTCATGCTGGCAATCGATTACCGCATGACCAGCACCACCTTGTTCGCGGATCTCGTGCTGCCCGCCGCCACCTGGTACGAGAAGCACGATCTGTCGTCGACGGACATGCATCCCTTCGTGCATTCGTTCAACGCCGCCGTCGATCCGCCGTGGCAGACCCGGACCGATTTCGAGACGTTCCACACGATCGCGAAACGGTTCAGCGAACTCGCCGAACGGCATCTCGGGGTGCGCAAGGACCTCGTCGCCACGCCGATGACGCATGACACGCCCGGCGAGACGGCACAGCCGGGCGGGGTCGTCCGTGACTGGCGTGACGGCGACGTCGAGCCGATCTCGGGTGTCACCATGCCGAAGCTGACCGTCGTCGAACGCGACTATCCCGCGGTGGCGGCGAAACTGGCCACCCTCGGCCCGCTGCTGGAAAAGCTGGGCGCCACCAGCAAGGGCCTGACCTACGACGTCGGCGAGGAAGTGAACTGGCTGCGCGCGAAGAACGGCGTCGCGACGACAGGGGCCGCCCAGGGCCAGGCGCTGATCGACACCGACATCAAGGCCGCGGACGCCGTGCTCGCGCTGTCCGGCACCACGAACGGACGGCTGGCCACCCAGGGTTTCCGCGAACTCGAGAAGCGCGTCGGCACGGAGCTGGCGCATCTTTCCGCCGAACACGAAGGCAAGAAGATCACCTTCGCCGACACCCGGTCACGTCCGGCGCCGGTGATCACCAGCCCGGAGTGGTCCGGCAGTGAGAGCGGCGGCCGCCGCTACTCGGCGTTCGTGATCAACGTCGAACACGCCAAGCCGTGGCACACCCTCACCGGCCGTCAGCATTTCTTCGTCGACCACGACTGGATGCACGAACTCGGCGAGGCGCTGCCGGTCTACCGGCCGCCGTTGGGCTCGCAGCACCTCTCCGGCGGTCCGGGGGACTCCGCGGAGGTCACCGTGCGCTACCTGACCCCGCACAGCAAATGGTCGATCCACTCGACCTACCAGGACAACCTGCACATGCTCACGCTGTCCCGCGGCGGGCAGGGGATCTGGATGAGCCCGGCCGACGCCGAAGCCATCGGCGCGAAAGACAACGACTGGATCGAGGCGGTGAACCGCAACGGTGTCGTGGTGGCCCGCGCGATCGTCTCCCACCGGATGCCCACGGGCACCGTTTTCCTCTACCACGCCCAGGATCGCGCGGTGAACGTGCCGCGAAGCGAGGCCACCGGCAAACGCGGCGGCACACACAACTCGCTGACCCGGCTGCTGCTCAAACCCACCCATCTCATCGGCGGCTACGCCCAGCTCTCCTTCGGTTTCAACTACCTGGGCCCCACCGGCAACCAGCGCGACGAGGTCACCGTGATCCGCCGCCGTTCCCAGGAGGTGCGTTACTGATGCGGGTCATGGCACAGCTGGCCATGGTGATGAACCTCGACAAGTGCATCGGCTGCCACACGTGTTCGGTGACCTGCAAGCAGGCCTGGACCAACCGGACGGGTACCGAGTACGCGTGGTTCAACAACGTGGAAACCCGTCCGGGGCAAGGATATCCGCGCCGTTACGAGGATCAGGAACGCTGGAAGGGCGGCTGGGAGCGGACGTCGAAAGGCAGGCTGCGGCTACGCGCGGGCGGACGGCTGACCAAGCTCGCGAAGCTGTTCGCGAACCCGGAACTGCCGGAGATCGCGGACTACTACGAGCCGTGGACCTACGACTACGCCACCCTCATCGAGGCCCCGCTCGGCGACGACGTGCCCACCGCCGCGCCCCGGTCGGCCATCACCGGCGAGGCCACCCAGCCCACCTGGGGACCGAACTGGGACGACGACCTCGGCGGCTCCACCGAACACGGCGTCAAGGACCCCATCGCCGAGAAACTGCGTGACGAACTCGGGATCAAGATCAAATTCGAGTTCGAACAGAGCTTCATGTTCTACCTGCCGCGGATCTGCGAGCACTGTCTCAATCCGTCCTGTGTGGCCAGTTGCCCGTCCGGCGCGATGTACAAACGTGAGGAGGACGGGATCGTGCTGGTCGACCAGGACCAGTGCCGCGGCTGGCGGATGTGCGTCACCGGCTGCCCGTACAAGAAGGTCTACTTCAACCACAAGACCGGCAAGGCCGAGAAGTGCACCTTCTGCTACCCGCGGGTGGAAGCCGGGCAGCCGACGGTGTGCGCGGAAACCTGCGTCGGACGGCTGCGCTACATCGGTGTCCTGCTCTACGACGCCGACAAGGTCACCGAGGCCGCGTCCGTCGCCGACGAGCACGACCTCTACCCCGCGCAACTCGACCTGCTGCTCGATCCGCACGACCCCGCCGTGATCCGGGCGGCCGAAGCGGCGGGCATCCCGCACGACTGGCTCACCGCGGCTCGGTGTTCGCCGGTGTACCAGTTGATCCACGACTACCGGCTGGCACTGCCGCTGCATCCGGAATACCGCACGATGCCGATGGTCTGGTACATCCCGCCGTTGTCGCCGGTGGTCGACGCGGTCAGCGGCAGCGGTCACGACGGGGAACACCGCGACAATCTGTTCGGCGCCATCGACGCCCTGCGGATCCCGGTCGAGTACCTGGCGGAGCTGTTCACCGCCGGGGACACCGTGCCGGTCCGGCAGTCTCTGCGACGGCTGGCGGCGATGCGGTCCTACATGCGGGCGGTGAACCTCGGGCAGGAGACGGACGAGGACATCCCGGCCTCCGTGGGTCTCACCGGCGAGCAGATCTTCGCCATGCACCGGCTGCTCGCACTGGCCAAGTACGACGAGCGCTACGTCATCCCCACGGCGGGCGTCGGGCAGGCTCACGACCTGGAGGGCATCGCCACCCGGTGCAGCCTCGACGTCGACGGCGGTCCCGGCATGGGCGGCGAGGAGTCCACAGTGGACCTGGTCAGCTGGGACGACGGCGCCCGCCCGGACGCGCTCTTCCCGACGCTGCGAGGGCGGAGCCGGTGAAACTCTTCCGTCCCCGGGCGATCCCGGTCCCGGATCACGCGGCGTTGCGCCAGATCGCCGGCTGGTGCCTGCAATATCCCGACGAAGCCGTCCTCGGCAAGGTCGGCCTGCTGCGCGCCTGCCTCGACGAGACCACCGGCCCCGGCCACGACGAGCTCTCCCGCACGGTGGCCTATCTCGAACAGGGCGATCCCGGAGAACTGGCATCGCACTACATCGAGGTCTTCGACCGGAAACCCCGCCGGACACTGCATCTGAGCTGGTTCCTCGACGGCGACACCCGCCGCCGCGGCGAGACACTGGCCGCGTTGCGCCGGTTCTACCGCACCCACGGGTTCGCCCCCGCCGAGAACGAACTGCCGGACTTCCTGCCGGTGATCCTCGAGTTCGCCGCCGCGGCCGGGGCCGACGCGGCCGGGCAGGTGCTCGCCCGCTTCCATCCCGCGCTGGATCTCCTGCACCGCAATCTGTCCACTATGGACACCCCGTATCGCGACGCCGTCGCCGCGGTGCTGGCGACCCTGCCCGCCACCCCCGCGCCGCTTCCCGCCGAACCCCCGGCCGAGCTGGTCGGCCTCGACCCCTTCCCCACCGGCGCCGGAGGTGGCCGATGAGTTCCGGACTGGACCTGCTGCTGTGGGGCGCCGCGCCCTACGCGTCGATCGCGCTGCTGGTCTTCGGAACGATCTGGCGGTATCGCCACGACAAGTTCGGCTGGACGACCCGGTCGAGTCAGCTCCACGAATCCCGGCTCCTGCGCGTGGCCAGCCCCATGTTCCACATCGGGCTGCTGATGGTGATCGGCGGGCACGTGCTCGGCCTGTTCGTGCCGAAGGGTGTCACCGAGTTCGCCGGGCTCGACGAACACGGCTACCACCTGATCTCGCTGGTGATGGGCAGTGTCGCCGGACTGGTCGCGATCGGCGGGCTCGGTCTCCTGCTGTGGCGGCGGATCCGGGTGCCGGCGGTCCGGGGCGCCACCTCGATCAGCGACAAGTACCTGTACGTGGTGCTCGTGCTGGTGATGCTCGCCGGGCTCACGAACACCTTGGTGGACAACGGACTCCGTGGCGGATACGACTACCGCGAGACGGTCGCGCCCTGGTTTCGCGGCGTCCTGCTCCTCGATCCCCAGCCGGAGCTGATGGCCTCGGCTCCGCTGGACTACCGGCTGCACACCGCGCTGGCCATGGTGTTGTTCGCGCTGTGGCCGTTTTCGCGCCTGGTTCACGCTTTCAGCGCGCCGGTACGGTACCTGCTCCGCCCGTACGTGGTCTACCGGCGCCGCGCCCCGGGCAGCGTCGGCACCCGAGACCCGCGTCGTGGCTGGGAATGACCCGCGCCCGCCGCACCGCCTACGTCGCGCTGAGTTCGTTCTGCTGCATCGTGTTCATCGGTCTCTGCGCGATCCTGTCCGGTGCTCCGCTGCTGTTCCCTTCGCTCGGGCCCACCGCGTTCCTGGTCTTCGCCACCCCGCAGGCACCCGGCGCGAGCCCGCGGAACACGGTTTTCGGTCACCTGGCCGGTATCGTCGCGGGGCTCACCGGCCTCGCCGTCACCGGACTGCTCACCGCCGCCCCGGACCTGACGCATCCGTCCTGGCCCAGGATCGGGGCGGCCGCGATCGCGCTGGGTCTCACGTGCGCCGCGATGGCCGCGCTGGACATCCCTCACCCGCCGGCCGGCGCCACCACCTTGATCATCGCGCTCGGCCTGCTGCACACCACTCCGCAGATCGTCGCTGTCCTGGCGGGCGTCGTCCTCATCGCCTTGCTGGCGGTGCTGATCAACAGACTGTTCGGCGTCCCCTACCCCTGGTGGCGTTTCGCGGCGGAGGCGAGATCTCCCGTGGCCTCACGCCGATAGGTATAGACGACAAGCCCCTCGCTGAACTTGGCCACCTTGTCGTACAACGCGCGAGCCGGGGAATCGACCAGCGTGTTCCAGTAGAGACGGGGAAAACCGTTCCGCTCGGCGTCTCGTGCCACCCACTCGATCATCGCGGTCGCGACCCCTCGCCGCCGGACTTCCGCGTCCACGAACAGGTCCGCCAGATAACACCTCGCGTTTCCCCAGACACCCGCGTGGAAAACGTAATGCGCGATCCCGACCATGGTCCCGTCCAGCCGTGCGGCGATCCCGATGGCCTGTTCCCCGCCGTCGAGCAGTCGCCGCCACGTCCGTTCGTAGGCCTCGTCGCCGCGCTCGACCCCGCCGTAGGCGTCGTGGCCGCGGGCCAGCACTTCCCATTGGGCACGGTCGGATGCGTCCAGGAAGCTGATCTCCACCATGGCGACCATCCTGCCCGATCCCTTCGCGCCTCCCCGTGAGCGGCCGTCCCCCGATCGTGGTTCGCCACCGCCCTGAATGGCCGCTATCCGGCCCCGGCGTCCGGTTCTATCGTTCGGACGCATGGCAAGCGACTTGCAGCGGCGCAAGATCTCGGGGGTTTTCGCCGCGATGGACGTCGACGGTGACGGTTTCCTTCAGGAGAACGACTTCCAGGAACTGGCCGAGCGCTGGGCGCGGCGGCGCGGCCCGGCGAACGCCAAGTCCCTGACCGGGATCATGCTCAGCTGGTGGACGACGTTGCTGGCGGCGTCGGATCTCGACCGCGACGACAAGGTGACCCTCGACGAGGTCCTGTTGGTGGTGGACAAGCTGCCGGGTATGCCCGAAGCCGTGACCGCGACCGCCGACGCGATGTTCGAAGCGATCGACGAGAACGGGGACGGCCTGATCTCCGCGGCGGAGTACCGGCAGTTGATCGAGGTCTGGAACGGCCGCCCCACCGACACCGACGCCACTTTCCCGCTGCTGGACTCCGATGGCGACGGAATGCTGTCCCGGGACGAATTCGCCGCGCTGTGGCTGGAGTTCTGGGCGGGTGACGACGCGGAGGCGCCGGGCACCCTCGTCTTCGGGCCGCTCGCCGCCTGACGAGCGTCCGGTCGCGGCTTTCGGGCCGACCCGGCGGCCATACGGGCCATACCGCGCCGAGTATGACCTCGCGGCCACCTTGCCCGGCACAGGATGGCAGGCGTGGACGAGGTGACCGAGCGGATCCTGGAGCGTGTCACCGGCGCGGGCGCGCCCTGCGTCTGGGTGACCGGGCCGGCGGGCGTCGGCCGGACCACGCTGCTCGCCCGGCTGTCCGAGCGGCTTTCCGCTACGGGACGGGAGATTTCGATCGTCCGCTTCACGCCGGACGGGGAACTCGCGCCCGGCGGCGATCCGTGGCCCTCACTGGCGACGGACGACGGGCACGTCCTGATGATCGACGACACCCAGTGGATGGGCTCCGATTCCCTCGCCGCCCTGGAGGCGTCGATCCGCCGTCTGGGCGGGACGTCGACGCGGGTGATCTGCGCGACCCGCACCCCGGTCCGGGACGCGGCCGGAAGAGTCGCCACCGTACGGCGGCTGCGGTCCGACGGTCTCGTGGAGCCGATGCGGCTGCTGCCCTTGAAAGCCGAAGAGATCACCGGGGCGGTCGTCGAGGCGCTCGGCGCCGTTCCGAGCACTCCGCTGCGAGACCGGTTGCACGAGCTGAGCCGAGGGGTGCCCGCCGCGCTGCGCCAGGCGTTGGACCTGCTGCGCGCGCAGAGCGCGATCCGGATCGTCGACCGGCGCGCGTACCTCGTCCCCGGCACCACGGTGCCGCTGCGGTCCATGCACCTGGACCCCGAGCGGCTCGCGGTCGCGAAGGCGGCCGCCGTCCTGCATCCGCTCGGCGAGGCGATGCCGTCGCTGATCAGCGAACTGCTGGCACAGGATCTCGCGGAAACCCTTGCGACGCTGGAGAATCTGCGCGCCGACGGCGTACTGCACCGCGGTGATGGCTGGCGGTTCACCGTGCCGGTGGTGGCCTACGCGCTGATCGCCGAACTCGGGCCCTTCGAGCGACGGCGGTTCTCCGCGGCCGCCGTCACCGCGTTGTGGAACGGGACCGCGCACACCTCCGCCCCGTACTACCTTCCCGACCGGATCGCCGAAGCGGGCAAGCTGATCGACCCGCGGCGCGCGCTCGCCGAACTACTCGACAACGCGGCGTTCCTGCCCGACGATCAGACCACCCGCGGCGCGCGGTGGCTGCGCGCCGCCGTCGAACTGACCGAAGACCGGCCGCAGCGGGCGCGGGTGACCCTCCTCCACACCATGTGGAGCCATCTGAACGGCGACCACGAACAAAGTCTCGCGGGGACGCGGCGGTTGCTGGAGGAATTCCCAGACCGCCTTTCCGCCGACGCGGCGCAGGAGGCGCAGTCGATCGCCGTCTGCGCGCTGCACAACTCCGGCAACACGGCCGAACTGGCGAGGATCGCCATGAACCCGCCGGAATGGTCGGTGGCGTCGAGCGCGATCGCCCTGAGCCTGCTCGACCGGTGGGCGGAAGCGGCCGAACTCCTGGCGGAGAACGATTCCTGGCGCACCGAGTCGACGGTTTCCGCGATGCTGGGCGAACTTTTCGGCGGCCTCGCCGAACTCTGGGCCGGCCGCTCCGCGCGGTTCGGCGCGAACCTGACCGAACGCGAGCGATGGCCGTTGAGGACGGCGAGACGGCACCGGAACGACCAGATCACCTCGTACGTCACCGCGTTGCTGGTGCTGGGCGAACGGGCACGCGCGGAAAAGCTGCTCGCCGACGAGTCCTTCCCCGAGACCGGCCTGCGCGACGGCGAACGGTCGATGCTCGCGGCGATGCGCGGCGACCCCTCGCGCGCCGTCGACTTCGCCCACCGCAGCGTCGCCGACCGGTCCCGGCGCGGCTACGACACCGGCTCGGCCGCGATGCACCTGGTGACCGTGTCGGTCCTGCTGTCACAAGGCCGGTTCAGCGCGGCACGGGAACTGCTGACCGCCGCCCGCGCCACGGCGCCGATGCTGGCGCATCTGCTCGACATCGCCGAGGCCCGGGTCGACATGGCGCTCGGCGAGACCGACCGCGCCGCCCGGCGCCTGCACGCGGCCACCTGCGGACTCGCCGTCGGCACGGAGATCGCCTGGGCGGATCTCGCCGAACTGGCGTTGCGGAGGAACGACCGGGCCGGGGCGAAGAAGGCGCTCGACGCGCTGGAGGACCTCGCTTCCGCGATGCCGACCGGACGGGTGCTGCTGTATCGCCACCTGGTCCGGGCCTGCCTCGGCCAGGAGCCCGCCGAGGAGACCCTCTGGCTGACCCGCGAACGCGACCAGCCGCACGAACTGGCGGTCGCGGCCGAACGCCTGGTCCGCCACGGAGCGACGGATCCCAAGGTGCTCACCGAGGTGTACGAGGTGCTCGGTTCGCTCGACGCGCTGCTGCACCGCGCCCGGGTGCGCAGCCTGATGCGGAAGAACGGGATCGAGATCCCCGGCGGCCAGGAGGAAACGGTCGCCGAGAACGAGCACCTGCTGGCGCTCCTGGCAGGCGAAGGGCTGACGAACGAACAGCTGGCGACGGCGTTGCAGACGAGTCAGAAGAGTGTCGAGGGGCGGTTGAGCCTGCTGTTCACGCGGACCGGCTACCGCTCCCGGATCGAACTGGCCACGGCGCTGCTGAACGGCCGATACGCCTCGTGAACGAACCTGATCCCCGGGTGGCCGTCTACGCGGCCGATCCGCTGACCCGGGCGGGCCTGGTCGGCATGCTGGCGCAGGCCCTCGACGTGGTGCCGCCCGGTGGCCGGGGCGCGGACGTGCTGGTGGCCGCCGAAGACCCGGTCGACCACGAACTCCCGGTGCTCCGGCTGGCGGTCGCCGAACAAGGCGCCCTGCCCGGCGTCCTGATCGCCGGGCCGCTCCCGCCGTCCGGGCATCGCTCGGCCGCGACCTCCGGGGTGCGCAGCCTGCTGCCGCATCAAGCAGTCCGGCCGGAGCGGCTGATCGCGGAGGTCGTGGCCGCGCGGTCTTCGGCCGAGACCTCCGCCGGGCTGCTGGCCGCCGGATACGCCTCGCTGGTGGACTGCCCGGCGCGGTCGTCGCGGTTCCACGACCGCGAGATCCGTGTGCTGCGGCTGATCGCGGAGGGCAAGGACACCGCGGAGATCGGCGCGGCGATGGGCTACTCCCAGCGCACCATCAAGAACATCCTGCACCACGCGCAGCGGCGGCTGGCGCTGCGGAACCGGGCGCAAGCCGTCGCCGAAGCCATCCGGGCGGGGTTGATCTGAGCGTGGCAGGAGGTCCCTCACGCACAGCGGAAGGTGTGAAGGTCGAGTTCCTCGGCTGAGGCGAGGCAGGGAGCCTTCACGTACGCCCCGTGACTGCTGTGGTTACCGGCGCACCTGAGGCGATCTGCGAGGTCCGTGAAGGCCTCCTTGCCTACCCTGAAGGTAGTGAAGGAGGCCTTCACGGACCTTGTGATCACCACTTTCACCCCAGACGCACCAGCAGCCACGGCGGCCGCGCGTGAAGGCCCCCTTCCTTGC
>NZ_NMQT01000014.1 GCF_002234405.1 Amycolatopsis thailandensis | reverse complement strand
AAGGGGCCTTTCATAGCAAAATTTGCTATGAAAGGCCCCTTTATTGCACTTCGTTTCGGCGGGGCCGCCGTAGTGAAAGCCTCCTTGCCTACCCTCAAGGTAGTGAAGGAGGCCTTCACGGACTCTGGGTCCCTCAACGGGCCCTTCACGGACCGCCGGGTCGCCCAGGTCGCCACAAGTGCCTCAGTAACCCCACACATCACAGCGAACGCGCGTGAAGGCCCCCTTCACACGGCTCAGCCGAGGAAAGTCGCCCTTCGCGCTCCGGTCCAAGCACCCCGGCCCTCAGCTGCTCAGCGTGAAAGCCCGGTCCGTCGCCGACCAAGCGGCCCCGATGACCCCGGCGGTGTCCCCGAGCTCGGACAGCACGATCGGCAGGTTCCCGGTCGCGAGCGGCAGCGACCGCCGGTAGACCGAGCTGCGGATCTCGGCGAGCAGCTGATGCCCGAGCTGCGCGACCCCGCCGCCGATCACGACCATGCCCGGGTTCACGAAACTCACCAGCGAGGCAACCACCTGACCGAGCCGCCGTCCGCCGTCACGGATCAGGTTGACCGCGCCGAAATCGCCCGACGCCGCCGCGCGGCCGACGTCCTGGGCGGTGATCGCGCCCCGGGCCGCGACGACGTCGGCGAGGTAGGTCGACCGGCCGCTGCGGGCCAGCGTCAGCCCGTCACGGGCCAGCGCGGCGCCGCCGAAGTACGCCTCGAGGCAGCCCGTCTCACCGCAGGCGCAGGTCGGCCCGTAGTCGTCAAGGCGGATGTGCCCGATGTCGCCCGCGGTGCCGGCGACACCGCGGTACACCTTGCCGCCCAGCACGATCCCGCAGCCGATACCGGTACCGATCTTCACGAACACCAGGTCGTCGATGGAGCGGGCGACGCCGGCGTGCCGTTCCCCGAGCGCCATCGAGTTCACGTCGTTGTCGACGGTGATCGGGCAGCGCAGCACTCCGCCGAGGTGGTCACGCACCGAGAACCGGTCCCAGCCGGGCATTATCGGCGGCGCGACCGCCATGCCCTCGGCGAAGCTCACCGGCCCCGGGAGCCCGATCCCGGCGGCGATCAGCTTGCCCGGCGCCTCTTCGCGGATCTTCTCCGCGAGGGCGGCCACGCGTTTGAGGACCGCGTGCGGCCCCTGCCGGACGTCGCAGTCCTCGACGGTGTGCACCAGCACCTCGCACGAAGCGTCGGTGAGGGCGACCCCGACCGACGTCGCGCCGACGTCGACCGACAGCACGCGCAGGTCTCCCGCCAGCCGCACCAGCGTGGACCGCCTGCCGCCCCGGCTCGCCGACGGGCCCGCGGTTTCGACGAGGCCGACCTCGGCGAGGCGCGCGACCTCGGCGCCCACCCGGGCACGCGGCAACTCCAGTCGCTCCCCCAGCTCGACCCGGGACATCGGCCCCTCGTCGCGCAGCAGGGTGAGCAACTGGGTCTGGTGCCGGGTTTCGACCATCGGATGCTCCGTGGTGGATGCCGTGCTCATTCCCCTGAGCCTACGGCGTTGTCCACCGAGTGTCCCGAATGCCACGGCGGAGACGCGCTCACGAGAGTGGAAACCTCGGGGAAGCCCCGGACGGGAACAAACCCACCGGACCTGGTCAGTCCACAGTGGACGATTCGGCGCGGACGAGGATCCACGACGGGATCAGCACGACCGCGGTGATCCCCACGATCCACCAATGCGTGCCCGCGACGGCCGCCGCGGACCCCGGAGCGGCGGCGAGACGCGCGGAGACGATCACGGTCAGGATCGACGTCCCGAACGATCCGCCGATCCGTTGCAGCATGGCGAACAACGGCATCGCGTGGGAAATTCGCTCTTTCGCCACCGACCTCAGTCCGGCGGCGAGCGCCGGGGTGGTGGTCAGCCCGATGCCGCAGCCGCGGACGAACTGCACGGCCGAGAGCCACCGGTAGTCGTCGGACTCGGTGAGCAGCGCGAGCGGCACCGTCCCGATGATCGTGACGATCAGCCCGGCGAAGATCACCCGCGCGCCGCCGATCCGGTCGGTCAGCCTGCCCGCGAGAGGAAGGGCGAGCACCGTGCCGAGTGCCAGTGGCGCGGTCAGGAACCCGGTGGCGACGAGGCTTTCGTGCCGGACGTCGAGGTAGTACAGCGGCAGGACGATCATCGCGCCGAACAGCGCGACCCCCATTCCGAAGACGACGGCGGCCGCCGAGGAGAACGCGCGGTCGCGGAACAACCGGAGATCGAGCAGCGGGGCGGGCGACCGCGGCGCGCCGGCCGCGAAGGCCACGAGCAGGATCGCGCCGGCGGCCACCGCGATCGGGGCCGCTTCGGCGAAGCCGTACACGAGCAGCGGCAGACCGGTCATGGTGAGGAGCACGCCGCGCCTGTCCAGCGACTGAGGGTCCGCGGGCCTTTCCCTCGGCAGCCACCTCAGGCCCAGTACCAGGCTGAGCACCGACAGCGGCACGTTCACCAGGAACAGCCACGGCACACCGAACCGCTCGGTGAGCACGCTGCCGCAGAGGGTCCCGAGCACCGGGGCGAGGTAGATCGGGATGCTCAGCACGGCCATCATCCGGCCGAGCCGTTTCGGCCCCGCCGTCACCGCGAAAAGGATCTGTCCCGCCGGGACGAGCAGTCCGCCCGCGGCGCCTTGCAGGACACGGAAAGCGATCAGCGCCTCGATCGACGTCGCCGTCGCGCAAAGCGCCGAGAGCAGAGCGAACAGACCGACGCACACCAGCCAGAGCCTGGCCGTCCCGAAGCGGCGGCTCGCCCAGCCGCTCACCGGCACCATCGCGGCGAGCGCGAGCAGGTAACCGGTCGCGATCCACTGAGCGGTACCGAGGGGTGCCCGGAATCCGGCCGCGATCGTGCCGAGCGCGACGTTGACGACGGTCGAGGTGAACATCGACAGGAACCCGCCGACGGTCAAGATCGACGCCATCCCCCACAAAGCCGGGGAAATTCGCGCGTCATCGGTACTTCCGATCATCCTACCTGCCGATCTTATCGCCGTTAAGAACTTAACGGTGATAAGATCAACCCGAGTTGTCAAGTCCGATACGGACGGACAAAGGTGTGCCCATGGTCGTGAGACGGGATGGCTACGTTCGAGCCGCGCTCGAACTCCTCGACGAGGTCGGGCTGGACGGATTGAGCCTGCGCAAGCTCGGGGAGAAGCTCGGCGTGCGGGGTCCCGCGCTCTACACGCACTTCAAAAGCAAGCAGGCGTTGCTGGATCAGATGGCCGAAACCATGCTGGACGACCAGCTCTCCCCGCTGGACGGTCCCCTCGCGACAGCCGACTGGGGCGAATGGCTGGCCTGGCGGGCCCGCACCATCCGCCGCACCCTGCTGTCCTACCGGGACGGCGCACGCCTGCACGCGGGCACGCGGCCGACCGAGCGCTCGGCGATGACACCGCTGATCAAACCGTTGCTGGCGGCCGGTTTCGACGAGGAGGACGCGACGTACGCGATCCTCGCGATCAGCCGGTACACCCTCGGCTGCGCGATCGACGAGCAACAGCACGCCGAGAGCGACCACGCCGAGGATCCGGCCGCCTCCTTCGAGTACGGCCTCGCCCGCCTGATCGCCGGACTCCGCGCCGACGTCGATGTCGCGAATCCGCCAGACCGGGATGTCGCAAAGCTGCTGGACTGACGCCATGACAACCGAAAAGGCCAGGCTGTTCCGTTCCCTGCACGTCCCGTCCAGCCCGCTGGTGCTGGCCAACGCGTGGGACGTCGCGAGCGCCCGGATCGTGGAAGACGCGGGCGCCGCGGCGATCGCCACCACCAGCGCCGGGGTGGCGTGGAGCCTCGGCGCTCCCGACGGCGACCTGCTCGGCCGGGATCTCGCGGTGGACCTGATCGCCAGGATCGCCCGCGTGACAACGGTTCCGGTGACCGCGGACATCGAGGGCGGGCACGCGGACACGCCCGAGGACGTCACCGGAACCGTCGCCGCGGTGGTGGCGGCCGGCGCGGTCGGCATCAACATCGAGGACGGCCCACGGCCGCCCGAAGAGGTGGTCCCGCGGCTCGCGGCGGCCCGCGCGGCGAGCGACGAGGTGTTCGTCAACGCCCGGATCGACACCTTCCTCCGCGGGCTCGGCGGCGTGCCGGAGACGCTGGAGCGCGCGGCCGCCTACCTGGCCGCGGGCGCCGACGGGATCTTCGTGCCCGGCGCCACCGATCCCGCCGTGATCACCGCGCTCGTCGAGGGCATCGACGCGCCGGTGAACGTGATGGCCCACCCGGGCGCGCCGAGCGTCAAGGAACTGGCCGGGCTCGGGGTCGCGCGGGTGAGCGTCGGTTCCGGGATCAGCCAGTCCGCCTACGCCGTCGTCCGGGAAAGCGCGCGGGAGCTCTTCTCGACCGGCACTTACTCGCGCCTCGAGGAGTCCTTCGACTACGGCGCCCTGAACGCCCTCCTCACCCCCCGCATCTAGAGGAAGAGCCGCGACGCCGGATTCTCGGCCAGGCCAAAGGCGTAACTCGCGTGATCAGGGACGTAACTCGCGTGATCAGAGGCGTGACTCATGTGCTTGGGGCCGTAACTCGCGTGACTGGATGCCGCACTCGACTGCTGCGTCCCATCCCGCGAGTTCCGGCCCCAAGCACGCGAGTTCCGGCCCCAAGCACGCGAGTCACGGCCCCAAGCACGCGAGTCACGGCCCCAAGCACGCGAGTTCCGGCTCTGATCACGCGAGTGCGGTGTCCTGCCGCATTCAGAGGACGAAACGCAGCGTGGGCGGGGCGGTCAGGACCACAGGTACCGGCGCTCCGGCCGTCCCGTGCCGCCGTACTTCAGCGTCACCTCGGCCTTCCCCGTCGCCACGAAATGCTCCAGGTACCGGCGCGCGCTCACCCGGGCGACGCCGGTCGCCTCGGCGCATTCGCTCGCGGACATCCCGCCGGACGCGCCCCGCAGCGCGGTCTCCACCAGCCGCGCTGTCTGGACGGTGAGTCCCTTGGGCAGCACGGGTTTCGCGCTCGGGCGCGAGCCGAAGACCTGGTCGACGTCGGCCTGCCCGGCCTCGGCCAGCCGGTCCAGCCGCTGGTGCAGCGACGCGAAATGGGTGAGCTGATCCCGCAGCGACGCGTACTCGAACGGCTTGATCAGATAGTGCAGGACCCCGCCCCGCATCGCCTGCCGCACGGTTTCCACGTCGGTCGCCGCGGTGATCAGGATGACGTCGACGTCCTCGGTGGCGCGAAGTTCCCGCAGCACGGAAAGCCCGTCGACGTCCGGCAGGTAGACGTCCAGCAGCACCAGGTCCGGCTTCAGCTCCCGCGCCAGGCGGATCGCGTCGGCTCCGGTGTGCGCGACGCCGACGACGGCGAACCCTTCCGTGCGCGCGACGTATCCACTGTGGACTTTCGCGACCATGAAGTCGTCGTCGACGACGAGCACCCGGATCATCGCGGCAACCTCGCCGTGAACACCGCGCCACCGGAGTTGTGCACCTCGACGGAACCACCCCGCCGGACGCACGCCTGCCGGATCAGCGCGAGCCCGAGACCGCGCTGGCCGTGCGCCGCGGCCTTCGTGGTGAAGCCGTGCTTGAACACTTCCTCCGCGATCTCCGGCGCGACTCCCGGCCCGGAATCACGGACCTCCACCCGCACTTCGTCCTCCTCCTGCCACACGCCGACCTCGATCCAGCCCTGCTCGCCGCCCAAGGCGTCCAGCGCGTTGTCGACGAGATTTCCCAGCACCGTCACCAAATCCGTGGAGAGCGCGTCCTCGACGCGGTCCAGTTCGCTGTCCGGGGCCATGCGCAGCCCGACCCCGCGTTCCGCCGCCAGCGACGCCTTCGCGATCAGCAGTGCCGCCACGGCCGGGTCGCCGACCCGGGAGCCGACCTCCGCGCGCCACTCCCCCTGCGCCGAGCTGATCCGGCTGACGAAGCCGCGGACCTCTTCGTATTCCCCGAGTTCCAGCAGCCCGGAGATGGTGTGCAGCCGATTGCTGAACTCGTGCGCCTGCGCCCGCAACGTGTCGGTGGCGTGCCTGCTGGCGTCGAGCTCGTCCCGCAGAGTCATCAGATCGGTGCGGTCCCGCAGGGTGACGACGGCGCCCCGCACGTCGATCGGCATCCGGTTCAGCGTCAGCACCTTCCCTTGCCGCAGCACGATCTGGTCGGCGCCGGTCGCGCGGCCGGTGAGCAGGTCGCGGATCCGCTCGTTGAGGTCGAGGTCCTCGACCGACCGGCCGACGGCGTCGTCGGGCAGGGCCAGCAGTGCGCGGGCGTGATCGTTCACCAGGGTGATCCGGTGCTGCGGGTCCAGGCCGACGACGCCCTCCTTGATGCCGTGCAGGAGCGCCTCCCGGTTCTCCACCAGCGCGGTGATCTCGTGCGGCTCCAGCCCGAGCGTCTGGTTCTTCACCCGCCGCGCCAGCAGCAGCGAGCCGCTCACACCGATCACCAGCGCGACTCCGAGCACCCGCAGGGCGTTGTCCGGCGAGTCGAGGAAACCGGCGAAGAAACCCGGCGACTTCGAACCGGCCGCGACCATGCGGATCACCGTGCCGCCCTTTTCGTCGAGCACCGGGACGTGCGCCACGATCGAGCCGTCGAGTTCGCCGACCCACGACCGTCCGGAAAGGACGGTGCTCTCCCCGATGTCCAGTGTCGTCCGGAGCTGATCCGGATACGGCGAAGCGAGCACATAGCGCTGGGCGTCGGCGATGACGACGAAATCGACGCCGGAGAAGCTCCGCGCGGTCTCCGCGGGCGCCGCGAGCTCGAACGGGCCGTTTTCGAGGTCGCCCACGACACCTTGCGCCGCGACGGTCTCCGCGACCGAGAGCACCCGGCGTCCCTCGGTGGTGCGGAAGTTGTTCCCCGCCTGGGTGACGGCCAGGACGCCCACCGCGCACAGTAGGCAGGTGACGACCACCAGTTGCCACACGAGGAGCTGGCGGGCCAAGGAACCCCGAGCACCCATCGCCACCTCCGCGTGACCAAAACGAACACAACAACCATTGGGCCCGCAAGCGGGACATCTCTGTTTACACGAGTGCAACATGTCCAACCACGCGGCAGAGAGGCGGGGATCACAGTGAAGCCCAGTAGCTGGTTGGCCATCGCGGCGGCGCTCGTCGCCGTCTTGCTGGTGCCACCGTTGCTCACCCCGGGCAGCGAGGCCGACGAGGGCTCGCAGATCCGGTCGATGCGGGTGCTCGTGCCCAACGCGCCCGGGGGCGGTTACGACATCACGGCCCGCACGGCGACCAAGGCGATGGAGGACGCCGACCTGCTCGGCAACGCGGAGGTGTTCAACCTCCCCGGCGCCGGCGGCACGGTCGGCCTAGGCCGCACGGTGGCCGAACGCGGCAACGGCAAGCTCGTCATGTCGATGGGTCTCGGCGTCGTGGGCAGCGTGTTCACGAACAAGTCGCCGTCTTCGCTGCTCGACACCACGCCGGTGGCGAAGCTGATCGAAGAGTCGGACATCGTCGTGGTCGGCAAGGACTCGCCGTACAAGACGATCGACCAGCTCATCGCGGCCTGGAAGGCCGATCCGGGCGCGGTCCAGGTCGGCGGCGGTTCGTCCCCCGGCGGCCCGGACCACCTGGCGCCGATGCTGATGGCGAAGGCCGTCGGGCTCGCCCCCAAAAAGGTCAACTACGTCCAGTTCGACGGCGGTGGCGAGCTGCTCGCGTCGGTGCTCGGCGGCAAGGTCGCGTTCGGTGTCTCGGGCGTCGGTGAGTACCGCGACCAGATCGCGGCGGGCACGCTCCGGGTGCTGGCGGTGACCAGCGAGAAGCGGATCCCCGGGATCGACGCGCCGACGCTGTCGGAGTCCGGGGTGGACGTCAAGTTCACCAACTGGCGCGGCATCGTCGCGCCGCCCGGCATCACCGAGTCGGACCGGGCGAAGCTGGTCAGCCTGTTCGATCGGCTGCAGAAGACGCCGCAGTGGCAGGAAGCCTTGCAGCGCAACGGATGGACCGGGGCTTTCGCTCCCGGGGAGCAGTTCGGTTCGTTTCTCGAAGAGGAGAACACGCGAGTGGCAACGGTGCTGAAAGAGCTGGGTCTGGCATGACGACCACGTGGCTTAAAGGCCGCTCCGAACTCGGGGTGAGCGTGGGACTCCTGGCGCTCGGCGTGCTGGTGCTCACCGACGCGCTGAGCATCCCCACCGACTTCGCCCAGCGCGGGCCGGTGGGGCCGAAGGCGGTGCCGATCCTGGTCGGTTCCCTGCTGCTGCTCGTCGCCGTGCTGCTGGCGCGCGACGTGCTGCGCGGCGGCAAGGGCGAGGCCGAGGGCGGCGAGGACATCGACCTCACCGAGCCCGCCGACCTGCGCACGGTCCTGTTGCTGTGCGGCGCCTTCCTCGCCAACGCGGCACTGATCGGCCTGGTCGGGTTCCCGATCTCGGGCGCGATCCTGTTCTGGGGCGCGGCGTACGCGCTCGGCAGCCGCAACCTGGTGCGTGACCCGCTGATCGCGGCGGGCATGTCCGTCGTGACCTTCCTGGTCTTCAACAACCTGCTCGGTGTCCCGCTCCCCGGTGGCCCGTTGATGGAGGTGTTCTGATGTTCCAGCAACTCATCGACGGCTTCGGTACCGCGCTGACCCCGACCCATATCGCGATGGCGGCGATCGGTGTCCTGCTGGGCACCGCGATCGGCGTGCTGCCGGGCATCGGCCCGGCCATGGCGGTGGCGCTGCTGCTGCCGGTGACCTACGGGCTGGAGCCCACCGGCGCGTTCATCATGTTCGCCGGCATCTACTACGGCGGGATGTTCGGCGGCTCGACGACGTCGATCCTGCTGAACACGCCGGGTGAGAGCGCGGCGGTGGTCGCGGCCATCGACGGAAACCCGATGGCCCGCAAGGGCCGTGGCGCGCAAGCGCTTGCGGCGGCCGCGATCGGGCACTTCGTCGGCGGCATCCTCGGCACGATCGCGCTGGTCGTGCTCGCCCCGGTGATCGCGAAGCACGCCGTCGACATCGGCGCGCCGGACCTGTTCGCGATCATGGTGCTGGCGTTCATCGCGGTCACCTCGGTGCTCGGCAGTTCCCGGATCCGCGGCGTGGCTTCGCTGCTGATCGGGCTCACCATCGGCCTGGTCGGCCTCGACGAGATGACCGGTCAGCAGCGGCTGACCTTCGGCTCGCTGCACCTGGCCGACGGCATCGACGTGGTGATCGTGGCGGTCGCGCTGTTCGCGGTCGGCGAGTCGCTGTGGGTCGCCGCGCACTTGCGGCGCAACGCGTTCAAACCGATCCCGGTCGGCAGGCCGTGGCTCTCGCGCGCCGATCTGAAGCGGACGTGGAAGCCGTGGCTGCGCGGGCCGCTCATCGGGTTCCCGTTCGGCGCGGTGCCCGCGGGTGGCGCGGAGATCCCGACTTTCCTCTCGTACGTCACGGAAAAGCGGCTCTCGAAGCACAAGGACGAGTTCGGCAAGGGCGCCATCGAAGGCGTCGCGGGTCCGGAAGCGACGGCGTCGGCGTCGGCCGCCGGGACGCTGGTCTCGATGCTGACGCTCGGCCTGCCAACCACCGCGGTCGCGGCCGTGATGCTCGCGGCGTTCCAGCAGTACGGCATCCAGCCGGGACCGCTGCTGTTCGAGCGGGAGTCTTCGCTGGTGTGGGGCCTGATCGCCTCGCTGTTCGTCGGCCTGACGCTGCTGCTGGTGCTGAACCTGCCGCTGGCGCCGCTGTGGGCGAAGCTGCTGCGGATCCCTCGGCCGTACCTCTACGCGGGCATCCTGTTCTTCGCCAGTGTCGGCGCGTACGCGGTCAACGCGGACATCTTCGACCTGCTGGTGATGTTCGTGATCGGCCTGATCGGGTTCGCGATGCGCCGCTACGGGCTGCCGGTGCTGCCGGCGATCATCGGCGTCATCCTCGGCCCGGCCGCCGAACAGCAGATGCGGCGCGCGCTGCAGCTGAGCGACGGCAGCCTGACCGGACTGGTCAACACCCCGTTCGCGATCGTGGTCTACGTGATCATCCTGGTGATCCTGTTCTTCCCGTTGATCAAGCGTTTCCTGCCTGCCCGTCCCACCGCCTCCGAGGCGGAGCCCAAGGACAAGGTGGACGCCTGACCAGCGGGAATCCGGCCCGGCCTCGACTGCCCCGAGGCCGGGCCTTTTCCCTCTTCGGAAGGAGAACACTTGTCCGCGCGAGTGATCCTTCCGGCTGGTTCGCGGCTGGGGTGAGGTCGTCCCCCGATGGATCCCGTTCCTCGGCGGCAAACCGGTCCGGCCGCTCGCGGCCACCGTCCCCGCCATCGCAGGAGGCCTGATCCTCACCGCGCTGTTCAGCTCGATCCCGCTCGGCGACGGCCGCCATCTCACCGTGTTCGGGGTGCGGGAAGGCGTCGCCCACCACCTCCGCCGCAGGTAACGAAAAGATAACGGAGAGATCGCTTTTTGAACCAGGCTCGCTTCGGGGCCGTTTCAGCCAACGCGGAGTCAGTGACACCGGCGCTGCCGGCGCCGCCTCCCCCCGGGCTTCGCGCAACGACACCGAACGAGGTGAACAAGTTCATGCCCCGTAACCAAAGAACCGCCGGTCGCCACCGCATGGCACGCCGCACCAAGGTCGCCACGGGAGCCATCGCGCTCTCCCTCGCCGTCGGCGGGATCGTCGTGGTCAACACGACCGGAACCCCCGACGCCGCCAGGGCCGACGGCGCGGACAAGTCGTTCTTCATCGACATCAAGAAGGTTCCCCGCGGCAACAACGTCAACCTCGACCTCGCGAAACGAGGCGCCCGAGGGACGTTCACCGTGGACTGCGGCCGCAACGAGAACGGCCACTTCAACGGCGACAACTTCATCGCCCAGCCCGGCGTCCGCAATGGAGCCGAGCACCTCCACGACTACGTCGGGAACCTCTCGACCAACGCGGATTCGAACAACAAGAGCCTGCTGCGCGCGGGCACCACCTGCAAGAACGGGGACAAGTCGGCCTACTTCTGGCCGGTCATCCGGATCAACACCGAGGAAGAGGAGGAAAACGAGGCGGCGAACGAGGAGAAACTCGCCGCCGACCGCGTCGACGCGGCCAAGGACGAAGCCGGCGCCCAGGTCGACTGCCCCGACGTCGCCAGCGAACTCAGCGAACTCAGCGAGGTCCCCGACCAGGCCGCGCCCGCGGTCGACGAGAACCTCGACAAGCTCGACCAGGAGTCCGACAACGCGAACAACCAGCTGGCGCAAGGAAAACAAGCCGCTCAGGTGCTCGACGAACTGAAGAACAAGCGGAAGCCCTCGATCAAGAAGATCAGCGACACCATGCGGCAGGCGGGCAAACAGGTCGCGAAGAACGAGGACCAGCTCGCCGCCTGCGCGGTGAAGCAGAACGGCGAGGGCGGCCTCGACAACGGCGGCGACAACAGCAACGTCAACGCCGCCGGTGACGCCGAGAAGAAGAAGTCCGACGGCAAGGCCGCGGACCTGCCCGGCGTCGACGGCAACAACGAGATCGGCAACAACGAGGGCCAGATCCAGCGCCCCCGCAAAGTCGACCTGACCTTCACCAGCGGCGGCGCCCGCCGCGTCGTCGCGATGCCGAAGTTCCTGCGCGTGCTCTACGGCGACGCCAAGCAGAGCACCAACGGCCCGGCCAACGCCCGGCCCAGCTGGACCTGCAGCGGCTTCGAGGACCGGCTCACCGAGCTGTACCCGATCTGCCCGCAGGGCAGCAAGGTCACCCGGATCCACTCGTTCCCGAACTGCTGGGACGGGAAGAACACCGACAGCGCCAACCACCGCACGCACATCGTTTTCTCGGACCGCAACGGGAACTGCCCACGCGGCTTCAAGAACGTGCCACAGCTGCGGATCACGCTGGTGTACGACATCCCGCCGAACATCCAGGCGGCCGGACAGTACGCGGTCGACGCGTTCGCGCAGGAGAAGCACAACCCGCGTTCCGATCACGACGACTTCGCGAACGTGATGTCGCAACGGCTGATGAACCAGCTGGTGAAGTGCGTCAACAGCGGTCAGCGCTGCAGGCAGTAAGCGGGTCCGCCGGATGTCAGGAAAGGGGCTTTCAAGACAAAAAGTGTCTTGAAAGCCCCTTTCCTGACATTGCTGTGTGGGGGCGCGGCGGGGATGACCCGCGCCCCCACCCCCGCGCCGGGGGTCCGGTCCCTGGCCCGGCGTAGGGGTACCGGGCCAGGAACCGGCGAGCGATACGGCTTTCCCTCCCTGGAAACCGGACCGCCCGGTCCTTGGGGTGTCAGGCCGTCGTCGACAACCGGCTGACCCGGTTGAACACGAGCGGCACCGCGACGGCGGGGTTCAGTTCGGCGAGGACCGCCTCGGCGTCCAGGCCGGGCAAGTGGATCCACGCGCTGTCCGCGAAATCCGGGGTCGTGACGCTGATCCGGGCGCACCTCGCGGGCGGCACCAAGGCGACGCCGAACGGCTCGACCACGTTGCGCCACACGGATTGCGAGACGATCATCCCGGCGCCGAACTTGTCGCCCGTCGGGTCGGAACGGCACCAGTAGCCGACGGCGTCGTTGAAGGTCGAGGCGCACAGCAGGCGGGTCAGCGTGATGTACGTGCGGTGATACCGGTGGTTGTCCGCCATCGGTCCCATGTGGACCGCCACCCGGGCCCGCATCGGGACGCGGGCGTAGCGGTTGCGGGTCCGGAGCAGATGGTCCAAGTGGAACACGACCTCGCAGAGCTGGCCGACGGCGTTGTCCGGATATGCGACCATCAGCCCGTCCCCGGTCTCCCGGAAGTGACGCGCTTCCCCCGGTGCGAGTCCCACCGCGTTGAAAGAGCGGGAAACCAGCGTTTCCATCTCGGTCTTCATCGGGTCCAGCAGGTCGTCACTGGCCTTGGACGAACCGACGATGTCGACGGAAAGCACGGCGTGGGTGTGCGCGTTGTATTGGCCTGAGGTCAGCACCTGCATCTCTGCGACCCCTCCCCTGATCGGTGAAAATTGGCGGCAGAAAGCAGTGTTCCCACTCCTCACCGGAAGTTCTGTTCGGAACCGAACAAAACCTGACCCCGCGCTGGTCAACGCCAGTGAGCTAAGTCACACCTTTTTCCGTGATCACCCGCAGTGCCTCGCGGTCGACGACAGTGATCGCACGGCGCGAACTGGCCACTACTCCCGCCTTCCGGAGCTTGTCCAGTGCCTGGGCGACCATGGTCCGCCCCATCGGGATGAACTGCGCGAGTTCGTCCTGGCTCAACGGGATCCCGATCCGCCAGCCGGCGGGTGTCCGGATGCCACAGACGTCGACGAGGTAGTCCAACCGGGTCGCGACCCTGGCCACGGCCTGCGGTTTCCAGGATTGCGTCCGCTGCCGCTGGGCGAGCACGAACCGCCGGGCGACGCTGACGAGCACCTCTCGCATCGCCGCCGGATGATCCAGCAGGAACCGGTTGAACTCGCTCGCCGCGATCCGCCGGACATGGACCTCTTCGATGGCGACGACGTCGGCCATCCGGATCCCGCCCGCGATCACCGCGATCTCACCGTGCAGATCGCCGGGCACGCCGACGTCGAGAATGACCGTCGCGCCCATCCGGTCGGCGCTGGTCACCTTCACATAACCATGCCGTAGAAGCATGACGAAGTCGCCGGGTTCGCCCGCCCGCATCAGCGCCTGTCTGCTGTCGTAGGTCTGCGGGGTACCCATCTCCAGCAACCGGGCACGGACGGGTTCGTCCAGCCTCTCCAGGAACGGACGTTCTCTCTCTTCGGCGCCCTCCGGCCCCAAACCCACGAAACACCCTCCCAGGCAGTCGTGAACACCTATCGCGGAGAGTAACCGAATCGGCCACCCGATCCGGCGGCGGAACCGTCGTGGGTGGTGAAGATGCCCAGCCGGACCAGTTCCGTTCTGATCCACTCGGCCAACCGGTGCAACGGTCCGTCTTCGGCCTCGACGAAATAGCTGTCCACGATCTGGTGTCGCCTATCGGCGTGCTTCGCCGCGTAGAGCAGCGCTGACCGTACCTCCGACACCTTCAGCGGAGCGACCTTGATTCCTGGAGCGGGCCGCACAGTGCTTTTGGCGGCCATCACCGCCAGTACGGCTTCCTCCAGGCTGAACCGGTGCTCCACCGGTACGACCACATGTTCCACGCCCTCGACAACCCGGCGCCCGATCAACGGCATACTGTCAGATCAGCATGACGCACGGCCGTAGTCTGTTCGGCACCGAACACTCAGCGTGGTTCGACCGCCGCGATGGCGTCTTCGAGCGTTTCCCGGTACACCCTCATCCGCTGGACGAGCATCACCTGATCCGGATTCTCGTCCCGCGCGTGTCGCTCCAGTTTTTCGGTGGTCTGCTTCACCGTGACCTGCAGTTCCACGACTTCGGGCGCGTTCCGGCCCCGGTGGCTTTCGAGTCTCGTCACCGCGTTCCGGAACACTGCCGCGAGCTCGGTTTCGCCCGGCTGCACCGTTTCGATGGCTGTCAGCGCCCGTCCGAGCAGGCTGTAGTGGTCGTAGCCGGCGGGTTCCGGCGCGCGCTTCTCCCGCGCCGGTCTCGGCCGCCTGCCGTTCAGCACGAAGAACGCGGTTTCGGCCGGGAACAGCACGGCGAGCGCGGCGGCGGCGCCGAAGAGCCACGCCTGCGGATGCGGGTAGGTCACCGCGCGGCCGATCAGCCCGGCGATCAGGGCGAGTACCACCGCGACGACGTGGAACGGGCGGTTGTCGTGCTCGGCCATGTCAGAAGTTGCTGAAGACGTTGACGAACATCTTGTCGATGCCCTGCGGGTCGACGGCCTGGTAACCACGGGCCTTGGACTTCAGCGCGATCTCGTCGAGCACGCGGCTGTCCGCCTGCGCGCCGTACGCCATGGTGAAGATCCGGACGGAGTTGTCCAGCCGTTCCGCGTCGACGTTCTGCAACACCTGCTCCCTGGTCCCGGCCTCGGTGTTCTGGCCGTCGGTCAGGAAGACCACGGCGTTGATGAGGCTCGGATCGAACTCGCGCCGCATCTTGTCGTTGGCGGCCATCACCGTCTGGTACAGCGCGGTATCCCCTTTCGGGGTCAGGTTGTCGATCATGCCGAGCATCGGGCCGCGGACGTTCTTGACCTTGCCGATCGGCATCTTTTCCTCGTAACCGTCCGAGAACGTCCACAGCCCGACCTCGTCTTCGGGATGCAGGTACTCGAGTTGTTTCTTGATCGCGGGTTTCAGCAGGTCGATCCGGCGCTCGGAGTACGGCTTGTCCTTGCGGTTCTTGTCGAACGGCTCGTTCATCGATCCGGAAAGATCCAGCACCAGCAGGATCCGGCCGCGCCGTTGCGTGTATTCCCAGCCGTCCAGCATCTTCTGGATCTGCCGGCCACTGGGGAGCGCGATGGGCCGGGGTTCGGCTCCCGCGGCATGCACGCCCTGAGCCAGCTTCTCGTTCCCGCGCCCTTCCGCGTCGCGGAAGCCGAGATCGCGGAAGCGGTCCTGTTGCGCCGGTTCCCGGAGGAACTCGGCGAAGTCCTTGGCCGCCACCCGCTGCTCCGGCGACGCCTTGGCCGTGGTGAGGAAAGGATGGTCGATCAGGACCGTCCCCTCGCTCGGGTGCACGGCCACCAGCGGCCGGTTCAGCGGGGCGGGGTCGGCCTGCAACCGTTTCGGGTCACCGGTCGGCGCGCCGTGGTTGTAGAGGTAGACCATCTGCTCCTGCATCGCCATCGCGCTGATGTAGGGCGTGGGCTTCTTCTGGTCCTCTTCGTACAGAGTCTTAAGGAACGCCACCGAGTCGTCGCTGTAGTAGGCGACCGACGCCTCGATGCCGCGGACGAACTGCACGGCGTCCGCGGCGTCGAGTTTGCCGTAGTCACCGCCCGTCGCCGCGAAATAGGTCGAGATCGTCGCGGCGAGCCCCGAGGTCGATCGGCGCGGATTGTCCTTGCCCAGCGTGAAGTTGCCCCACTGCGCGTTCTTCGGGTCGACGCCGCCCCAGCCGCCCTTCCGGTTCACCTCGAGCACGTCCCGCCAGCCGATGCCCTTCGCGGGCCAGCCGAGTTCCTTGGCCATCGGCTCCGGCATCGCGATCACCATCGGGCTCGTCGCGAGCGAGATCTTCTGGCCGTCCTCGACCAGGTCGCCTTTGCCGCGCTGGCGCAGCAGGTCGAGCCAGAGCGACGAACTCGGCAGCCAGACCTGGGGTTCGGGCTGGTTCTCGTCGATGTCGTTCCAGCCGTCGGCGATGAGGTCGAGCGCGGCGCCCGAGGTCTTCTTGAACGCCTCGACCTTCGCGCACCGGCCGCCGTCGAACGTGCGGCCGGTGTTGTTGTACCGCTCGGCAAGTTCGGCGATCAGGTCGCCCTTCTCCGTGGAGGAACTGGTGACCAGCCGGACGCAGTCGGTCCTGGCCGCGTTCGAGGGCGCGGTGACCGTGGTCGCGAGCAGGACGATCACGAGCGTCCCGACGAACGCGCCGAAGACGAGCGAAAGCCAGCCTGATCTCCGCATGCGCGCCCCCTCGACGTCGTAGCGCGCAAGTGTAGCTACAACGTGGTTCCCGGTTCCGTATCCTCGGTCACCAGATCGTAGGTTTCGAAACTGAAGCGGGCGAGGGTACCCACCCAATTCCGATAGACCTGTAGATCATCGAAGGATTCGACGTCTAGCCGCCATTCAGGTGGAAAGGCTTCGGCAGGCGATTCACCGCCGGAAAGCGCGATGAAGGTGGAGCGCGCGGCTCCCGGGTCGGCGACCAGGAGGGTCAGCAGGACGAGCACCGCCCGATACGGGCCGCCGACGAACCGCGCCAGTTCCGCGTCGGGAATGCCGATGCGCACGAGCCGGTACAGGTTGACCAGTTTCCGGATCTCGCGCGGCGTGTTGAGCCTTTTCCGGAGCACATGGACGAAATCGCGTTCGACCTCGGTGAGCCGCAACCGGTCCGGTCGCATGTTGTAGAACGTGGGCGGGGTTTTGTCCTCGACGAGGAATTCCTCCGGACCGTCGCCTTCGCCGCTTTCGAAGACGAGCTCGTCTTCGGGTTCCGCCCCGCGCCCGGAGGTCGCCGGTTCCCGTCCTTCGATCGGCATCAGGGCGTCGATCAGTTCGTCCGCCGCGGCTCCCAGGGGGCGCAGGGCGAACACGATCTGGAAGATCTTGTCGAGATACTCGGCCTGCCCGGCTTCCCCGGTGCCGAACAGTTCTTCGTGGTGCTGGTCCAGGCATCGCCGCAACCATCTCGGATCGACAGCCACCACCACGACGAACGCGGGCAGGGCCAGCAGCAGGTGCACCGCGGCGAGCACCTCGATCACCTTCGACGGCGGGCAGCGGTCGAGATCATCGATGTAGAGCACGATCCGTTCCAGTGGCGGCTCGCCCTTGGCACCCGCCAGCAGCCATTCCTTCCGCGCGTCCACCAGATCGGCGCTGAGGTCCGCGAGATCCTCCCGGACTCGAGCGAAAACCCCTTGGTAGTCCCCGTATCGGCCGCTCTTCGCTTCTTCGATCAGATCGCCGAGCCGGGCGGCCGCGTCCAGCCGCCGGAGCCGTTCCTCGGTCTCCCGGACCTCAGACTCGAATCTCTCGGCTCGCTTGCCGACGTCGCTCCGCAGTTTGTCCAATGTGGACTTCATCGGCGCGAGGGCGGCCCTGGCCGTGGTGAGCGCCGGGGTCAGCACGGCGCCGAGCGCGACGACGGCACCCGCCGCGGCGAGGATCGCGTTGTGCCACAACGTCCAGCCGACGATCGCCGCGACGAGACCGAGCACGCCGGAGACGGCGTAGCCCGCGACGGCGAGGCGACGCCGTCGGCGTTCGGCCCGGTCCACGCCGGACACCAGGAGCCGCCAGCGCCAGGTGCGCGGGGAGGCCGCTTTGACGGCTTCGAGGCCCGCCAGCCGGGTCCGCAGTTCCTCCCGTTCGTCACGGACCTCGCCGGCGTCCGCGTGGGTCCGGGGCGAGCCCAGGTTCCGGAACAGGTGGTCCACCAGCCCGACCCACAGGTGGTCGTCGTGGTACTGCCAGGCGTTGAACCGGATCTGCCGGATCTCACCGGCGAACACGCCGGTGGCGGCGTCACCCCGGGAGCGCCGGGCCAGCTCGGCGACCCGGTCGGTCACCTGCCGCACGAAACTGGACTTGCCGGAACCCCAGGGGCCCAGCAGCGCGACGCACAACGGCGGGCTGGTCTCGCGGTCGGCGATGACCGCGGCGAGGGTGCGTACGTCGTCCTGGAAGCCGATCAGGTCGACCGGGCTTTCGACGTCGGGCGTGATCCGCGGCCGCGCGCGCCCGGGTTTGGGCTCGACGAAACCGGTGCCGTCGATCTGGTTGCCGAAGCGGTCCCACACCCGGATCGTGCGGTCGTCCCCGACCGTGACGATCTTCTCGTTGCCCGCCGTGCAGGCGATCGCGCGGACGTTTCCGCGGTGTCCCTTGAGGAGCGTGTACGCGGCCGGGTCGTCGACGGCGCGGACGCAGACCTCGCCGCCGGAACCGCCGGAGAACACCAGTCTGCCGTCCGGGCTGAAGGCCAGTGTCCGCACCACTCCGGTGTGGCCGGGGAAGACGAGCGTCGGATCGCCCCGGCGCCCCCACAGGCGGACGGTCTCGCCCTCACCGGACAGCACACGTTGGCCGTCGGCCGAAACCGCGACCACGTGGACCGCGCCCGCGCCCCCGAACCGATAGTGGGAAACGACTTCCCGGTCCCACAGCCGGACGCCACCGGTGTCGTCGCCGGCGACGACGACCCGGCCGTCCGGGGTCACCGCGACCGATTCGACCTCCGGACCGCCGGTGCGGAGGCCCCGCACGGTCACCCCGTCGAGCCGCCGGACCTCGACCACGCTTCCCGCGCCGGACACGGCGAACTCGTTCGCCACCGCGACCGCGACGGTCCGCTTGGTGGTCTGGACCTCTGGTGGTGCTGCCTCGTGCCCGGCGAGCCGCCAGCGCCGCACCGTCGCCCCATCGCAACCGACCACGTGCCCACCCGAGATACCCACCGCGAGCACCGGCCGATCGTGGCCGCTCAGCACGAACCGTTGTACGCCGGTCTCCAGGTCCCAGACCCGGACGGTCCTGTCCGCACCCCCGGTGACCAGCCGGTTTCCGTTCACCGCGACCGCGAGGATCGGGTCTTCGTGTCCGGTGAAACGCGCCGTCGTCATAACGGCACAGTCTCCCGGTCGCGTCAAGATCATGGTTAACGACAGGCGACTATCGGCGGGTACCCCGACAACCTTGACAGGTCCTAACATCACGCGGAGGCAACGGAGGATCACGCACAGATTCCTCCCGCCAGAACAAAAGTGTCGACACTGCTCCGAAATTCCAGCACGCCTTAAACGCGAGGAGTTCAACGTGCTTCGACGTACCTTCGCCGCGGTGCTCACCGGCGCCGCGCTCTCCATCTCGGTGCTCTCGGCACCCTCCGCCGGTGCCGCCGAGATGTTGGCGACCACCCTGACCTACGACGACAGCCAGGCCGCGGAGTTCAAGGCAGACGTGGCCGCCGGCGTCAACGTCTGGAACACCAACGTCACCAACGTCCGTCTCGTGAAGGCGACGCCGGGGCAGCGGGTCAACATCCGGATCGTCGCCGACAACGGCTGGCCGCGCGCCACCCTCGGCCCGGTCCGCCCGAACGGCACGGTCACCGTCTGGTACGGCAGGCAGGCCGTCCAGCAGGGCTACAACAAGACCCGGATCGCCTCGCACGAACTGGGCCACAGCCTCGGCCTGCCGGACGTGAAGCCCGGGCCGTGCTCGTCGCTGATGTCCGGTTCGACCGGTGGCGTCAGCTGCGCCAACGTGAACCCGAACGCCCAGGAGAAGGCCCGGGTCCAGCAGCTCTACGCCGGCACCGCCGCGCAGAGCGCCGACGCGGGCAAGGTCCTCGCGGAGATCGGCTGATCCCGTGCCAGGGGGTGCCCGCCCGGCACCCCCTGGCCTGGACGGCGTCCTAGTCCTTCGCCGTGATCGCCGCCGCCGGGCACAACTGCACGGCTTCGCCGATCCCGTCCGGTTCCGGGTCGAGCAACCGGACCCGGCCGTCTTCTTCGTCCTGTCCGAACACCTCGGGCGCGGTCAGCACACACATTCCGGCGCCCACACAGCGTTCCCGGTCGACTTCGAGTCGCATCGCGATCAGTCCCACGCCACCGGGAGCGAGTACACCCCGTAGATGTCGGAATCGGACCGCATCGGGACCTCCTCGGCCGGAACGGCCAGGCGCAGCGCCGGGAACCTGGCCAGCAGACCGGTGAAGGCGACCTTCATCTGGACCCGCGCGAGCTGCTGGCCGAGGCACTGGTGCACCCCGTGCCCGAAGGACAGGTGCCCGGCGGTCTTCCGCCCGATGTCGAGCCGGTCGGGCTCGGGGAACTTCAGCGGGTCGCGGTTGGCGGCCAGCACCGAGATCGCGACCACCTCCCCCGCTTTGACGAGCCGCCCGCCGATTTCGACGTCTTCGAGCGCGGTGCGCGCACCGGTGTGCGTGATCGCCAGGTAGCGCAGCAGTTCCTCGATCGCGCCGTCGATCCTTTCGGGATCTTCGCGCAGGAGGGCCAGCTGCTCCGGGTGCTGCAGGAGCGCGAAGGTGCCCAGCCCCAGCATGTTGGCCGTGGTGTCCAAACCGGCCCCCAGCAACAGGAACGCGATGCCGGTGAGTTCCTCCTCGGTGAGTTCGGTGGCGGCGAGGTCGCCGAGGATGTCGTCGGTCGGCTCGGCCCGCTTGGCCACGACGAGTTTGTAGAGGTACTCGCCCAGCGCGTTCATGGCGGCGTTCTGTTCTTCGAGCGAGGCGTCCGGCATGTTCAGCGGCAGGACGTTGCGGCGGAAGAACTCGTGGTCCTCGTAGGGGACGCCGAGCAGCTCGCAGATCATCAGCGCCGGAATGGGCTGGGCGAAGGCCGTCACCAGATCGGCCGTCGTTCCCTGCTTCTCCATCGCGTCGAGGAATTCGGCGGTCACCTGCTCGACCCGTTCGGCGAGCAGCCGCATCCGGCGGACGGTGAACTTGCCGGTGAGCAGCTTGCGGTAGCGGCCGTGTTCCGGATCGTCCATCTTGATGAACAGCCCCGGCGGCGCGGGCGGCGGCACCACCATCGCCGCCGGACCCGGCAGCGGTGAGTGCAACAGTTCCTGCCGTGCGCTGAAGCGCGAATCCGCGGCGACCTCCCGGACGATCGCGTGCCCCGTCGCGAGCCAGCCTTCATGGCCGCCCGGGAACGTCATCCGGACGAGCGGGTGCTCGTCGCGCAGCGGGCCGAGTTCGGCGGGCGGGTCGAACGGGCAGCCGCGCGGCCGTTCGAGCGGCAACTCCGCGAGATGGGGTCCTGAAGTCGTCATAGCTGTTCCTCCCAGTTTTTAGCGATATTCAAAGGCTACGTTGCATTTATAGATCCTTCAAAGCTTGAACCTGGCCTTTTGGTTGTAATAGCTGGTAGATTTCCCGGAATCGTTGCAACGATCTTGCCGGTGAACGCAACGAAACGTTGCAATGATCTGCGACTGAACGCACAGGAGGTGCCCATGCCGGGCGGCAGGCTGACCCAGGAGGACCGCCGGCTGATCGCGACCTTGCTCAAGGACGGTCTCGGCTACGCCGAAATCGCCCGGCGGCTCGGGCGCCCGACGTCGACGATCAGCCGCGAGGTCGCACGCAACAGCGGCCATTCCGGCTACCGCGCCGAAGAAGCGAGCCGGGTGACCGGGGAACGGGCGCGACGCCGCAAGCCGCGGCCGCGGGCCACCCCCGTCGTAGAGAACGGCTACGGGCGGGACCCGGAGGCGGTGCGCGCCTTCGAAACCGACTTCGCCGAAATGATGGTCGCGACCGGACTGCCGCGGATGACCTCGCGGGTGCTCTCTTGCCTGGCCGTCAGCGACGACGGCGTACTCAGCGCGGCCGAGCTCGCCCGGCGGCTCCAGGTCAGCCCCGCCTCGGTCTCGAACGCCGTCGCCTACCTCGAAGCGCAGGCGATGCTCCGCCGGGAACGGGACGGGCGGCGGGAGCAGTACGTCCTCGACGAGGAGATGCCGCAGCGCGTGTGGGCCGAGAGCATCCGGGCGAACCAGGAATGGGTCAAGATCTCCCGCCAAGGTGCCGAAGTCCTCGGTCCTTCGACCCCGGCGGGTGCCCGCATGGACGATCTCTCCCGCTTTCACGCGCGCATCAACGAAGTCATGCTGGACGACCGCGTCGCCGTTTACGCCAGCGACGCGCTGACCGTGCTCGCCGCTCTGCTGCACGCGAGACGCGCGCTTTCCGTTTCGGCGCTCGCGTCCACGTTGGGGTGGCCGGAGGAGCGGGTGACGGGGGCATTGCGGGTGGTGGACGAGCATCCGCACATCGCCGGTCCGGTGACGGTGGTTCGCGGTGGTTCGCTTGTTGGGGAGTATCGGGCGGTTCCGTTGGTGGAACGGCTGACTGGGGCGCAGTTGGCGGCTTTGGAGTCTTTGGAGGCTTGAGCGCGGTGGCCACTTTTCGGCAATGGCCTGCCGGTTGGTGCGGGCGGTCGCCGTTTCTCGGCAATGGGGCTCGGTGCCGGGCGGGGTTGTGCCGCTGGGGCGCGACGATGGCGGCCACTGCAGACCTAAGGAACCGAGTCACCAGCTCACAAGAACGCGTCGCCGTTTCTCGGCAACGGGCTCAAAGCGGTGGCGGCTTGCCGGTGGGGTGCGCGGTGACCAGGCACGGCAGCCATCGTCGCCGAGGCGCGGCGATAGCCCTCTCAAGCCGAGAGGTTCGAGTCGAGGCAGATTCGCGTGAGTGCGTCGCCGAATCTCGGCAAATGAGGCGGAGCAGCTCCGGCGCATGCTATCCACAAGTCGCGATCGTCGCCGGATTTCGGCAACAGAACCCGACGGGCCGCGGCCATCGCCGTTGGGCGCGAAGGAGACTGCCTCAAGCCGAGAGGTTCGAACCGACGCAGACCCGCGCGAGCCCGTCGCCGAACTTCGGCGAATAGGACGGAATGGCTCCAGCACATACGATCCACAACTCGCGATCGTCGCCAGATTCCGGCAACAGAACCCGACGGGTCGCGGCCCTCGTCGTTGGGCGCGAAGGAGACTGTCTCAAGCCGAGGGGTTCGAGCCGACGCAGACCCGCGTGAGCATGGCGCCGAATCTCGGCAAATGAGGCGGAGCAGCTCCGGCGCATGCTATCCACAAGTGGCGATCGTTGCCGGATTTCGGCGACAGGACCCGACGGGCCGCGGCCCCCGTCGTTGGGCGCGAAGGAGGGTTTCGAGTCGAGGCAGGTAGTTGGGAGCGCGTCGCCGTTTTCCGGCAACGGTGCTCAGAACGGTGGTGGCTCCTCGGCGGTGAGTGGGCGAGGCTCGTGGAGTGGGGGCGGCGCGCTGTCGTAGCTTTGCCCGGTCGGAGTGGTGACGGTAAGGGTGCCGCCGGGGGTCAGATGGTAGGTCCAGCCGGGTTCGTCTTTGAGGCGGTGGTCTCGGCGGCAGAAGGCGATGAGGTCGTCGGCGTCGGTGTGGCCGCCGTGTTGCCAGGGCACCGCGTGGTCGAGGTCGCAGGCCTGGGCGACGCGGTGACAACCGGGTCTTCGGCATTCACGGTCCCGGACCCGGACGAACTCGTCGAGACCGGCGGTGGGCCGGTAGCGGTCGCGGCCGAGGTCGAGGACCTGTCCGGAAAGCGGGTCGGTGATGATCCGGCGGAGCACGGTGTTCGGGCCGGTGGCGATGTGCCGAGCCAACGCGGCCGGTATGTGGCCGTGTCCGGCGAGTTCGGCGGGGTCGTTGTTGAGGCCGAGGTAGGTGTCCAGGTCCATGTACAGGAACACCTCAGCGCGTTCGCCGGTGCCGCCGGTGCCGCCGAGCAGGAGGTCGAGCGCGACGTCGGCGCGCAGCTGATCCAGGGTGCGGGTCTCGCCACCGGTTCTGAGGGCTCTGGCTTCGCGGTCGATGCGCTGGTAGGCGGCGGTGACCTTTTCGACCGGGCCATCCTCGACCTCGATCGACGCGACCCCGGTCTCCCCGTGCCTCAGGGTGAGACGGCGGCCTTCGCGATGACGGGCGGTGCGTGCGTCGGCGCCGTCGCGGTCGACGGTGTCGGCCGCGTGGCTCGCCGCTTTCCGGATCTGATCAGAATTCCTGCCCGGTAACCGGTCCTCCAGCAGTGCGTCCGCGGCGAGCGCGTTCTCGTCCGAGAGCCACGCGGTGGCCGCAGCGACCTTCATCGCGCTGAACCCGGCCAGCTTCCCCTCGTCTATCAGGTTCAGCGTGCGGGGCAGGCGAGTGGTCAACGCGTCAGCGGCGGCGACCATCGCCCCCGCATGATTGTCCACAAGGGACAACTCGAAAGCGACCTCCTGGGTTACGCTCCGCGCCCCCTCTCGGTGCCGGTTCAGTTGTGCGATCGCCCGGAACCGGACCGCCTCCAACTGCGCGATCCCCGCCGACGCCGCTTTCGCGACAGCAACACAATCGGCGTCGTCCAAAGAGAAGACGGCTGCGTTGACGAGCTCCAGACTTCCGGGTTCAGTGAGTTTTTCGAGTAATGCCACCGGTGTGGCTTCGTGTGTGTCCATCCGATCACCATACGACCAGCCACCGACAGTTCTCGATCATTCAGGCACCACAAGGCATTGCGGGTTCTGGGTGTTCGGTTGGCGCTGCACGTTGCCGCTTCCCGGCGAGGTGAGACATCGCAAGACGTTGCCGTTTCGGCAAGGACACCGGTCCCGGGTACTCGCTCAACACCACGCGTCGCCGATTTCCGGCAACAAGAGGCACCGCAGGGCATTGCCGATTTCCGGCAACGCCCCGCAACGCCCGCAGCCGCCTTACATCACATCCCGAACGACCATCCGCTCCGAAGCCCGCTCGATAGCCGCCTCGACCGCACCGACCCGATCCGCCAGCAGGCCCATGGCGCCGACCGCCCGGCTCATCGGGTCCTCGTCGTCCCCACCGAGCGCCTGCGCCCGCAGGTATGCCGCCTTCACGTCCGCCCACCGCTGCGCCTCCGAGGTGCTCAGGCGCCCGCGCAGTTCGGCCAGCTTCAGCAGGTTCGCTTCCGCGCCCGAGGTGAGCGTCTGCGCTTCGCCGACGTAGTGGTCGTCGATCAGCGCCTCGAGTTCGGCGTCGTTCATCGCGGGAACGATCCGGCCGGCGAGCTTGTTCATGTTCCGGTACGAACCCTGCAGCTGGAACGGCGGTTCGACCCGGGACGCGTCCGCCTGCGCGGCCGAGGCGATGTACGCCTGGTTGTTCTTCAGGACGATCCGCTGCACCTGGATCAGTTTCCGCAGCACGGCGAGGATCTGCTCCAGTTCGGTCGCCGAGTACGCGTGCTTCAGCTGATCCGCCCGCACCGAACCGTCGCCGCGGGCGAGCCGCACGAGAACGTCCACATCGGACCGTTCTCGCGAGACCAACGGGGCCAGCACGGTGTTCGAGGTGAGCGAGTTCTCGATGTAGCTCAGCGCGAACAGTTCTTCCTTACCCGACAGCACATCGCCGAGGTTCCACACGTCCGCGCGGTTGGCGAGCATGTCCGGGATCCGGAACCGCTTGCCCTGCTCGGTGTACGGGTTACCGGCCATGCAGACCGCGAACCGCTTGCCGCGCAGGTCGTACGTCCGTGTCCGGCCCTCCCAGACACCTTCCATCCGCCGCTGCGCGTCGCACAGCGAAATGAACTTCTGCAGCAGTTCCGGCGACGTGTGCTGGATGTCGTCCAGATACAGCAGCACGTTGTTGCCCTGTTCCAGCGCGAACGAGATCTTCTCGACCTCCTGCCGCGCTGTCGCGTTGGGCGCGTCCGCCGGATCCACCGACGTGACCTCGTGCCCGAGCGCCGGTCCGTTCACCTTGACGAACACCAGCCCCAGACGGCTCGCGACGTACTCCATGAGTGTCGTCTTGCCGTACCCGGGCGGTGAGATCAACAGCAGCAGACCGGACTGGTCGGTGCGCCGCGCGTCGCCGGTCGCGCCGAGCTGCTTGGCGAGGTTGTCGCCGATCAACGGCAGATAGACCTCGTCGAGCAGCCTGTTGCGCACGAAGGCGCTCATCACCTTCGGCTTGTACTCGGCCAGCCTCAGCCTGTCCCGCTCCGCGGCCACCAGTTCGTTGCGCTGCCGTTGATACGCCCGGAAACCCGGCACCCGGTCGCGCCGGAACCGCCGCGTCCTCGCCAGCGTCTCGTCGAGTCGCAGGGTCAGGGACCGGTTGACGATACGGGGGTGCGCGCCGAGCAGACCGTCCACAGTGGCCGCGAGTTCCGCCGACGACTCATAGCGCGGCAGATCGGCGAGTTCCATCGCGACGGCCTCCGCCAGCTCGTCACCCGGAATCCCAGCGGAGTCCACAAAGGACGAAAGCCAGGCTTCGGCGAGCTGGTGACGGTCCGCGAGGTCTTCGAGGGCACGAAGGTCTTCGGCGAAGCTGCGGCGGTCGAGCCGGAACTTGTCGAGCAACATGCGCGCGCCACCGCTGGTGACGAAGCCCGGCGAGGCGTCGGCGAGTTCCTCGAACAGGTACTCACCGGCGAATTCGAGGTCCAGCGTCAGCCCGGACGACGTGGCGAACGCGGCCATCGCCTCGGCGAACTCACCCGCCAGCGAGTCGATCGCCGTCGTATGGCCGAACGCCTCCCGCACTCGCGCGAGCGACGCGGCGCGCGTCGTCCACGCGGACTTCGCCGCCTCTTCGACACCGAAAGCCCAGAACAGCTGAGCGGCGGCCCGCGCGGCGGGCGGGTACCGCAGCAATCCGGCGGCGGAACGCAAGCGCACCAGCGCGGCCAGGATCGCGGCGGCGTCGTGGTCGTGCACGCCGCGCGCGTAACCCTCGTCGTAGCGGTCTCCCGCGACGCGCCGAACGACGTCCAGCAGATCGGTCTCTTGCAGATCCGGCTGCTCGTCCAGGATCGACGTCGCCAGGTACTCGGCGCGATAGACCTCGGGCGACTCCGAGACCAGCAGCTGATCCCAGTACGGCCGCGTCGCCTCGAACGACTCGTCCCGCACGGGCGAGCGGTAGTCGGTCCCGGTGATCGCGAACTTCATCCCGCCGTCGTGCGGCACCAGCGTGAGGTCGATGTCCTGCGTGTTGACCGCGAAAGTATTGCGGCCCAAGCGGATCGTCTCGCCGCCCTCTCCGTAGAGGTCGAGCCTGTCGCGCAGCGCGCGCCCGGCTTCCTGGCGAGCGGCCTTGACCCGGCCTTCGAGCTCTTCCGCACGGACCTGGTCACCGAGGTCTCGCAGTTCGGCGACGACGCTGCGCAGCTTCGCGACCATCGGATCGGACGCGAAGTAGGTGTTGATCTCGTCGACCGACCCGAGGGTGCCGACCCGGCGGGTGACACTCGTCAGGATCCGTCCGGCCGAATCGACCAGCCTGTCCGCGCGGCGCGCCCGCTCGTCGAGCAACGCCTGCTTGCGCGAGGAGAACGCCTCGTAGACGTCGGTGCGCTTCTCCCCCAGTGAAACCAGGAAATCGTCGAACTCGCCGAACCGCGATTCGAGGTTTTCCAGCTGTAGCAGCAATCTGCCCAGCTGCTCGTCGCAGCGGTCCGGGGCGTCCGCGACCGCGAGCCCGCCGGTGATGGCCTGCGCGAGCAGCGCGAACTCGGCCGCGAACTCCGCCCGGCCCTCGGTCTCCAGCAGTTCCTTGCGCCGCGCGTCGAGGGTGGCCCGAGCCCGGTTGACCGCGCCGATGACCTCGCCGACGCGTTCGAGGATCTTCGTCCGCACCACGGCGTCCGCGATCTCCAGCCCGCCGACGACGTCGGTGAGCAGTTCGAGCCCGCCGGACTGCTCGTCCAGCTGCTCGGCGACCGGAACCGCCTCCGCGACGGTGGAGATCGCGCCCGCGGCCTCGATCAGCCTGTCGACCTCGGCGTGATAGCCGGTGAACGCGTCCTCGCCCTGGAGGAACCGGACGGCCCGTTGCGCGGCCTCGCCGAACTCCGTGTCCAGGTCGGCGATCACCTTGTCGACGCGGTCGGTGTCGGCGTACCGCAGTTCCCGCACGGTGACGAGATGTCCTCGCGCGCGGTGCATTTCGGCGAGCCTGCGCACCCACGCGTCGGCCGCGTTCAATGCCTCGCCGCGCACCTTCCGCACGAGCGACGCGGTTTCGGCGGCCGCCTCTTCGACGGCTTCGGCCGCCTGCGCGGTGAGCGAGGTGACCGTCTCGAACTCGTCGAGCACCTGCTCCGCGGTGACCCGGACGTCCGAAAGCGGCGACCGCAGATCACCGAGTTCGGCCTCGCCGAGCCAGTGGTAGTGATCGAAAACCCGCGCGCACGCGGCGATCAACGCCTCGAAGACCGCCGCCGACGGCGCCATCTCGCCGACCATCCGGCCGATGGAAAGACAGTCGGAGATCCCGCGGACCAGATCGGCGTTGCCGACCCGCTCCAGCGGTCCGGTCCCGGCCGGCTGCGACGCGGCGTACGTGTCCGATTGGAACGGCGTCCGCCACACCTGCATCGGGTGCACCCGGCTCGGCTCGTCGGACAGCGCGCGGAACAGCACCATCGTGCCGTCGTCGAACAGCGAGTACCCGTGACACGGGATCGGGTTCGAGACCTCTTTGCGGATCACGTTGTACGGCAGGAGAAGCGAGCGGCCCTCGGCCCGCGCGTGGAAGACGTAGAGCACATCCTCCCCGTTGGGCGAGCGGATCACCCGCTCGAATTCGAGCTCGTCCACCGTGGTGTCGAACGTCTTGCTGATGCCCGTGTCGAGGTAGTACCCGCCGGGGAAGATGATGCCGTGGTCCTCGGGCAGCCGCTGGCACGCCTGCCCGATCCCGTCGAGGCGCACCACGTCCCGGGTGCGGGTGTTGAACACCAGGTATCGGTGCTCGGTCTCCTTGTACGGCAGCATTCGCAGCAGGATGAGCGGGCCGATCCTGGCGTAGGACACTTCGGCGTCGGCCAGGCTCTGCAGCGGCTCGTCGACCGGCTCGGAGTAGACGCCCTCGCCGGTCTCGGTGTTGTTCTCGACCTTGATCGTCAGGTTGCCGCCGACGGTCTCGACGAACACCTCGTCCTCGATCGAGATGTGCGGATGCCTGCCGAGAACGTGCTGCTCGCGGCTGGTCTCGATCCATTCGAAGTCGTGCGACGGCGGGAAGACGTGGTCGCGTTCGCCCCGGCTGTCTACATAGGACGGCTTGCCGTCGGCGGCGATGCCCCAGCGCAGCACGCGGATGTCCTCGGTCCGCGGCCCGATCTGGAATACCGCGAGCAGTTTGCCCTCGACCCGGCGCAGTTGAAGCAGCTTCGCCTGCCGGTAGTACCGGTACAGCTCGGCGAAATCGCGGACGAACTGCTCGTCGCGCAGCAAACCCGGCAGCTCTTCGGCCGGCACGTCGTCGAAGCGGAAAGCCTCGTCGTCATGGCTGAAGCCGTGGAGCGAGAAGACGTCGTCGACCGTCGTCTCGGGCTTGAGACCGATGAAGACGTTGTAGCCGAACAACATCCGCCCGCCGACCGACACGACGTCGCGAGGCACGCAGTTGTTCGCGGTGCGGATCCGTTCCGTGCCGATCAGCGCGAGCTGCGCGCTGCCGAAGACCCCGAGCCGCGCGGTGTTGAGTTCGTCCGCGCGTTTCGCCAGTTCGGCGGCCTGTGCGGCGAGCCGGGCGCGGAGCACCTCGTAGGTGCCCGCGTCCAGCTGCTCCGTTCCCGCCGCCGGTTCGGTCGCCGTCACTGCTTCGCGGGGGCGAGGGCGGCGACGGACTTGTCGGCGAGGCCGAGCCGCTGCGCCATGGCCAGCAGCTCCTGCACCTTGCCGCTGTCCGGGCCGCCCGCCTGCAACTGCTTGGCCAGGAAGGCCGACAGCGTCAGGTTCTTCACGTCCTCAGTGCTCACCGAACCGAGCAGCTTGCCGATGTCGTCGGTGAAGCTGCCCGAACCGTCGAGCCACGACTTCCCCAGCGTCTGGACGACGTCCGAGTGCTCGACGAAGCCGTCCACGCTCTTGCCGAGCCCGATCGAGCCGATGACCTTCTCGAAGAACATCGTCTCGCCGCCGACGATGTCGATGTCGGCCTTCTCCAGCCCGATGCCCAGCACCGTGGCCTGTGCCTCGGCGACCTCGCGCTGCACGTTGAGCGCGGCGAGCCGGATCTCCTTCTCGGCCTCCAGGCGCAGGCGGTACTCCTCGTGCTCGCGGCTGGCGCTGTCGAGCGCGGCCATCGCGGCGGCCTTCTCGGTGAGACCTTCGGCCTCGCCCTTGAGCTTGTCTCGCATCGCGTCGGCGAGCACGATCGCCTTCTCGCGTTCGACGATCGCCTCGGCGCGGCCGACCTTCTCCAGCGCGTCGGCGTCGCGTTCCTTGACCTGCGCCGCGGCGAGGCCGACAGCGGCCTCCTCGGCCTGGATGCCCTCCGCGAGACGGATCTTCGCGCGGGTCTCCAGCTCGGCGGCCTGCTGACGCGCCTCGGCCAGCGTCAGTTCCTCGCGGGCCTTGTGCTTCGACGCGGCCTCGGCGGCTTCCGCGGCCTTGATGTCCTTGACGAGGTTTTCCTGCGCCTCCGCCTCGGCCCGGATGATGATGGCCGAGCGCTGGCGTTCCGCCTCCTCGACGACGCGGAGTTTCTTGATGTTCTCTTCCTGCTCCGCCACGGTCTTCTCGACCGCGATCCGCTCGCGGATCACCTCGGCGATGGACCGCTTCTCGGTCTCGACTTCCTTGTCCTTGGCGATGCGGGACAGTTCGGTCTCGCGTTCGCGGCCGATGACCTCCAGCAGACGGTCCTTCTCGATGCGCTCGCTCTCGATGGCGATCACGCGCTCGCGGTTCTTGCCCGCGACCTCGATCTCACGCTGCTGGTTCTGGTGCTGGACACCGAGCTGCTCGTCGGTGCGCAGATCGGCCGCTTGCGACTTGAGCCGCTCCTCCGCCTGGACCTTGGCGATCTCGGCCTCTTCGCGCGCCCGCATGGTCTCGACCTCGCGGCGCTGCTTGATCTCGGCGTCGGCCTGCCGCCGCTCCAGTTCGAGGATCGCCTCGCGGGCGTCCACGTTCTGGCGGGTGATCTCTTTTTCCTCACCGCGGCGGAACTCGTTGGTGCGCACGTGCTCGATCGCGGTCAGCTCGGTGATCTTGCGGATACCCTGCGCGTCGAGGATGTTCGCGGAGTCGAGCTGCGCCATCGGCGTCTGCTCGAGGTAGTCGATGGCCGCGTCCTCCAGGCTGTACCCGTTGAGGTCGGTGCCGATGACGCGGATGATCTGGTCGCGGAATTCGTGGCGTTTGGTGTAGAGATCCACGAAGTCCAGCTGCTTGCCGACGGTCTTCAGCGCCTCGGAGAACTTGGCGTTGAACAGTTCCTGCAGCGTCGCCTCGTGGCTCGCGCGTTCGGTGCCGATCGCCTGCGCGACCTTGATGACGTCCTCGACGGTCTTGTTGACCCGGACGAAGAACGAGATCCGGATGTCGGCGCGGATGTTGTCCCGGCAGATCAGGCCTTCACGGCCGGTGCGGGTGATCTCCATCGCCTTGACCGAGGTGTCCATGATCTCGGCCTTGTGCAGTACCGGCAGGACGATCGCGCCGGTGAACGTCACGTCGACGCGACGGACCTTCGAGATGATCAGTGCCTTCCCCTGCGGCACCTTTTTGAACAACCTGGTGATCGTGAAGAGCAAGACCAGGAGGATGACAACTATCACGGCGATCAGAACGCCGGCCCCCACGCTGATGGCACCCATACGTGTTCCTTTTCTGCTTCAGATGTCCAAGGACTCGACCCAGAAGAACTCGCCTTCGGAGTCGTAGTCATAGAGAACTACGCGGCTGCCCGCCGTCAGGTTGCCTCGGCCCGCCTGCCGAACGTCCACAATGGCCGTCGACCCGTCGGCGGCGGCGACCTCGGCCTGCCCGAAGTCGTGTGTCACCGACGAGGTGCGGATGACGGCGGCGCGACCGACGAAGTCCCGCCTGCTCGGCTCCTTCGCGGGACCGAATACCCGGCGCAGTGGCACCACGATCACCCTCGTCCCGAGTGTTCCGAGGACGAGCGCGACGGCGAGCACGCCGACCCCGAACCCGATCCTCGATGGTGTCGAAAGCTCCAAGTCATCGAGTAGAACCGTTCCTGCCAGGCTGGCGAACCAGGTGAATGCGATCAGCAGAGAGAGCGAAATGGACAGCGGGACCCCGCCGAAGCCCGCCAAGAGCCCGTCGCCGGCGTCGAAGCCGTCGGTGTCGATCCCGCCGAACAGTGCCAGCAGCCAGTAGCCGATCACCACGATCAGCAGGAAGCTGAAGAGCACGGCCGGGAACCCCAGAGCCGCGGTGACGAACCCGCCCATCGCCGTCGTTCCCTCCCCCATTACCCCGGGTCAGGACTATAACCAGCGCGTGACGCCGGGCGGGCCGTTTTCGGCTACGAGTGGGTCACGGTGTGCGGAAGCGTGCGCGGTCACTCACCGCGTTCAGCCCGCTGAATGCCGAAGTACCCGAAGGCGTCGGCAAGGATGCCGGTACCGATTCGGCGTCCACGCGTGACTGGACGGACGACACCCGTGACTGGATGGACGACACCCGTGTCCAGACGGACGACTCGCGGCAGAACCCCGACCGCGCGCGTGCCGTCCATCGGATCACGCGTGCCGTCCGTCGGATCACGCGTGTCGTCCGTCCAGTCACGCGAAACCACCGGCGCGGCACAGTGATCGCGAGCGACCGCACGGAAGGCGGAACTCGCGTGATCGGAGGCGGAACTCGCGTGCTTGGAGCCGTGACTCGCGTGCTTGGAGCCGGAACTCATGAGATCCGCCCTCAAGCACGCGAGTTCCGCCTCCAAGCACGCGAGTGACGGCTTCGATCACGCGAGTTCCGGGTCTGAGCACGCGGGATCGGTGCGCGGCCGGGCGCGCGGCGTTACGCCGACCGGCCGTCCGGATGCCATCCGGTTGGACCTGTCGCAGCACACGAGCGAGCCCTACTCTCCAGTATTGAGAGTGACACAGGACACACCACGGTCTTGGAGGCTCCCTTGGGTTGGCACGTTCGCGAGACGATCGACGAGGATCAGCGCGAACGGCGGATCCGCCATGTCACCCGATGCCTGAGCTGCACGCTCACCTGCGACCATTGTGGACTACCCGCCCGATTCTCCGTTCCCCCCGGACATCCCGGGCTCGGCGTTGTCGAGCACCTCCCTGGCCCGACAACGCCCGGACTGCCGGATCTCGCGCTCCTGCACCGATTCTGCCGGGACAACCTCGCCAAGGAACCGGGCATCGCGCTCAGGCGCGCCTATCTCGGCCTGGCGACCGAACTCTTCGAAGCGGGACGACGGATCCGTCGTCACCACCGGCTCGGCGTGCATCCGCCACGGCCGGGCCATCTCGAGGCCTACCGAAAACGGTGGCGAGTGGCCAAAATGCGGTACGCCTGCAAGGCGTGCCGGTACTACACCGGCTCTCACTGAGCCGATTCTCCCCCGGAGGACTCGTGCTCGTTCGTCTCATCCTCGGTCTCCTCATCACCGTCGCCGGCCTCGCCTTCGCCGCCCGCCGCGCCGCCTGGCTCGCCAGACTGATCCGCTCCGGTCAGCCGGACGAGAAACGCTCCGACGTCATGGCCGTCCGCGCGAAAACGCATCTGGCCGAGGTCTTCGGACAGCGCAAGCTGCTCAAGTGGTCCGTCCCCGGGCTCGCGCATCTGTTCACGTTCTGGGGTTTCGTGATCCTCGGGTCGGTCTACGTCGAGGCGTACGGCGCCCTGTTCGACCACGATTTCCACATCCCGCTCATCGGGCACTGGGCGGTTTTGGGCTTCCTGCAGGACTTCATCGCGGTCGCGGTGCTCGTCTCGCTCGGGGTCTTCGCGGTCATCCGGATCCGCCAGGCACCCGAACGAAAGGACCGCGCGTCGCGCTTCTTCGGGTCGCACACCGGTGGCGCCTGGCTGATCCTGTTCATGATCTTCAACGTGATCTGGACGATGTTCCTCTTCCGCGGCGCTTCGGCGGCGGTCGGCGTCTTCCCATACGAATCGGGTGCGTGGGTTTCCCTCGGCGTCGGAGAACTCCTGGAACCGCTGGGCCTCGCGGTCACCGAACCGCTGGAGACCGTCGGCCTGCTGCTGCACATCGGTGTGATGCTGGCGTTTCTGTCGATCGTGCTCTACTCCAAGCACCTCCACATCTTCCTGGCGCCGGTCAACGTCACCGCCAAACGGCTCCCGGACGCGCTCGGCCCGCTGCTGCTGATGGAGTCCGGCGGCAAGCCGATCGACTTCGAGGATCCGGGCGAGGACGACACCTTCGGCCGCGGCAAGATCGAGGACTTCACCTGGAAGGGCATGCTCGACTTCGCCACGTGCACCGAATGCGGCCGCTGCCAGTCGCAGTGCCCGGCGTGGAACACCGGGAAACCCTTGTCCCCCAAGCTCATGATCATGGATCTGCGTGACCACCTCTTCGAAAGCGCGCCGTACATCCTGGACGGCAAGGAGGCGCCCGAGGAACGCCCGCTCGTCGGCACCAAAGAGGACAACGGCGTGATCGATCCCGACGTCCTCTGGTCGTGCACGTCCTGCGGCGCGTGCGTCGAGCAGTGCCCGGTGGACATCGAGCACGTCGACCACATCGTCGACATGCGCCGCTACCAGGTGATGATCGAGTCCGCGTTCCCCAGCGAACTCGGGGTGCTGTTCAAGAACCTGGAGACCAAGGGGAACCCTTGGGGTCAGAACAACTCCGACCGGCTCGCCTGGACGAAGGACCTCGACTTCGAGGTGCCGATCTTCGACGGCGAACTCGCCGAAGACGTCGAGTACGTCTACTGGGTCGGCTGCGCGGGCGCTTTCGACGACAACGCCCGCAAGACCGTCCGCGCCACCGCGGAGCTCCTGCATCTCGCCGGGGTCAAGTACACGATCCTCGGCACCGACGAGTCCTGCACCGGCGACCCGGCCCGCCGGTCCGGCAACGAGTTCCTCTTCCAGATGCTCGCGCAGCAGACCGTCGAGACGCTGAACGCGGTGTTCGAAGGCCGCGAACCGGGCACGCGCAAGATCGTCACCACCTGCCCGCACTGCCTGAACACACTCGGCCGCGAGTACCCGCAGCTGGACGGGAACTACGAGGTCCTGCACCACACGCAACTGCTGAACCGGCTCGTCCGGGCCAAGAAGCTGACGCCGGTCAAACCGGTCGACGCGGGCCCGGTGACCTACCACGATCCGTGCTACCTCGGCCGCCACAACAAGGTCTACGAACCGCCGCGCGAACTCGTCGGCGCGACCGGCGCCACCCTGAGCGAGATGCCCCGCCACGCCGACCGCTCACTGTGCTGTGGCGCCGGTGGCGCGCGGATGTGGATGGAGGAGCAGATCGGCAAGCGCATCAACCTCGAACGCGTCGACGAGGCCCTCGGCACGGACGCCGAAACCATCGTCACCGGCTGCCCGTTCTGCCGCGTGATGCTGAACGACGGCCTCGTGCAGCGACAGAGCGAGCAGCGTGGCGGAGGCGTCACCGTGCGCGACGTCTCCCAGCTCCTGCTGGAGTCCGTGAAAGAGCGAGATCGGACTGCTACCGAGATTTAAGGCACACGGGAGTTGGAAGTTCGGCGTACCGAACTCTAGACTCAGGGGATGGCGAATCTGTTCAAGGCCGTCTGCGGGCTGGCCGCGTCGGCGCTCGTCCTTTCCGCGTGCGGAGGCCCGGCAGGCGGCGCGGACGACAAGAGGCCCGTGGTGCTGACCACGTTCACGGTCTTGGCGGACGTCGCGGCGAACGTCGCCGGTGACAAGCTCAGGGTCGAGTCGATCACCAAGCCCGGCGCCGAAATCCATGGCTACGAGCCCACCCCGGACGACATCAAGAAGGCGGCGAAGGCCGACCTGATCCTCGACAACGGGCTGAACCTGGAGGCGTGGTTCGCCCGGTTCGTCAAGGAGAGCGACGCGCCGCACAAGGTGGTCAGCGAAGGTGTCCAGCCCATCGCCATCGGCGAGGACTCCTATCAGGGCAAGCCGAATCCGCACGCGTGGATGTCGCCGAAGAACGTCGGGATCTACGTCGACAACATGGTGAAGGCGTTCAGCGAGGTCTCCTCCGGTGATGCTGCCGTGTTCAAGGCCAATGGCGACGCGTACAAGGCGAAACTGCAAGCGGTCCAGGACGAGATGACCGGCGCGCTGAGCGGACTGCCGAAGAACGAGCGCGCGCTGGTCACCTGCGAGGGTGCCTTCTCCTACCTCGCGCGCGACGCCGGCCTCACCGAGCGGTACATCTGGGCGGTCAACGCCGAACAGCAGGCCACGCCCCAGCAGATCACCCGCGCGATCGGGTTCGTCAAGGAGAACAAGGTCCCCGCGGTGTTCTGCGAGTCGACCGTCTCCGACGCGCCGATGCGCCAGGTCGTCTCCGCGACCGGTGCCGCTTTCGGCGGCGTCCTCTACGTCGATTCCCTGTCCGGCCCCGAAGGTCCGGTGCCGACGTATCTCGACCTCATCCGCCACGACGCGAAGACGATCGTGGCCGCCCTCACCGGGGCGAAGCCGTGACCGCCGCGATCCGCGTCGAAGGTGTCACCGTCCACTACGGCGACGTCCTCGCCCTCGACGGTGTCGACGTCACGCTCGAACACGGGCACGTCTGCGGACTGGTCGGGATGAACGGCTCCGGCAAGTCGACGCTGTTCAAGACGATCATGGGCATGGTCCGCCCGGACACCGGCACGGTCTCGGTCGACGGCGGCACACCCGCGCTGGCCCGCAAGACCGGCGCGATCGGTTACGTGCCCCAGAGCGAGGACGTCGACTGGTCGTTCCCGCTGTCGGTACGGGACGTCGTGATGACGGGCCGCTACGGACGTCTCGGCTTCACCAGGAGGCCGCGGCGAGCCGACCACGAGGCCGTCGAGCAGGCGCTGGAGCGGGTCGAGCTGACCGAACTCGCCGGACGGCAGATCGGCCAGTTGTCCGGCGGGCAGCGCAAACGCGCGTTCGTCGCGCGCGGCATCGCCCAGGGCGCCCGTATTCTCCTGCTGGACGAGCCGTTCGCGGGCGTCGACAAGCGGTCCGAGGCCACGATCACCCGGCTGCTCAAGGAACTCGCGGCCGACGGCGCCGCGGTCCTGATCTCCACCCACGATCTGCACGCGCTGCCCGGTCTCGCCGACGAAGCGATCCTGCTGATGCGCAAGGTGCTCGCGCACGGCTCCCCCGGCGAGGTGCTCCGGCCCGAGAACCTCGCGCTGGCCTTCGGACTCGATGTCCTGCAACGGGAAGAGGAACCCGCGTGAGTCTCTACGACCTGTTCCTCGAACCGCTGAGCTACGACTTCATGGTGCGGGCGCTGGCTTCCACGGTCATCGCGTCCGCGGTCTGCGCGGTGCTCTCGTGCTGGCTGGTGCTGATCGGCTGGTCGCTGATGGGCGACGCGGTCTCGCACGCGGTACTGCCCGGCGTCGTGCTCGCGTACGTCCTCGGCGCGCCGTTCGCGCTGGGCGCCGTCGTGTTCGGTTTCCTCGCCGTCGCGCTGATCGGCGTCGTCCGTGACACCAGCCGCGTCAAGGAGGACGCCGCGATCGGCATCGTGTTCACCACGCTGTTCGCGCTCGGCCTCGTGCTGATCTCGGTGACGCCGAGTCAGACCGACCTCAACCACATCATCTTCGGCAACCTGCTCGGCGTCGACACCTCGGACCTGATCCAGATCGGCGTCCTGGGCGCGATCACGCTCACCCTGCTGGTGCTCAAACGCCGCGACTTCACCTTGTACGCCTTCGACCCCACGCACGCGCACGCCATCGGGCTGAACCCGCGCGTGCTCGGCGCCGCGCTGCTCGGGCTGCTGGCGCTGACCGCGGTGGTGGCCTTGCAGGTGGTCGGCGTGATCCTGGTGGTGGCGATGCTGATCATCCCCGGCGCGACGGCGTACCTGCTGACCGACAGGTTCGGCCGGATGCTCGTGATCGCGCCGTCGTTCTCGGTGCTCGCGGCGGTGGCCGGGCTGTACCTGAGCTACCACCTCGACACCGCGTCCGGCGGGATGATCGTGCTGGTCCAGGGCGCCGGGTTCACGCTGGTGTACCTGTTCGGGCCGCGCCACGGGATCGTCGGGAAGCGGCTGGCCAAGCGACGGCGGGAAGTCGCGCGGGCCGGGTAACCGGACAATCACCCCGCGCTCTGTGTCTCTCGCGACATGGGGATGGGCCGATCCTTAGGTTAGGCTCCCCTCATGTCTACGGAAGACGCGCTGCTCACCGGCCATGACCTGGTGCTCGCGCACCAAGAGCGGGCCGTGGTGGACGGCGTGTCCCTGTCGCTGCGCGCCGGCACGGTGACCGCACTGGTCGGGCCGAACGGCTCCGGCAAGTCGACGCTCCTGCGTTCGCTGGCCCGGTTGCACAAGCCCCGCGAAGGCAGTGTCCAGCTCGGCGAACGCGCCGTCTGGGGCGGGAACGCGTTGTCCGGCAAGGAGTTCGCCCGTCAGGTCACGCTGCTGACCCAGCACCGGCCGACACCGAGCGGGGTCTCCGTGCGCGACGTCGTCTCCTACGGCCGGTACCCGTACCGCTCGGGCTGGCGCGGGGTCGACGTCGACGGCGCCGCCGCGATCCGCCGCGCGATGGAGCTGACCGGCGTGACGCCGATGGCCGAACGCGGCGTCGACGAGCTGTCCGGCGGCGAACTCCAGCGTGTCTGGCTCGCGTCCTGTCTCGCCCAGCAGACCTCCGTGCTGCTGCTCGACGAGCCCACCAACCATCTCGACCTGCGCTATCAGGTCGAGATCCTCGACGTCGTCCGCGATCTGGCCAACGAAGGCGTCGCGGTCGGCGTGGTGCTGCACGACCTCGACCACGCGGCGATCATCGCCGACGAGGTCGTGCTGCTGTGCGAGGGAACCATCGTGGCCACGGGTGACATCGGGCGGGTGCTCACCACCGAGCACCTCTCCCAGGCCTACGGCGTCACCGTCCACGTCGCGAACGACCCGGTGACGGGCGCGATCCACTGCAGGCCACTCGGGCGGCATTCGCCCAGGCCCGCCTGAGAAAACCAGGAAGAACCCATGCGTTTGCTGAGCACCGCCGCCGTCGTCGCGGCGACGGCCCTGCTGCTGTCCGCCTGCGGCACCACCGAGAACACGGCGGCCGCGCCGGGCGAATCCGCCGCCGCGAGCGGACCGGTCACGGTGACCGACGCGCGCGGCAAGGCCGTCAACCTCAAGGCCCCCGCCAAGCGCGTCGTCGCGCTGGAGTGGGGCGAGGCCGAGATGGTCGCCTCGCTCGGTGTCATGCCGGTCGGCGCCGCGGACGTCGCGGGCTACAACGTCTGGGACAAGGCGGTTCCGCTGACCGCGGAGGTCAAGGACGTCGGCAAGCGCAACGAGCCCAGCGTCGACGCGATCGTCGGGCTGAACCCCGACGTCGTCATCATCGCCGACGAGCGCGACTCGACCCTGGTGCCGCAGATCGAGAAGTACGTGCCGGTCGTGGTCACCAAGTCCAGTGACGCGGCCCGGAACTTCGACCGGCTGCGCGAGGACTTCAAGCTGATCGCCAAGACGGTCGGCAAGGAGGCCGAGGCGGACAAGCAACTGTCCGAAATGGACGCCAAACTCGCCGAGGGCAAGAAGGCCGTCGAGGGCAAGGGCGCCGCGGGCACCCCGTTCCTGATGGCCGACGGCTACCTCGAAGGCAGCACCGTCAGCATCCGCCCGTTCGGCAAGGGCTCCCTGGTCTCCGACACCGCCGAGGCCGTCGGCCTCAAGAACGTCTGGACCGGCAAGGTCGACCCGCAGTGGGGTCTCGGCCAGACCGACGTCGAGGGCCTGACCGCGATCACCGACCCGAAGACCGTGCTGTTCTACAGCGCGTCCGAAGAGGACGTCTTCACCACCGGGCTCGCGCAGAACGCCGTCTACCAGCGGCTGCCGTTCGTGGTGTCCAAGAAGATCCACAAGCTGGAGTCCGGCACGTGGACCTTCGGCGGCCCGAAGTCGGTCATCATGACCGCCGACCAGATCGTGAAGGCCGTCACCGCCTGATGACCACCAAGGTCCGAGGTACTTCTCACCGCCGAGGACTCGTCGAAACAGTGCGGTCGCCGCAGACGGTCCGCACCGCGGTGGTGTCGGCGGGACTGGTGGTGCTGATCGCCGTCCTGGCCGGCATCCACCTGGCCCAGGGCACTTCGACGTCCGGGCCGCTGGACGTGGTGAAGGCGATCTTCGGGCACGGGGACGCGCAAACCCTTGCCGTACTGGAGGGTTCGCGCGTCCCCCGGCTGCTCGCCGCGTTGCTGCTCGGGATCTCGCTCGGCGTCGCGGGCGCGGGGATGCAGTCCGTGGCGCGGAACCCGCTCGCCTCGCCCGACACGCTCGCGGTCAACGCGGGCGCGCATTTCGCCGTGGTCGCCATCTCCGCGTTCGGGCTTTCGCTGCCGCTCGTCCCGGTCGGCGGCGCGGCGTTCGTGGGCGGGCTCGCGGCGGCCGTCATCGTGCTGGGCCTGGCGGGCGGCGGATCCGCGAGTCCGCGGCTGGTGCTCGTCGGCTCGGCGGTGCTGCTGGCGCTGCAATCGGTCACCATCCTGATGCTGCTCATGTTCGAGCAGGAGACGTCCGGGCTGTTCGCCTGGGGCAGCGGTTCGCTGACGGTGTCCGACCTGCGCGCGACCGGCCAGATGACGCCGATCGTGGTGATCGCCGTGGTGGCGCTCATCGCGATGGGCCGCAAACTCGACATCCTCGCCCTCGGCGACGACAACGCGACCGTGCTCGGCCTCCGGGTCCGCCGGACGCGGGTCGGCGCGATCGTGCTGACCGTCGCGCTGACCGCGGCCGCGGTGACCGTCGCCGGGCCGGTCGGGTTCGTCGGGCTCAGCGCGCCGGTGATCACGAAACTGCTGCTGCCGATCGCCAAGCACCGCGCGCTGCTGCCGGTGTCCGGGCTGGTCGGCGTGGTGACGGTGCTCGGTGCCGACGTCGTCCTGCGGGCGATCATGGGATCGGCCGCCGCCGTGCGCGTGCCGACCGGGGTGGTGACCACGATCATCGGCGCCGTCGTGATGGTGTGGCTGGCGCGGCGCGGCCGGGCCAGTGGCTCGCGCCGTCCGGCTCCGGCGGGACGCGTCGGGGTCGCCGGATCGACGCGACGGCTCGTGACGATCTCCGCCGTGCTGGTCGTGCTGCTCGTCGTGGTCCCGGTCGTCGGGCTGATGCTGGGCGACCGCGTGGTGCTGCTCGGCGACCTCGCGAACTGGGTGACCGGCAACACCGGGACCGCGCTCACTTTCGTGCTGGACCAACGACTTCCGCGGGTGCTGGCCGCGTTGCTCGCCGGTGCCGCGCTGGCGGTGTCCGGCTGCGGGATCCAGTCGGTCAGCCGCAACCCGCTCGCCGAACCGGGTCTGCTCGGCATCACCGCGGGTGCCGGGCTCGGCGCGATCACGCTGATCACCATCGTCCCCGCGGTCGGCGCGTGGGCGATCGCCGGTGCCGCCGGTCTCGGCGCGGCCATCGTGTTCGTGCTGGTCTACGGGCTCGCGTGGCGATCGGGGCTGGATTCGGACCGGCTGGTGATCATCGGCATCGCGGTCTGGTCGGCCGGGATGGCGCTGATCACGCTGCTGATCGTGGTCTCCGACCCGTGGAACTCGGCCAAGGCGCTGACCTGGCTTTCGGGGTCGACCTACGGCCGCACGCTGGAGCAGGTCGCGCCGGTGGCGCTGGCGCTCGTCGCGCTGACGCCGTTGCTGTGGGTCAAGCACCGCGAGCTCGACCTGCACGCCCTCGACGAGGACACGCCGCGGGTGCTCGGGATGCGCATCGAACGGTCGAGGCTGCTGGTGCTCGGGGCTTCCGGGATCCTGGCGGCCACCGCGGTGTCCGCGATCGGTGTCGTCGCGTTCGTCGGCCTGGTCGCGCCGCATCTGGCGCGATCGCTGGTCGGCGGGCGGCACGGCCGGGTCGTCCCGGTGGCCGCGGCGCTCGGGGCGGTGCTGGTGAGCGTCGCGGACACCCTGGGGCGGACGGTCATCGCGCCGGCCCAGATCCCGGCCGGCCTGGTCATCGCCATGGTCGGGACGCCCTACTTCGTGCTGGTGCTCTGGCGGACCCGGCCGTAGAGGGCTGAAGGGGCCCTTCACCGCATGCGATGCGGTGAAGGGCCCCTTCGTGGCGTCTTATGCGGGGAATGTCCCCTTCAGCTCCCCGCTACAGGGCCTTCTGGAGGTGCGTGGCGAGCAGTTTGGTGAAGCGGGCGGGGTCGCCCAGTTCCCCGCCCTCGGCCAGCAGAGCCATGCCGTAGAGCAGCTCCGCGGTCTCCGCGAGCCCCTCGGACTCACCCTTGTCGGCGAACGAGGACCGCAGCCCGGCGACCAGCGGGTGGCCCGGGTTGAGTTCCAGGATCCGCTTGATCTGCGGCATTTCCTGGCCCATCGCGCGGTACATCTTCTCCAGCGTCGGGGTGACGTCGTTCGTGTCGCCGACGATGCAGGCGGGCGACGTCGTCAGCCGCGACGAGAGCCGGACCTCCTTGACCTGCTCCGACAGCGTCGTCGTCAGCCAGGTCAGCAGGCCGGAGAACTCTTCCTTCTGCTCGTCGGTGGTGTCGTCGTCGAGTTCGACCTCGCCCTTCGCGACCGACTGGAACTGCTTCTCCTCGTACCCGGAGACGGCGTCGACCCACATCTCGTCGATCGGGTCGGTGAGCACGAGCACCTCGTAGCCCTTGGCCTGGAAGGCTTCCAGATGCGGGGAGTTCTCGATGCTCTGCCGCGACTCGCCGGTCAGGTAGTAGATGTGCTCCTGGCCGTCCTTCATCCGCTCGACGTACTCGCGCAGCGAAGTCAGCTTCTCCGGATCGTTCGTCGAAGCGAACGAGCAGATGTCGAGGATCGCGGTGCGGTTCTCGTGGTCGTCCAGCAGGCCTTCCTTGACGGCCCGGCCGAACTCCTTCCAGAACGTCTCATACTTGTACGGGTTCTCGTCGGCCATCAGGGTCTTGACGGTCGAGAGGACCTTCTTCACCAGGCGACGGCGGATCAGCTGGATCTGCCTGTCCTGCTGGAGGATCTCGCGCGAGACGTTGAGCGAGAGGTCCTGCGCGTCGACGACACCCTTCACGAAGCGCAGGTACTCCGGCATCAGCGCTTCGCAGTCGTCCATGATGAAGACGCGCTTCACGTACAGCTGGACACCGCGCTTGCGCTCCCGCATGAACAGGTCGAGCGGCGCGTGCCCCGGCAGGAACAGCAGCGCCTGGTACTCGAAGGTGCCCTCGGCCTGGAGCCGGATCGTCTCCAGCGGGTCGTTCCAGTCGTGCGCGACGTGCTTGTAGAACTCGTTGTACTCGTCTTCGGTGACGTCGCTGGAGGAACGGGCCCACAGCGCCTTCATCGAGTTGACCGTGGCGGTCTCTTCGCCCTCGGTCATCCGGATCGGCCAGGTGATGAAGTCCGAGTACTTCTTGACGATCTGCTTGATCTTGGTGGCCGAGGTGTAGTCGAAGAGCTGGTCTTCGGCGTCCTCGGGCTTGAGGTGCAGGACGACCGACGTGCCCTGCGGCAGGTCCGGGACCGTCTCGATGGTGTACGTGCCTTCGCCTTCGGACTCCCACCGGACGCCCTCGTCCGATCCCGCGCGGCGCGTCAGCAGCGTGACCTTGTCGGCCACCATGAAGCTGGCGTAGAAACCGATGCCGAATTGGCCGATCAGATCCTGCGAGGCCGCGGAATCCTTCGTTTCCTTCAGCTTCTTCAGGAATTCGGCGGTGCCGGATTTCGCGATCGTGCCGATCAACGCGACGACGTCGTCCCGGCTCATCCCGATTCCGTTGTCCCGCACGGTGAGGGTGCGCTTTTCGGGGTCGGTGTCGATCTCGATGTGGAGATCGTCGGTATCCACCTGGAGTTCCTTGTCGCGGAACGCTTCGAGGCGGAGTTTGTCCAGTGCGTCGGAGGCGTTGGACACCAGTTCCCGCAGGAAGGTGTCCTTGTTCGAGTAGATCGAGTGGATCATCAGCTGGAGGAGCTGACGTGCCTCCGACTGGAACTCGAGTGTTTCGGCAGAGGTGGTCACGCGCCGATATTACCGAGCGCGGGAGCCGCTCAAGCCAGCCTCTGCCTGGCCACCTCGACGAGCCCGTCTTCGGTGGCCTGTTCGATCGTGGTGACGGCGGATCGGCCCTCGGCCTCGACCGTGGAGATGACGTTGCCGAAATGCGGGCCGGACAGCTTGGACCAGGCGAGCGGATCGGGTCCGACACCGCCGCGTGTCGCCCAGCGGCGGGCGAGCGACGCCACCGAGGACGACCAGGTGGCGGCGAAGGCGAGCCGGAGCGGGCGTGGCATGGCGTTGTGCACCGGCGAGCAGGTGAGCTGGTAGACCGTCGAGGTCACCGGTTCGGGGTAGTGCGCCTCGGCGATGTAGGCGTGGTGGACGTCGCCCGAGAGCACCGCGATGGTGGCGGGCGGTTCGTCGCGCCGCCCCTCGCGGGCGATCATCGCGGACAGCCGCTCGAACGACGCCCGGAACGCCGCCCAGTGTTCGAGGTCGCCCGCCTGGCGGATCTTCTCCGCGAGCCTGCCGCGCCACCCGGGGCGGTTGCAGGCGCGCTCGTTGAGCGACTGCAGGTGCGAGATGACCGGGGGCAGCAGCCACGGCAGCGAGGAGCCGATGAGCAGGTGATCGCACGGCGCGGCGGCGTTCTCCTCGATCCAGTCGAACTCGTCGTCGTCGACCATCGACCGGGTGCCGCCCGCGAGGATCCGGCCCGCCCGGCTGTCGATGACCAGCAGCCGGACACCGCCGAAGTCACGGCGATAACTCCAGCGCGCGCCCTTGGTGCCGTCGCGTTCGTTGTCGGCCTCGTCGGCGTACGCGGTGAGCAGGTCGGCGTTGTCCCCGCCGGAGGTGATGGCCTTCTGGAAGGTTTCGTCCTCGGCGAGTTCGGCGGGGCCGAGATTCCCGAGGTGCTGATAGACCCAGTAGGTCATGATCGCGCCGCGCAGACGTTCCTTCCACCACGGCTGGGCACGCATCTGCTGCTGCCAGGTGTAGGAGGTGTTCCAGTCGTCGCGGACGTCATGGTCGTCGAAGATCATCGACGTCGGCACGGTGGACAACAGCCAGCGGATCGCCGGTTCGCCCCAGGCCTCGAAGTAGAGGTGGGTGTACTCCTCGAAATCCTTGACCTCGGTCCCCGGCGGCTCCGACGTGTCGCGACGGCGGGCCAGCCACTCCTGGGTCTCGTCGGTGGTCTCGTCGGCGTAGACCTGATCGCCGAGCATCAGCAGCGCCTGCGGCCATTCGGTTTCCTCGCCCGCGGCCATCCGGCGGGCGTACGCGGCCAGCGCGTCCGGACCGAAGGAGTCGCCGTCGTGGGGCTTGCGGCACGAGCCGAACACGAGCCGGACCCGCGACTCCTGCTCCGGCAGCGTCCGGATGCGGCTCGGCGGGAACGCGGAGTCCTCCAGCGGCCACACCTTTTCGCCGTCCACACGCACTTCGTATTCGAAGGACGAGCCGGGTTCGAGGCCGGTCAGCACCAGCAACGCGTAGTGATGGCCCCGGATCTCGAACGTCCGGGCGCTCGTTCCGAGGACTTCGACCTCACTCGCGGTGTCCGTCTCGACCCACACCGTCGCCGATGTCGCGTCGACGTGTCTCAACAGGGGACCCAGGCGCAGACTCATTCCTGAAACGGTGCCACAGCCGGGCGAAGTTCGTTCGCTGAGCCGGAAATCAGCCAAGCCTGGCGAAGATCTCCTTGATCTCGGCCAGGTTCTTCCGCCGTTCGGCGTCGTCCTCGTAGTAGCCGTCCTCGGCGCGGGCTTCGACGATCGCCTCGGGGGTGAACTCCTCGCCGAACCGGTAGTCGCCGAGGCAGTAGGTGAACCCCGACTCGCCGAACGCGTCGAAGCCTTCCCGGCGGCAGTGCTCCAGGAAACCTTCGGCCTGCGCCCACCGCTCGCCGTCGAACCAGAACACGCCACCGGCGTAGAGGATCGTGGCCCCCGTGTCCTCGTCGACGATGTTGAGGGACTCGTAGTTCTCCGGGCGGTCGCGAACCAGCCGGACGAGGTGCTCGGGGACGCCCCCGTAGAGCGCCACCTGCTCCGCGTAGGTCCCCTCGGCGAACAGGTTCAACGCCGACTCGTGGTCGAAGGTCAGCAGCAGCGCGTGCTTGTCCGGCGTGAAGTACCAGACGGCCGACTGCCCGCCACCGTCGTTCCAGGCGAACCGCTCCGCGCCGTCCACCTCGACCGGCTCGATCTCGGTGACCGCGTCGATGATCGCGGCGCGTCGCCGCACCTCGTCGAGGGTCGTCGCACCGAGGGCCGCCCAGATCTCATCACTCACCGGCGCAGACTACCGACCTTTGAACCGCCGGGACCCGCACTCCGTGTAACCCGGTGAAGGCTGTCCCGGCGGAAGGAACGTGCGTTGTCGGTTTTCCCACGCCCCGCCCTGGTGGGCCTGCCGGGCGACCGGACGGCCGCCCGCGAAATCGCGTCCAGCGCGGTGACCACGCTGTCCGCCGTCCTCGTGTTGTTCGCCCTGCTCGCGCCGAAGGACCTCGACGGGCTCGGATCCGAGGCGTTCGTACGGCTGCCGGTGGAGGCGCTGCTCGGGGTGGGTCTCGTCCTCGTGCTGCGCGACGGCGCCCGGCGGATCGTCGCGGTGTCCGCGGGCGCGGTCCTCGGGCTCCTGACCGTCGTCAAGGCCATCGACATCGGCTTCGGGCTCGCGCTGAACCGGCGGTTCGACCCGGTCTTCGACTGGGGCGTCCTCGGCAACGGCGTCGACCTCCTCGGCACGTCGATCGGCCGGGCGGGGGCGATCGCGTCGTTCCTCGGGCTGACGCTGCTGGCCGTCGTCGTGATCGTGCTGATGGGGCTGGCGACGCTGCGGCTGAGCCGGGTGGTGGTGGGCAGGCGCACCGCGTCGACCAGGGTGACCGCTGTGCTCGGCGTGGTCTGGATCGGGTGCGCGGTGTCCGGCGCGCAGCTCGCCCCGGGTCAGCCGTTCGCGTCGCGCAGCGCGGCCGCTTTCGCCTACGAAGACCTCCGCCAGGTGCGGGCCGGTATCCGCGATCGCGAGGCCTTCGCCGCGGAAGTCGCCGCCGACTCCTTCCGCGACACGCCGTCGTCCGGTCTGCTGAACGCGTTGCGCGGCAAGGACGTCCTGTTCACCTTCATCGAGAGCTACGGGCGGGTGGCCGTGCAGGACTCCGACATCGCGCCCAAGGTCGGCGCGGTCCTCGACGCCGGGACCGCGCGGCTGAAGAGCGCCGGGTACGGCTCGCGCAGCGCGTTCCTGACCTCGCCGACGACGAGCGCCGGAAGCTGGCTGGCGCACTCCACGTTCCAGTCCGGGGTCTGGGTCGACAGTCAGCACCGCTACGACGACTTCGTGAAGACCGACCGGTTCACCCTCGGCGGCGCCTTCAAACGCGCGGGCTGGCAGACCGTCGGCGTCGTGCCCGCGCATACGGAGGACTGGCCGGAGGGCAAGGTCTACGGCTACGACCGCTACTACGACTCACGGACCATCGGGTATCACGGCCCGCCGTTCTCCTACGCCACGATGCCGGACCAGTTCACGCTTTCGGCCTTCCAGCGCGCCGAGCGCGCGCGGGAACATCCGCCGCTGATGGCGGAGATCGACCTCGTCACCAGTCACTGGCCGTGGACGCCGCTCCCCCGCCTGGTCGACTGGACGGCCGTCGGCGACGGTTCGGTCTACAACCCCATGCCCTCGCAAGGGAAAACGCCCGACGAGGTGTTCACCGACCCCGCCAAGGTGCGCGGCGCGTACGGCGACTCGATCGCGTATTCGCTGAACTCGCTCATCTCGTACGTGGAGACGTACGGGGACGACGACCTCGTGCTCGTGTTCCTGGGCGACCACCAGCCGAACCCGATCGTCGCCGGCGCGGGCGCGGATCGCGACGTGCCGATCAGCGTCGTCACGCGGGACAAGGCCGTGCTCGACAAGGTCGCCGGATGGGACTGGCAGGACGGCCTGCACCCGGACCGGAACGCGCCGGTGTCGCGAATGGACACGTTCCGGGACCGGTTCCTGACCACCTTCGCCCACTGATCCCCCGCGTTCAGAGGACTAAACGCGGGTCGCCCGCGCCCTCCGGGAGTTTCCCGCCGCCGCAGACGAGTGCGCGGCCCTGCGCGAGGTGTTGTGAAAGCCACTTTCGCAACCTTCAGTGTTGTGAAAGTGGCGTTCACAACGCCGCCCAGCGGGACGGTGCGACCACACGCCGCGTCCAGAGGACTAAACGCGGGTCGCGTCGCGATACCGGCCGGCCAGCTCGCGCAGGTGGTCGACCAATTGCGGAGGTTCGGTGACCCGGAAGGGGTGACCGAGCAGTCCAAGGTGGACGGCCAGCGTCTCGATGCTGTCGGCGCCGGTGTGCAGCACGCAGGTGCTCGCGTCGACGGCCTCCACCGTGCCGACGGCCGGGTTGATCCGCGCGGACACCTCCTCGGCGGACGCGTGCACGACGACGTCGGCCCGGTATCGCCAAGCCGCGGCCGAGACCCCGCGCCGCACCCGGTCCGTGACGTCCTCGGGCAGCTCACGCGGGGTGAAGCGGGGGCCGATCGGGACGCGCGGGTTCAGCCTGTCGACGCGGTACGTGCGCCAGTCGCCGCGGTCGAGGTCCCACGCGACCAGATACCAGCGGCGTCCCCAGTTCACCAGGCGGTACGGCTCGACCTTGCGGACGCTCTCGGAGCCGTCATGGCTCCGGTAGCCGAACCGCAGCACCTCGTGATCCCGGCAGCAGGCCGTCAGCACGGTGAGCGTCTTCGCGTCTACGCGCGGGCCGGGATCGTCCCTCGGCACGGGGATCGTGTACGCCTGCAAGGCGTTCACGCGACGTCTCAGCCTCGACGGGAGCACCTGCTCCAGTTTCGCGAGCGCGCGCAGCGACGTCTCCTCGACTCCCGCGATGGTGCCGCCTGCCGCCGTGCGGAGTCCTATCGCGACGGCGACGGCCTCCTCGTCGTCCAGCAGCAGCGGCGGCAGGTCTGCGCCCGCGCCGAGACGGTAGCCGCCGACGGAACCGCGGGTCGCGTTCACCGGGTACCCGAGCGCGCGCAGGCGCTCGACGTCGTTGCGGACCGTCCGGGAGCTCACTTCGAGGCGTTCTGCCAGTTCAGTGCCGGTCCAGTCACGGGGAGTCTGCAAGAGGGAGAGCAAACGGAGCAGCCTTGCCGAAGTTTCCAACATTTTTCGAGCGTGCCCTCCCATTAGGAACGAGATGTTCCTAATGGGAGCTTACCTTGGTCTCATGAACGAGAACACAGAGATCAGACCCTTCCGCGCCGACATCCCGCAGTCCGAATTGGACGATCTGGCCGACCGCCTGGCCAAGGTCCGCTGGGCGAACGAACTGCCCGCCGACCAGGTGACCGACGGGGTACAGCGTGGACCGGTCACGCCGGGCTGGGAGTACGGCGTGCCCCTCGACTACGTGCAGCGTCTGGTCGCCTACTGGCGCGATGGCTACGACTGGCGGGCGTGGGAGGCGAAGCTCAACCAGTACCCGCAGTTCACCACCGAGATCGACGGGCAGAACGTCCACTTCCTGCACGTCCGCTCGCCGGAGCCGGACGCGACGCCGCTGATCCTCACGCACGGCTGGCCGAACTCGGTCTTCGAGTACCTGGACCTGATCGACCGGCTGACCGACCCGAAAGCGCACGGCGGCGACGCGGCCGACGCGTTCCACGTCGTGATCCCGTCGCTGCCCGGCTTCGGTTTCTCGGGCGCCACCCGGGAGAAGGGCTGGAACCGGTACCGCACGGCCCGCGCGTGGGCGGAGCTGATGCGTCGGCTGGGCTACGAGCGCTACGGCACGCACGGGAACGACGCCGGCTCGTTCGTCGCCCCCGAGATGGGGCGTGCCGACGCCGAGCACGTCATCGGCGTGCACGTCACGCAGCTGTTCTCGTTCCCGAGCGGCGACCCGGCCGAGTTCGAGGGCATGACCGAGAAGGAGCTGGAGTACATGCAGTTCCTCCAGACCTTCAACGACGACATGTCCGGCTACGCGAAGCTCCAGGAAAGCGCGCCGCAGAACCTCGCGCACGCCCTGGCCGACTCGCCGACCGGGCAGCTGGCGTGGAGCGCGCAACTGCTGTCGGGCACGAGCGACGACCACGTCCTCACCAACGCCACGCTGTACTGGCTGACGAACACGGCGGCGTCGGCGGCGCGGTTCTACTACGAGGACAAGCACACCGAGCACCCGGCCGAGCCGACGACCGCGCCGACCGGGCTGGCGAGCTTCGCCTACGACTTCCGTCCGCTGCGCCGGTTCGCCGAGCGGGACCACGCGAATATCGTGTCGTGGCAGGAGTTCGACCGCGGCAGCCACTGGGCGACGCAGGACGCGCCGGACCTGCTGCTGGGTGATCTCCGGGACTTCTTCCGCAAGCTGTCCTGACCACCCCCGGCACTGCAATGAAGGGGCCTTTCATAGCAAAATTTGCTATGAAAGGCCCCTTCATTGCACGCTGCGGCGGCTCCACGACAGCATTCAGAGGACTAAACGCGACGGGGGGTCAGGCCCCCGCGCCGTCCAGCACCGCCAGTTGCGACGCGTCCAGCTCCAGCGTGAAGGCGGGCCGGATCGCCTCGTAGTGCTCCCACGTCCGCGGCCCGATCAGCGGCAGCACCCGTGGCGACGTCTGCCGCAGCAGCCACGCCAGCGCGACCTGGTTCCCGGTCGCCCCCGCCTCCCGCGCCACGGCGTCGACGGCGGCCATCCGTGCCTCGCCGTCCGCCCCGGCGTAGGTCTGCCAGACCGGATGCGCGAGCCGCCGCGCGGAGTCGTCGTAGATCCCGCGCAGGATCGACGAGTAGGCGGCGAGCGCGATGTCTTCGTTGCCCCGCAGGAAGTCGAGCATGTCCCCGGTGGCCAGCGACGCCGAATCGGCCACCGGCCGCAGGTACGAGTGTTGCACCTGGACGGCCACCGGCGACGCCCACCCGTTCCGTTCCGCGAGCGAGCGGACCTGTTCCAGTCGCCACGAGCGGACGTTGCTCCAGCCGATGTGCCGGATCTTCCCCGCCCGGACGCTCTCGTCGAGCGCGGACAGCGTCTCCTCCAGCGGAGTCGCCCGGTCGTCGACATGGATGTAGTAGAGGTCGATGTGGTCGGTCCCGAGCCGCCGCAGGCTTTCGTCGACGCCGCGCCGGATCACGTCGCCGCCGGCGCCCTCGAAATGCCGTCCGATGTAGTCCCAGTCCGCGGTGCCGTCCTCGTGGTAGCCCTTGCGCGCGCTTTCGGCGTCGGCGACCGCGGCCGATCCCTTCGTCGCGAGGAAGACCTTGTCCCGCCTGCCTTTCAGCAGTTTCCCGAGCAGCTCCTCGCTCTCCCCGCCCGCCGCGCCGGGCACCCACCACGAGTAGCAGTTCGCGGTGTCGAGGAAGTCGCCGCCGTCGTCGAGGTACGCGTCCAGGATCCGCGCCGAGGTCCGCACGTCGGTGGCGGTGCCCATCGTCATGCACCCGAGCGAGACCTGGCTGACTTTCCGGCCGGTCCGGCCGAGCTCCACCTTTTCCATGGTCTGGACCATACGGCCGGATCGGTCCGGTACTACAGTCCATTCGCATGACGAAATCCCAGACCAATCTGGCTTGGGACGTGCTCCTGGACCTCTCCGGACCGGGTCCGCGGCACGAGCGGCTCACCAGGGCTCTGCGCACGGTGATCCGCGAAGGCACGCTCGGCTCCGGCGCCGCGCTGCCGCCCAGCCGCACCCTCGCGGCGGATCTGGGCTTCTCCCGCTGGGTGATCACGCAGGCGTACGAGCAGCTGATCGCGGAGGGCTACCTCGCCGCGCGCACCGGCTCGGCGACCGTCGTGCGCTGGTCGACGTCGAGCACCGGACCGGCGAAAGCCCTCCCGCGCAAAGCCACCCCACCGGAGATCGACCTCGCGCCCGGCCTGCCCGATCTGCGCCACTTCCCCCGGCAACGCTGGGCGGAGGCGGTCCGCGAAGTCCTCGCGAACGCGCCGCACGGCGAGTTCGGCTACCCCGTTCCCGGCGGCCATCCGCGGCTGCGCGCGGTGCTGGCCGACCACCTCCGCCGCTGCCGGGGAGCCGTCGTCGAAGACGTGCGGATCTCGTCGGGCGTCACCGACGGATTCGGCCGCGTGTGCCGCGCGCTGCGCGCCGCCGGGATCACCCGTATCGCGGCCGAGGAACCCGGCTGGCTGACGCTGCGCCGCGTCGCGACCCGTGCCGGGCTCGAAGTCGTCGGTGTCCCGGTCGACGAAGACGGCCTGCGCGTCGACGAGATCCCGGCGGGCGCCCGTGCCGTCCTCGTGACCCCGGCCCACCAGTTCCCCACCGGCACCGTCCTCTCCCCCGCCCGTCGCGCCGGGCTGCTGAGCTGGGCGCGCGACGTCGACGGCGTGATCGTCGAGGACGACTACGACGCCGAGTTCCGCTACGACCGGCGCCCGGTCGGGACCGTGCAGGGGATGGATCCGGCGCGGGTCGTGCTGCTCGGGTCGGTCAGCAAGACGCTCAGCCCCGCGCTCGGCCTCGGCTGGTACGCCCTGCCTCCACAGTGGACCGAACTGGTCGACCCCTCGCCGACGCCGCCCGCGCTGGAGCAGCTGGCGTTCGCGGCCTTCCTCGAACACGGCTCCTACGACCGACATCTGCGGGCGGCCCGGCGCCGCTACCGGGCGCGGCGCGACGCGCTGGTCTGCGCGCTCGGCCCGCTGCCGGTGTCCGGGATCGCGGCCGGTCTGCACCTCGTGCTCGACCTGCCCGGTGTCCGGGCGGCCGAGGTGGTGCGGCGGGCGGCGGTCAAAGGATTGCGCGTGGCCGATCTCGACGACTACCGCGCGACCCCCAGGACACCCGGGATCGTCCTCGGCTACGGCAACCTCGCCGACGGATCCGTCGGCACCGCCGCCCGCCTGCTGATCGAGGCCATCGGGGAGGCCTCGCGGGGGTGATCGTGACAGGTGCCGGTTTCAACCGGGCAACAGCAGTAATCTGACGCACTGGGAGGTGAGCGCGTATTCCCCGCTTCGGTTTCGGTGTGCTCGGCCCGCTCGAGGTGACCTGCGACGGGAAGCCGGTGACGGTCGCCGGGCCCAAACTGCGGGTGCTGCTCGCGGCGCTGCTGGTGCGGGCCAACACGACGGTCTCGCTGGACCGGCTCGCGGACCGGCTCTGGGGCGAGGACCAGCCGTCCACCGCCCGCAAGAGCACGCAGGTCTACGCGCTGCGGCTGCGCCGGATGCTCGGCGACGGGCTGATCGAAACCCGCCCGGACGGTTACCTGATCCGCCTGGAGCCTGAGCAGCTGGACCTCCTCCGCTACCGGCGGCTGGCCGACGCGGGCCGGGAAGCGGGCAAAGCGGGTGATTCCGCCGAGGAACTCGCGCTGCTGGCCGAGGCGCTGGAGTGCTGGCGTGGCCCGGCCCTCTGCGACGTCCCGTCGGAATCCCTGCGGCGTGACGAAGCCGCGCAGCTCGACGAAGACCGCCTCCGCACGCTGGAGCACTGGATCGAGGCCGGGCTCGACGCGGGCGGGCACCGCGAACTGGTCTCCGAGCTGATCACGCTCACCAAGGAACATCCGTGGCAGGAGACGTTCTGGGCGCAGCTCATCACCGCGCTCGACCGATCCGGGCGCCGCGCCGACGCGCTGGAGACCTACCGCTCGATGCGCCGGATGTTCGCCGACGAGCTGGGGATCGAGCCCGGTCCGCGGTTGCGGCGCGTCCACGCCGCGATCCTCGACGAGGGCGCCGATCCCCCGAGGGAGACGATCAGCCAGCTGCCGCCCGACGTCCACCGGTTCGTCGGCCGCGCGGATCCGATCGCCGAACTCGCCGGCCTGCGGCTGACCGCGACCGGGCGCAACGTCGTGATCTCCGGGCCGCCGGGAGTCGGGAAGACAGCGTTCGCGGTGCACGTCGCCCACCGGTTCCGGCCGTACTTCCCGGACGGCCAGCTGTACGTGAACCTTCAGGGGTACGCCGCCGGTCCGCCGCTCGACCCGTCGGCCGCGCTGACCCGGTTCCTCGGGGCGCTCGGCGTGCACCGGGACCGGATCCCGGCCGAACCCGCCGACCAGGCGGCCCTGTTCCGCAGCGTGCTGGCGGACAAGAAGATGTTGCTGCTGCTGGACAACGCGGTGCACGTCGACCAGGTCCGGCCGCTGCTGCCCGGGCGGCCCGGCTGCGCCGTGCTGATCACCAGCCGCAACGACCTGCGCGGGCTCGCGGTCAATCCGGGTGCCGTGCACCTGCCGCTCGGTGTGCTCGCCGAGGACGAATCCCGTGCCGTGCTCGCCGAACTGCTCGGGCCCGCGCGCACGGCCGCCGAACCCGAAGCGGTCGGCGCCCTCGCCGCGGCCTGCGCGCATCTGCCGCTGGCGCTGCGGATCGCCGGAGCGAACCTCGCCGCCGACACCGGCCGCGGCATCGCCGAGTACACCGCCGAGCTGACCCGTTCGGGTCGGCTGGAAGAGCTGGCCATCGACGGCGACTCGTCGTCGGCCGTGCGGGTCGCCTTCGATCAGTCCTATCTGCGCCTGTCCGAACCGGACCGCCTGTTGTTCCGGATGCTCGGCCGCGCACCGGGTCCGGACTTCGGCGCGCCCGCGGCGGCCGCTGTCGCCGGGGCTTCGCGAGTGGCGACCGGCCGCGCGCTCGACCGGCTGGCCGCGGCGAACCTGCTGCAACGGACCGCGCCCGGCCGCTACCAGTTCCACGACCTCATCCGGGAGTACGCCGCCGAACGCGGACACGCCGAAGACCTGCAGGAAGCCGCGCTGACGGCGTTGTCCCGGCTGATCGAGTCCTATGTGGAGACAGCGGCCGCGGCCACCCGCGTGCTGTACGCCGGCGCCGCCTCGCCGGTCTTCGACGAACACACCGCGTTGCGCTGGCTGGACACCGAACGGGACAACCTGGTCGACACGATCGCCCGCGCCACCACCGATCCGGCGTTCCAGCCCGCCGCTTGGCGGCTGATCGACGTCCTGCGCGGCTATCTCCAGGCGAGCGGACACGCCCGTGAGGCTGTCGCGACCTGCACGGCCGCGCTGCGGTCGGCGACCGAGACGGGCAACGTGCGGGCACGGCTGTCCCTGCTCGACGTTCTCGGGCAGATGTCGCACAACCTCAGCGATTACGGCCCGGCGATCGAGCACTTCCAGGAGGCGCTCGCGGCCGCACGGGAACTGGAGGACCTCGACGCGGAGACCGACGCGTTGCGCAACCTCGGCCGCGCGTCCAGTCAGCAGGGCAAGGCCAGGCAGGCGCTGCACTTCCACGGCCAGGCGCTGGCGGTCAGCCGCCGGGCGGGCAACACCGGGGCGGAAACGCTGGCGCTGAACTGCATCGGCGTCATCCACACCTTCTCCGGCAGGCCGAGGACGGCGGTCGGCTGGCACGACCGGTCACTGCGGCTGGCCAGGGAAACCGGTCAGCGCGAAGCCGCCTTCCACGCCCTCAACGGACGCGGGATCGCGCTGTGGGCGCTGGGCCGGTTCGACGAGGCCATCGCGGACCACGAGCAGGTGCTCGCCTACACCCGCGAGGCCGGGCTCGGCTTCGGCGAGACCGCGACCCTGAACTGCCTCGCCGAAACCCACTGCGACGCGGGCCGTCTCGACGTCGCGATGGCACTGGCGAGCGAATGCCACGCCCGCTCCGTGCAGATCGGCGACCGGCGCGGCGAGGCGGCGGCCGCCGAGATCATCGCGACGGTCCGGAACCGGCGGGGTGAGCACACGGCGGCGATCGCGGGTCTGCACGAGGCGTTGCGGGTGTTCACGGAGATCGGCCTCGGCTACGGACAGGGCTCCGCCCGGATCGGCCTCGCGTTCGCGCACCGGAGTCTCGGCGATCCCGCGAAAGCGTTGGAGTACGCCGAAAAGGCGTTGGCCACGCTTCGCGAGAACGGTCAGCTCCTGCTGGAGGCGGACGCCCTCACCGAGATCGCCCACGCCCGGCTGGACCTGGGCGAGCCGGAAGCGGCGAGGGGACTGGCCGATCAGGCGGTGCGGCTCGCTTCGAAACGGGGACGGCGGCTGCCCGAGGCGCGGGCGCGGGCGCTGGTGCTGCTGCTCACGTGAGGCTCACCCGGCCATTGCGGCAGCGGGGTGGTCGTGAGTGGCGGTTCGGGTTACTGAGAGGCAAGGCGAATATGGCGCGATCGGCTTTCGCGGCTCGACCTGAACTGTCCGCGTGAGCCGATCGCGACCTCGACCATCCACAAGGGACACTATTACCAGCCGGAATGCCCGTTTTGGGCAATTTGCGTAACTTTGCGAAGGGGTCGTGAGTGATAAGGAGCGTTCTAACCCTCTTTATCACTCACGACCCCCACCGAAAAGCCCATATGGGCATGAATCGGACGCTCAATCGTCGCCAAACGTCCCCGTGCGTCAGCTCCCCGAACAACCGGCCTCACCACACCTGAGACGGTCAGCCGGGCAGTACCGCCTGCACGGCCTCCGGGGTGCGCCCGACCACGGTCGTGCCATCGTCGGCGGTGATGATCGGCCGCTGGATCAGCTTCGGATGCGTGGCCAGGGCCTCGATCCACCGGTCGCGGTCGGCGGGCGTGCGCCCCCAGGTCTTCAGTTCGAGTTCCTTCGCGATCGGCTCGGCGGTGCGGGTGATGTCCCACGGTTCGAGTCCGAGCCGCTTGAGGACGGCCTTCAGTTCCTTCGCGGTCGGCGGGTCCTCGAGGTACTTCCGCACGGTGTACTCGGCCCCTGCCTCGTCGAGCATCGACACCGCGGACCGGCACTTGGCGCACGCCGGGTTCACCCAGATCTCCATCCGGGACCACCTCCCTTCGAAAAGTGCTCACTCGATGAGCACTTTGCTTCCGATGATGGTCACAGACGTTACGACGGAAGGAACCCGGTCATGGACGAGCCCACCTTCGCCGCCGCCACCCCCGCCGAGTGGCGCGCGTGGCTGGCCGAGCACGCCGACTCCGAAAAGGAGGTCTGGCTGGTCATCCGGCACAAGAACAGCGGGATCCCCAGCGTCCGCATCCACGAGGCGATGGAACAGGCTCTGTGCTTCGGCTGGATCGACGGGCTGCATCGCAAGAACGACGCCACCAGCTCCCGGCTGCGGTTCACCCCGCGCCGCCCGCGGAGTACGTGGAGCGGGCTCAATCGCGAGCGGGCCGCCCGCCTGATCGCCGAGGGACTGATGACCGAACGCGGTCAGGCGGCGATCGACCTGGCCAAGGAGAACGGTCGCTGGAACCCGATCGGGTGACTCAGGCCGGGTCCCGCCGCGCCACGAGGAGGGCGATGTCGTCCTGCGCCGGGGTCGCACCGACGAGCGCGGCCATCACCCGCGCGCACACCACGCCGGGCTGATCGGGGGTGACCACGTCGGTGAGCCGCTGCAGACCGACGTCGATCAGGTGATCCCGGCGTTCCACGAGACCGTCGGTGTAGAAGGCGAGCACACCGCCGGGCGGCAGTTCGACGTCCGTCGTTCGCCGTTGCGGCCCGGTCACCCCGATGGGCGGATCCACCGGGACGTCGACGAACGCCGACGGCAGACCCGGCGCCGCGAGCACCGGCGGCAGATGCCCGGCCAGGGAGATCGCGACCCTGCCCCGCGAGGCCGGCACCAGCCCGTACATGACGGTGGCCAGCGCTCCCGGCTCGAAATGCTGGACCTTCCGGTCCAGTTTGGACAGTACTTCCGCGGGGTCGTCCGTTTCGAGCGCGTAGGCGCGAAGCGCGCTGCGCAGCCGTCCCATGATCACGGCGGCGTTGAGGCCGTGTCCGGCGACGTCGCCCATCACCATGCCGAGACGGTCGCCCGGAAGAGGGAACAGGTCGTACCAGTCGCCGCCGACCCCGGGCTCGGTACCCGGCACGTAGCGCGCGGAGAACTCCATCCCGGCGATGACCGGCAACCGCCCCGGCAGCAGGCTCCGCTGCAACGCCGCCGCTGCCGCGCGGTCGGTGGTGGAAAGGTCGATCTGCACGGCCAGCGCGAGCCGTGCGGCCACCAGCTTCAGCAGTTCGATGTCGCTCCCGGAGAATTCGCGCGACGTCAGCGAGCCGACGTGCAGCACGCCGACCAGCTCGTCCCCCGCGAGCATCGGCACACCGAGCAGCGTGCGCAGCCCCCGTTCCCAGAGGAGCGAGTTGACCACGGTGGTCTCGTCCACGTGGTCGATGATCACCGGACGCCGCTGGGCGGCCACCCGCCCCGCGAAACCGGCCCCGACGGCCACCCGGACGTCCTGGTAGACCTCTTCCTCGATCCCGGAGGCGGCGATCGCCTGCAACTGGCGGGCCTCCTGGTCGTGGCGGAGCACCGTGGCGGTGTCGACTCCGAGCAACTCACGCACGCGCGCGAGGATCGTCGCCATCACCTTGTCCTGGTCGAGGTGCCCCAGGGCGGTGTCGGTGAGAGCTTCGAGCACCTGGAGCCGGTCCTCGGCCGTCGGGGTCTCGGGCATGCGCAAAGCCTAACGAGGCCCCTCGGCTCCCATCGTCCAGGTCGTCGCCAGCCTGTCGAGATCGGCCGCGAGTTCGGCGCTCGGCGGAATCGCCTCGCGCGGGACCCGGCAGGCGAGCGCCGTCCCGAGCCCCGCCATCCGGATGACGGTGTCGATCAGCGCTTCCGGTTCTTCCGGCCAGTCGAACCCCGGCTGGGCGATCAGCAGGCTCACGCAGCCGTGCATCGCCGACCAGAGTCCCATCGCGAGGCTTTCCGGTTCGCCGCGCAGGATCCCGGCCCGCACGCACCCGGCGGTCGCGTCGGCGAGATGCCGGAAACAGGCGACCGCGCCGGGCGACGAGCCGCCGGACGGGCGCATCAGCAGGACCCGGTACTGCACCGGGTGGTCCAGGGCGAACCGGGCGTACACCCGGGCACACCGGCTGAGCGCGCGCATGGGATCGGAGACCTCGGCGGCGTGTTCGCGCATCCGGCGCGCGAGTTCGTCCCAGACCCGCAGGCAGACCGCTTCCAGCAAGGCGTCACGGCTCGAGAAGTGCGCGTAGACCGACGGCGTGGAAACACCTGTCCGCCGTGCGACGGCGCGCAAGGTCAGCGCCTCGTCGGTCCCCGCCTCGCCGAGCAGGTCGTCGGCGGCGCGCAGGATCTCGCCCCGGAGCTTCTCTCCCTCTCCCGGCCGCGCTTTCGTCCGCTTCGCGCCCATGCCGTGATGCTGCCAGCATTGACTTGACACCGTCAACTTGACGATGTCAGCTTGAGGTATGGCGCACTTCCAGACCGCGACCGCCCTGGTCCGCCGGGGCGACGGCCCGGTGTTCGACACCGAGCTCGATCCACAGTGGACGATCGGGCCGAAGCTGCACGGCGGCTATCTGCTCGCCGTGCTCGCCAAGGCCGCCGCCGAGGTCTCCACGCATCCGCACCTGACCGCGATCAGCGGTTCGTTCTCGGTGGCGCCGGAGCCCGGTCCCGCGGTCGTCGAGGTCGAGGTGCTGCGCGAAGGCCGCGGCCTCACCCAGCTGCGCGCGCGGCTGAGCCAGAACGGCGCGCCCTGCACCGAAGCCCTGATCACCCAGGGCGTCCTGACGGACGACGACGCCTGGTGGTCCGGAGTGGACCCCGTCGAGATCCCGCCGGAGCAGGACTGCCTGCCCGTGCCCGCCGACGGCGGTGGCGGCTTCCGGATCGGCCTGATGGACGTCGTCGAGCAGCGCATCGACCCGGCCGCGGCGGGCTTCGCGGTGGGACAGCCGTCCCGGAAAGGCGTCATCTCGTCCTGGCTGCGGCTCGCCGACGGCACCGATTGGGACCCGGCGAGCCTGCTCGTGGCGCTCGACCCGGTGCCGCCGATCTCCTACGACCTCGGCATCGCGGGCTGGGCGCCGACCATCCAGTTCACCGCGTACCTGCGCGGCATCCCGGCGCCGGGTCCGGTGCGGGTGCGGATGCGCGCGGGCGAGATCGGCGGCGACCGGATGGACGAGGTCGCCGAGCTTTGGGACGAAAAGAACAGGTTGATCGGGCAAGCCACCCAGATCGCCGCCGTCCGCGTGCCCTGATCCCCCCGAAAGCGGGGCCATGACAGAACTCCGGGAGTTAAGATCCGGCGTCGACGTCATCGTTCTGGGGGCAGGACCATGGAAGTGGAACCACGCCGCGCGGACGCGGAGGGCTCCGACGGGGACGGGGCCGAGATCAGCAGGCTCTGCCGGACCCTGGTGCCACTGGCGGCCGCGGGCAAGCACGCCGAGGCCGCGTCGACCTATCGATGGGTGACCAGGGCCTCCTCCGGGGCCCCGCTGGAGTACGGCGACCACGCCCTGCGCCTGGAGTTCTGCGCGCTCACCGGCAACGAGCACACCGGTCTCGATCTTCTGTCGCTTTTGGACGGTGTCGGTGACCACGCGGAAGCCGTCGGCAGGCTGGAGTTCTTCGCCTCGGCGGCGCTGCTCACCCGGCGGTTGACGGAAACCGGATACGGCGAGATCCAGTTCGTTCTCAACGGTCCCTACGACGGCCTCACCCTCGACCTGCTGCACCGGCGGATGCGGGCGGCGGCGTTCGTCGAAGCCGAGGAACTCGACGAGGGTGATCCGACCGGCTGTTTCACCGCGCACGCCGAGCGGAAGATGGCCGCGAAACCGGTCGCGGAATTCGTCCCGCTCCTGCCTTCCGCGATGCCCCGAGTCCCGATCCTGCCCCCGCCGGGCCTGTCGGCGGAGGAACTCGTCACCCGCGCCGAAATCCACAATCACCGGTGCGAGCCCGAGGAGGCGCGGGCGTGCCTCGCCGCGATCGACATCGTGTCGGACGACATCGCCCCGCGGTTGGCCGAACTGCGCGCGATCTTCTTCCAAGGCGGCGACACCGAGGAGCGGCTGCGGCGCGCGGCCGCCGGCTTCCGGCGCCAGGGCGACGAGATCCGGTTTCTTCTCAACCAATGCTGGCTCGGTTTGTGGCTCGTTTTCGACGATCAGGCCGAGACCGGCGTGGCGCTGACGACGGTGGCCGCGGCGCGGTTGCGCGCCGGGACCGACGATCGAGCCGCCTGCTGGGGCGAATACTGGCTGGCGCACGTTCTTTCCGGCCAGGGCCGCACTCCCGAGGCGTACGAGGCGCTGCGGCGTGGGGCGGAACGCGCTCGCGCGGCTGGCGATCCCTTGCTGCACGGCACTCTTCTGTGCCTGGAGGCGTCGCTGCGGAACGGCGACGGCGAGGATCCGGCGACCACGCTGGAACTCGCGCAGGCCGCGACGGACGCCTTCATCGTCGGGAACGTCGGCGAGAAAGCCGTCGAAGCCGTCGAACAGGTCCGGATCGCTTATGAGCGCACAGGATCGCTCGACGAACTGGACGTCTTCGTGGAGCACCTGCTGACGACGCTGCCCGTGGGCGGCCCGGAACGGTTGCGCGGGCATCTCCGCCAGCTTCGGGCGCTCTCCCTGATCGGCACCGGACGGTTCGCCGAAGCCGTCGACGACGCCTACGCCTCCCTCGGGGTCGCCGCGTCGAAAGGCAAGGACAACGCGGAACACTGGTACGTCCTCGTCACCGCGCTGCACGGCGCCGGCCGCTACGACGAAGTGCTCGACGTCGCGCCCCACACCATCGACCTGCTCGGCGGCTTGCCGGACTGGGGTCACCGCTGCCGGTGGATGTACGCCGACACCTACCGCGCGCTCGGCGAGTCTTCGCGTGCCTTCAACGAATACGCCGTCCTCGCCGAAATCCTCGCGGAGTCGGGCGACACCGGGCACTCCTACATCTCGGTGAGCATGGCCGCCGCCGAACAACTGGACCTGCTCGGCTACGGCGCGAACGCCGCCGACTTCTACGCGCAGGCGGCCGACGCGGCCGTGGCGATCGGCGGCGGCTACGTGGCCGCCACCTGCCGCAACGCCGCGACGCTTTCGCGCTTGCGGTCCGGCGACCTCGACGCGGCGCTGACCGCGCTCGACGCCGCGGAATCCGCCGTGCACGCCGTCGAAACCGAAACAGCGCCCGCCAGGGAGCATCTCAACGCGCAGCTGGACCACGTCGCCGCCCACGTGCTCAGCGCGGCGGGCCGTGTCCGGGAAGCCGCCCGCCGCGCGCTCCGCGCCGCCGAAACGTTCCACCGGATAGGCGAGGCCGAGTCCGCCCGGGACGTCGACCTCTTGCTCGAACAGATACTCCTCGGCGAAGGGGGCTGAAGGGGACTTTCCCCACATGTGACGCGGCGAAGGGCGCTTTCCCCGCGTGACATGCGGGAAAGGCGTCCTTCAGCCCCCTTGCCACCCGGCCGTCACCTCGAGAACAATCCCGGCATGTCCGGAGGATCCAGCGGTATCCGAAGCCTGCCCCTCGGCTCGATCGCGCTGTGGATCGTGCGTGCCGTGCTCGCCGCCGAGTTCCTCTACAGCGGCTACCTGCTGTTCGCGGGTGGCCACACGGAACAGACCTTCGCCGAGATCGGCCTCGGACAGTGGCTGCGGTACGTCACCGGTGTCCTGGAGGTCGGCGGCGCGATCGGGCTGCTCGTCCCCCGCTTCGGCGGGCCGTCGGCGCTGCTGCTGGCGGGCATCATGGTGGGCGCGAGCGTCACCGAGCTGTTCATCCTCACCGACGGCGGCCCGGTCCTCCCACTGGTCCTGCTGATCATCACCGCGACGCTGGCGTGGTTCCTCCAGGATCAGACCCGCGCGCTCTTCGGCATCGAGCCTCCCAAGGACGACGAGGACTACCGCTAGGGCGGTGTTCCACTGAACGGAGCAACGGCGACCGGCCGAATGCACCGACCACCGGGACAGTCAACGAAAAACCGCATGTCAGCGCGCCTCGCGAGCCCTTGTCGACACGCTCGAAATCCGATCATCAGCGTGATCATGCGCTCACACAAGGTGAAAGATTGCGGCTCGTTTACAACGAACCGGCCACCCGCTTGACAGTCGGAGTGGTACGTACCACGCTGCCGACATTGGTCTACACCATTTTGTGGGAGCCCGGCACAGTGGCCGGGCATCGAAAGGACGGCACGAGTGAAGCGCTGGCTCAAGATGGCTGCGGGCGCCGCCGCCATCACCCTCGCGACGGCGGGCTGCGCCGGTTCCGGTAGTGGCGACAGCACGAATTCGAGCGCTCCGGCGTCGAACGGCTCGCTCACGGTCTGGCTCATGACCGGGACCGCCCCGGAATCGCTGACGAACTCGCTCCACAAGGAATTCGAAGACGCACACCCCGGCGTCAAGGTCAAGTACGAGATCCAGCAGTGGAACGGCATCCAGCAGAAGCTGACCACCGCGCTGGCCAGCGACAACCCGCCGGACGTGATCGAGCTGGGCAACACCCAGACCCCCGCGTTCGCGAACCAGGGCGTGCTCGCCGACCTCACCTCGAGCGTGGGTGACTTCAACGGCGCGCAGTGGCTCCAGGGCCTCAAGGCTTCGGGCGAGTACGACGGCAAGACCTACGGCGTCCCGTTCTACGCGGCCAACCGTGAGGTCATCTACCGCAAGGACATGTTCGAGCAGGCCGGCATCACCGCGACGCCGAAGACGCGCGCGGAGTGGCTCGACGCGATCACCAAGCTCAAGGCCAAGTTCGGCAGCGACCCCGAGTTCCAGGCCCTCTACCAGCCGGGCCAGAACTGGTACGAGCTGCTGTCGTTCATCTGGGACGAGGGCGGCGACATCGCGCAGGCCAACGGGAAGTCCTTCAAGGCGACCCTCGACTCCGCGCAGGCGAAGGCCGGGCTCGAGTTCTACAAGCAGCTCACCGACGCCTCGGGCACCAAGGCCCCGAAGGACGCCGACGAGGCCACCCCGCAGCAGGCCGGCATCTACGGCGCGGGCAAGGTCGCGATGATGATCGGCGTCCCGGGTGAGGCCGACACCGCCGCGAAGACCGACCCGTCGATCAAGGAGAAGTCGGGCGCGTTCCCGATCCCGGGCAAGTCCGCCGACAAGTCGGCCCCGGTCTTCCTCGGCGGCTCGAACCTGGTCATCCCGGCCAACAGCAAGAACGCGGCCGCGGCCAAGGACTACGTCAAGCTGTTCTCCACCCCGAAGTACCAGACCGAGCTGGCCAAGGCCGGTTACGTCCCCGGTACCTCGACCGACGTGTCCGCGCTCGACGCGAACCCGCTCACCAAGGTCATGGCCGAGGCTTCCAAGAACGGCCGTGCCGTCCCGACCAGCCCCAAGTGGGGTGACGTCGAGTCCGGTCAGAACCCGATCAAGGACATGCTGACCGCTTACCTGACCGGAACGAAGACGCTCGACCAGGCGACCGCCGACGCCAACGCAGCGCTCGACAAGCTCATCGGCGGATGACCACGACCAAAGATGTGACGATGCCGGCGGGGGCCACCCCGCCGGCATCGCCGCGCATCAAACCCCCGAAGTCCAATCGGCGCCTCCGCATCGGCGAGCGGACGGCGCCGTACCTGTTGATCCTTCCCGCGCTGGTCGCGATCCTGGTCCTGCTGGGCTGGCCGACGATGCAGCTGATCGGGATCAGTCTCCGGAAGCTCGACCTGCGTGAGCTGGTCTCCGGGGAGATGGTGTGGGTCGGGTTCCAGAACTTCTCCGAGATCCTGTCCGACTCCGAATTCTGGGAGATCACGGTCCGCACGCTGGTGTTCACGGCCGCGGTCGTGATCACCACCCTGCTGCTCGCGCTGTTCATGGCGCTCCTGATGCGGCACCTGAACCCGGTGGTCCGGGTGGTCCTGCAGGTCGCGCTGATCCTCGCGTGGGCGACCCCGGTGCTCGCGACGACCACGGTCTTCCAGTGGATCTTCGACCAGCAGTACGGGATCCTGAACAAGACGCTCGCGAAGCTCGGTTTCGAGAGCTTCATCGGACACTCGTGGTTCGCCACCGGCCCGAGCACGCTGACCGTGATCGGCCTGCTGGTCGTCTGGCAGGCCGTGCCGTTCGTGGCGTTCACGCTCTACGCCGGGCTCCTCGGCGTTCCGAAGGAGCAGTACGAGGCCGCGGGCATCGACGGCGCGAACGCCTGGCAGGCGTTCTGGGCGGTCAGCTGGCCGGCGATCCGGCCGATCCTGACCATGGTGACGTTCCTGTCGGTGCTGTGGGACTTCAAGTTGTTCGCCCAGGTGTGGGCGATCCGCCAGGGCGGGCCGGACGGCACCAGCACGACGCTGCCGGTCTACATGTACCTCAAGGGCCTCGCGGGCAACCACTTCGGCCTGGCGGCGACCGCCGCCCTGCTGATGATGCTCGTGCTGATCCTGCTCACCGCCCGGTACGTCCAGCTGCTGGTGCGCTCGAAGGAGGCCGACCTGTCATGAAGAAGTCCCTGACCCAGCGGATCGGCCTCGGCGCGTTCGGCGTGATCGTGGCTCTCCTGTTCGTCTTCCCGACGTACTGGATGGTCACGTCCTCGCTGAAGACGCCGGGCCAGGTCCTGTCCCCGGACTACGACCTGATCCCGTCCGCGGCGACGCTCGACAACTTCGTCACCGCGCTGACGAAGCCCGGATTCACCACGTACCTCATGAACAGCCTGATCGTCACGCTCGGCGCGGTGCTGTGCTCGCTCGTCGCGGGTGTGCTGGCGGCGGTCCCCCTGTCCCGGATGCGGTTCCGCGGGCGCAAGGGCTTCCTGATGCTGGTGCTGGTCGCCCAGCTCGCGCCGTTCGAGGCGCTGCTGATCCCGATGTACCTGCTCATGCGCGACGCCGGGCTGCTCAACCAGCTGCCTTCGCTGCTGCTGGTGTACTTCGCGGCGACGCTGCCCTTCACGTGCTGGATGCTCTACGGCTTCGTCAACGGCATCCCGTACGACCTCGAAGAGGCCGCGATGATCGACGGCTGCAGCCGGGCGGGTGCCTTCCGCCGGGTGACGCTTCCGCTGCTCGCGCCGGGCCTGGTGACCACCTCGGTGTTCAGCTTCATCACCGCGTGGAACGAGTTCCTGTTCGCGTTCGTGTTCATGCGCGACCAGAACAGGCAGACGCTGCCGGTGTGGCTTTCCTCGTTCCGCACGGCGTTCTCCGTGGACTGGGGCGGGATCATGGCGGCGTCGGTCATCTACGCCGTGCCCGCGCTGGTGTTCTTCATCATCGTTCAGCGCAAGCTCGTGTCCAACCTGACCGCAGGCGCAGTGAAGGGGTAATCCTTGTCTTCACCGGAAAAGCTCGCCGCATCCGTTCTCGTATCGGGCTTCGACGGCACCACCGCTCCGGATTGGCTGCGCCGCAAGGTGGACGACGGCCTCGGCGGCGTGATCCTGTTCGGCCGCAACGTGGTCGACGACGAGCAGGTGGCCGCGCTCAGCGCGCAGCTGCGGGCGGAACGGCCCGGCGTGCTCATCGGCATCGACGAAGAGGGCGGTGACGTCACCCGGCTCGACGTCGCCACCGGATCGTTCATCCCGGGGCCACTCGCACTCGGCGCGGCGGACGACGTCGAGCTGACGGCCTCGGTCGCCGCGGCACTCGGCGAACGGCTGGCCGCCTGCGGGGTGACGATCAACTTCGCCCCGTGCGCGGACCTGACCCTGGCGGCGGAGGATCCCTCCATCGGGGTCCGGGCGTTCGGGTCGGATCCGGTGAAGGCGTCGCCGCATGTCGCGGCGTACATCACCGGGATGCAGAAGTACGGCGTGGCCGCGTCGGCCAAGCACTTCCCCGGGCACGGGGCGGCGACCGACGATTCGCACCACGCGCTGCCGGTGCTGCCCCGGACCGAGGCGGAGCTGCACGAGATCGAACTCGTCCCGTTCAAGGCGGCGATCGCGGCGGGCGTCCGCGCGGTGATGACCGGGCACCTCGTAGTGCCCGCGTGGGGCGACCTGCCCGCCACGCTCAACCCGAAGGCGCTCACCGACGTCCTGCGCGGTGAACTCGGCTTCACCGGCGCGGTGATCACCGACGCGCTCGACATGGGCGCCGTCGCGGGCGAACTCGGCAAGACCGAGGGCGTCGGCCGGGCCTCGGTGCGGGCGCTGATCGCCGGCGCCGACGCGCTGTGCCTGGGCGGCGTGTCGTTCGAAGAGGACGAGCTGAACCGGATCGCGGCGGTCATCGCCGCCGCGGTCGAGTCCGGCGAACTGCCGCTGGAGCGGCTGGTGGAGGCGTCCGAACGGGTCGCCGCGCTGGGCACTCCGCCGGTGCCGGCGACGATCTCGCCGGTGGATCACCGGCTCGGTCTGGAAGCGGCGCGCAAGGCCCTGCGGATCCAGGGCACGCCGAAGCTGGACGGCCCGCCGCTGGTGATCGACATCGAGACCGAGCCGATCATCGCGGCCGGTCCGATGCCGTGGGGGCTCGGCTCGCATCTGACCGGGCTCGTGCCCGGCACCCGCGCGGTCAAGGTCGGCGCGGACGGGATCGCGACCGCGATCGAAGCCGCCCAGGGCGCGCGCGACCTCGTCGTCGTGACGCGTGAGGCGCACCGGCACCCCGAGGTCCGCGAGTTCCTGAGCTGGCTGCGGGAGTCGGGCGCGGACTACATCCGGGTCGAGACCGGCGCCCCCGGCCCCGCCACCGAAGGCCCGCGGATCGACACGTTCAGCGGGTCCTACGTCAGCCTCCGCGCCGCGGCTGAATACCTGGCCTGATCCCTTTCGCATTTCGTCCTCTGGATGCGGTTCTTGCACACGCAACTACCGCATCCAGAGGACGAATTGCGTTCAAGGGTAATTCGGTTGCGGCACCGACGCGAGAGTGCTGTAGTCGACTGGACCTAGGAGATGATCGTCTTGCCGGTGTCTGCGTCCTTCCCATGGGTAATTTCCGTCTACCTCAAGGACAAGACACCTCGTGAAGACCCTCAATCTGGGGATTCTGGCGCATGTTGACGCCGGGAAGACGAGCCTGACCGAGCGGCTGTTGCACACCGCCGGGATCATCGGCGAGCTGGGCAGCGTCGACGACGGCAGCACGCAGACCGACTCGCTGGCGCTGGAACGCGCCCGCGGGATCACCATCAAGGCGGCCGTGGTGTCGTTCGCCGTCGGCGACGTCACCGTGAACCTGATCGACACCCCCGGCCACCCCGATTTCATCGCCGAGGTCGAGCGCGCGCTCGGCGTGCTCGACGGCGCCGTCCTGGTGCTGTCGGCGGTCGAAGGCGTCCAGGCACAGACCCGTGTGCTGATGCGGACGCTGCGACGGCTGGAAATCCCGACCCTGCTGTTCGTGAACAAACTGGACCGTCGAGGCGCCGACCCGGGCCGCGTATTTCGGGAAATAGCCGAGAAACTCACGCCGTCGGCCGTCACGATGGAACCCGATCGGGTGATCGACGTGCTGTCGGCACTCGACGAGGACTTCCTGACCGGATACCTCACCGACCCCGGCGGGTTCACGCCGTTGCGCCTCCACACCGAGCTCGCCGCCAAAGTGGCCGAGGGGCTCGTCCATCCGGTCTACTTCGGCTCGGCGATCACCGGCGCCGGTATCGACGCCCTCCGCGAGGGTATCGAGAACCTGTTGCCCGCCAAGGAAAACGACGTCGGCGGACCGCTTTCCGGCACCGTGTTCAAGGTCGAACGCGCACCGGGCGGTGAGAAGATCGCCTACGTACGACTGTTCTCCGGCAGCGTCGCCGTCCGCGACAAGGTCCCGCTCGGCGACGGCGAAGGCAAGATCACCGCGATCAGCGTCTTCGACAACGGCTCGGCCGTGCCGTCGGGATCGGCCGGAGCCGGGCGGATCGCGAAGCTGTCGGGGCTCGACGTCCGGATCGGTGACGTGCTCGGGATCCGGCCCGACCACGCGCCGCGGGCGCTGTTCTCGCCGCCGACGCTGGAAACCGTCGTCACCCCCGTACGCCCGGCCGATCGCGGGCCACTGCACCAGGCGCTCACCTGGCTCACCGAACAGGACCCGCTGATCGGTCTGCGGCACGACGAGGTCCGGCGGGAGACTTCGCTTTCGCTGTACGGCGAGGTGCAGAAGGAGGTCATTCAGGCGACGCTCGCGGACGAGTACGGCGTCGACGTCACGTTCAGCGAGACGACCACGATCTGCGTCGAGCATGTCGCCGGAACCGGGTCCGCCGCCGAACTCATCGACAAGGAACCCAATCCCTTCCTGGCGACCGTGGGACTGCGTGTCGAGCCGGGCGAGGCGGGGAGCGGGATCTCGTTCCGGCTGGAGGTCGAACTCGGCTCGATGCCGTACTCCTTCGTCAAAGCCGTCGAGGACACGGTGAAGGAGACGCTGCGCGAGGGCGTCCACGGCTGGGAGGTGCTCGACTGCGTGGTGACGATGACGCATTCCGGTTACTACGCCAGGCAAAGCCATGCCCACGGCACCTTCGACAAGAGCATGTCCAGCACCGCGGGCGACTTCCGCGACCTGACGCCGCTGGTGCTGATGGCCGCGTTGCGCGAGGCCGGGACGACCGTGCACGAACCGCTGCACCGGTTCACCCTGCAGGCTCCGGCCGACACGCTCGGCCCGGTCACCGCGCTGCTGGCGCAAGCTCGCGCCGTCCCGCGCACGACGTTCACGAAAGACGGGACGGCGGAGCTCGAAGGCGAGATCCCTGCGGCGAAAACCCATGAGGTGCACCGGCTCCTGCCGTCGGCGACGCGAGGGGAAGGAGCGATGGAGACGGTCTTCCACGGCTACCGGCCCGTCCGGGGCCCGGTGCCGTCGCGATCGAGGACCGATCACAACCCGTTGGATCGCAAGGAATACCTGTTACGCGTGCTTCGGCGCGTTTGAAGGAACGGAGAACTTCATGGTTTCACGACTCGGGGTCAGGATCCCGCGCGAACTGCCGGCCGCGCGGCTGACCGGTCTGGCCCGCCGCGCGGAACAGGAAGGCCTCGACGAGGTCTGGATCGTCGAGGACTGCTTCTACGCGGGCGGGATCGCCACGGCGGCGACGGTGCTGGCGGCGACCGAAAAGATCACTCTCGGCATCGGCATCATGCCCGCCGTGGCCAGGAACCCGGCCATCGCGGCGATGGAGATCGCGGCGCTGGCGGAACTGCACCCGGGGCGCCTGATCGTCGGATTCGGGCACGGCGTGCCGAGCTGGATGCGGCAGATCGACGCGTGGCCGCGCTCGGCGCTGGCCGCGTTCGAGGAGACACTGACGGTCATCCGGCGGCTGCTGGCGGGTGAGCGGGTTTCCTTCGAGGGCAAGCACGTCCGGCTCGACGAGGTCGAGCTGGAGTTCCCGCCCGCGGTACCCCCGAAGCTCATCGCCGGGGTCCGCGGTCCGAAGTCCCTCGCGGCGGCGGGCCGGGTGGCCGACGGGACGCTGCTGGCGGAACCGGCGACGCCCGAGTACGTCCGCGCGACACGGGACCTCATCGGCGTCGAGGCCCACTCGATCGCCACCTACAACTGGCTGGCCCTCGACGACGATCCCGAGCGGGCCCGCGAGCGCGCCCGGTCCGACGTCGCGTCCGCGATCGGACCGAACTCGGGCCCGGCGCTGGAGCCACTGGACTTCGGCGCCGAACTGCTGGCCGAGGTCGCCGCCGCGGGTGACGACCGGGCCGAGCTGGCACGGCGCCTGCGACCGGACTGGATCGACAGGCTGAGCGTCAGCGGCCCGCTCGACCGCTGCGTCGAGCAGATCCGCGCGCTGTACGCGGCCGGGACCGAATCCGTCATCCTGCTCCCCTTGCTCGGGGAGCCGGAGGAAGAGTCTTTCGCGGCCGCCGGCCGGATCGCCGCCGCCCTGCGCTAGCGGCCTCGTGAGTGGCGGGGCGCGAGTCACGGCTCCAATCACGCGAGTCACGGGTTCAGACACGCGAGTCACGGCTCTGATCACGCGAGTTCCGCGCGGGCTTCGAGGGCTTTGACGACGGCGACCATGTCCTCCGCGCCGAGACCGAGCTGCTCGGTCTCGGCGTAGAGGGCGTGGGCCGCCCGGAGCAGCGGCAAGGTGAGTCCGGATTCGTCCGCCGCGGCCGCGATCAGCTCGACGTTGGCCAGGACGTTCGCGATCGACGCCTGCGGCGCGAAATCCTCCTCGGCCAGCTTCGGAGCCTTGACCCGCAAGATCGGGCTGGCCAGCTGCCCCGCACCGAGCACCCCGGCGAGCAGGCCGAGGTCGAGCCCGTGACCGCGGGCGAAGTGCACGGTCTCGGCCAGGCTCGTCACGACCCCGGTCAGGTGCACGTTGACCGCGAGCTTCATCAGGAGCCCGTTGGGCACCGGCCCGCAGTCCACGGTTTCCCGGCACAGCGGCTCGAACAGCTCCCGGACCTCGTCGATCGTGCCGGGGTCACCGGCGAGCATGGCGACCAGTTCCCCCGCCTCCGCGGGGACCCGCGAACCGGAGACCGGCGCCTCCACGTACTTGGCCCCGGCCGCGAGGAGCTCGGTCTCCAGCGCGCGGGAATGATCCGGCGCCGTCGTTCCCATGTGGACGATCGTGCGGCCTTCCACCCGCCCGGCGAACGCGGGACCGCCGCGGCCGAGGACGGCGTCGACGGCGGCCGCGTCCTTGAGCATCAGGATCACGACTTCGCACCGTGCGAAGAGGCCGGCCACGTCTTCGGCAGCCTCGGCCACCCCGTCCGCTTTACCCGGGGTGCGATTCCACACGAGCAACGGGATCCCGGCACGCGCCAGGTTCAGTGCCATCGGCTCACCCATACTGCCCAGCCCGGCGAAGCCGACTCGCGAGATGTCCATGGCGTCCACTGTGCGGCACGGCCGGGCGGCAGTGCCTACCTTGCGACGATCCCGCCGGAAATCGCGAGGAATGCCCCGGCGGCCGGGTCAGTGGCTCTGCGCGATCCCGCTCAGAACGGGTGTTCCATCCACACGTTCGCCTCCACGTAGACCCCGCAGTCCCGCTCCACGTTCGCGTGCACCGGCGCGATCCCGCCGGG
>NZ_NMQT01000139.1 GCF_002234405.1 Amycolatopsis thailandensis | reverse complement strand
CCGATGGAACAGCGGGCCGCCCGCGGCGCGTTCCGCCCGGCGCAGGCTTTCGGTGACGGTGGGCTGGGTCAGGCCGAGGGCGGCCGCGGCGGCGGACAGTGTCCCCGTCTCGGCGATGGCGCGGACCACCCGCAACTGCCGGAACCCCAGTTCCATAGACGAACGCTATACAAAGCCGGGAGTTCTCCGGAAGCCCTCGCGCGGCGAAAGTAATTCCCGCAAATCCCCTTCAATGTCGAGGAGGACTCCACATGAGACTGCGTACCCTGCTGCGCGTCGCCCTGATCCCGCTGGTAGCGGGCGCGGCGGCGCTGTCCGTGGCATCGCCGGTGGCGGCACAGGAACCCGGGCAGGTCGGCCCGGCCATCGTCGGTGGCGGACAGGCGTCCGGCGACTTCCCGTGGATCGCTTCGCTCCAGGTCAACGGCCGCCATGGCTGCGGCGGATCCCTGATCTCTTCGCAGTGGGTCGTGACCGCGGCGCACTGCATTCCCCAGCAGCAGGGCATGCAGCTGCGCATCGGCTCGAAGACCTGGCAATACGGAGGAACCCTCTCCTCGGCCTCGCGCATGATCAAGCACCCCCGCTACAGCGGACAGGCCGGACCGAACGACATCGCACTGATCCGGCTC
>NZ_NMQT01000138.1 GCF_002234405.1 Amycolatopsis thailandensis | reverse complement strand
TCCGGCGGGCAGGCGCGGCGGGTCGCGATCGCGCGGGCCCTGGCGGCCGAGCCGGGATTGCTGCTGCTCGACGAGCCCTTCGCCGCTCTCGACATCGACGCGGCGCCCGCCATCCGCGGCCTGCTCCGGCGGGTGCTGCGGGGAGGTCCGCCGACCGTGCTGGTCACCCATGACCCGCTCGACGCGCTGGCGCTGGCCGATCACGTCGCCGTCCTCGACGGGGGCCGGATCGTCGAACGCGGCGAGACCCGCAAGGTCCTCTCCGCGCCGCGCACGGCGTTCACCGCGCGGATCGCCGGGCTGAACCTGGTGCCCGGCATCGCCGTCGACGGCGGTTTGCGCACCTCGAGCGGGCTTTTGGCCGGAATCCCGGCGGAAGACGTCGCCGAGGGTGAAGCGGCGGTCGCGGTGTTCCCGCCCAGCGCCGTCGCCGTGTACCTGAAAGACGGCGAGCACCGGGGGAGCCCGCGCAACACCGTCGAGGGATTCGTCGACGCGCTCGAACCACACGGACCGGTGATCCGCGTCCGGTCCCGTGGTGACGGCTGGGCGGCCGGCCTCGCCGCCGATCTGACCCCCGCCGCGGTCGCCGAACTGGCGCTCGAACCCGGGACACCGGTCGATCTTTCGGTCAAGGCGGCGTCCGTGGCTGTTCACGCCGTCGCGGAACATTAGGGTGGGACCCATGAACGAGCGCCGTTGGACCTACCTCAGCGACATGGATGGCGTGCTGGTGCAGGAGGAGCATCTCGTGCCCGGCGCGGACGAGTTCCTCAAGGAACTGCGCGCCAACGACATCGGCTTCCTGGTGCTGACCAACAACTCGATCTACACCCCGCGCGACCTGCGGGCGAGGCTCGAGCGGACCGGTCTCGACATCCCCGAGGAGGCCATCTGGACCTCCGCGCTGGCGACCGCGAAGTTCCTCGCGTCGCAGCGGCCGAACGGCTCGGCGTTCGTGATCGGCGAGGCCGGGCTCACCACGGCGCTGCACGAGGTCGGCTACGTGCTGACCGAACGCGACCCGGACTACGTCGTCCTCGGCGAGACGCGCACGTACAGCTTCAGCGCCATAACCCGCGCGATCAGGCTGATCGAGGGCGGCGCGAAGTTCATCGCCACCAACCCCGACGCCACCGGCCCGAGCATGGAGGGTTCGATGCCCGCCACCGGCTCGGTCGCCGCGCTGATCGAGAAGGCGACCGGCCGTTCGCCGTATTACGTCGGCAAGCCGAACCCGCTGATGATGCGCTCGGCGCTGCGGCGACTCGGCGCGCATTCGGAGTCGACGCTGATGATCGGCGACCGGATGGACACCGACGTCCACTCGGGAATCGAGGCAGGCCTGCAGACGATCCTGGTGCTGACCGGCATCTCCACCCGGGAAAGCGCCGAGCACTACCCGTACCGGCCGACCATGATCATCGACTCGATCGCCGATCTGGTGGGGCGGACCGGTGACCCGTTCGGCGAAGGCTGAGCGAGTCGGCGGCGGACGGAGGGATTATCGTCACAAAGATGCACGACGATCAGCCCACGTCACCGACCTACGTGGTCGGTGACGTGCACGGACACCGGGACGACCTGGCCGAGGCGCTCCGGGAGAAGGGGCTGCTCGACTCCGACGACGACTGGGCCGGTGGCGAAGCGACCCTCTGGTTCCTGGGCGACTTCGTCGACCGGGGCCCCGACGGCGTCGGCGTCATCGACCTGGTGATGCGGCTGGAACGACAGGCCGCGACAGCGGGCGGGCACTGCGGGACGCTGCTGGGCAACCACGAGATCCTGCTGCTCGGGATGTACCACTTCGGCGACACGGAGGTGCCGTCCGACTTCGGGCCGCGCAGCTTCGCCCGCAGCTGGGAGATCAACGGCGGGCTGCTCTCCGATCAGGACCGGCTCACCCCGCAGCACATCGAATGGCTGACGTCGCGCCCGATGCTGACGCTGGCCGCGGACCACCTGCTGATGCATTCGGACACGCTCGAATACCTCGGCTGGGGCGAGGACATCGACGAGATCAACGCGCGCGGCCGCGAGATCCTCGAAGGCAGCGACATCGAGTCCTGGTGGGACGTGTGGCGGCGGATGACCACGCGTTACGCCTTCCGCGGGCCCGAAGGCGCCGACGTCGCGCAGCAGCTCATGGACCGGCTCGGCGGCGAGCGGATCGTGCACGGGCACAGCGTCATCGCCGACCAGCTCGGGATCCACCCCGCGCAGATCGAGGGACCGTATCTCTACGCGGGCGGGAAGGCGCTGGGGATCGACGGCGGCTTGTTCGTGGGCGGCCCCTGCCTGATCATCCCGCTGCCGTGGGAACCCGAAGACTGACCCCTCCCGGGTGTGTCATGAGGGGTCCCCTTAGGACAAAAAATGTCCGAAGGGGACCCCTCATGACACAAACCCGGGCCGGAGCGCCCTACGGAAGCTCCACGATCTCCTTGCCCAGCGGCATCAGCGAGACCGGGATCATCTTGAAGTTCGCCACGCCCAGCGGGATCCCGATGATCGTGATGCACAGCGCGACCCCGGTCAGCACGTGCCCGATCGCGAGCCACAGCCCGGCGAAGATGAACCAGATGACGTTGCCGATGACCGACGCGGCGCCGGCGTCACGCCGGTCCACCACGGTGCGGCCGAACGGCCAGAGCGCGTAGGCCGCGATCCGGAACGACGCCAGCCCGAACGGGATGGTGACGATCAGGATGCAGCAGATGACGCCGGCGACGACGTAGCCGAGGGCCATCCACAGGCCGCACAGCACGAGCCAGATGACGTTCAGGATCAGGCGCATCAGACGTGCAACTCCCCGCTGGCCACGGTGACGGCCTGCCCCGAAAGCAGGACGCGGTCACCTTCGAGATTCATGCGCACGATGCCACCGCGTGCCGAGGCCTGCTCGCCGACGAGCTCGTCCCGGCCGAGACGCGCGGCCCAGTACGGCGCGAGAACACAGTGGGCGGACCCGGTGACCGGGTCTTCGTCGATGCCGACACCCGGCGCGAAGAACCGGGTCACGAAGTCGATCCCCTCGACGTCGCCCGGAGCGGTGACCATCAGCCGTCCGGTCCAGTGCGCGCGCAGCGCGGCCAGGTCCGGCTCCAGCGAACGGACCACGGCGGCGTCGTCCACCACCGCGAACAGGTTCTGCAGGCTGCGCCCGACGTAGTCGAAGGAGACGCCTGGCAGGATCGACGAGAGATCGTCGTCCGACTCGCGGGGCGGATCCGACGGGAAGTCCATCGACACCCAGCCGTCTTCGGCGCGGCAGCGCAACTCGCCGCTTCTCGTGGTGAAGGTCTGCTCGCCGCCCAAGACGTGCGTGGTCGCCAGCGTCGCGTGCCCGCACAGGTCGACCTCGGTCTCCGGCGTGAACCAGCGAAGCGACTTCGGGCCTTCGCCACCGACCTCGACGAAGGCCGTCTCGGCGTGCTTCAACTCGGCCGCGACGGACTGCATCCAGCCCGCGTCGCCCGGCGAGTCCAGCAGCACGACACCGGCGGAGTTACCGGAGAAGGCCTCGGAGGTGAAGGCATCGACGATGTAGAGGCGCATGTCCCCGACGATATCGGGCATGGCCGGACCCGGCCTCCGGGTTTCCCCTGAGGTGGCGCGGGTCTCCACTTGCAGGTGGCCGCCGTCACGCCGCCTTCCTAGACTCGACGCGTCGCTACCGCCGAACGCAGGAGTTCTCCATGCCCGACGCCCCCGCAGTACCGAGCTACGCATCGGGAATCTCGGACACCCCGCTGCTGGGGGACACCATCGGCGACAACTTCGATCGCACCGTCGCCGCCTTCGGTGGCCGGGACGCGCTCGTCGACCGCGCGGCCGGGAAACGCTGGACCTACACCGAACTCGCCGCCGAGGTGAACGCGCTCGCGCTGGGCCTGCTGGACCTCGGGATCGCGAAGGGCGACCGCGTCGGCGTCTGGTCGCCGAACCGGTGGGAGTGGACCTGCGTCCAGTACGCCACCGCGAAGATCGGCGCGATCCTGGTCAACATCAACCCGGCGTACCGCTCGCACGAACTCGAGTACGTGCTGAACCAGGCCGGGATCAAGCTCATCGTGGCCGCGGAGTCCTTCAAGACGTCGGACTACGCGGGCATGATCGCCGAAGCGGGCCCGAAGTGCCCGGCGCTGGACCACGTCGTGCTGCTCGAAAGCGCCGAGTGGACGTCGCTGCTGGAGAACGGGCGCGGCGCCGACCCGGAGCGGCTCGCCGAGCGGCAGGGCGAGCTGTCCGCGGACGATCCGATCAACATCCAGTACACCTCCGGCACCACGGGTTTCCCCAAGGGCGCCACGCTGTCCCACCACAACATCCTCAACAACGGCTACTTCGTCGGCGAACTCTGCAACTACACCGAAGCCGACAAGGTGTGCATCCCCGTGCCCTTCTACCACTGCTTCGGCATGGTGATGGGCAATCTCGCGGCGACGACGCACGGCGCGTGCATGGTCATCCCGGCGCCCGCGTTCGAGCCGAAGGCCACCCTCGAAGCCGTCGCGGCCGAGAAATGCACCTCCCTGTACGGGGTTCCGACGATGTTCATCGCCGAACTGGCCGACCCGGACTTCGCCTCGCACGACCTTTCCTCGCTGCGCACCGGCATCATGGCGGGCTCGCCCTGCCCGGTCGAGGTGATGAAGCAGGTCATCGACAGGATGGGTATGGCGGAGGTGTCGATCTGCTACGGCATGACCGAGACGTCGCCGGTGTCCACGCAGACCCGCGCGGACGATTCGGTGGAGCGACGGGTGTCGACGGTCGGCCGGGTCGGGCCGCATCTGGAGGTCAAGGTCGTCGATCCGGAGACCGGGCTGACCGTGCCCCGCGGCGAGCCGGGCGAACTCTGCACCCGCGGCTATTCGGTGATGCTCGGGTACTGGGAGCAGGCCGACAAGACGGCCGAGGCGATCGACGCGGCGCGGTGGATGCACACCGGCGACCTCGCGATCATGGACGCCGACGGGTACGTCAACATCACCGGCCGGATCAAGGACATGGTCATCCGCGGCGGGGAGAACCTGTACCCGCGCGAGATCGAGGAGTTCCTCTACACCCACCCGGACATCCTCGACGCGCAGGTCATCGGTGTGCCGGACGACAAGTACGGCGAGGAACTGATGGCGTGGGTCCGCATGCGCGAGGGTGCGGCACCGCTGACCACCGAAGCGGTGCGGGAGTTCTGCGAGGGGAAGCTGGCGCGCTACAAGATCCCGCGCTACGTCCACGTCGTCGAGGAGTTCCCGATGACGGTGACCGGCAAGGTGCGCAAGGTCGAGATGCGGGAGCGGTCGATCAGCATCCTCGGGCTGGAGGCGGCGGCCGCGACCAAGCACGCCTGACCGCTGCTTCGGAGGCCTGCCGGAGCCGGATGGGCCGCCCGCGCGGTGTGATCGTTCACAGCTTTCCTACGCATGAGCTCCCGCGGCGACGGGCAGCCTGTGGTCAGGACGGTGACAGCGTCCCGAACAGAAATCCCACAACCGTAAGGAAACGGGGAATTCTCATGCGTACTATTCGCCGCACCATGGTCGCTTCGGCACTGGCTCTGCCGCTGATGATCGGAGCCGCCGGCATCGCCTCGGCGGACAGCTTCGGCAGCACCGAAGTCCAGGCCGGACCGGACGGCGCAGCGACGCACAGCGTGCAGTCCGAGACCCATCGCGGGTCGAGTTCGTTCCACGAGAACTCGGCTGCCGCGGGACCGGACGGGGCCGCGCACGACAGCACCTCCGCGACCGCCGGCAAGAACGGCGACAGCCAGTACCAGCAGCACAGCGGCTGGGCGGGCCAGGACGGTGCCGGGTCCAGTGAGACCCACTCCAGCACCGATGGCGGCCACGACCAGGGTGTCCTGAGCGGCACCCTCGGCGCGATCGGGCTCTGAGCGTAAGGGCTGAAGGGCGCTTTCCCCGCATGCCATGCGGGGAAAGCGCCCTTCGTCGCGTCGCATGTGGGGAAAGGCCCCTTCGCGTCGCGGCTGCTGGTGGGGTGGGTGAGGCGTCGGTCGGGGTGGTCGTGAGTGGCAAGTCGTTCTATCGAGAGGGAAGGGCGAACATGGCGTGATCGAGCCTCCGGTCGAGCAGGGCTTCTCCGTTGGATTCAGAGCAAGACCTTCGCGGCACAACCTGAACCGGTCCGCTGGAGCCGATCGCGACCCCAACTGTCCACAAGGGACGATTTTTCCAGCTGGGGTGCCCGTTTTGGGCACTTTGCTCGGCTTCGTGACGGGGTCGTGAGTGATAAAGAGGGTTAGAACCCTCTTTATCA
>NZ_NMQT01000137.1 GCF_002234405.1 Amycolatopsis thailandensis | reverse complement strand
CGGCTCAGCCGAGGGAAGGAGTCCTTCACGTGACTCAGCCGAGGGCTTCGGCGGCGAGCCGGGTGCCTTCGACGCGGGCGGCGATCTTGGCGAACGCGGTCTCCCGCGACGTCGAGACATCGTCGGCGAACGGCGAGAACCCGCAGTCGTCACACGTGCCCAGCCGGTCCGGCGGGATGAACTGAGCCGCCCGCAGGACCCTGTCCCGGACCTCCTCGGCGGTTTCGACACGCGGATCGATCGGATCGATCACGCCGACGAAGACCCGCTGCTCCGGGCGGGAGTGCTCGGCGATCACCCGCAGCGCCCGCTCGGGATCCGCCTCGCTGGCCATCTGGACGTAGACGTTGCCCACCTTCAGCTGGAACAACGTCGGCAGGAGCCCGGCGTAGTCGACGTCGAGGCTGTGCACCGAGTCCTGGTCGCCACCGGGGCAGGTGTGCACGCCGATCTTCTTCCGCTCCTCCTCGGAGAACCGTTCCAGCACGGCGTTGTTCAGGTCCACAAAGGACTGGAGAAGCCCACCGGACGGGTCGAGTTTCAGCGACAACCGGCCTTCGGTGAAGTCGATCTGAACACTGTCCGCGCCGGCGTCGAGACTGCGGCGGATATCGGTTTCCGCTTCATTCACCAGGTCGGCGATGAACTGTTCTTTGTCATATCCGGCCAATCCTTCACCGGGGTAGACGAGCCCGATCGCCGAAGCGGCGATCACCGCCTGCTTCACCGGTTTGGCCGCGTGCTTCTTGGCCTCGCGCAGATAAGTGTCAGCGTAGGTCTGGTAGCGGAAAGGACCGGCGGTCAGCTTCGGAAGCTGCCGGGTGTGCCCGTCCGCGAAGGGGATGACGACGCCGTCCGGCGCCAGGGACGTGAGGCCTGCCAAGGGATAGGTGGCGAAGCTCGGTTTGCCCTGCTCGCCATCGGTGATGACCGGCGAGCCGGTCTCCTCCAGCCGCTTGATGGTTTCCACAAGGGCTTTCTCCTGCGCCTCGCCGAGCCCGTCGGCGCCGAGCCGCCCGGCCGCGTGCTCACCGAATGCCTCGATGAGATAGGCCGGACGGGGAATGCTGCCGATCGGTTCGGTGGGTATGGTCATCGCTCGCGTCCTCCCAGATGAAGCAGCTTGCGGCCGCCGTGGCCACAAGCGCAGAAACTACCGATCACGCCACTCTTTGACGATCTTTGCCCGTGCCTAAACCACTAATGGCGCAACCATTCGGCCCACTTGGGTGTGCCGTTCGCCGAGACGTATAGGCCGTTATACGAAAATCCGCGAAATTCGATGCTTACCCGACCTCGCGCCTGGGTATTCCGTGGATGTCGACGGGCGGGGCGCGCCGAAGGAGAAACCGATGCTGAGCCATCACGATCGGCAAGAGCTGGAGAAGATCGAGCGCTGGTTCGAGCTCACCGAGCCGGCACTGGCCGCCAGGCTCCGTTCCGGCAAGCCCGCACGGCCCCCGCTCCTCCGGTCGGCGGTCGTCCTGACTCTCGACGTCATCGCCGGTCTGCTCATGCTGCTGGGCATGGTGCTGAACAGTCCGGCCCTCTTGCTGACCGGGATGATCACCGTGACGACGGCGGTGATCGTGCATCTGTCCCGGTTCGGGCGGGACTGAGCGTCCTCCCGCGCGCCGGTAGAGTCCGGGCGATACGTCCGGTTCACTGGGAGGAAGACGCATGCGGTTCATGATCATCATCAAGGCGGACGAAGATTCCGAAGCCGGGAAGATGCCGCCGATGGAGGCTTTGACCGCCATGGCGAAGTTCAACCAGGACATGCTCGACGCCGGAATCCTCGTGGGTGGCGAAGGTCTGCAGGAGAGCTCGAAGGGCGCGCGCGTCACGCTCAGCGCCGCCGGGGCCACGGTCACCGACGGCCCGTTCACCGAGGCCAAGGAACTCGTCGGCGGCTTCTGGATCGTCGACGTCCCTTCGCGCGCCGAAGCGATCGAGTGGGCGAAGCGCTGTCCCACTCCCCCGAACGGTGACACCATTCTCGAAGTCCGCAAGATCCTCGAAGCCGAGGACTTCGGCGACGCTTTCACGCCTGAACTGCAGGAGAACGAGCAGCGGATGCGCGACGAGGTCGCCGAACGGTCTTAAGCTCGCTTCATGGCCATCCGGGAGTGGGTACGCTGGGTACTCCACGTCGACCTCGACCAGTTCATCGCGGCGGTCGAGGTCGCCCGGCGGCCTGAGCTGCGGGGCAAGCCCGTGGTCGTCGGCGGCACCGGGGATCCGACGGAGCGGGCCGTGGTGGCCACGGCGTCCTACGAAGCGCGAGAGTTCGGCATCCAGTCCGGCATGCCGTTGCGAACCGCCGCGAAACGCTGCCCTGAAGCGATCTTCCTGGCCACCGACGCGCCCGCGTACCAAGAAGTCTCCGATCGGGTGATGGCGACGCTGCGGGAATTCCCGGTCGTGGTCGAGGTGCTCGGCTGGGACGAGGCGTTCCTGGGCGCCACCACCGACGATCCCGAAGCGCTCGCCGCCGACATCCGGCGGGTGGTCGCCGAGGAGACCGGGCTGTCCTGCTCGGTCGGCGTCGGGGACAACAAACTGCGCGCCAAACTCGCCACCGGCTTCGCCAAACCGGCCGGGATCTTCCGTCTCGTCCAGGAGAACTGGTGGGACGTCATGGCCGAAAAGCCGACGGACGCGCTGTGGGGCATCGGCGCCAAGACCACGAAGAAGCTCACCGAAGCCGGCTATCGCACCGTGCTGGAGCTGGCCGGCGCCGACCCGGCGGACCTCGCCTCGCGGTTCGGCCCGAAACTCGGCCCGTGGTACCGGATCCTCGCCGGCGGGATCGGCGACGCCGAGGTCACCGCGACGCCTTACGTGGCACGATCACGCAGCCGCGAGACGACCTTCCAGCAGAACCTGACCGACCCCGGCGCCATGGCCGCCGAGGTCGTCGTGCTGGCGAAACGCGTTTCCCAGGACGTCGCCGAGGAAGGCAGGCCCGCCGCGCGGGTCGCGGTCAAGGTCCGGTTCGCTCCGTTCCTGACCCATACGCACAGCGTGACCCTCCCCGCGCCGACCGCGGATCCGGCCGAGATCGAGAAGGCGGCGCTGGCCGTCCTCGACCTGTTCGACCTGGGCAGACCGGTTCGCCTGCTCGGTGTCCGGGCCGAATTCCCCTCGACGGCGGCGCGATCCGCGTCGCCTTGACAGCGCTCGCGACGCTTTGCCATCCTGGTTCCGGGCCGAGAGGCGCTGCGACGGAATTCTTCCGCCACGCTCGGCCCGACGCGACAGACGTAAGGGCGCCTCCCACTGCGGAGGTGCCTTTCTTGCGTCAGAACCCTTTTCCGGCAGAGGCCGGTCGCTGAACGACCCCGCACTGACACCACCCTTCGCGCCACCGGCGAGAAGGGTCGCTCCGCCTTGCCTTCCTTGATGATTGGAGAACCAGTGAGCCCCACCCTGTCCAAGGTCAACGGGATCGAATTCGCCGTCGCCGACCTTTCCCTCGCCGAGGCCGGCCGCAAGCAGCTGCGCCTCGCCGAGGTCGAGATGCCCGGCTTGATGGCGCTGCGCCGCGAATACGCCGACTCGCAGCCGCTGAAGGGCGCGCGGGTCGCGGGGTCGCTGCACATGACCGTCCAGACCGCCGTGCTGATCGAGACGCTCGTCGCGCTGGGCGCCGAAGTGCGCTGGGTGTCCTGCAACATCTTCTCCACGCAGGACGAGGCGGCCGCGGCCGTCGTCGTCGGCCCGAACGGCACCGTCGAGGAGCCGTCGGGCTCGTCGGTGTTCGCGTGGAAGGGCGAGACGCTCGCCGAGTACTGGTGGTGCACCGACCAGCTCTTCGACTTCGGCGGTGGCCTCGTCCCGAACATGGTCCTGGACGACGGCGGCGACGCGACCCTGCTGATCCACAAGGGCGTCGAGTTCGAGGCCGCCGGCGCCGTGCCGCAGGCGACCGAGGAGGACGGCGAGGAGTACGGCCTCGTGCTGGAGACTCTGCGCGAGAGCCTCGGCCGCGACACCGGCCGGTTCACCCGCATCGCCAAGGAGGTCCGCGGGGTCACCGAGGAGACCACCAACGGCGTCAAGCGGCTCTACAAGCTCGCCAAGGAAGGCGAGCTGCTCTTCCCGGCGATGAACGTGAACGACTCGGTGACGAAGTCGAAGTTCGACAACAAGTACGGCATCCGCCACTCGCTCATCGACGGTCTGAACCGCGGCACCGACGTGATGATCGCGGGCAAGGTCGCGGTCGTCTGCGGCTACGGCGACGTCGGCAAGGGCGCGGTGGAATCGCTTCGGGGCCAGGGCGCCCGCGTGGTCGTCACCGAGATCGACCCGATCTGCGCGCTCCAGGCGGCGATGGAGGGCCTCGACGTCGTGGAACTCGACGACGTCGTGGAGCGTGGTGACATCTTCATCACCACCACCGGCAACTTCGACATCATCATGGCCGACCAGATGGCCAAGATGAAGCACAACGCGATCGTCGCGAACGTCGGGCACTTCGACAACGAGATCGACATGGCCGGGCTCGCGAAGATCCCGGGCATCCGGAAGATCGAGGTCAAGCCGCAGGTGCACGAGTGGGTCTTCCCCGCGACGGCCGACCGCGAGGCGCACTCGATCATCGTCCTGTCCGAAGGCAGGCTGATGAACCTCGGGAACGCCACCGGCCACCCGAGCTTCGTGATGTCGAACTCCTTCACCAACCAGACGATCGCGCAGATCGAGCTGTTCACGAAGCAGGGCGAGTACGCCACCGACGTCCACGTGCTGCCGAAGCACCTCGACGAGAAGGTCGCGCGTCTGCACCTCGACGCGCTGGGCGTCCGGCTGACGAAGCTGACCAAGCGCCAGGCCGAGTACATCGGCGTGGACGTCGAGGGCCCGTACAAGCTGGACCACTACCGGTACTGAGGTCCTGCCGCCTCGCGATCTCGCAGGTCGGTGAAGGCCTCCTTTCCTACTTTCAGGGTAGAGAAGGAGGCCTTCACCACCTCCAGGAAAGTGATCGGTGGGACGACACCCGTGACTGGGTGGACGGCACGTGTGATCAGACGGACGACACGTTGCAGGGCTCGGTCGCGAACGTGTCGTCCGTCTGATCACGTGTGCCGTCCACCTGATCACACGTGCCGTCCGCTCACTCACGTGTAAGTACCGACCTGGCCACGTGAGTCGCGAGCCGACAGGCTCACTAGGCCGAATGCGTGAAAACTACGGCCGGATGGACCTGTTTTCCACCCGAGTGAGGCGGGAATCCCCTGAGTAGCCACACCCCGGCAGCACCAAAGCCGGGCGACTACGAAGGAGAAGGTGCCCCCGTGATCATTCTCGGCGTCATCCTGATTGTCATCGGTGTCATCGCCAGCATCCCCGTCCTTTACTCGATCGGGATCGCGCTCGCGGTCATCGGCATCATCCTGGCCGTGCTCGGGAACACCGGGAAGGCCATCGGCGGTCGCGCCCACTGGTACTGAGCACCGATACAGCATCGAAACGGACCGGGTCCCCGGCGTTCCACACGCCGGGGACCCGGTCCGTTTTCGTCCTCCGTCCACCGGGTATCCGGTTCGGACGAGGCGAAGGAGGGAGAGCCGATGGCCGGAACGGACCCGCGTCCGTACTTGACCGAGGCGAACTATCCATGCGGACGCGACGAGCTCCTGCGGGCCGCCGCGGCGGCCGGAGCGGGAGACGACGTCCTCGGACCGCTGGGCGCCCTTCCCGCGGCCGACTACGCGAACGGCGACGGGGTCTGGGACGCGGTGTGCGCCTGTGACGGCGCTTCGATCCACGACACCGCGAAGGAAGCACCGTGACATGAAAGGGGTCCCCCGGCTCCGAGGGGGAGGGAGAGCCGGAGGACCCCGTCATAGTTAACACATTCCGGGCCACGATGTACACGAATGCATACACCTTCGAGTGGCAATCGGTCTCGATCACCCGATCCGGACCGGACTGGTGTATTGGCTATCGGTCAAGAAGCTCGCAGCAGCAGCCGCTCCGCCGACTCCGCGCACGAACATCCTCCGTCGACGTCGAAGCAGTCGATCGTCAGCGTGTGCCGGGCGAAGTCGAGGTCGACGCAGCCGTCTTCGCTGCACTCGGTGAAACCGCCGTCGAGGTGGACCACCAGGGTGCCGTGACAGTGGTCGAGTCCACCGGCGCAGAACGCGCACTCCATGCTCATGCCACCTCCCGCGATCAGGTTCGAAGATCGCTTCGGAAAAGTTCTCCTCGATTGCCTTACTACCACCGAGGGACGACAGATCCTGGCATACGCGCGGCGTGTCGCAAGACCCGGCGGGGTGACACCGGGCACAAAGGTCCACAAAGGACGGTCAGGCGCTCTTCGGGGTTCGCTTGCCGGAAGCGGGCTTCTTGGCCGCGGTGGCCTTCTTGGCCGTCGACGGTTTCCGGGTCTTCTTCGCTTCGCTCACGCTGGCCTGCAAGGCCTCCATGAGGTCGACGACGTCGGCCTTCGCGCCGACCGCCTTCGGTTTCGCCGTCTCGTTCCCCGCCGCCTTGGCCTCGATCATCGCCTCGAGCGCCTCCCGGTAGGAATCGGTGTACTTCTCGTGCTCGAACACCGGCTCCGAGAGCGAGTCGATCAGCGAACCGGCCATCGTCAGCTCCTGCGGCCGCACCTGCGGCGGATCCTCGTGCAGGAAACCGAAGTCCGGGACACGGACCTCGTCGGGCCACAGCATCGTCGTCATCATCAGGACGTCGCTGTGCACCCGCAGGATCGCGAGCGTCTCGCGCTGCCGGATGGCGACCTTCGCGATCGCCACGTGACTCGCCTTCTGCAGCGCGTCACGCAGGACCACGTACGGTTTGACGGCGTTCTTCTGCGGTTCGAGGTAGTAGGTCTTGTCGAAGTGGATCGGGTCGATCGACTCCAGCGGCACGAACTCGAGCACGTCGATCGCCCGCGACGACGCCAGCGGCAGCTCGGACATGTCCTCGTCGGTGAGCACGACCATCTCGCCGTCGGGCAGTTCGTAGCCCTTGGCGATCTCGGCGTAGGGCACTTCCTCGCCGTCGATCGTGCAGAACCGTTTGTACTGGATACGGCCGCCGTCGGCCTCGTGCACCTGGCGCAGCGAGACGTTCTTGTTCTCGGTGGCCGCGTAGAGCTGGATCGGGATGCTCACCAGCCCGAAGGACACCGAGCCCTTCCACATCGAACGCATCGCGCCGCACCTCCGCCGCCGTCACCTGCCGTACTCACGCACGGTGACCACCGTAGCCCGAAACGGCGCACCGCGACAGTCCCGCGAACCCGATCGCGGGACGGCCACGGTCCTCGAATCAGGCTTCGGCCAGGTACTTCTCCGCCTTCGCGGGATCGAAGAACCAGTGCTGGAAATCGGTCGGATCGGAGAACCCGTCCGCGAACCGCTTCGCCACGGCGGGCTTCTCCCCCGCCGCACCGATGATCTGGAGCACGTGCGGGGGCGGCGGCTGGAGCATCGCGTTGGTCCAGTTCGTCACGTGCTGGGCGTACTCCCAGTACTTCTCGAACGAGGCGTTCATCCACTCCTCGTCGAACGGCTTGTCCCCGCGTTCGAGGATGGAGTCCAGATAGGACGCCGCGCAGTGGCTCGCGTTGTTGGAGCCCTGGCCGGTGATCGGGTCGTTGGCCACCACGACGTCGGCCATGCCGAGCACGGCGGTCCCCGACGCCAGCTTGCCGACAGCGTTCCGCACGACCGGGGTGTACCCGCCGGCCAGCGTCGCCTTCTCGTCGGTCAGGACGACGTTCCGCGAGCGCTCGTACTCCCACGGGAGGTACTGCTTCATCAGCGACAGGATCCGGTCGAGATGCTGCTGCGGCGAAGGCCGGTCACCCCAGCAGTCGAGCGGGCCGCCGGGAACGCCCTCGAAGAACAGGATGTCGCAGTTCCCGGTCAGCGTGTAGGCGGGGATCATGAACAGCTCGCCGACGCCGGGGATGATGTTGAACCGCACCGCGGCCTTGTCCGGGTGCTCGGGCCGGGGCTCCATGCCGTGCACGTAGGCCAGTGAGAGCGCGCGCTGGGGCTGGGTGTACGGCGAACGCTCCGGGATCCGGTCGAACAGCTGGACCAGTTCACCCTTGCCCGCCGCGATGACGACGAGGTCGTACAGCTTCGCCAGCGGCGCCAGGTCCGAGGTGGTGACGCCGTGGATGACGACCTTGCCGCCGCGGTCCTCCACCAGCTCCAGCCAGGCGGCCATCTTAACCCGCTGGTCCACCGACTGCGCGTAGTGCTCCAGCGGCGCGAACCAGTCCAGCACCCGCTGGGAATCAGGTCCCGCGATGGACACGCCGAGTCCCTCGACCCGGACGGTCTCGTCCTCCCACAGGTTCAGCTTGTGATCCCGCTCGTGCTGCAAGGCGGAGTGGAACATGCACTGGGTCGACATCACCTTGCCGGACCGGATCTCGTCCGGCGTCCGCGCCGACATCACCGTGACGTCGTAGTCGTGGCTCAGCAGGCTCAAGGCCAGCTGCAACCCCGACTGCCCGGCACCGACGATCAGAACCTTGCGCATCCTCGACATTCCTCCCGGAACTGTTCAGCTGAGTGCGAATTCACGGCCGGGTCCGGAGACCACCGCGAGGGACAGCGTGTGGGACACCAGTTCCTGGAGCGTCGCGACCGCCGACTTCGGGTCACGGGCGTCGCAGGTGACCAGCGGGATGTCCGGGGACAGCGCCAGCGCGTCGCGGACCTCTTCGAGGTCGTGCACCGGCATCCCCTCGAACTGGTTGACCGCGACGATGAACGGCAGTTCGGAGTCGTTCTCGAAGTAGTTGATCGCGGCGAACGACTGGTCGATCCGGCTGGTGTCGACCAGCACGACGGCGCCGAGCGCGCCGCGCGAGAGGTCGTCCCAGAGGAACCAGAAGCGAGCCTGACCGGGGGTGCCGAACAGGTACAGGAGCAGGTCTTCGCGCAGGGTGATCCGGCCGAAGTCCATCGCGACCGTGGTCGTGGATTTGGTCCCGGGCGGCACCAGCTCGTCGACCCCGGCGCCCGCCTCGGTCATCCAGGCCTCGTTGCTCAGGGGCGGGACCTCGGAGACGGAGCCGACGAACGTCGTCTTGCCCACGCCGAATCCACCGGCGACCACGATCTTGGCGGAGATGGCGAGAAGATCGGCGTCAGACCGGGAGGCGCTTGAGTCCATCGAGGATCCTCTCGAGCACGTTCGTATCGTGGTTGTAAGCGTGGGCCGTCGGGTGCACGAAGACGGCGCCCTGGGTGGCGAGATCGCCGATGAGCACGCGGACCACGCCCAAAGGCAGATCCAGGCCCACCGAAAGCTCGGCGATCGACGAGCGTTCGCGGGCGCGCTCGTACAGCGAACGCGATTCGGGCATCAGCGCCTCGGCCAGCGACGGGTCGTAGCGCGGAACCGAGATCAGGGTCTCCACCAGGAGCAGCTGGCTGCTCTTGGTGCGGCCGCCGGTCAGCGCGTACGGCCGGATTCTGCGGCTGCGCATCTTGACCGGCCGGTCCGGAGCTTGATCGCTGGACACGGTCATCCCTTCCTTCTCCGGATTCTCAGGCCGGCGGCCGTCGGGCGGTCAGGACCTGCCGGAGTCCCGCTCGCACCTCGGGGGTGAGGGCGTGACCGGCGTTGGTGATGAACTGGGTCATCTCGTAGGCGACGACCTTCATGTCGCAGTCCGGTTCGGTGAGCACCGCGAGCCCGGCCTCCGACCCGATCCCCATGAACAGGAAGTATCCGCGGGTGAGCCGGATGATGATCTGCTCGCAATTGCCCTTGCCGAACAGCGCGGCGCTGTTGCCCGCGAGGCTGAGCAGACCGCTCGCGATCGCGGCGAGCTGCTCGGCGTCGTCACTGGACACCGATTCCGAAGCGGTCAAAGGGAAACCGTCGACGGACATGATCAGCGCGTGACTGGCGCCGTGCACCTTGCGCACGAAGTCGTCGAGCAGCCACGTGAAATCCGTGGTCGCGTCCTGGGCGGTCACTGGGTGTTTCCTCCGGTCTCACGCTCGTGCCGGTCGTCGAGGGCGGCGCGCTCGCCGTCGCTGAAGGCATCGAGGTCGGCCAGCAGCGCCTCATGCCCGTCCGCCGCGTCGGCGGACGGGGTGGTCGGCGGGGCCGGTTCGTCGGGCAAAGTCCTGATACTGCGGGAAACCCGGCGCGGAAGACCGCTCGCCGTGGTGCCACCGTCGGCGGGCGGCTGGAAGGCCGTGCGCGGACGCGGGCTGGGCTTGCGTTCCGGTTCCGGTGCGGGTTCCGTCGTGGCGGGGCGGCGCCTCGGCAGCCCGGACGGCGTCGCGACGGGGGTTCCCACGGGCGCTCCGTTGGTGATCCTGGTCTGCGGCAGCACCACGGTCTGCGAACCGGACCACTGCTTCTCGGCCAGCTCCGAGACCACCGGGACCGGCAGCAACACGGTGGCGACCGTGCCGTGCGGGGTGCGGCGGTCGAGCTTCACGGTGATCTCGTGCCGGTCGGCGAGCCTGCCGACGACGGCGAGTCCCATGTGCCGCACCGAATCGTCGTCGAGCACGGCACCGGCCGCGAGGCGCTCGTTCAGTACCGCGAGGCGGTCCGGCGGCATGCCGATGCCCTCGTCCTCGATGCGGATCAGCACACTCCCCTGTTCGGTGAGGTGCGCGCTGACGCTGACCGGCGAACTGGGCGACGACTGGTTCGCCGCGTTGTCGAACAGTTCCGCGAGGATCCGGCTGACGTCTTCGGCGGCGAAACCGACTACGCCGAGCGAAACCACGCGGCCGATCGTGATCCGCGAGTAGTGGTCGATGGACGACATCGCGGCCCGCATCACGTCGAGCACGGACGAGATCCCGGCAGCGGTGTCATCGGCGTCGCGGCCGGCGAGCACGCGCAGGTTCTCGGCGTTGCGCCGCAAACGGGTCGCCAGGTGGTCGAGCCGGTAGAGCTCGGCGAGACGGTCGGAGTTCTCCTCCCCCGCCTCCATCGTCTCCAGCTGCGCGAGCAGCTGGTCGAGCAGGTTGAGGTCGCGCAGCGCGACATTGGAACAGACACCGGCGAGCGCACCCGCGTCCGGCGCTTCCACGGCAGGCCGCTGCTCCACCACCGGTTGTTCGGCGGGCGGAGCCGACGGAGCGTGCCGGGGCGGTGCGGCGAGGAACTGCGCCGCGGCGACCCTGGAACGGTCCAGAAGAACCCGTGAGCGGTCAAGCAAGCCTCGAGCCCGCGTCACCATGTGCTTCCACTTCTTTCTCTTCGCATACCCGGACCCGTGTCGCACTCCCCAGCACAACGACGGCCATGCAAGCAGAAGTCACTATCCGTGTCCACAGTCGGTTTCCGCCCAACCGCTGGCAGTGACGTGTCCGCCAAAGCGTTACGGCTGGTGAGCGGCGCACGCTAGGCCATTCGGCTCATCTTGCGTGTCCTGCGCCACGGGGGATGCCCGAAAAGTGCGGAGTGCGCATAAATTTGCGGGGCACGCAACTTTTGCCTACTCTGTCGGTCGTGACACCGGACTCCATCGCCCCTCTCGGACTGCGCGAACGCAAGAAGCGCGCGGCCCGTCGCGCCATGAGCGAGGCCGCGCTCAAGCTCGCCATGGAGAAGGGGGTCGAGCAGGTCCGCGTCGAGGACATCGCCAACGCCGTCGGCGTCTCCCCGCGCACGTTCAACAACTACTTCTCCAGCAAGGAGGAGGCGATCTGCTCGTTCATCGTCGAACGGCAGGAACTCTTGCGGGAGGCGCTGCGCGAGCGGCCTTCCGAAGAGACGCTGTGGGAGGCGGTCGGGACGGCGACGCTGGAGGCCTACAGCAGCTTGGGCGAGCCGAACCGCGGCTCGGTCGAGCTGGCGCGATCACTGCTCCTGCACCCGTCGGTGCAGGGCGAGTTCCTCAAGGCGCACGCCAAGGTCGAGCAGGTACTGGCGGACGCCATCCTGGAACGCGCGGGCGCGGGCGCGGAAAACGCGTTGAACGCGCGGCTCATGGCGGCGATCGTGGAGTCCGCGGTGAAGACGGCGTTCTTCAGCTGGCTGATCAACGAGGGTGCCCGGCCGTTCCTCGAAACACTCGGAGTCCTTCTGCGCGAGGCCGCGGCGGGAATCCCGTCGCTCACCCGCCCCGAACCGGTGAAGAAACCGAAGAAGAAGTAACACCCTACCCACCACTGGGGGAGTAACCGTTGTGCTGACGAAGCTGTTGCGCATTCACCTGCGCCCGTACCGGCGAGAACTGTGGCTGATCGTGCTGCTGCAGTTCGTCCAGACCCTCGCCGGGCTCTACTTGCCCACGCTGAACGCCGACATCATCGATCACGGCGTGGTCAAGGGCGACATGGACTACATCCTCGGCGTCGGCGGCGTCATGCTGCTCGTGTCGCTGGTCCAGATCGCGTGCTCGATCGGCGCCGTCTACTACGGCGCCCGCACCGCGATGGCGGTCGGCCGCGACGTCCGCGGCGCGATCTTCCACCGGGTCCAGGACTTCTCCGCCCGCGAGGTCGGCCACTTCGGGACACCGTCGCTGATCACCCGCACCACCAACGACGTCCAGCAGGTCCAGATGCTGACGTTGATGTCCTTCACCCTGGTGGTGTCCGCGCCGATCATGTGCTTCGGCGGCATCATCATGGCGCTGAACCAGGACGTCACCCTCTCCTGGCTGCTCGTGGTCGTGGTGCCGATCCTCGGTGCCGCGGTCGGCGTCATCATCGCGAAGATGCGGCCGGCGTTCCGCCTGATGCAGGAGCGCATCGACAAGATCAACCAGATCCTGCGCGAGCAGATCATGGGCATCCGGGTCATCCGGGCCTTCGTCAAGGACACCCACGAACGGCGCCGGTTCACCAAGGCGAACACCGAACTGCTGGACGTCTCGCTGATCGTCGGCAGGCTCATGGCGCTCATGTTCCCCATCGTCATGCTCGTGATGAACGCCTCCAGCGTCGCCGTGCTCTGGTTCGGCGGGCTGCGCATCGACGACGGCAGCATGCAGATCGGCGCGCTCACCGCCTTCCTGTCGTATCTGATGCAGATCCTGATGGCGGTCATGATGGCCACCTTCATGTTCATGATGGTGCCGCGCGCCGAGGTCAGCGCCGAGCGCATCACCGAGGTGCTCGACACGCACACCAGCGTCGTCCTCCCGGCGAACCCGGTCAGCCCCGGCGAGGTGCACGGACGGCTCGAACTGTCCGATGTGGAATTCCGCTACCCCGGCGCGGAGAAGCCGGTGCTGCAGGAGATCTCGCTGCTGGCCAGGCCGGGTGAGACCACCGCGATCATCGGCAGCACGGGCAGCGGGAAGACCACGCTGCTGAACCTCATCCCCCGGCTGATGGACGCCACCGGCGGCTCGGTGCGCGTCGACGACGTCGACGTCCGGGAGCTGGATCCGACCGTGCTGTCCGACGCCGTCGGGCTGGTGCCGCAGAAGCCGTACCTGTTCGCCGGGACGGTCGCGAGCAACCTCCGCTACGGCAAGGCGGACGCCACCGACGAGGAACTCTGGCACGCGCTGGAAGTGGCCCAGGGCAAGGACTTCGTCGAGCGGATGCCCGAGGGGCTCGATTCCCCCATCTCCCAGGGCGGGACCAACGTCTCGGGTGGTCAGCGCCAGCGGCTCGCGATCGCGCGGATGCTGGTGCGGCGCCCCGAGATCTACCTCTTCGACGACTCGTTCTCCGCGCTCGACTACGCGACCGACGCCGCGCTGCGGCGGGCGCTGGTGGCCGAGACCGCCGAGGCGACCGTGGTGATCGTCGCGCAGCGGGTCAGCACGATCCGCCACGCCGACCGGATCGTCGTGCTCGACGAAGGCCGCGTCGTCGGCAACGGCACGCACACCGAACTCATGGACGGCAACGAAACCTATCGGGAGATCGTGCTGTCCCAGCTGACCGAGCAGGAGGCCGCCTGATGAGCGCGCCCGAATCCACAGAGTCCACTTCGAGCGCTCCGGCCAAACCGGCGGGTGAGCGCGCGAGCGCGGCACGGGGCCCCGGACCCGGCGGAGGCGGTTTCGCCCGTGGGCCCGCCGCCTTCATGGGCGGACAATCCGCCGAGAAGGCCCTGGACTTCAAGGGGTCACTGAAACGCCTGCTGCGCCTGCTGAAGCCGCAGCGCGCCATGCTGTACGGGGTCCTGCTTTTCGGCATCGCCAGCGTCACGCTGAGCGTCATCGGGCCGAAGATCCTCGGCATGGCGACGGACCTGATCTTCGCGGGCGTCGTCGCGAAGGACATGCCGCCGACGGTGAGCAAGGAACAGGTCATCGCGGGGCTGCGGGCGGAAGGCAACACCACCCTCGCCGACCTGTACTCGGGGATCGACTTCGTTCCGGGCCAGCGCATCGACATCGACGCCGTCGGCCAGGTCCTGATGTGGGTGCTGCTGCTCTACATCGTCGCGTCGTTCTTCTCGCTTCTCCAGGCGCGGCTGACGACGAACCTGGTCCAGCGGGCGGTGTTCGAACTGCGGGAGCGGATCGAGGAGAAGTTCGCCAAGCTCCCGCTGAGCTACTTCGACCGCCAGCCGCGCGGTGAGGTGCTGAGCCGGGCGACCAACGACATCGACAACCTCGCGCTGTCGCTGCAGCAGACCCTCGCGCAGATCGTGTCGTCGCTGCTGATGGTCGTCGGCGTGCTCGTGATGATGCTCGTCATCTCGCCGGTGCTGGCACTGGTCGCGCTGCTTTCGGTGCCGGCTTCGGTGATCGTCGCGGCCAAGATCGGCAAGAAGGCGCAGCCGCAGTTCATCAAGCAGTGGTCCACCACCGGGCGGCTCAACGCGCACATCGAGGAGATGTACACCGGGCACTCGCTGGTCAAGGTGTTCGGGCGCCGCGAGGAGGCCGAGGAGGTCTTCCGCGAGCACAACGACACGCTGTACGGCGCGAGCTTCAAGGCGCAGTTCATCTCGGGCACCATCCAGCCCGCGATGATGTTCATCGGCAACCTGAGCTACGTGCTGGTGGCCGTGATCGGCGCGCTGCGGGTGGCTTCCGGGACGCTGTCGCTCGGCGACGTCCAGGCGTTCATCCAGTACTCGCGGCAGTTCAGCCAGCCGGTCACGCAGATCGCCAGCATGGCGAACCTGCTCCAGTCCGGGATCGCGTCCGCGGAACGGGTCTTCGCGTTGCTCGACGCGGACGAGCAGGAGCCCGAACCCGCCGAGCCCGCCCGGGTGCGGGACGTGCGCGGCCAGGTCGAATTCGAGCACGTGTCGTTCCGGTACGCCGAGGACACGCCGCTCATCGAAGACCTTTCGCTCACCGTCGAACCGGGGCACACGGTGGCCATCGTCGGCCCGACCGGCGCGGGGAAGACCACCCTGGTCAACCTGCTCATGCGGTTCTACGAGCTCGACGGCGGCCGCATCACCCTCGACGGGGTGGACATCGCCGAGATGGACCGCGAAGACCTGCGGGCCAAGACCGGCATGGTGCTGCAGGACGCGTGGCTGTTCGGCGGCACGATCGCGGAGAACATCGCCTACGGTTCCGCGGGCGCCACGGACGAGGAGATCGTCGCGGCGGCCAAGGCGACTCACGTCGACCGGTTCGTCCGCACCTTGCCCGACGGCTACGACACGGTGATCGACGACGAGGGCGGCACGGTCAGCGCCGGTGAGAAACAGCTGATCACCGTCGCGAGGGCGTTCTTGGCGAAGCCCGCGATCCTCATCCTCGACGAGGCCACCAGTTCGGTCGACACCCGGACCGAGGTGCTGATCCAGCGGGCGATGAATTCGCTGCGCGAAGGGCGGACGAGTTTCGTCATCGCGCACCGGCTCTCCACCATCCGGGACGCGGACGTCATCCTCGTGATGGAGAACGGCTCGATCGTCGAGCAGGGCGACCACGAAACGCTGCTGCTCACCGGTGGTGCGTACTCGAAGCTGTACGCGGCCCAGTTCGCGGAGGCACTGGCCGAAACCGACTGAGCCACCTTCGGCACGAAGGCCCCCTTTCTTGCTTTCACGGCAGGAAAGGGGGCCTTCATCACGCGTGCGGACCATGAACGGCGCTAGGCTTGCGGAACCGGATCCGGAGAGGGGTGCGCTGGCCGACCATGGCGGAGAAACTCGGCGAGTATCGCCGTAAGCGCAGACCGGGGCGGACTCCCGAACCCCTTCCGGAGCGCGACGGGGAGACCGGGGCCGACGATCTCTTCGTCATCCAGGAACACCACGCGAGCAGCCTGCACTGGGACGTCAGACTCGAACGGGACGGCGTGCTCGTCTCCTGGGCGGTACCCAAGGGCCTGCCGATGTCGCCGGACCTCGAACGCCTGGCAGTGCACACCGAAGACCACCCGATGGAATACCTCACCTTCGAAGGTGAAATCCCCGCCGGCGAATACGGCGGCGGCACCATGACCATCTGGGACACCGGCCGGTACGAAACACTGCACTTCAACAACCACAAGGTCGAGGTCGTCTTCCACGGGAAACGGGCCCGCGGGAAATACCTGTTCCTCAATGTGCGGAAGGACGGGAACGATCGCGGCTGGCTGCTCAAACGGCTCGATCCCGCCGAACCGGGCCGCGCGGAACTTCCGCCGTTCCTCGCGCCGATGCTGACCAAACCGGGGCGTCTCCCCTCCACCGGCGAAGACGCGCGATGGGCTTACGAATTCGACTGGTCCGGGCGCCGCACCTTGATCCGCGTGTCCGGCGGCCGGGTCACCGCCTACGACGATTCAGGTGACGACGTCACCGGGCTGTACCCCGAATTCCGCGGGCTGGGCGAACAACTCGGTGCCACCGAAGCCTTTCTCGACGGGGAAATCGTCGTCTTCGACGGAGGGAAGCCGAGTCCGGACGGGCTCGGGCACCGCGCCCGGGCGACGAAGGCGTCCGCGAAACGGCTCACCTCCCGGTACCCGGCGTTCTACCTGGTCAACGATCTCCTGCATCTGGACGGCCGGTCCTGTGCCGAGTCGTCCTATGTCGAACGGCGGGAGCTTCTCGACGAGCTCGGTCTCGCCGGACCGCACTGGCAGGTCCCCCGGTTCTACCTCGGGGACGGCGGCGCGGTCGCGCGGGCGGCCAGGGAACACGGGCTCGCCGGCATCATCGCCAAACGGGCCGACTCCGCGTACCACCCGGGAAGACGTACCGGGGAATGGCTTTCCATCACCGGGACGAGAGTCCAGCAGGTGGTGCTGGGCGGCTGGCGGCCGGGCGGTGGCAGCCGGGCGGGCACGTTCAGTTCGCTGCTGCTCGGCGTCCCGCACGAGGACGGCTTGCGGTACATCGGAAACGTCGGCGTCGGTTTCGCCGTCGACGAGCTGGAGGAGCTGTCCCGGCGGCTTTTCCGCTTGGAGCGCAAGACATCCCCGTTCGACTCCGTGCCGGACAAACAGGCGAGGGACGCGCACTGGTCGCGGCCGACCATCGTCGGCGAGGTCGTCTTCGGCGGCTGGACCGAGGCGGGCTGCCTGCGCAACCCGCGCTGGCGCGGCCTGCTGCCGGACGTCAGCGCGGACGAGGTCGAACTCGACGGCTGACCGCGCCTAGGGCGTCCTCGACTTCCCGCCGGACGTCGAGGCCGGCTCCGACCCCGCTGACGTCCAAGATCCTTGACACCAAAGCGGTTTTCACGATCACCGAGAACCGCGGCGCCGCGGCGTTGGCCTCCTCGAGAGCGTGCAGTCCGGCGCAACTGAGGAAGCCGACGCCGGACAGGTCGAGAATCACTTGCTTTCCCGCGCCACACGCACCGGTGAGCTCGGTGCGGAACCGTCCGATCGTGGCCGCGTCGATCTCCCCCACGGCGGTGAGGACGATGACGCCGTCATCACGGCGGCTGGTGGTCACGGCCAGGGGCGGCGGTTCGCCGGGTACGCGCTGGCCAGGCAACATTGGGGGCGCCTCTCTCCAGACCACCAAGTCACCCCGACGGTACTCACCAGGCGCGGGAGGTCAACCCGGGCTACCTCATTTGAGCCATTTCGGTCGAGAACCTTTACTCAGGTCTTGCCATTCCCCGGCGAACCGCCGGTGCGCCGACTCGGCCGCGGCGAGGGAACGACCGTGCAGGAGGCCGTAGGTGAAAGCGTTTTCGGCCTCGGCGTATGCGCGGAGACCGAGCAGCCGCAGGACGTCCCGGGTGACCACGACGTCGTGATGCGTACCGAGAGTGGTCTGCACGGCCTTGACGTTCTTTCGCCATTTTCGAAGCTTCTTGCCGGTCACCGGCCGGACCGTGTCCGCCGCGTACCGGGCGCGCTTCGCCTTCTTGCGCACCTCGTGGAGCGCGGCGTCCTGCTCCGCGCCGGGCTCGAGCTCACTCGCGGCCGCGACGGCCTCGCGCAGCTTCCGGTCCGAACGCGCGACCGCCTTGCGCAGCTCTTTCTTGCCGTCCTTGATCTTCCGCGGCTTGGCGACGAGCTTTTCCAGCGATCGCAACAGGTCTGTGTACCGCTTGCTGTCGAGCGCCCGGATGGCGCGTGCCTTGACCTCCTCGGCCTCACGCGCGAAATGCCGCGTCATCAGCTGTTCGACGTTGCCCAGCACCAGCTCGGCCGGAAGCGCCTTGACCTCCGCGTGCAGCCGCGCGGCCATCACCTCGTTGTCCCTCGCCGGCCCGAGCTCGCCGCCGAGCCAGCGGAGTTCGGCGGCGAGCCCGTTCGCGACGTCGGCGTCGAGGGAGCGACGGAAGGTCTTCAAACCGCTCCGCAGCCGCCTGCTCGCGACCCGCATCTGGTGCACCGCGTCCTCGGCGTCGCGGCGGACCCCGATGTCGTTGCGGCGCAGCGCGTCCAGCTGCTTCGCGAAGTAGTCGGCCAGCACAGAGCCCGACGCCCCCTCGGCCGTCGGCACGAGGTCGTCGGTCAGCCGCCGGAGCTTCGACGGCCACCTCGACCGCTCCGCGCCCGCCTTCACGACGGCCCTGTCCAGGCTGTCGAGGACTTTCGGGTCGGTGCCTGGCGAGAGTTCGATCTCGATCTCCCGCCACCGGTCGAGGTGCGCCTTCTCCCCGCCCGCCTCGCCGGTGACGACGTCGTCCGTCAACGTCGCGACTTCGCGCCCCTTCGCGTCGAGCAGGGCATACGACGTGCGTTCGGTGCGCAAGTGCGCCGCCTGGACGAGTTTGGCGCCGAGGGTGTGCGCCCGGACCAGTTTCGCGAGCGCGCCGGGCACCTTCTCCGGCTTGCCCGACAGCGGCAGGCGGAGTTCCTCGCGTTTGTCCTCGCTGACGGGCAGCTTGAGATGCCAGCCCTCGTCGCTTCCGCCGAGCCTCCGCCGCAACGTGATGCCCGCCTGCGCGAGCCGGAAGTCGGCGGTGTCGAAGTACGTGGCGTCGAGGACGTCGACCCTCGGGTCGGCCTGGTTCGTCACGGGACCGGCCGGGACCAGCGGCGGAATGGGCCTGTCGGCCGCCAAGTCGTACTTCCGCTCGATCTCCGCCTCGGTGACCGGGGCTCCGTCCTGCGTCTTCGTCACCACGTCCTCCTTCTCCTCGGCTACTCGCAACGATTACCCCAGGAAGAGGCGACGGGAAACCCCGATCGGGTCACTCGTTCATCCGGTCGTACCGGTCCGCCCAGTCGGCGAGCGTCCGGCGCGACCTTTCCTCGGTCAGGCTATCGCTTTCCAGTCGCGCGACAAGTGAATAATACGCCTCGACCGCCACCCGGTCGTCGATGAACATTCCGGCCGCGTAGGAATCCGTGTACACCACCGCCGGATGCTCCGCGAATTCCATGATGGTAAAAGAATTTTCGATCGTTCTGCTCACTTCGTTGCTTTCGGGGACGATCCGGATGGAGCAATAGGGCAGGTTCGCCGACAGGACGAGGTGGAGCAGCTGTTCGTGCATGATCCGGGGGCCGCCGACGACCGACCGCAGCGCGCGCTCGTGGATGTAGAACCGGCATCGCGGCGGGCGATCCTGGCGCAGCAGCCGCTGCCGGTCCATCCGGGCGTTCACGACCTGGTCCAGCTGAGCCTGGCCGCGGTTGCCGATCAGTTCGTAGGCGGTGCGGGCGTACGGTTCGATCTGCAGCAGCGCGGGGAGCGTCAACGACTCGTACCGCACGAGGGTGTGCGCGAGATTCTCCTGTATCGCCAGGGATTGCGTCGGATCGACGAGTTCGTCGAAGTACGGCCGCACCCAGTACAGGTCTCCGCCCGGCTGCGTCAGTTCCAGCAGCAGATCACGCTCGGGCTCCACCTCGCCACAGGTCGCGAGATACAGCGCCGCGTCCACCACGGACAGCTCGCGCAGCCCCTGTTCCCACCTCGTGACCTTGCTCTGCAACCAGCCGTTACGGCGGCTGACGTCGGCTCCACTGAAGTGTCTGCGCTGCCGGAACGCCTTCATGCGGTGGCCCAGTTCCCGGGTCCGCGCCGTCGAATCCTTCTCAACCATGCGGGACAAACTAGAGCGGAATTCCTTCCGCGCGGACATTGCCACGCGGCAATTCACCTCAACAGCTGATAACTTGCGCTCGCGCATTCCTGCGAAGTGCCGCTTCGCAAGCGAAGCAGCTTCGCGCGCGAAGGGTTCTTTAAGCTTTATAGCGGAAGAAAGGAATGAGAGCCAGCTATTCGAAAGTGGATTTGTTGCGCCGCCGCGAGGGCCTCGTGCGCCCTCTTCCTCACCACGGGTGGTCCGTGAAGGCCTCCTTGAGGGACTCTGGGTCCCTCAAGGAGGCCTTCACGGACTTGGGAACGGCACCGCCGGAATGGGGCGGCTGGGGCGGTCGCTTCTGGACGCGGTAGCTCGCAGCCAGGTCCGTGAAGGCCTCCTTACCTACCCTGAAGGTAGCGAAGGAGGCCTTCACTAACTCAGGATCGCCCCGGCCGCACCAGTAGTCACAGCGGCTGCGCGTGAAGGCCCCCTTCCAAGTACAGGGGGCGGACGAGGCGCCACCACCTACCCGCCCGTTTGAAGCTTTCCCACATCCCCACACCCGAAACGCGGCCAAAGTTTCAACCGAAGCATCAACGATACGCTTGAACCTCATGAGTCAAGACATCCGAGACTTCGTGACCCCCTCCTGCGACCTGCTCGGCCTGGGCGAGCCGACGCACGCGACCCCGGTCTTCGCCGAGATCCGCAACGAACTCTTCGCGCAGCTGGTCGACCGTGGCTTCCGCTCGATCGCCCTCGAAACCGACCGCGTCGCCGCGCTCGTCGCGAACGACCACGTCCAGGACGGGACCGGAACCCTCGACCTCGCGATGAGCGAGGGCTTCACCCACGTCTTCGGCACCGTGGAAGCCAACCGGCGGCTGATCGACTGGATGCGCGAGTTCAACGAGAACCGTCCTCCCGCGGAACGGCTTTCGTTCCACGGCTTCGACACGCAGACCGAGAACACCTCCGCGCCCAGTCCGCGGCGCTATCTCGAGTACGCCCGCGATTTCCTGGAGCTCGACGTCGACATCGCGGGCCCGGCCGGTGACGACGAACGCTGGAGCCGCACCGAAGCCGTCATGGAGGCGGCTTCGTCGATCGGCGCCACCGCGGAGGCCTACCGGCTGCGCGCGATCGCGGCCGAGCTGCTCGCCGCACTCCGCGCGCGGAAACCGGAACCGGTGACGGACGCGTGGTCACGGGCGGAACTCCACCTCATGGCGGGGATCGATCTGCTGCGCTACCACAGGCAATGCGCCGAACCCCTGGAGCCGACCGAGCGGTACATGCCGCTGGTCGCGATCAGGGACGCGATCATGGCGCGGAACCTGCTGGAGATCCGTGCCGCCGAAGCCGGACGCGGCAGGACGCTGGTCTTCGCCCACAATCTCCACCTGCGCCGCCGGCCGAGCACGATGCGCAAGGCCGGAACGGACGTCACCTGGTTCCCCGCCGGCGCGCTGGTGGCCCCGTTGCTCGGCGATCGCTACACCTTCGTCGCGACCAGCCTCGGCCGATGCGAGTCCATCGCGCTCGAAGAGCCCGAGCCCGACACCTACGAGGGTTTCCTGCGGAAACACGTCACCACGGATTGGGGCCTGCTCCCCGCTTCCGACGTCCCGCCCGCCCGCGTCCGGACCGATCCTGTTCCGCGGCAGGGCTACTTCCCGCTCGACCAAGGGCTCCTCGACGAGGCGGACGTCTTGCTGCATGTGAACGGCTAAGACAGCGCCTAGGCCGACGAACCGGGTGACGCCTCCTGCCCTCGGAAGGCGTCACCCGGCCACGAGCACGCGCCGCCACCCCCAGTTCCGCGATTTCGGGGCGGCGCGAAGTCCGCTCACTTGAGCGAGAGTCAACACACCGGGGCCATAACTTCGCCAAACTCGGCGGCCGGTGGTCCCTCGGCGGGCTATGCCGGGGTCGTTCCGAAGCGGATCTTCGTCAAGGCTTCACGAGTCCGCTCTCGCTGGCGTGTGCCCGTGTCGACGGCGGAAAGGTCCTTGAGCGCGCGCAATTCCCACACCGGGAATCCCAGTTCACGGAACAGCCCCGCGGCGGTGCGGAGCCCTTCGGCGGCTTCGGTCGCGGCGCCTTCGTCCGCCCGCAGGCGCCCGAAGCTGAGCAAGGCGTATCCGCCGCCCCGGCGGTCACCGAGCTCGCGGAACGTGCTCATCGCGAGTCCCAGATGATCGGCGGCCCGGACGTGCTCGCCCGCGAGCCGCAGGGATTCGCCGAAACTCCGATGCGTGTACGCGGCGGCGTGCCGGTGCCCGGCGTTCTCGAACAGCTCCAGTGACCGCGAAAGACAGAGTTCGCTCTCCCCCGCGTCGCCCGCTTTCGCGTGAAGATCGCCGAGACTGCGCAGGACGTGCGCCTCCCAGTGGCGTTCACGCGAGTTCCGGGTGCCGGTCAGCGCGCTCGTCAGCAGATCGCCGGCCTCGTCCAGGCGGCCGTGCCGTCGCAGGACGTCGGCGTACCGCTTGGCGGATCTGTCGTGCTGGTACCCGTCTTCGCAATGCAACGAGAGCAGCAGGCTCGCGTCGAAGCATTCCTTCGCCCGCCGGAAGTCGCCGAGGTCGTCCCAGAGTGAGCCGAACTGGGAAGACGCCATCGCCTGCCCGGCGAGGTCACCGCAGTCCCGCAACAGGTCCAGCGCCTCCCGCAGCGCGCCGACAGCCGCGTGGGTCCGGCCGGAGTCCGCGTCGACGTCGGCGAGCGCGACGAGCGCGGCCCCGGTGCCCCGCGGATCGCCCGAGGAGCGGAAGCGGGCCTCGGCCAGCGAATAGCACGTCCTCGCCCGCGCCAGATCCCCCGCGTCGGCGTGGGAATGGCCGAGCTTCAGCAGTTTCTCCGCCTCCGCCGGCAGGTCGAGGCGATCACGCACGACGCCGAACCCGAGCCAGGCGGCCGAACCGCCGTTCCGAGGGCCGACGAGGTCGCTGTAGGCCTCGGCCAGCCGCGCGGTCAGCTCGGTCCAGCCGTGGTTCTTCGCGGTCCGGACGGCGAGCGCGAGGTTCGCGGACTCCGCGGCACGCCAGCCGACCGGATCGGCCGCGACCCGGTCCGCGGCCGCGGCAGGCGCGTCGATGCGCCGAGGCGGCGGATACTCGGCGCCGAGCGCGGCCGAAGCGTGTTCGGCCAACGCCGCCATCACCGTCAGCGCACGCCGGAGAGCCACGGGGTCCGGCGCTTCCCGATGCGCGAGCCGGACCAGCCCTGGCAGCCGGTACCGGGGGAAACCGGCCTGATCCGGCTCGACGTGGAGCAGATGGTCGTCCACCAGGTCGTCGAGCAGCTCGGCAGCTTCGCGGGACGAACGACCCAGCAGGGCCGTCGCGAACCAGTCGGCGACCTCGGTCGCGCCGGGAAAAGCGAGCAACCGCAAGGAGTCGCGCTGTCCTGACGAAAGCTCGGCGAGGGCCGCGGCGAGCACCGGGCGGACGGCCAGGTCTCCGGCGGCAAGTTCGTCGAGGCGCAGGCGCTCGTTCTCCAGCCGCGCCGCGAACTCGGCGACGCTCAGTCTCGGCCGCTGCACCAGCTTCATCCCCGCCACGCGCACCGCCAGCGCGAGCCCGTCGCAACAGGCCAGCACCCGGCGGACGGCGTCCGGTTCGGCGGCCAGCCGTCCCTCTCCGGCGACCGCGCCGAGCAGCAGCCGCGATTCCGCGTAGGGCAGCGGACCGACCTCGACCGGTCGCGCCCCGACCAGCCCCGCGAGCCGTCGCCTCGTCGTCACGATCGTCGCGCAGCCGGGACCGCTCGGCAGCAACGGCCGCACCTCGGCCTCGGACCGGCAGTTTTCGAGGATCACCAGCAGCCGCCGGTCCGCGGTGTGGCTCTGCCACAACGAGATCAGCCCGGCGCGGTCGGCGGGGAGTTCCGCTTCCGCGAAGCCGAGCGCGCGAAGGAACCCGGTGAGTACATCGCCGGTCTCCCGCAGATCGGCGACGAGCTGACCGTCCGGGAACCGCTTGCGCGTCCGCCACGCGGCTTGGACGGCCACCGTGCTCTTCCCCGCTCCCGCGGCGCCGTGCAACACGACCGGCGCGGGAGTCCGCAGTGCGCGTGCGACGTCCGCGAGTTCCCCGGCTCTGCCGGTGAAGTCCGGCGTCGCCGGGGGAAGGCCGCACGGTGGACCGCCCGCCGACCAGCCCGTTCCGGCGATCCGGCGGTGGGTCGCGAGCAGGTCCTCCCCCGGCGAGACACCGGCGTGCTCCCACAGCGCCTGACGGCACCGGTCGAGGACGGCCAGCGCGGCGTCCCGGCGACCGAGCCCGTGCAGCGCCTCGGCGAGCCATCCGGCGAAGCGCTCGTCACCCGGCCGGGCGGCCAGTTCGGGTCCCAACCGGTCGGCGACCGCCTTGTGGTCACCGGCCGCGAGCTCCAGTTCCACGAGCCTGCCCAGTACCGAACACCGCTGATCTTCGAGCCACAGCCGGTGCGCCTCCACCAGCGGACCGGCCGGGACGTCGGCGAACGCCCGGCCGCGCCACAACCCCAGTGCCCGTTCGAGCAGCGCCCTGCGTTCGGCGCCGGTCGCCGTCGCGGCCGAGCCTGCCAGCCCGGAGAAGCCGGCGGCGTCCAGCTCCCCCTCCGACACCGTCAGCCGGTACCCGCCCCGGCCCGCCCGCAGCCGCTGCCGGACGTCGTCCACCGGCACCCCGGGCGACAACGCCTTGCGCAGCTTGGAAATCGCCATCTGCACGACCGCGGCGGCGCTCGACGGCGGATCCCGCGGCCAGAGTTCGTCCACGAGGGTGTCCCGGTGGACGAACTCGTTCGGCCTGGTCAGCAGCACCGCGAGCACCCGACGGGGCTGAGCCGCCGACGGGAGCGGGACGGAGGCCCCGAGCGGGCCGAGCACCTTGAACTCCACGGACCACCTATCACCTGGACGGATGACCCGAATGTAACCCGGCGCAGTCCCCGTTTCGGCGGTTTCTCACCCGGATGGCCGCCCCCCCTCGCTATCCGGTGTGCGCGAGCAGCTTGTCCCTCAAGGCGGGTTCGTCCGCGAGCGCCTCGTTCAGCGTGTGCTCCAGCAACGGCTTGAGGTCCCCGTACGGCCGCTTCGACCAGTCGAGCGGGCCCTGCGGCGGCTCCGGGTCGTACTCGATGACGAACTGGATCGTCCGCGCGATCTCGGCGCCGACGAGCCGTTCGACCAGGTGCAGCGCGAGGTCGATCCCCGCCGACACCCCGGCGGCGGTGATCACGTTCCCGTCCTCGACCCAGCGCTCGGCGACCGGTTCCGCCCCGAAGGCGCCCAGCAGTTCGCGGAACATCCAGTGCGTCGCCGCCCGGCGGCCCTCCAGGAGACCGGCCTGCCCCAGCAGCAGCGATCCCGTGCACACCGAGGTCACGAGTTCCGCGTTCTCCCCCGCTTTCCGCAGGTAGCCGATCAGCTTCTCGTCAGCCAGTGCCTTCAGTGTCGGCGCGGCGCCGCCGGGCACGAGCAGCGCGTACGGCGACGGGACCTCGTCGTAGGTGTGCGTCGCCACGAGCTTCAACGGGTTGTCGGTGACGACCGCGTCCTTCGTCTCGCCGACCACGACCGTCCGGTACTCCTGTCCCGAACTCGCCATCCCGTCCAGCACGGTCAGCGGCCCGACCATGTCGAGCGGGGTCATCCCCGGGTACACCACGAAGGCGATGGTCTTCTTGTCGTCTGTCATGGGGACAACCGTGTCGCAGGGACGAGACCGCGGCGGGCCGGATGTCCGGATTCCTGCGAACAACGTCCGACGGCCGGGCGCTACTGCTAGCGTTCGATCATGCCGGGTTCACCCAGAAGAGTGTTGATCGTCGGCTACAGCAATGCCGAAATGCTCGATATCGCCGGTCCGGCGGACGTCCTGGACGCCGCGAGCAAACTCGGCGGCAAGCCGGGGTACGAGATCATGCTCGCCAGCGTCGACGGCCGCGGCATCCGCTGCGAGTCCGGGCTGGTCCTCCAGGCGCAGCACCGGCTCGACCAGGTGGCCGGCGAACTGGACACGCTGATCGTCGCGGGCGGCAGCGGGCACGAGGCGGCCGCCGCCGACCCGAGGTTCGTCACCCACGTCCGCAGGCTCGCGCAGCAGAGCCGTCGCGTCGCCTCGGTGTGCACCGGCGCCACCGTGCTCGCCGCGTGCGGACTGCTCAACGGACGCCGCGCCACCACCCACTGGCGATTCGCCAACCGGCTCGCGACGAACTATCCGCTGGTGAACGTGGACCCGGTGCCGCTGTACGTGCGCGACGGCAACGTCTACACGGCGGCGGGCGTCACCAGTGGGATCGATCTCGCTCTCGCGTTCGTCGAGGACGATCACGGCCCCAGCCTCGCCAGGGAGACCGCCCGCATGCTGGTCACCTATCTGCAACGACCGGGCAATCAGGCGCAGGTGAGCATGTTCCTGTCCGGTCCGCCGCCGGAGAACCGGCTCGTCCGCGACATCACCGCGTACGTCGCCGAACACCTCGCCGGTGATCTCGGCACCACCGTCCTCGCCGAACGGGCGGGCATCAGCACCCGGCAGCTGACCAGGTTGTTCGACGCGCACCTGAGCACCACGCCCAGCAGGTACGTGCGGGCGGCACGGACCGAAAACGCGGCGAAACTGTTGTGCGGCACCGAACTCCCGCTGACTTCGATCGCGAGGCGATGCGGTTTCGGGTCGACCGAGACCCTTCGCCAAGCGTTCCTGGACCACTTCGACACCCCTCCTTCGGCCTACCGCCGAGTCCACCTGAGGCAGGCGTTCGGCTAGGCCGTGTGCGGGACGCGTCACCGACTGTGGAGGATGTGTGGGTGAACCGCCGCGACATCTCCGACGACGACACCGGCCCGATTCGCCGCGTAACGGACACCCCGTCCGATCGTCCGCCCGGAACGTCCCGTTCGCCGCGCCGGACCCCGCCGCCGGAGGGCCCACGACGTCCCCGGCCCCCGGCACAGCGGCCCCGACCGGCCGAGCCGGGCAAGCGACGCGCGGCCGAACCGAAGCCGGAACCGAAACCCGAGCCCAAGCCGGTCGGCCACGGGCACTCGCACGGTCACGGGCCCGCCGCGCCCGCGTCGCGCCGGGTCCGGCAGCTGCTGATGTGGCTCCTGATCCCGCTCGCCGTCGCGACGGTCGCCGGCATGATCCTGCTCTACCCGTGGGGCAAGGATCCGGCGAAAAGCGTGTTCCCCCAGGGGACCCCGGTGAGCGCGACGGTCACCGCGACGATCACCGGGCCGTGCCTCGCCGAGGGCCAGGTCCAGGTCGGCGAGCCGCCGCCGGACGCGAAACCGTGTCTCACCAGCGAAGTGACGATGACCGACGGCCCCGGGGCCGGGAAGCCGCTGAAGCTGACGCTCCCGATCGAGCCGAGTACGCCGCGGTTCGCCGCGGGAGACAAGGTGGTGCTGTCCTACAACGGCGGCGACGTCGCGAATCCCGCGTCGTTCCAGATCGTCGACTTCCAGCGTGGGACGCCGTTGCTGCTGCTCGCCGGGCTGTTCGCGCTCGCGGTGATCGTGCTGGGCCGCTGGCAGGGGCTCGCCGCGCTGATCGCGCTCGGGCTGAGCTTCCTGGTGCTGGCGCTGTTCGTGCTGCCGTCGATCCTCGCCGGGGAAAGCCCGCTGCTGGTGGCGATCGCGGGCGCGGGCGCGATCATGTTCGTCGCGCTGTACCTGACGCACGGGCTGTCCGCGAGAACCTCGGTGGCGGTGCTGGGCACGCTGGTGAGCCTGATCCTGATCGGCGTCCTGTCGGCGATCTTCTCGGCCGCGGCCTCGCTGACCGGCCTGGACGACAGCACGTCGCAGCTGATCGGCTCGCTCGGGCACGGGATCGACGCGCGCGGGCTGCTGCTGGCGGGTGTCGTGATCGGCGCGCTGGGCGTGCTGGACGACGTCACGGTGACGCAGACGAGCGCGGTGTGGGAACTGCGGCGGGCGAACCCGTCGCTGGGCTGGCGCGAGCTCTACGGCGCGGGTCTGCGGATCGGCCGTGACCACGTCGGTTCGGCGGTCAACACGCTCGTGATGGCGTACGCGGGGGCGGCGCTGCCGGTGCTGCTGTACACGTCGCTTTCGGGGGTCGGGCTCGGTTCGATCCTCGGTGCGGAGGACATCGCGCAGGAGATCGTGCGGACGCTGGCCGGCAGCGTCGGGATCGTCGCGGCGGTCCCGGTCACCACCGTGCTGGCCGCGCTGATCGCCTCGCGGGAGCCTCAAGAGTCCCTGTAGCCACAGGCACCCCAAAGGGCGAGTCCCCCTCGCGATCACGGGCCGGAGTCGGGTACGAAGAGGCCGCACCCGAGGTTCGCCGCGTGATCGGAGGGGCCATGTTCGACGCCATGTTCGCCGTCCCGAGACAGCTGACCGCCGTCGCGCGGCGTGTACTCGTCTCCACGCTGGAGGCCGTCGAGGCGGTCCCCAGGATCGCCGCCGCGCTCGACGACGTGCGAGCGACGCTCAAGCATTCGGAGCGGCTGGCGACCTTCGCCGCGGGCGAGCTGCCGGAGATCGTCTACCAGCTGGAAGAGATCAAGGCCCGGCTGGAGAAGCTGGAAACCGCCGAGGCCCACGTTGGGCAAGTGTCATGAAAGGGTCTTTCAGGACATATTTTGTCCTGAAAGACCCTTTCATGACACTCGGGAAGGCTCCGCGGCTCAGTCCAAGGTCGCCACGAAGCGGCTGACGGCCTCCATCGTGAACCGCTGGATGTACTTCCCGCTGGGAGCCGCCGAGGCCAGCCGGTAGAGCGGCCGTTCCGCCGCCGCGTCCCCGCGTGCCTCCGACTTCAGCTGCGCCACCAGCAGCTCCGAGAACACCAGGCCGTTCGCGTCGGTGTTGTTCAGCAGCGCGTTCGCCAGCTTGCGCAGCTGCAGGATGCCGAGTTCGCGGCCGCCCGCGCCGGAGTACACGGCCAGGTCGACCTTCGCCACCTTGCGGCGTTTGCCCGCGTTGACCAGCAGGCTGACCGTCCGGGTACCGCGCACGTCGCTGATCACCAGGTCGATGCGCTCGGCCGCGGTCAGGTCGATCCGACGCACGCCCCAGGTCCGCACGATGAGCGTGTCGGCTTCGAGCCAGACCCGGCGGCGCAGGTTGTACAACATGATGTAGATCAGCGGCAGCGCGATCACCCCGGCGACCACGAGTCCGACGATCTCGCCGCCGATCAGCCCGGCGATCCCGCCGAACGCGGCCGCGAAGATCACCACACCGGCGATGCTGGAGCAGCCGCGCCTGCGGCGGAGCTTGGGGTCGTCGTGGAAAAGCGGGAGACGCTCAGGGGTCTCGGGCGTCCCGGTCGGCTCGGTCATCACGCGCCCGTCCCGGCCAGGAACGGGTTGCCCGCCCGCTCTTGCCCGATCGTCGTGGCCGGGCCGTGCCCCGGGAGGACGACGGTGTCGTCCGGCAGCGTCATCACCTGGGCGCCCAGGGACCGCACGAGTTCGTCGCCGTCGCCGTCGGACCGGCCGATCGAACCGGCGAACAGGCTGTCCCCGGTGAGCACGATCCGGCCACCCTCGGCGGAGGTCAGCCCGAAGACCACCGAACCGGCGGTGTGTCCCGGTGTGCGGGACACCGTGATCTCCAGTCCGGCCAGCCTGAGCGGGCCATCGGCGAGTGACACGATCCCGTCCTTCCGTTCACCGGCGTCCGGCCCCAGGAGTGGCCGGTCCGCCTCGTGCAGATAGAGAGGTATCCCGTGGCGCGTGCCGATCTCGTCCGCCGAGGCGACGTGATCCGGGTGGCCGTGGGTGGCGAGCATCGCGACCGGCGTCAGGCCGTGTCCGGAAAGTGCCGCCTCGAGCGGTTCGGCGACGCCCTCTCCGGGATCGACGATCACGCACTCCCCGCCGCCGTCCGCGGCGAGCAGGTAGCAGTTGGCTTCGAGGGGGCCTGCCGGAAATCCGACAACCAGCACGAAACGCCTCCTCAGATCTTCCGCCGAACAGGTGACAGGATGGCCCTGATCACGATCAAGTAAGCCTAGCGGCCCCTGTACGGGGGTCTCACAGGCTGTGCCCATAGACTTCCGCTACCTCAGACGTGTGACATCGAGTGGAAACCGGGAGGGCGGGTGCCGACCAACCAGCAGCGCCGCGAAGCCGCGAAGCGCAAGCTCGAGCGACAGATCGTGCATCGGGCCGAGAGGGCCAAGCGACGCAGGATCGTCGGCTCGGTGGCGGTCGTCGGCGTCGTCGCGATCGTGGCAGGCGCGGTGTGGTGGATCGTCAGCAGTAACAGTGGTGACGACGCCGCCTCCGACGCTTCCCCGAGCTCGGCTCCTCCGACCCCCGAGGTCACCATCCCCACGGAGCGCACTCCGTTGCCGAAGCGGCCGACGCCGCTGGCGAACCCGGTGGCCTGCGATTACAAGGACGACTCCTCCAAGCAGGCGTCGAAGAAGGTGAACAAGCCGGAAGGCAAGGACGTCTCTTCGAACGGCACGGTGAACGTCGTGCTGAAGAGCACCGCGGGCGACATCCCGCTGACGCTGGACCGGGCGCTCGCCCCGTGCGCCGTCCAGAGCTTCATCAGCCTCTCCCAGCAGGGCTACTTCAACGACACCAAGTGCCACCGGCTCGGCACCAGCGGCCTGCAGATGCTGCAGTGCGGCGACCCCGAGGCCAGCGGCATGGGCGGCCCCGGCTACACCATGCCGGACGAGGCGTTCAAGGAGATCAAGTACGGCCGCGGCATCCTCGCGATGGCGAAGACGCAGCAGCCGAACTCCGGCGGAAGCCAGTTCTTCATGGTCTACGGCGAGGCCGAACTGCCCGCGGAGTACTCGGTCTTCGGCAGCATCTCCGACGAGGGCCTGAAGGTGCTCGACAAGGTCGCCAAGGCCGGCGCCAACGTCCAGGGTGGCAATGGCGACGGGACCGGCCCGCCCAACACCGAGGTCAAGTTCACCGGCGTCACGGTCGCCTGACTTGAAGCTGGAACTCAACGGCGCGCCCGCCCGGTCGGAAGACCTGGCGGGCGCGTTCGGCTATGGCCACTTCACCGCGATGCAGGTCCGCGACGGCAAGGTCCGCGGTCTCGACCTCCACCTTCGGCGGCTCGAGACGAGCACCCGGCGGATGTTCGCGAGCGAACTCGACACCGAGGCGGTGCGCGGCTACGTGCGGCAGGCCATCCGGGGTGAAGACGCGCTGTCCGTGCGGGTGCTGATCTTCTCCCGCGCGATGGACTGGTCCGATCCCGGCGCGCCCGCCGCCCCGGATGTCCTCGTCCGGACAGGGCCGCCGAAGGAACACGAGCTGACGCCGTTGCGCCTGCGCTCCGTGCGCTACGAACGGGTGTTGCCGGAGGTCAAGCACGTCGGCACGTTCGGCCTGGTCCACCACGCTCGTGAGGCGATGATGGCAGGTTACGACGACGCGGTGTTCGTCGACTACCAGGGCCGGATCAGCGAAGCGTCGATCTGGAACGTCGGTTTCCTCGACGGCGGCACGGTGGTCTGGCCGGAGGCTCCCGTGCTGGACGGGATCAGCCAGCAACTGATCCGGCGCGGCTTGACGCGCCACAGGGTCCCGCAGGAGACCCGCGAAGTCCGTCCGGCGGATTTGCCGGGGTTCGACGCCATGTTCCTGACCAACTCGGAGTCGGTCGGCTGGCCGGTGGCGTCCGTGGACGACGTCGCGCTGCCGTTCGCGCCGGAGACTCAGCGGATCCTGACCGAGGCTTACGAGAGCAACCCCTGGGACGAGATCTAGCCGGCCCTGTTCAGTCAGTCCGGTTGGGCCCTCTGCCGAGCAGGGCCTTCGCGGCACGATCTGAGCTGTCCACGTGAGCCGATCGCGACCTCGACCGTCCGCAAGAGACACTCTTACCAGTCGGAACGCCCGTTTTAAGCACTTTTCGCAGTGTTGCGAGAGGGTCGTGAGTGGCAAAGGGGGGGTCTATTGAGGGGTAAGCCAAAGGGCAGGGTTCGGACTGACAGGCAGGGCCGGCCGCGACCCGAGTGTCCACATGGGACACTCGGCGGCGATAGAGCGTCCGATTTACGCCTGTATGAGCTATTTCGCGCAGGGTCGTGAGTGGCAAAGAGGGTTAGAACCCTCTTTGCCACTCACG
>NZ_NMQT01000136.1 GCF_002234405.1 Amycolatopsis thailandensis | reverse complement strand
GGTTGCGAAAGCCACTTTCGCAACCTTCAACGTTGCGAAAGTGGCTTTCGCAACGCGTCTCGCCGCCGGATGGCACCGGGTCCTGCGGGTCGTGAGTGGTCAGTGTCCGCTCTGGCTCAAGACCCCGTGAGGCCGTTGAGGATCGCGTCCACGCCGAACAAGAACGCTTCCCCCGACTCCCGCTCCCGCGCGGGCTCGTCGTCGACGATCCGGGCGCGGACGAGTTCGGCCCGGTTCTGTTCTTCCGCGACGAAGCCGAGTACATAGTGGACGATCGTGCGCGCGGCCCATTCGGCCTGGCGGGCACCGAACCTTTCGGCGAACAGCCGGTTCAACGCCCGCGTCGGAGCCAGGACGTCGGGCCGGTACGCCTGCACGAACGACACGACCTCGGCGCCGTCGCGGACGCGCAGTAGTGCCGTGCGCAGGTCTTGCGCGGCGCTGCGGGGATCGGCGGGTGACGCCGGGAAGTCGGCGAGAACGCGCGCGGCGACCACGGCGAGCAGTTCCTGTTTGTTGGCGACGTGGTAGTACAGCGCGCCCGGTTGCACGCCGAGGTCCAGGGCCAGCCGCCGCATGGACAGGCTGCTCAGCCCTCGCTCGCGGAGCAGCTCGTACGCGCCGTCGACGATCTGCGCTCGCGTCACCTTCACCAGCCCATTGTGCCCGCCCGCCGTGCCCGGCCTTGCGCGGCCCCGGGAGGTCCGCCTAGGATTTGAAAGGTGTTCAAAACAGTGGATGACCTGGCCTCGCGCCAGCTGGCAGGCGGTGTCCTCGATCGGGAAGACGCCCGCGCGGTCCTGAATACGCCGGACGACGAGGTGTTCGGCCTGGTCGTCGCGGCCGGGCGGCTGCGGCGCGCGTACTTCGGGGACCGGGTCAAGGTCAACTACCTGGTGAACCTCAAGTCGGGGCTGTGCCCGGAGGACTGCACGTACTGCTCGCAGCGGCTCGGCTCGTCGGCGCAGATCCTCAAGTACTCCTGGCTTTCGGCCGAGGAGACGGTCAAACAGGCGACCGCGGGGATCGAGGGCGGCGCGTCCCGGGTCTGCCTGGTCGCGAGCGGGCGCGGGCCGAGCGATCGCGACGTGGACCGGGTCGCGGGTGTCGTCGAAGCCGTCAAATCAGCCCACTCCGGCGTGGAAGTCTGCGCCTGCTTGGGAATCTTGAAGAACGGCCAGGCCGAACGGCTTCGCGACGCCGGTGTCGACGCCTACAACCACAACCTCAACACGAGCGAGTCCCGGTACTCGGAGATCTGCTCGACGCACGACTACGAAGACCGGGTCGCCACCGTCGAGAAGGCCAAGGACGCGGGGCTTTCCCCTTGCTCCGGGCTGATCGTGGGCATGGGGGAGAGCGACGACGAGCTCATCGACGCGATCTTCGCCCTGCGGGATCTGGACAGTGACTCGATTCCCGTCAACTTCCTGATGCCGTTCGAAGGCACACCGCTGGAAGGCACCTGGGAACTGACGCCGTTGCGCTCGCTGCGGATCCTCGCGCTGGCGCGGCTGGCCTGCCCCACAAAGGAGATCCGCATGGCGGGCGGGCGCGAAATGCATCTGCGCTCGTTGCAGCCGCTCGCGTTGCAGGTGGCCAATTCGCTGTTCCTCGGGGACTATCTCACCAGCGAGGGACAGGCCGCGAAGGCCGACCTCGACATGATCGCGGATGCCGGGTTCAAGGTCCTCGGCGCCGACGAGAGTCCACATCGGACGGACGTCCCGGTCCGCGCGCGTGGCGCCGGTACGGCCGTCGCGCCCAACGCATGAACGCTCTGCTGGAGTGGATGGCGGGCGTCGACGCGGACCGGCGGCGGGCCGGTCTGGTGCGCCGGACCGACTCCCGGCGAAATCCGGGATTCCGGGGCGGGCTGGTGGATCTGGCCTCGAACGACTACCTCGGGCTCGGGGCGGACCCCCGTGTCCGCGCGGCCGCGACACGGGCCATCGAGACCTACGGCGCCGGCGCGGGCGCGTCGCGGGTCGTGACCGGAACGACGGCGGGTCACGACGAGCTGGAGCGGGAGCTGGCCCGCCTCACCGGGCAGCCTTCCTGCCTGGCGTTTTCCAGCGGCTACGCGGCCAACATCGGCCTGCTCACCGCTTTGGGTTCGCCGGACACGCTGATCGTTTCCGACGAACACGTGCACGCGTCGCTGATCGACGGTGCCCGGCTGTCGCGGTCGCCCGTGCGGATCTGCCCGCACAACGACGTCGTCGCGCTCGAAGAGCTGCTCCGGGATCGTGAGCAGACCCGGGCGGTGGTCGTCGTCGAGTCGATCTACTCCGTGCTCGGGGACGCAGCCGATCTGGCGCGCGTCGCGGCGCTTTGTGCCACCTACGACGCCCTTCTGGTCGTGGACGAGGCGCACGGGATCGGGGTGGCGGGCCGCGGAAGAGGCGCTGTCCACGCCGCCGGTCTCGCCGATTCGCCCCACGTCGTCGTGACGGCGACCCTGTCCAAGGCGCTCGGCACCCAAGGTGGCGCCGTCCTCGGACCGGCGCTGGTGCGTGAGCATCTGGTCAACACCGCCCGCACGTTCATCTTCGACACCGGCCTCGCTCCTGCCTCGGCCGCGGGCGCCGCCGAGGCCTGCCGGATCATCGAGGCGGAGCCTCACCGAGCCGGCGAACTGCACCGGATAGCGGCCCTGATCGCCGACGCCGCGGGGGTTCCGCACGCGCCCGGCGCGGTCCAGTCGATTCCCGCGGACTCGGCCGATCAGGCGGTGGCCGCCGCCGACACGCTGTTCGGCGAAGGCATCGTGGTCGGCTGCTTCCGCCCGCCGAGTGTCCCCGACGGCGTATCCCGGCTGAGGCTTGTCGCCCGGGCGGGTGTCGATCCCGGACAGGCCGAGCGGGCCGCGCGGCTGGCGGCACGCTTGTCCCGCGCGGAAGCCCGTGTCGGGTGATCCCGGAGCGTCAACGCAGCTGGTCGCGACGGCGGGTCAGATAGGCGGTCTCGGCGGTGTTGCCCGCCAGTGCGATCGCCTTGTCGTAGGCCGCTCGCGAATCGGCGCTGCGGCCCAGCCGCCGCAGCAGATCGGCGCGGGTGACGTGGAACGGGTGATAGCCGGCCAGCCTGTCGTCGAGGCGGTCGACCGCCGCCAGCGCCACCTCCGGGCCGTCGAGTTCGGCGACCGCGATGGCCCGGTTGAGGGCGACGATCGGCGAGGGATCGACGCGGACGAGCTGGTCGTAGAGCGCGAGGATCTGTGCCCAGTCGGTGTCGCGGATGTCGCGGGCGGAGGTGTGCACGGCGTTGATCGCGGCGAGGATCTGGTAGCGGCCCGGAGCCACTCCGGTGGCGAGTCGCTCGCGCACCAGCCGATGCCCCTCGGCGATCAGGTCCGCGTCCCAGGCGCCCCGGTCCTGCTCGTCGAGGGCGACCAGTTCGCCGTTCGCCGAGATCCGGGCGGTGCGGCGGGCCTCGGTGAGGAGCATCAGCGCCAGCAGCCCGGCCACCTCGCCGTCTTCCGGCAGGAGGGCGCGGATCAGGCGGGTGAGCCGGATCGCTTCGGCGGTCAGGTCGTGACGCAGCGGATCGGTGTCGGCTCCGGTGGCCAGGTAGCCCTCGTTGAACACGAGGAACAGCGCGGCGAGCACCCCGGAGACGCGGGACGGCAGATCCTCGGCGGACGGCACGCGATAAGGGATGCGAGCCGCCTTGATCTTGGCCTTCGCGCGGGTGATCCGCTGCCCCATGGCACTTTCGGCCACCAGGAAGGCGCGGGCGATCTCGGGCACGGTCAGCCCGCCGACCATGCGCAGGGTCAACGCCACCCGGGTCTCCAGCGCCAGCGCGGGGTGGCAGCAGGTGAAGATCAGCCGGAGCCGGTCGTCGTCGATGACGCCGAGCGGCTCGGGCGGGTCGTCGTCGTACGCCATCCGAGCCTCCTTCTGCTTGTCGTCACGCTTGTTCTCCCGCCGGATCCGGTCGATGGCCTTGCGGTTGGCGGTGGTGGTCAGCCAGGCGCCGGGTCCGGGCGGCACGCCGTCGGACGGCCACCGCTCGACGGCGGTCGCGAAGGCTTCGGCCGCCGCTTCCTCGGCGATGTCGAGATCGCCGAAACGCCTGGTCAGGGTGGCGACCACGCGGGCCCACTCGTCGCGGTGGGCCCGCGTGATCGCCTCCTCCACGCCGGTCACAGGAATGGCCGCACCTCGATCTTCCGATCGCAGACCTTCGACGCCTCGGTGGCGAGCTTGAGCGCCACGTCCAGATCGGGGGCCTCCCAGACCCACACGCCGGCGAGGTACTCCTTCGATTCCACGAACGGCCCGTCGCTGAACACCGGTTGTTCGCCCCGGTTGTCGATGACCGTGGCCGAGCCGGTGTCCGCGAGCCCGCCCGCGAAAACCCAGTGACCCTCGGCCATCAGCCGTTCGTTGAACTCGCTGATGGCGGGCTGCCGGTCGGTGCTGCCGGGATTGCTCTTGTCGTCGATCACGGAAACCAGGTATTTCATCTGAGGATCATCTCCCGGGGTGTCAAGGACTTCACCTCTGCTACGAACGCCACCCCGCCGATCCGACACCGGCTCCCGGATTTCTTTCGAGAAGTTTCCGGAACCCGGATCACCGCGCCGCTCGCACGGCCGCGCCGACGGCGGCCACATCGAGATCCACGACGACTTCGTCGCCCTCCCAGCGGCCGCGTTCCGAGATCACGAGGCCGATCAGGGCCAGCTCCCCGGCCCGGTCCCGCAAAGCGTATTGCTCGTGGGTCTCTTCGCCGATTTCGTCCAATTCGTCTCGATCCCACGCCGCCGCCGCGGCCCGCGCCAAGGTCTTGGGCAGGCGCACCTCGATCGGGGCGAGCTGGGCGTCGAGGCACGCCCCGATCGCCGCCAGCACCTTCGAATCTTCCTGATACCTGGCGTACTGCCCTTGCTCGTTCACGAGAGGCGAGGGTAATCACGGCCTCTCGCGCTGTCATCGCCTTTGATGGCGCGGCTGTGACGAGGGCGACAGATATACCCCCTAGGGGTACTTGTGCTCGCGCGGTCATCGGCCTAACTTCATCTCCGTCAGATACCCCATAGGGGTATTAAACTCCTGAAAGGACGGTCGTCATGGCGGAGACAACCCCGGACCCACGACGGTGGTGGGCGCTGGGACTCATCGCACTGGCCCAGTTCATGGTCATCATGGACACCTCGATCATCGGCGTCGCCCTGCCCGCGATGCAGCGCGATCTCGGGTTCTCCCCGGGAGACCTGTCGTGGGTGTTCAACGCCTACGTCGTCGCGCTCGCCGGGCTGCTGCTGCTCGGCGGACGTCTCTCGGATCTGTTCGGCGCGCGGAAGATGTTCACCGCCGGATGGGTGGTCACCCTCGGCGGTTCCGTGGTCGCCGCGGTCGCGGGCACCGCGTGGGTCGAACTGCTCGGCCGGGTCCTGCAAGGCGCGGGCGCGGCGTTGATCGCGCCGTCCGCGCTGACCCTGCTGATGATGCTGTTCGGCGCGCGTCCCCGTGAGCTGACCAAGGCGCTCGCGCTCTACGGAGCGGCCGCTCCCGCCGGTGGCACCGCCGGGGTGTTCCTCGGCGGCGTGATCACCGAATGGCTGTCGTGGCCGTGGATCTTCTGGCTCTACGTCCCGATCTCGCTCGTCGCGGTCCTCGCCACCGGCAAGCTGATGCCGCCCGCGCCCGTCCGGCGTGGCTCGGTCGACCTCGCCGGCGCCGTCGCGGTGACGGCGGGTCTCGGCCTGACCGTGTTCGGCGTCGTCCGCGCCCCGGAAGCGGGCTGGGGCTCGGCGGGCACCTGGGGCGCGCTGGTGGGCGGTGCCGCGTTGCTCGCGGTGTTCGTGGCGATCCAGCGGAAGCGCGAGACCCCGTTGGTGCGGCTGGGGATCTTCCGGACGCCGAACCTCGGCGGCGCGAACCTCGCCCAGTTCCTGCTCGGCGCCGCGTGGATCCCGATGTGGTACTTCCTCAACCTGTACCTGCAGCAGGTCCTGGGTTACGGGGCCTTCGCGAGCGGGGCGGCGCTGCTGCCGATGACCGTGCTGATCGTCGTGCTGATGGTCGCCGTCGCGCCGCGCCTGATCGGCCGGTTCGGTCCGAAGAAGATGATCATCGGCGGCCTGTGGGCGCTCGCCGCGGGGCTGGTGTGGCTGTCGTTCGTCAGCCCGACCGGCGACTTCCTCGTCGACGTCCTGCCCGCATCGCTGATCGCCGCGCTCGGTCAGGCGCTCGCGTTCATTCCGTCGCTCGGCACCGCGATCTCGAGCGCGAAACCGGAGGAAGGCGGGCTCGCGTCGGGGATCGTGAACACCTCGTACCAGATCGGTTCCGCCCTCGGGCTCGCCGCGATGACCGCTGTCGGGGTCTCGTCCGGCGCGGGACGGATCGGCGACCCGGTCGCGTTGACCGGCGGGTATTCGGCCGCGTTCCTCGGGGCCGCGGGGATCGCGATCGCCGGTGGCTTCCTGGCCATGGCCACCCTGCGTGTCCCGAAGGCCGAGCCGGCCATGTCGCGATGACCGGCTGTACGACCGCGTGGAGGGCGAGACCGCCCTCCACGCGGCGTTTCAGTGTTCGCGGTAGCCGAGGCCCGCCGAAACCTGTTGTGCCGCACGGCCGACGACGCGGTTCAGACCGCGCATCCGGGCGGCGGGCATGTACGGCCGGGTCGCCGAAACACTGATGGCCCCGGCGATCGCGCCGGTGGCGTCCCGGATCGGGGCCGCGACACAGCGGATCCCCGGTTCGTTGTCCTCCAGGTCCATCGCCACCCCGGCCTCCGCGTATTCGCGCATGCGCCCCAGGAACGCGTCGAGGTCCTCCGGGTGCACCCGGCCCGGCTCCACCGGCGTCTCGGCCAGGTACAGCTCCCGCCACTCCGGCGCGGAGTCCAGCAGCAGCGCCATCCCGACACCGGTGCGGGTCAACGGCATCCGGTGCCCGATCCGCGAGCGCATCTCCGCGCCCCGCGAGCCCGGCAGTTTGTCCAGGTACAGCACCGAGCCCCCGTCGCGGACGGCCAGGTGCACCGTGTCGCGCAGCTGCTCGGCCAGCTCCTCCAGCACCGGCCGGGCGACCACCGGCAGCGGACTGCCGTGCAACGCCTGGAAACCCAGTTCGATCAGCGTGGGGCCGAGCGTGTAGCCGTCCCGTCCGCTGCGCAGATACCCCTCGCTCACCAGTAGCTGGACCAGCCGGTGCGCGGTGCTGCGACCCAGTCCGGTGCGCTCGACCAGGGAGCGGAGATCGGTCGCGCCGCTCGCGACCGCGCGGATCACCGCGAGGCCGCGGGCGAGGGTCTGGGTGCCGGGCGGCGCTGTCTCGGGCATGGCGGAATCCTACATATAGGGACGACGATCGCATTATCGGGAACGCGCCCGCACGATGTCGCTCGTGACGGACACCGAACCCGGCCTCATCGCGCTCGACTGGGGAACTTCAGGTCAGCGCGCCTGGCTGCTCGACACCGAAGGGGAGATCCTCGACGCCCGCCGGACCTCGCGCGGACTGCTCGCGATCACCGAAGGCGTCGATCCGGGCGACAGAGCGGTCGCGTACGAATCGGCCTTCCGGGAGATCCGCGGAGACTGGCCCGTTCTTCCGGCCATCGCGTCCGGGATGGTGGGGAGCGCGCAGGGCTGGGTCGATGCCGGGTATCGCACCGTCCCGGCGAGACTCGACTTCACCTCGCTCGTGCCCGTGCCCCATCGCGACGGTGTGCTCCACGTCGTACCCGGACTGCGGATCCCGTCCGGAAAGAGCCCCGGCGACGTGATCCGCGGCGAGGAGACCCAGCTGATCGGCGTTCTCGAAGCGCTCGGCGACCCCGGCGGACCGGTCACGGTGGTGCTTCCCGGGACGCACAGCAAGTGGGTCCGCGTCGAGGACGGGATCGTGACGGATTTCGCCACCGCGATGACCGGTGAGCTGTACGGATTGCTGATCACGCACGGCATCCTCGCCCGCACGGCCGGCCGCGCGGTCCGCGACGACGCGGCCTTCTCACGAGGTTTGGCCGTGGGACGGCGTTCGCGAGGGCTCGCCACCGAGGCGTTCGGCGCCCGGCCGCTCGTACTCGACGGCGTCCTCGAACCCGCATCGCTGCCTGACTACCTCTCGGGCGTGCTCATCGCCGACGAGGTTTCGCAGCTGTTGCGCGAACCGGATTCCCCGCTGGTGCTGTGCGGCGACGGCGAACTCTGCCGCCGCTACGCCCAAGCCCTGGCCGAAAGTGGCGTGGAGGCCACCGTGCTTTCCGAAGCGATCGCAGCCCGGGGCCTGTGGCGGATCGCGACGGCGGCCGGACTGCTCGAAGACCGTCTCGAAAGGACACTGAAGCCGTGACCGGATTGATCGCGATCCTGCGTGGAGTGACCCCGGCCGAGGTCGTCGGTGTCGGACGGGCGCTCGTCGACGCTGGCTTCCCCGCCATCGAAGTGCCGCTGAACTCGCCGGAGCCGTTCGAGAGCGTCCGTCTGCTCGCCGACGCGTTCGGGGAGCGGTGCGAGATCGGCGCCGGCACCGTGCTCACCACCGAAGACGTCGGGAGGGCGCGCGAAGCCGGGGCACGCGTGATCGTGGCGCCCAACAGCGACCCCGCGGTCATCTCCGCCGCCGTGGCCGAGGGCATGACGCCGTATCCGGGCGTGGCCACACCCACCGAAGCGTTCGCCGCGCTCGCCGCGGGGGCACGGCACCTCAAGCTGTTCCCCGCCGACGCCGTCGGGATCGGGGGAATGAAGGCGTGGCGCGCGGTGCTGCCGCGCGAGGTCGAACTGCTGCCGGTCGGCGGGGTCGACGAATCGAACCTGGCGGCCTGGGCCGCCGCCGGGGCGGCCGGGGCGGGACTGGGTTCCTGTCTCTACCGGCCGGGTGACAGCGCGGACGCGGTCGCCGTCCGGGCTCGCGCGCTTTCCGAGATCTGGCGACAGGAATAGGAAAAACCATGAAGATCACGTCAATGACGACATATCAGGTGCCGCCTCGCTGGTCGTTCCTGAAGATCGAAACCGACGCGGGCGTCACCGGCTGGGGCGAGCCGGTGCTGGAGGGCCGGGCCGCCTCGGTGGCCGCCACCGTGGACGAGCTTTCCGACTACCTGATCGGCAAGGATCCCGCGCAGATCGAGGATCTGTGGACGGTCCTCTACCGGGGCGGGTTCTACCGCGGCGGCGGAATCCACATGAGCGCGCTGGCCGGTATCGACCAGGCCCTGTGGGACATCAAGGGCAAGGCGCTCGGCGTGCCGGTCCACGAACTGCTCGGCGGCCGGGTGCGTGACCGGATCAAGGTGTACTCGTGGATCGGCGGCGACCGTCCCGCCGAGACCGCCCGCGCCGCGCGCGAGGTGGTGGACCGCGGGTTCAGCGCGGTGAAGATGAACGGGACCGAGGAACTGTCCTATCTGGACACCTGGGACAAGGTCGATCGATGTGTGGCCAATGTGGACGCCGTCCGCCAGGCGGTGGGCCCGGACGTCGGCATCGGGGTGGACTTCCACGGCCGCGTGCACAAGCCGATGGCGAAGGTCCTGCTGCGCGAACTGGAGCCGTACCGGCTGATGTTCGTCGAAGAACCGGTGCTGTCCGAACACGTCGACGGTTTCGCGGAAGTCCTGCGCAACTCTCCGATCCCGATCGCGCTCGGCGAGCGGCTGTTCTCGCGGTGGGACTTCAAGGCGGTGCTGGCCTCGGGTGCCGTCGACATCATCCAGCCGGACCCGTCGCACTGCGGCGGCATCACCGAAGCGCGCAAGATCGCGCACATGGCCGAGGCCTACGACGTGGGCCTCGCACTGCACTGCCCGCTCGGCCCGATCGCGCTGGCGGCCTGTCTGCAGATCGACGCGGGCTGCTACAACGCGACGATTCAGGAACAGAGTCTCGGCATCCACTACAACACGAGCAACGACCTGCTCGACTACGTGACGGATCCGGCGGTGTTCGCCTACGAAGACGGACAGGTCGCCATCCCCGGCGGGCCGGGTCTCGGCATCGAGATCGACGAAGAGTACGTCGCCGAACGCGCGGCGGAGGGACATCGCTGGCGGAATCCGGTGTGGCGGCACACCGACGGCTCGTTCGCCGAGTGGTGAGCGCCATGACCACTGCCGTCCAGACCACCGTGCGCCCCACCAGGTTCCGGGTGCTCATCGCGGTGATGCTGTTCATCACCGTCGTCATCAACTACCTGGACCGCTCGAACCTGTCGATCGCGATGCCCGCGATCGCCGGCGAACTAGATCTGTCCAAAGCGGAACAGGGCTTGCTCCTGTCGGCCTTCGGCTGGACCTACGCCGCGTTGCAGCTGCCCGGCGGCTGGCTCGTCGACAAGATCCCGCCGCGGCTGCTTTACCCGGCCTGCCTGATCCTGTGGTCACTCGCGACGTTCTTCATGGGCGTGATCGGCGGATTCGTGGCGCTGATCGCGCTGCGGCTGATGGTCGGCGTCTTCGAGGCACCCGCCTATCCGATCAACAGCAAGATCGCGACCGTCTGGTTCCCGGAACGCGAACGCGCCACCGCGATCGGCTTCTACACCTCGGGCCAGTTCATCGGACTCGCCCTGCTGACGCCCGTGCTTTCCTGGTTGCAGGCGATGCTTTCGTGGCACTGGGTGTTCATCGCGACCGGTCTGGTCGGAATCCTCTGGGCGGTGCTCTGGTACGCGAAGTATCGCGAACCGCGCGAGTCACGCGCCAACGAGGCCGAAGTGGAGCTGATCCGCTCCGGCGGTGGCCTGGTCGACCTGGCACGTGAGCGGCAGGAGCGGGCGCGGATCACCAAGGCGGACCTGGCGACCGTGTTGGGCAGCCGGAAGCTGTGGGGCATCTACTTCGGCCAGTTCTGCCTGACCTCGACGCTCTGGTTCTTCCTCACCTGGTTCCCGACGTATCTCGTCGAGTACCGGGAGATGGACTACATCAAGTCCGGCTTCCTGGCCTCACTGCCGTTCATCGCCGCGCTGGTCGGTGTCCTGGCTTCCGGTGTCCTGTCGGACTTCCTGGTCCGGCGCGGCGTTTCGCTCGGCGCGGCCCGCAAGGGCCCGATCATCACCGGGCTGTTGCTGAGCACGGTGATGGTGGGAGCCGGGTTCACCGACTCGACGGCGCTGGTCATCGTGATCCTGTCGGTGGCCTTCTTCGGGAACGGTCTCGCGTCGATCACCTGGTCGCTGGTGTCCGCGCTGGCGCCGCGACGCCTGCTCGGGCTGACCGGCGGGATGTTCAACTTCATCGGGAACCTGTCGTCGATCGCCACCCCGATCGTCATCGGCCTGATCGTCACTGACGACAGCTTCGCGCCCGGCTTCGCCTACATGACCGTGATCACGGTCGCCGGGATCCTTTCCTACGTCTTCCTCGTCGGCAAGGTCGAACGCGTCGCCGAGCGGTCCGAGATGGTCGTGAGTTGAGAGGTACGGTAATCGTCCCGTGCCAGGTGCCAAGTCCGTGAAGGCCTCCTTGAGGGACCCAGAGTCCCTCAAGGAGGCCTTCACGGACTTGGCGCTCGACGGTGACGGGCAAGGTGAAGGGGCTTTTCCCTCATCGCGCGCGGGGCTGGCGCTGCTCTGGGGCTGCGGAGACTCGGAAGTGTCGCGAAAGCCATTTTCGAGACGTCTGGTGTCCTGAAAGTGGCTTTCGCGACACCTGAACCCCGGCAGGCACGCGAGCGATCGAGCACGACACCTATGCCTTGCGGCCCAATAGAACCCGAATCGCCACTCACGAGTACCCGGCGGTATAGGCGATCTCGCGTGATCAGACGGCGCACCAACGAGATCGCCGTTCGATCACGTGAGTTCCGCCTCCAAGCACGTGAGTTCGCCGTCTGATCACGCGAGTCACGCCTTCGGCCCGGCCGCGAAACCCGGGCGAACGCGTCGACGACCCCAGTTCAGTCCTTGGAAAGGAAGAAATACGCGTAGCGTTCGTCGAGGTCGTTCCGCGGCACCAGCCGGACCGCGCGCGGTGTGAGGCCGCAGCGCTCGGCGAGCTCCCAGAAGCCGTGGATCGGATAGGTCGTCATGCTCGCCAGGCCGCGCCGGTACGAGCGTCGCCGGGGTTTGGTGCGCCAGTCGCCGGTGGCGTATTTGATCTGGATCAGGGCGAGGCCGCCGGGGGCGAGGAGGTCGTGGGCGATGCGCAGCAGGCGTTCGCCGTATTCCGGTGAGGGGATCAGTTCGAAAACGTAGAAGGACAAGAACACATCGCAGACGCCGTCGATGTCCCCGAGCGCGGACTCCGGGGTGGTGACCTCGATGGCCACCGGCAGAAATGCCGTGTCACAGACGCTCGCGATCTGCCGGTCGCATTCTTCGAGCGAGTCACGGGAGATGTCGACGCCGATGAACTCTTTGGCACGCGGTGCGAAACGCACCGCGTTGGCGCCGCCACCGCAGCCCCACTCGATCACCCGGTCCCAGGCCCGGGAGAACCCCGCCAGCCGTGCCCCGTCCTCGAACAGGGCGAGGTGGTCCGCACCGATCCGGTCCCACAGGTCGGTGTCGCGGAAAGCGGGGGAGTCGCGCCAATGCGAGTCGGCGGCCCACCGGGATCCGCTCGGCCGCAGCCAGTAGTCCTGTGCGTCGGCGGCGATCGTCGAGTCGGGTTGCCGGAGGCCCATGGTCGCCAAGGCACGTTGCAGGAGGTCTTCCGCGGTGACGGCGAGGCGTTTGCCGTGGCTGACGGCGACCTCCCAAGGTCTTTTCATCGTGCCGGTGGTGCCGAGTCCTTCTGACATGGAAAGCCTTTCGCTGAAGGGACGTTGACGCGGATGCGGACCGAAGTTCCGCGCGGTGCGGTGGTTCGTCACACTTCTCTGGCGCATCGGGCTGGCGGGCCGAGTCGAATCCCGTGCCACACAACCATCTTACGGGTTTTCGCGGGCAAGTGATTTCGCGAATACCTGTCTTGGAACGCTTTCTGTTGGGCAGTAACTACGGGATGAGCTCACATTCCGCGAGGCTGCTTCGTCGGTAGGGCAGAAACACCTACAACGACAAGGAGATCGCGATGGACGCCCGGCTCGACTACTTCGGCAACCCGGTCGGCGGAAAGTTCATGAAGGCCATCATCTCGGCCAATAAAGGGCTGGCAGGCTCGACTTTGCCGGCCACTGTCCAGGAACTGGTGCGGATGCGCGCGAGCCAGATCAACGGGTGCGCGGTGTGCCTGGACATCCACACCAAGGAAGCCGCCGCGGCGGGCGAATCGGCCGTCCGGATCAACCTGGTCGCGGCGTGGCGGGAGGCGACGGTCTTCACCGAGGCCGAGCGTGCCGCGCTGGAGCTGACCGAGCAGGCCTGCCGGATGGCCGACGGCGGCGAGGTCACCGACGAGGCGTGGGCGAACGCCGCCCGGCATTTCGACGAGGACCAGCTAGCCGCGCTGGTGGCGGTGATCTCGCTGATCAACGCCTTCAACCGGGTGAACGCCATCGTCCGGAACCCGGCGGGCGACTACCAGGCCGGGCAGTTCGCCTGACCAAGCCGACGGGCCGGGCTCCGTGTCGACTGACGCGGGGCCCGGCCTCCGCTCCGACAACTTCGGGAGAAAGCCATGACCACCACCGAAAAAGAACGCAACCTGGCGGCGTTCAGCCGTTTTCACGACGCGACCAACACCGGCAGTCTCCGGCTCATCGAGAGGACGATCGACGAGGTCGTCGACCCGGATCTGGTGTTCCACACGCCGGTTCCGATGGACGTGGCCGGGGCACGGGCACTGAAACAAGTGTGGACGGTGCTGCTTCGCGCGTTTCCTGACCTTCGGGTCGAAGCCGAAGACGTGCTCGCGGACGGCGACAAAGTCGTCTGCCGGAACACCGTCACCGGTACCCACCAAGGAGAGTTCAGGGGGCTCCCGGCGACGGGGAAGACCGTTTCCTACCGCGAGATCTTCATTTTCCGGTTCGCCGGAGGGCGGATCGCCGAGATCTGGGGCGTCGTCGACGTCTTCACCCAGTTGCGGCAACTCGGAGCCCTCGCGGCTTAGCGGGTCACGTCCGTCCAGGGCCGGAGTTTCTCCGGGTTCCGCACGCCCCAGATGTGCCGGATGCGGTCTTCGGCGACGTGGAACGCGAACACCGCGACGGTCAGCCCGGCCTGCCGGAGTACGAGGCCGGGCCAGCCGTTGACGGTCCGCTCCAGAAGTTCGAGACCGGACGCCTTGTGCGCCAGCTCCACGAGATAGGACGCGACCTGTTCGCGGCCCTCGAAGGGATGAAGCGCGGCGCTGACGAGTCCTCCGCCGTCGCCGACGGCCTTGACGTCGGGATCGAGCAGACCGATGAGCGCTTCGATGTCCTTCGCTTCCCAGGCTTTCTTGAATTCCTTGACGAGGCCGGCCTGCCGGGCGATCGGGGCGGGGGACACCCGTGTCGCGCTGATGCGGCGTCGCGCGGAGGAGGCCAGCTGGCGGCAGGCCGCCGGGGAGCGGCCGACGATCTCCGCCACCTCGGCGAAGGGATAGCGGAAGACGTCGTGCAGGACGAACGCGACTCGCTCGGCCGGGGTCAGCGATTCGAGCACGACGAGGAAGGCCATGTTGATCGACTCGTCGAGGGTGACCCGGTCGGCCGGGTCGGCGGCGGGCGGCCGTCCGGACGTCCACGCGACCTGGCCCGGCAGCGGTTCAGGGAGCCATTCGCCGACGTAGCGTTCCCGCCTCGCGCGAGCCGAGCCGAGAAGGTCCAGGCAGATACGGCCGGCGACCGTCGTCAGCCAAGCGCCGGGAGAGTCGATCGCCGCCCGCTGGGCCGGGGACAGGGCGTACCAGCGAGTGTAGGTCTCCTGCACCACGTCCTCGGCCTCGGAAAGCGAACCGACCAGGCGATACGCGAGCCCGATCAGCTGACGCCGCTCACTCACGATCGCCTTCAAGCCCGGATCGAGCGGATCGTGGGCCTGCTCGGATGGATCGTTCATGGCTTCCGCCTCCCGGTCGCGTGCGTCTTCCCGGATACGACGAGAGAGCGCCACCGGATGTGAGGTCACCTCCCATCTCATCAGGCGGCTCGGGGAACCTTGAGAAGGGCAGAGGCAGCCGCCGCGCTCATGTCCTATCGCACCGCATCGGGCGGGGCCGATACGACAAGAGCCTCGATATGGCGAACCACTCGACCTCCACCGGCCGCCGCCGTTTCTCCCGGCGCCCACTCGCGCTCGCCGCCACCGTCGCGCGAGCCGCCGTGGTCTCGGACCGAGACACCCGAAATCCCGCTTGCCCGCGCCCGGCAGCCGCACAAGCTCCATCCCAGCTACACAAAGACACCTCCGCCAAGGAAACTCGACGTCCATGGACCGGGGGAGAGAGCCAATGGGGCTCCTCGTACTGGCGGCGGGGACGACGGGAGAGGATTTCGGACGGTCGACGTCCGGGATCTTCCCCCGTCGGCCGCCGGTCGGGAGACGCGTGGAGCGGCCTTGAGCAACGGCGGGTCAGAGACTTGGGGGTCTCCGACGCGCGACCAGGTCAGTGCGCGCCTGCCTCGCCGAGGATCCGGGCGACGGCCGCCTGGCCCTTGGTCCGGGCGTGGGCCAGCGGGGTGACGCCTTCCTTGTCGGCGAGGTCGACGTCGGCGCCGGCGGCGACGAGCGCCCGGACCACTTCCTGGTGGCGTGGCCCGCCGTCGCCGAGGATGACCGCCTCCAGCAAGGCCGTCCAGCCCAGGTCGTTCACGTGGTCGACGTCGATCCCGCTGCTCGCCACCAGCCGCACGTACTCGACGTGCCCGCGCTCCGAGGCGGGGATCAGCGAGACACCGCCGAACCGGTTGGTGATGGTCAGATCCGGCTTCGCCTTGAGCAGCACCTGCGCCATCGGGACGTTCCCGGTGACGCCGGTGACCAGCCACGGCGTGTCGTGCCGTCCGTCGAGGGCGTTCGGGTCGGCACCCGCCTCGACGAGGATTCCGGCGACCTCGACCCGGTTTTCGGTGACTGCGACGAGCAGCGGGGTCCGGCCGCGATCGTCGCGGGTCTCCAGGTCGGCTCCGGCGTCGACGGCCCGCCTGACGAGGCTCGTGTCGGCTGAGAAAAGGTGCTGCACGGGGACTCCTTGACGGGGCGGCCGGGACTCGGTGGACGAGGGCGGAGTGCTCGACGCCGCTGGGGGTGGAGCACCCGGTGCCTGGGGGGAGCAGGCGCCGAGCACGAGGACGGCGAGCACCGCCACTATCGCCCGTCCACCGGTCATCAGCGAAGTTCCCCGATGGCGCGCAGGCCCGCCGCGGCGAACTTCTCGTCGAGGTCGCCGCTGGGCGCGCCGCCGACGCCGATCCCGGCGATCGGGCCGCCGTTCACCGCGACCGGCACACCACCGGCGAGGAAGAGCGTGCCGGGGATGTCGCGGATGGTCGGGCCGGTGCCCTGGGCGTTCTTGTTCAGCGCGGACGTGGGCTGGCCGAAGGAGACCGCGGTGAAGGCCTTGCGCTTGGCGGACTCCTCGGTCTGCGGTCCGGCGCCGTCACCCTTGAGCAGGACGCGCACGTCACCGGACCGGTCCAGCACGGCGACGGTGGCCCGCTGTCCCTCCTTCTCCGCGGCGTCCAGCGCGGCCTGTGCGGCGCGGGTGGCGGCGTCGACGCCGAGCACGCTGGTCTGCACGACGGCCTGCGGGGCGGACGGCTGCGGCTTGCGGTCCTGTGCCTGCGCCGCGCCGAGTCCGGTGGCGAGCGCGACGGTCGCGAGACCGGCCGTCATCCCGAGGACGAGGCGGGTGCGGGGGAGCTTGGCGTTCATCGGATTTCCTTCGCGGTGGAGGGGGTGTTCGTTCTCCCTCGACTCTCCCGCCTGGCCGGGCCTGGCGAATCGGGAGAGTGGACGTTGATCGGACGCCGTGCGATCGGTGCGGGCATCAACCGAACGATTGATGCGGAGGGGGCATCCTCCCCGCATACGATCATCGAGGACGAAGGGAGGACCAGGATGAAGCCGTACATCGGGACGGTCACACGGCTCAACGCCGCCATGCACGCCGGGTTCTTCCTGCTGCTGGCCGCGTCCGTGGCCCGGTTCGTCGCGGCACACGGGCTGAGCGGTGCCACGCCGCTGATCCTCGTGCTCACCGGCGCGCTCGCGCTGGTCTACGTGGCCGGGGTGCTGAGCTGGGCCGCGCTCGAACGGTGGCGGCCGGTATGGCTGGCCGCGGTGATCGCGGTCTGGCTCGCCCTGGTGGTGGCCGCGCCGAGCTTCGCCTGGTGCGCCGTGCCGTTGTTCTTCGTCTGCTTGCAGGTGCTGCGCCCGCGGACCGTGATCGTGGTGGTCGTCCTGCTGACCGTCGCGACCATCCTCGCCCAGCTGAGGATCGCGACCGAGTTCGATCCGAGCATCGTGCTCGCGCCGATCGCGGTCGCGTTGATGGCCACGATGACGTTCCTCCAGCTCGACCGCGACCGGAGGCAGCTGGGTGAGGCCGTCAAGCAGCTCCTCGGCGCCAGGGTCGATCTCGCCCAGAGCCAGCGTCTGGCCGGGATGATGCAGGAACGCGAGCGGCTGGCGCGCGAGATCCACGACGCCCTCGCGCAGGGGCTCTCGAGCATGCGGATGCTGCTCCAGGCGGCACAGAGGTCATGGGACACGGAGCCGGACCTGGCCAAGGGCCACGTGTCCCGCGCCGTCGACGCGGCGGGCGACACCCTCGCCGAGGCCCGGCGGTTCGTCCATGGACTGGGGTCACCGCGGCTCGACGCCTCCGACCTCGGCGAGACCTTGAAGGATCTCGCCGAACAGATCGGTTTCGCGGCCATGCACGCGGTGCGTTTCGAGATCAGCGGCGAGCCGTATCCGCTGAGGCCCGAGGTGGCGGCGGGGCTGCTCCGGATCGCGCAAGGAGCCTTGGCGAACGTGGGCGAACACGCCAGGGCGGAGGAAGCCGCCATGACGCTGACCTACCTGGAGGACGCGATCGTCCTCGACATCCGTGACGACGGGGTCGGCTTCGACCCGGATTCGGCGCGCGAGAGCGGAGACCGGGGGAACGGGCTGCGGATGATCAGCGAGCGGCTCGCCGAGCTCGGTGGTGAGATGGTGGTCGAGAGCGCACCGGGAGAGGGCACCGCGCTCGCCGTCGCCGTGCCCACGAAGGGGGCGCGATGACCATCCACGTGCTGATCGTCGACGATCATCCGGTGGTGCGCGCGGGAATCGCCGCGCTGCTCGCCGGCGAGCCCGACATCGAGGTGATCGGTGAATGCACGGGCGCAGACGAAGCCGTGCTGTTCGCCGAGGCCCGGAAGCCGGACGTCGTGCTGATGGACCTCCAGCTCGGCGACGGCCCCGACGGTGTGAACGCCACCGAGCGCTTGACAGCCTTGCCGGACGCCCCGAGGGTGCTGGTGCTCACCACCTACGACGCCGAACTGGACATCACCAGGGCGGTGGCGGCGGGCGCCACCGGCTACCTGCTCAAGGCGGGACCGCCCGAGGATCTCTTCCGCGGCATCCACGCGGCGGCGCGTGGTGAAACCGCGTTGGCGCCTCAGGTCGCGGCCCGGCTTTTCGGGCACATGCGCGCACCGGCGCCCGCGCTGAGCCCTCGTGAGACCGAGATCGTGCAGCTGGTGGCGGAAGGCTTGATCAACCGCCAGATCGCCGCGCGCCTGTTCATTTCCGAAGCGACCGTGAAGACACACCTGGTCCACATCTACGACAAACTCGGCGTCGACAGCCGTGCCGGTGCGGTGGCCGTCGCCACGGAACGGAGGATCATCCGCAACTGACGGCGCTTCGGTCAGGGCTTGCGGCCCACGGCGGCGACGATGCAGTTGCCCGCCGCCGGCATCGGTTCCGTACGGGGGCCGGTGGGCCACCACTGATCGTTGACCACGATGCCCGGGTCCATGAGTTCGAGGCCGGCGAGCATTTCCTCGAGTTCGCTCCGGGTACGGAAGAAACCCCGGCTGATGCTCTGGTTCAGGATCGCCTGCACCCGGTGGGCGATGGGGCTGTGCTCGTTCTCCGGGTCGAAGAAATGCGAGAACACCACATAGGACCCGGAGGGGATCGCGTCGATGTAGGCCTGCAGGACCTGCGCCGGTGGCATCCCTTCGGCCTCGCTGTGGTGGTGCAGCGTGGCCACGTGCATGAGGGCCAGCGGGCGGCTGAAGTCGAGAGTGGTGGTGACGACGTCGTTCTTCAGGACTTCGTCCGGCTCGAAGATGTTGGCGCCGATGAGGCGTGTCCTGTCGTTCTCTTCGAGCAGCGCGCGGCCGTGCGCGAGCACCACTGGGTCGTTGTCCACGTACACGACCTGCGCGTCGGGGTTGATCCGTTGCGCGACCTGGTGGGTGTTCTCCGCCGTGGGCAGGCCAGAGCCGCAATCGAGGAACTGGTCGATCCCGGCCTTGCCGGCGAGGAAGCGGACCGCGCGGGTCAGGAAGGCGCGGTTGCTGACCGCGATGATGTTGACCTCGGGCACGGCCTGGTTCAGCTGCGCGAGCAGTTGCCTGTCGACCTCGTAGTTGTCCTTGCCGCCGAGGGCGGCGTCGTAGGCGCGCGCCACACTGGGCACGGTCGTGTCGATCCTGTTCGAAGGAAGATCGGCAGTCTCACGGTCCTGGCCCACGGCAAACCCCACAGGTAATCAGACGGTCACTCAACGTCGGACAGATGCTACCAGCGAGTCGCTTCCGCTCACGACGAGGAGGCCGCCCCTACGAGGCTCGTCCGGGAGCCGGACGCAGTTCCAGCGTGCAGCATTTGACGCTCCCGCCGCCCTTGAGCAGTTCCGAAAGATCGACGCCGATCGGCTCGAAACCTCGCTCTCGCACTCGTGCGATCAGCCCGGTCGCGGCCTGGGGAAGGAGGACGTGACGCCCGTCGGAGACCGCGTTCAGGCCGAATGCGGCGGCATCGGCGGCCGAGGCGATGACGGCGTCCGGGTACAGCTTTTCGAGCCGCTCCCGGCTGTCCTCGGTGAACGCTCCCGGGAAGTACATGATCATGTCGTCGTCCAGGACGGTCAGCGCGGTGTCCAGGTGGTAGTAGCGCGGGTCGGTCAAAGTCAGTCCCACCACCGGTACGCCGAAGAACTCCGCGGCCTCGTCGTGTGCCCGGCGGTCGGTGCGGAAGCCCGAACCCGCCAGGATCCGGGTTCCCGCGACCAGGAAGTCCCCCTCGCCCTCGTTGTCCCATCGGGCCTGCCGGACGTCGCGATAGCCGTTGCCGGTGAACCACTTCAGATACGCCGGGGATTCCGGGCGGCGGTGCCGGTGGTGGAAGCGCGCGACCAGGGCCCGGCCGTTCACCACGGTCGCGCCGTTGGCCGCGTACACCATGTCCGGCAGACCCGGCACCGGATCGAGCAGGTCCACGCGGTGGCCCAGTTCGAGATAGAGGTCGCGCAGCCCTTCCCATTGGGTGATCGCGAGCCGGGTGTCCGTGGGTTTGCCGGGATCCATCCACGGGTTGATCGAGTACTCGACGTCGAAATGCGCCGGTCTGACCATGAGATAGTGCCGCATCTGTTTCTTCCCCCGAGTCGTCAGGCCGATTGCAAGGATTTCCGGGTGCTCACCAGCCGTTTGACCAGCTGGTCGCGAATGCGGGGCGGGATGTCCGGCGCGAACCGCCGGAGATAGCTCTCGGCGTGCACCGCGTCGTCCATCAGGAACGGCAGATCGAAGACGACCAGTTTGCGGATGGCCAGCAACGGGACCGGCGCGCGCAGCGCCTTGAACTTCTCGTTCCACAGGCCGGGCTGGTCGCAGACCGGGTGGAACTGCCCGATCATCAGGCCGTCGTTGACGAACTTGTCCTTCGCCTCGCGTTGCAGGCCGTCCAGTCCCGTCGAGTCCTGATAGTCCAGTCGCGGCAGCACGAGGAGGATCGTCAGCAGTTCCCGGTCCGCGGGCGAGATCCTGGTCGACAGTCGTTCGTACCACGAGCGCAGGCTCTCGATCGCGTCGCGGACGTCCGTACCGTCGTCCGTGGCGGTCAGGGCCGCCAGATGGAAGAGTCCTTTGTGGAGTGAAGGTTGGGTGTAGGGGCACACCGGGCCGTTCCGGCCCAGTTCCGCGTGCGGGGACACGAGATAGCGCCCAGCCCAGGCCAGGATCTCCCGGGTGTACGGCAGATGTTCCGCGGGCACGGCGCCGGCTTCGACCTCGGCCGCCGTCCAGATGAGTACCTTGTCGTCGCCGATCATGATCCGATGCTTTGCGCGAAGGTGAAGACGCCGTCAGGGTCGACCCGTTCCTTGATCTCCTTCAGTCGCGGGTAATTCACGCCGTAGTAGGCGTTGCGCCAGTCCGCGAGATCCGGGTCGATGAAGTTCTGGAAAGCGCCGTCGGACACATAGGGCGACATCGCGTCCGCCAGGTCCGCCAGCCAGCCGAGGTTGGCGTCGACCACGGCGGGTTCGTCGGTCTCGGCCCACGAAGCGTCCATGGAGAGCAGGAACAGCGCGTTCCGGTGGGCGAACGCGGTCTCCGTCGCGCCCACCCGGTTGATCGCGCCGCCCCAGGAGAACAGGGCGGCACCACCACCGTCCGGGTTTCCGCTGCCGGGGTAGCGGTCGACGCACGAGAGCATCGTGGCGATCGCCTCCTCGGACAGTGGCTCGGTGACGATGTTCGTCCGCACCGCGAAGGCACCCTCGGAGGTCTCGTGCAGCAGGTCGTCCTTGGCCTCCCAGAAAGTCCGGTCCGCGATGTCCGCGCGGATCGGCTGGGCGGCGGACAGGACGGGGGCGAGGATCCCACGCAACTCCTCGGCGGAACCGAAGTGCTGTCCGATGGCCGACACGATGCCCTTCGACTCGCCGGTCTTGCTGATGCCGATCCTGGTCGCGAACTCGTCCGGCGCCTGCCGCGAGACCTCTTGCAGCACCGAGAAGACCTTCGGCGCGTCCGCGCGGTCCCACAGCAGCAGGTAGCCGGCGCAGTCGGCGACCGGCTTCGCCTGGAAGGTGAAGGAGACGTTGACGCCGAAGTTCCCTCCGCCGCCTCCGCGGCAGGCCCAGAACAGGTCGGGGTTGGTGTTCGCGTCACAGCGCAGAACCTGCCCGTCCGCGGTCACCAGCGTGGTCTCCACGAGCGCGTCCGCGGTGAGCCCGTGCACGCGCGAGGTGGCCCCGCAGCCGCCGCCGAGGGTGAGGCCCGCGATGCCGACCGAGGCGCCGTTGCCCAGTGCGAACGCCATCTCGTGAGGCTGGACGGCGGCGTAGACGTCCGCCATCCGCGCGCCGCCCGCGACCGTCACGAGACCTGTCGAACCGTTGGCGGACACGGTGTTCATCGCGCCGAGGTCGATCACCAGTCCGGTGTTGACCGAATGTCCCGCGTAGCTGTGCCCGCCGCATCGCGCGACGACGTCGACACCGGTGTCGCGCGCCCACTCGATGGCTCGTCGCACGTCCTCGGTGTTGGCCACCGAAACGACACCGCTGGGGGTGATTCCGGCGAACCGCTTGTTGAACGGCCGGGAGGAGTCGCGGAACCCGGCCTCGCCGGGACGCCGCACCCGGCCGTCCACGGCCCTGTCGAGGCGTCGCCAGTCCGCGTCGGTCAGGCTGCGGGACACTAGCTCACCTCGTCGAGGTAGGAGACGCCGGTGGCGGCGTGCGGGCCGTAGCGTTCCCACACCTCACGCAGCCGGAGGCGGCCGTCTTCGGCCACCTCCGGAGTGTTCACCGTATGCCCGCAGATCACCTCTCCGGTGGCGAGCACCATGATGTACCCGAGATGCAGAGCGCCGTTTTCGCGCTGGGCACCGGTGATCGACCCCCGTCGCACTTCGCCGCCGGCGAATTCGGCCCAGACGACATCACCTTCTTGCCGGTACACGGCTATCGCGTCGGCGTCGCCGCCCGCCTTGCGGAATTTCCGCCCGTCGTAGTCAATCACGGGACTCGGCCCGGTCGATCTCGTGGGCGACGAACTCGTCCGACATCGCGCGGTCCCACCAGATCGCGTAGTAGGAGAAGTCTTCGTCCCGGTCATTGACGAGGTGATGTTCGATTCCCGGTTTCAGGAATACGAGGTCGCCGGCCACGAATTCGTGCCGTTTCTCCCCGGCGATCACCGCGGCGCCGCCCGCCATTCCGATGAAGATCTCGTGCTCGTGATGAGCGTGGGCCACCGATACGTCGCCGGGGCGCAGTACGCACCAAGCTCCTCGGAACGGTGCCGTCAAACCGTTCCACGGGTACAGAAGCTTCATGTCCAATCCGTAGGCCCGCGTCAGGTTCTCGTGCTCCAGCCTGCGGATGTCCACGACAGCTTGGTCTTGGTCAGTCACGTCCCACTCCGATCAGCGTGCTTTCCCGTCCCGGCGTCCGGTGCTGATCGCAGGCTATGTTCGGCCGGCTTCCCGGGGAAAGGGGAACTATTCCCGATTGCCGGTCAATCAGCCGCGGCCGAGACCGGCGTCCCGCGCCAGCACTATCGCCTGTGCGCGATCGGCCACCCCGAGTTTGCCGAAGACGGCGGAAACCCGGTTGCTGATGGTCTTCTGCGCGAGCGCGAGATCGCGGGCGATGGCGGCGTTCGACTTGCCCGCGGCGATACGGTCGAGCACTTCCCGTTCCCGCGTGGTCAGCTGGGGAAAAGGATAAGGCTCCGGGCCGAGTGCCGAGCGCAGCAAGGCGCTGAACCGGACGGCGATCGCCTTTCCGACGATCGCCTCACCCGCGGCCACGACCTGGACGCCGCGGATGACCTGGTCCAGATCGGCGCCCTTGACCAGATAGCCGCGCGCGCCCGCCTGGATCGCGGATCTGACGGCGGTGTCGTCGTCGGCCGCGCTCAGTACCAGGACCCTGGTTTCCGGTGCGACGCGGGAGACTCTGCTGATCACGTCGACGGTGGCGGATTCGCCGAGCTGCGGGTCGATGATCAGGACGTCCGGCCGGTGCCGGAAGGTTTCCGCGATCGTCGCGTTCGCCGTGGCCGCCTCGCCGATGACGGCGATGCCGCTGACGTTTTCGAGCGCGGAGCGGACCCGGTAACGGACCGCCGGTTGGCTGTCGGCGAGCAGAACGGTGACCCAGACGGGGTCCGCGTCCTCTTCGTCTCCTCCTTGACCGGACAACAGGTTCGCTGTGCGCCGCTGATCACGACGTTCGGCCGGCCAGATACGGGCGGTGTTGCCGATACTTGCGTGATGGTTCATTCTTCCCCCTGTGCCTGCCGTTACCGAGCCTGCGTGATCGGCTCCGTTCGGTGAAGTGCGATGAAGGTGGATGCTCGACCGTGGCGGGGATGGGACTGGCCGGCCACGGGAACAGTCTATGTAGAAGGCGTCGAACGTATCCATACGACTGTTATGGGCAATTGATCGCAATCAATCTTTCGTGCAGGAAGATGTGCCCGATCAATGGGAAAGTCCAGGTCCGGTGTCTTGATCGGGGGAGATTCCGGTATTCGGGTTAGTGCTCCAGAGTTAGCCTCAAAGGGTAGCACCGCAAGCCCGTTCGGCCGCCGAGGAGGGTAGTCACCGGGATTTCCCTGAAAAAGGGGAGATCTTCCCGGTTCCGGGGAAATTTTCGAGTGCCGGGCTGATGGCCATGACGAGATTCCCCGGCCCGCGGGAAACCCGTCCCTATCCCCGGGGAAACGCCGCTCCATAGTGTCGGCACCCTATTCTGGACGAACGGGGTGTATCTGTGACTGAAATACAGGTGGGTTTGCTGGCGATCGGCGCCGGACCGGCGAACCTGGCGCTCGCGGTGGCCATCGAGGAGTCCGGGAATCCGGAGCTGGCCGAGCAGACGCTGCTGCTGGAGCAGAGCCCGGACATCAAGTGGCAACGGGATCTGCTGATGCCGTGGGCGCGCAGTCAGGTCTCCTTCCTCAAGGACCTGGTGACCCTGCGCAATCCGCGCAGCAAGTTCTCGTTCCTCAACTTCCTGCATGATCAGAACCGGCTCGACGAGTTCGTCAACCTGGGCACGTTCCACCCGTTCCGCTGGGAGTTCTCCGACTACCTGCAGTGGGTCGCGCGGTCGCTGGACAAGGTCCGCATCCGGTACGACGCCCGGGTCCAGAGCATCGAGCCCGCGCGCGACGCCGACGGGTCGATCGCCGGCTGGACGGCCACCCTCGCCGGAGGCGACACGATCCACTGCCGCGACCTGGTGGTGGGCGGCGGCCGGGACGCGAACGTGCCGGACGTCTTCGCCGGGTTGCCCGCCGACCGGATCATCCACAGCGCCCAGTACCGGCGCCGGATCGCGCAGCTGCCGCCGGAGGCCCCGCTGCGCGCCGTCGTGGTGGGCGGGGCGCAGAGCGCGGCCGAGATGTTCATGGCGCTGCACGACAATCTGCCCAACAGCACCCGCACCATGATCGTGCGTTCGGTGGGCCCGCAGAACTACCAGACCAGCAAATTCGTCAACGAACTGTTCTTCCCGTCGTTCGTCGACCGCTTCTACGACAGCCCGGCCGAGGTCCGGGAACAGATGCTGGACGAGATGCGCCTGACCAACTACGCCGGGGCCGCCCCGCCCTTCCTCGATCAGCTGTACACCACGCTTTACCAGCAGCGCGGCCTCGGCGGTCAGCGTTCGCGGGTGCGGACGCTGACCGAGGTGGTCGGCGCGAGGATCGAAGACGACGAGGTCGTCCTCGATCTGCGCGACCGGACCAGCGGCAAGGTGGAGCCGCTGCACTGTGATCTGGTGCTCCTCGGCACCGGCTTCGATCAGCGGATGCCCGCGATGGTGCGCGACCTGGCCGACCGGGTCGGCCTGTCGGAGATCTCGGTCAGCCGCTGCTACCGGGTCGATCTCGGCGATTCCGCTTGGGGCGCGGTGTATCTGCAGGGGGTCAACGAGGCGACGCACGGTATCGCGGACTCGTTGATCAGCGTGCTGGCCCACCGTTCCCGCGACATCGTCGGCGATCTGCTCGCCCGCCGCGGTGCCGCCGAGTCGAGGACAGCCTGATGAACCGGCTGGTGGTGATCTCGCCGGCACCGACGGCGAACGGCGACCTGCACCTCGGCCATCTCGCCGGCCCGTTCCTCGCCGCCGACGTCTGCGCCCGGTACGCCCGCGCGACCGGCGGGGAAGCCCTGTACGGCACCGGCATGCACTTCACCCAGAACTACATCGTCACCGCGGCGGCACGGCTCGGCGTGGCCCCGGAAGAGCTGAGGGAACGCTCCGCGGACCAGGTGGAGCGGACGTTGGCCACGATGGGCATCGAGGTCGACGGATTCGGCTGTATCGGCGACCGGTTCACCAAGCTGGTCATGGACTTCTACGACCGGCTGCACGGCATGGGGGCGCTGGAGCTGCGGACCGTGCGTTTCCCTTACCTGCCAAGCACCGGTGAGTACCTGATGGACGCCTACGTCACCGGTGGCTGCCCGTTCTGCCTCGCCGACGGGTACGCCGGGGTCTGCGAGAGCTGCGGGCTGCCGGTCGCTCCCGGCGACCTGATCGGTCCGCGTTCGACGCTGCGCCCGCACGAGCCGCTGGAGTACCGAGAGGCGGACATCCTCGTCTTCCCGGTGGAGCGGTACCGCGAGGAGCTGGAGGCGTACTTCGCCCGGATCCCGATGCGGCCCGGCATGGCCCAGCTCGTCGAGTCCGCGCTGGCGGGCCCCCTGCCGGATTTCCCGATCACCCAGCCGACGTCGTGGGGCATCCCGGCGCCGTTCCCGGAGGTGCCCGGGCAGGTGATCTACCCGCATATGGAGGGCATGCCGTGGAGCATGTTCACCACCGCGCTGGCGGCCGAGAAACGCGGCGCGATCCTGACCGCCGACGACGAACTGTGGCAGGCGGACTCCGGTTCGACCGTGGTGTACTTCCTCGGTCTGGACGCCACCTACCCGTTCGCCGTCGTGGGCACGGCGATGCTCACCGCGCTCGGCGGTCACGTCCTTCCGGCGCAGTACGTCACCAACGAGTTCTACGAGCTCGCCAACGAGAAGTTCTCCACCAGCCGCGGGCACGTCGTGTCCGGCCGCGAGCTGGCCGCCGAGGTGCCGCGCGATCTCATCCGCTTCCATCTCTGCGCCACCAGTCCCGAGTACCAGCGCACCGACTTCACCCACGAGGCCCTGCTGCGGGTCAGCGAAACGCGGCTGACCGGACCGTGGAACCGGGTCGCGGCGGCGGTCGACGAATGGGTCGACCGCGGTCCGCTGCCGGTCTCCGAAGACGCCAGGCGGACGGCGCGGCGGATGGCCGAACGGTTCGCCGACGGGTACGAGCTCCGGCGGTTCAGCCTGACGGCCGTGGCGTCGACACTCGCCGAGCAGCTGGGGCGGCTCGACCGGCTGGCCGCCGCGACGACCGTCGAGACCGCGGGCGACCTCTGTCACCAGGTGGACGTGTTCCTGCGCTGTGCCGCGCCGATCCTGATCGATCTCGCCGCGGCCGCGCTGCCCGACACGACACTGCCCGGCCAGGTGGAGGCGGACGCGGTCATCCCCAAGAAGCTGCCCCGGCTGGCCGGCTGATGGCGTCGGTCGCCGTCGTCGGCGCCGGTGTGACCGGGTTGGTGACCGCGATCGGCTGCGCGCGAGCGGGTCACCGCGTCACCGTTTTCGACCGCGGTCCCATCCCGAATCCCGCGTCGACCTCGTTCGACCAGCACCGTGCCTTGCGGGTGCTGCGCCCGGGCGACGTCGACGGCACGCGGCGGATGGCCGGGGCCCGCCGTCGCTGGCTGGAGCTGGAATCGTTGCTGCGGACGAGGATCTTCAGGCCGGTCGGCGTGGTCACCGCGGGCACCCGGGAAGAACTCGGGCAGGCGATCGACACCGCGGGCGAGGCCGGGCTCCCCGCGGTCGTCGTGTCGCCGGAAACCCTGTCGCCCGTGGAGTTCCCCGCGGGGACCGGTGGCGTGCTCGACCCGGACGCCGGGGTGCTGCTGGCCGAACGGTTTCTCCGCGCGGCGGCGGAATGGCTCGCCGCGCACCCGGCGGCGGCGTTGCGGCCACGCCGCGCCGTCGCCGACGTCGGTGAGCATCGGGTGAGCCTGGCGGACGGCACCGCCGTGGACGCGGACCTCGTGCTGGTCGCGACGGGGCCCGGGAACGCCGGCCTGATCGAGCAACCCGTCACGTTGTACCGCCAGACCATGATCTACCTGCGCCCACCGGGGAAGCTGGCGAGCTGGTGGGCGTCGGCACCCGGCGTCGGCCGGATCGGTGCCGACCGCACGGCCTGGCTGCTGCCACCCGGAGCGGGCACCCTGCTCAAGATCAGTTCGAACGCGGTCTGCCGGGAAGTCGGGTCCACGATGGACGCCGATCGCGAAGCGTGGGCCGAACGGCTGCTCGCCGAGCCGATCTTCACCGGCGCCGCGGACTACGCCGTCGTCGCCGTGCGGGACTGTCACTACGCGGCCGATCCCGTCGACGACGGCCCGATGCTCACCCGGGTCCACCCGTCGGTGTGGTCCCGCCCCGCTTGCGGCGGGTCCGGATTCGCCGCCGCGCCGCTCGTCGCCGAGGAGATCCTCGGCGCTGTCATGGAGGTCAGTGCGTGAACAAGGGGAGTGCATAGTGGAGTTCACGATCGTGGGCGCTGGCATGGCGGGCGCGTTCCTGGCGCTTTCGCTGGGCAGGCAAGGGCATGCGGTGACGGTGTACGACCGCAGGCCGGATCCCCGTGAGGCCGCCAGCGCGGTGACGTCCATGAACCTCGGGTTGTCCCGGCGTGGTCTGGCGGCGCTCGATCGCCTGGGGCTGTCGGAGGAGGTGCGGCGCCTCGTCGTGCCGATGCGCGGGCGGATGCTGCACGACCCCACCGGCGGACTGCGGTTCTCGGCGTACGGCGAGGGCGGCATCCTGGCGATCCAGCGCCAGGGCCTGAGCGCGTTGCTGGTGGACGCCGCGAGCCGGGAACTCGGCGTGCGGTTCGTGTTCGACACACGGTGCACGGGCGTGGACCGCGACCTGCCCTCGGTGTCCTTTGTGGACCCGGACGGCCGGGCACTCGTGGTGAAGCCGGACGTCGTGGTGGGCGCGGACGGCGCGTTCTCGGCTGTCCGCCGGGCCATGCACCACGATCAGCGGGCCGAATTCTCGCAGAGTTATCTCGACTGGGGCTGGCGCGAACTCCACATCCCGGCGGCCGCCGACGGCTCGCATCGCATGGCCGACGACGTCTTCCATCTCTGGCCCCGCGGCGACATCATGATGTTCGCCCACCCCAACCGCGACGGTTCCTTCACCTGCTCCTGCGTCCTTCCGTTCCACGGCAGGGAGGGTTTCGACTCGCTGAGGACCGCGGCGGACGTGGAGTCCTTGTTCCGCACCCATTTCCCCGACGTCCTTTCGCTGGTGCCGGACCTCGGCGAGGAGTTCCTGCGGCGGCCCACCTTCAACCTCGTCACCGTCAGCACCGCGCCGTGGACGCACGAGGGCAAGGTGGCGCTGATCGGGGACGCCTGCCACGCCGTCTACCCGTTCCTGGCCCAGGGCATGAACTCGGCGTTCGAGGACGCGCTGGAGCTGACGGACAGCCTCGCCCGCCACCCGGGCAGCACCGCGGCGGCGCTGACGAGGTACTACACGCGCCGCAAACCGAACACCGACGCGCTCGCCTCCATGTCCCACCGCAACTTCGCCGAACTCCGCGACACCGTGCGCTCTCCGGCCGTCCGGCTGGAACGGGCCGTCGACTCCGTCCTTGAGAGGGTTCTCCGGCACCGATGGATGCCGCTGCACGCCATGGTCACCAACACGACCGTGCCCTACGCCAAGGCGCTTCAGCGGGCGACCCGGCAGCATCGGATCCTGAAGTACTCGGGCGCCGCCCTCGCGTCCGCCGGTGCCGCCGCCGTGCTGCGCCTGCTCCGGCGCCGG
>NZ_NMQT01000135.1 GCF_002234405.1 Amycolatopsis thailandensis | reverse complement strand
GCCCGCCCGGCGGGTCTCCCCTTCCGGCCACGGGCGCGCGGACGACAGGAGCTCGATCGAGCCCGGCGACCAGTCGACCTGCGGGCTCGGCGCGTCGATGTGCAGGCTCGCGGGCAGGATCCCGTTGCGCAGGGCCAGGACCATCTTGATGATCCCGGCGACACCGGCGGCGGCCTGGGTGTGGCCGATGTTGGTCTTCACCGACCCGAGCAGCAGTGGGCCGCGTTCACCACGGTCGCGGCCATACGTCGCTTGCAGGGCCTGGACCTCGATCGGGTCACCCAGGGTCGTGCCGGTGCCATGCGCCTCGACGACGTCGACATCCTTTGTGGACAGTCGAGCGTCGGCGAGCGCCTGGCGGATGACGCGCTGCTGTGACGGACCGTTGGGCGCGGTGAGGCCGTTGGACGCGCCGTCCTGGTTGACCGCGGAACCGCGCACGACGGCGAGGACCGGGTGCCCGTTGCGCCGGGCGTCGGAAAGGCGCTCCAGCACGATCATGCCGGCGCCCTCGCCCCAGGCGGTGCCGTCGGCCCCGGCGGCGAACGCCTTGACCAGCCCGTCGCGCGCGAGACCGCGCTGGCGGGAGAACTCGATGAACGCGTCCGGGCTCGCCATCACGGTGGCACCACCGGAAAGCGCGAGATCGCACTCCCCCGCGCGCAGCGCGCGGACGGCGAGGTGCAACGTGACCAGCGACGCCGAGCACGCCGTGTCGACGGTGACCGACGGGCCTTCCAGCCCGAGGACGTAGGAGATCCGTCCGGAAAGGACACTGCCGGAGATACCGGTACCTAGGTAGCCCTCGACGCCTTCGACGCCCTTGGGCAGGTCGCGGCCGTAGTCCTGGCCGTTGGTGCCGACGAAGACCCCGGCACGGCTGCCGGACAGCGACGCGGGGTCGATCCCGCCTCGTTCCAGCGCCTCCCACGACGTCTCCAGCAGCAGCCGCTGCTGCGGGTCCATCGAGACGGCCTCGCGCGGCGAGATGCCGAAGAACTCGGGGTCGAATTCTCCGGCGCCGTCGACGAAACCGCCTCGATCGACATAGCTGGTGCCCAGATGGTCCGGATCCGGGTCGACGAGCGCGCCGACGTCCCAGCCGCGGTCTTCGGGGAACCCGGTGATGCCGTGCTCCCCGGCGGTCAGCAGTTCCCAGAACCGCTCCGGCGTGCGGACGCCGCCCGGGAACCGGCAGCCCATGCCGACGATCGCGATCGGTTCGGCGGCGCGGTCCTCCAGCGCGGCCAGCCTGCCGCGCGTGCGCTGCAGCTCGCCGGTGACTCGCGTCAGGTAGTCGCGAAGCTTGTCGTTCTCACCCACGGTGTCCCCACTCATCGGTCGAGGTCGCGTGCACCCGGCTCAAGCGCCGAGTTGCTGGTCAATGAAGGCGAAGAGTTCGTCGTCCGAAGACGGCGCGAAGCCGGGCCCGTCCAGGCTCTCGGCGAGTTTCCGCAGGCGGGCGCCCGCTTTGCTGTGCTCGTCGCTGCCCGGGTCGAGGCGGCCGAGCGCGGCTTCCAGCCCGTCGAGCAGCTCTTCCAGGTCTTGTTCGGCGCCCGCCAGTTCCTGCCAGAGGTAGGCGGCGAGGGCCTGCGGGGTCGGATGGTCGAAGACGAGCGTCGCGGGCACGGCGAGGCCGGTCGCGGCGTCGAGACGGTTGCGCAGTTCGACCGCGGTCAGCGAGTCGAAGCCGAGTTCGGTGAACGCGCGGTCCGGCCCGATCGCCGAGGTGTCCGGATGGCCGAGCACCCGGGCGACGGTCTCGCGGGCGACCTTCAGCAGCAGGCGCCGCTGTTCCGGCTCGATCAGCCCGGTCAGCCGCGACCGCAGATCCGCCACCGGCGCTTCGGCGGCCGCGGCTTCCGGCCGGGGCAGCTCGGCGAGCATCGGCGCGGCACGGAAGTCCTCGAAGAACGACGGCCAGTCGAAGTCGGCGACGGTGACCCAGGTGTCGTCCGCGGCGATCGCCCGGACGAACTCCTCCGCCGCGGCTTCGGGGGTCATCGGGCGCAAACCCTTGCGGCGAACGGCGTCGTCGACCGCCTCGGCCATCCCGCCCTCGGCCCACGGGCCCCACGCGATCGACACGGCCTTGACCCCTTCGGCCCGCCACTGGGTCGCGAGCGCGTCGAGTTCCGCGTTCGCGGCGGCGTAGGCGGCCTGGCCGCCGTTGCCGAGCACCCCGGCGACGGAGGAGAACAGCACCAGCGCGTCGAGATCCTTCGTAAGCTCACGCAGATGCCGCGCGGCGGTCACCTTGGGCCGGGCTACGGCTTCGAACCGCTCCGGAGTGACGTCGTCGAGCAGGGCGTCGTCGAGGACGCCTGCGGTGTGCACGACCAGCTTGAGGTCGTCGAGACTGCTGACCACTGTGGACAGTGCGTCGCGGTCGGCGGCGTCGCAGGCGTGGATGCTGACGCGGGCGCCGAAATCCTCCAGTTTTTGGCGGAGTTCCGCCGCTCCGGGCGCGTTCTCTCCGCGCCGCGAAAGGAGCACCACGTGTTCGGTTCCGGCGCGGATCAGCCGTTCGGCGACGAGCGAGCCCAGCGCCCCGGTGCCGCCGGTGATCAGCGCGGTGCCGGAGGTGGTCCAGGCCGTGGTGGGCGCGGGAGCGGCGGGAACGAACCGGCGGGCGAAGATCCCGTCCTCGCGGATGGCGACCTCGTCCTCCGGACCACCGAGCACGTCCTTGAGGCGGGCGGCGGCGGTCTCTTCGGGCAGGATCACGCAGCCGCCCCAGCGGCGAGGCTGCTCGATCGCCGCGACCCGCGCGACGGCGGCGACGCCGGGATCGCTGGTGGCGCACCAGATCTTCGCCGGGGAATCCCGCAGAAGGGCGGCGAGCGCGGCGGCGTCCGGCGGGAAGGCGAGGACCGGCCCGGTCTCCGGAATCTCCGTCACCAGGGGCGCGTCGAGTGCCTTCGCGGCGGCTTCCGCCCATGCGTGGTGTTCGGGCGCGTAGACCGTCCAGGCTTCCTGTGACGCCATGGGCTCGACCGGACGCCAGACGACTTCGTACCGCCTGGCCGGAGGCGTGCTCCGATCGGCGGCGGCGAGCCAGAAGCGGTCACGCCGGAAGGGATACGTCGGCAAGTCGACACGGGTACCGCCGCCGAGGATCCCGGCCCAGTCGAGCCGCACGCCGGCGGTGAAGAGCCTCGCCCGCGCGAGATCGGCGGCGGCCGCCTCGTCGCGGTCTTTCCTTTGGGTGGCGATAAAAGTGCCGTCGCTGACACAGTCGGCACCGAGGGCGGTCAGGGAGGCGTCGGGCCCGATCTCGACGAAGCGCCGGACTCCGCGCGCGTGCAGGGTCTTCACGCCGTCGGCGAACCGGACGGCGTCGCGTACCTGCCGTACCCAGTACTCCGGGTCGCGCACGTCACCGGCGATGATCGGGATCCGCGGTTCGGCGTACGTCACGCTCGCGGCGACCTCGCGGAAGTCGTCGAGCATCCCGTCCATCATCGCGGAGTGGAAGGCGTGACTGACCGAGAGCCGTTTGGCGCGGCGGCCCGGGAAGGCTTCGAGAACGGCGGTGACAGCGGCTTCCTCGCCGGAGAGCACGACCGAGGAGGGCCCGTTGATCGCGGCGATGCTCACGCCGTCGGGCAGGTCCAGTTCCCCTTCGGTGGCTTGCAGCGCGACCATCACCCCGCCCGAGGGCTGTGCCTGCATCAGCCTGCCACGGGCGGCGACCAAGCGGGCGGCGTCGTCGAGCGACCACACACCGGCGATGTACGCCGCGGCGAGCTCGCCGATGGAGTGTCCGAGCAGGTAGTCCGGTTCGACACCCCACGACCGCACCAGTTCGGCCATCGCGACCTCGAAAGCGAACAACGCGGGCTGCGCGACGTCGGTCCGGTCGATCCTCGTCTGGTCCTCGCAGGCAAGGACTTCGGCGAGGTTGAAGCCGGTGTGCGCGTCGAGCCGCTCCGCGACGCGGACGAAAGCCTCGCCGAAGACCGGGAACGCCGTCGCGAGCGCGGTGCCCATCGCGAGGCGCTGCGCTCCTTGGCCGGTGCACAGGAACGCCGACTTGCCGCTGCCCGCGCGGCCGGTGACGACGCCGGGCGCGGCCTCCCCTCGGGCAAGGGAACCGAGTCCGGCGCGAAGTTCTTCCTCGTCGGCGCCGGTGACGACCGCGCGGTACGGCAGCGGCGCCCGGCCGGTGGCGAGCGACCAAGCGATGTCGGCGGGGTCGCCGCCGGTCTGGAGCAGCCGGTCCGCCAACTCGGGAAGGACGGCCTCACTGCGGGCCGAAAGCACCCAGGGGGCCCGGACTCGCGCGTGGCGCTCGGCGGGGGCCGGTTCCGGGGCTTGGCGGAGGATGACGTGCGAGTTGGTACCGCTGATCCCGAACGACGACACCGCCGCCGCGCGCGGGCGGCCGGTCTCGGGCCAGGTCCGGTGCTCGGTGAGGAGTTCGACCGCGCCGGAATCCCAGGCGACGTGCGGCGAAGGCTCGTCGGCGTGCAGCGTGCGCGGAAGTTCGCCGCGGCGCAGCGCCTCGACCATCTTGATGATCCCGGCGACCCCGGCCGCGGCCTGCGTGTGGCCGATGTTCGACTTGACCGAGCCGAGCCACAGCGGGTTTTCCCGTTCGCGGCCGTAGGTGGCCAGCAAGGTGTCGGCCTCGATCGGGTCGCCGAGTTTCGTGCCCGTGCCGTGCGCCTCGACGACGTCGATGTCCGAAGTGGACAGTCCCGCGCTCTTCAGGGCGCTGCGGATCACGCGCTGCTGAGACGGCCCGTTCGGCGCGGTGAGCCCGTTCGACGCGCCGTCGGAATTGACCGCGGAGCCCTGGACGACCGCGAGTACCCGGTGTCCGTTGCGGACGGCGTCGGACAGCTTCTCCAGCACCAGGACGCCGGCGCCCTCGCCCCAGCCGGTGCCGTCGGCGCCCGCTCCGAAGGACTTGCAGCGCCCGTCCGGGGCGAGCCCGCGCTGGCGGGAAAATTCGATGAAGGTGTCCGGGACGGCCATCACGGTCGCGCCACCGGCGAGGGCGAGCGAACACTCCCCTGACCGCAACGCCTGCGCGGCCAGGTGGACGGCCACGAGCGACGACGAGCAGGCGGTGTCCACCGACACGGCCGGCCCCTCGAAGCCGAAGGTGTAGGCGACCCGGCCGGACAGCACACTGCCCGCCGTGCCGGTGCCGAGAAAGCCCTCGACGCCTTCGGGCAGTTCGGTGACGCCGGAGCCGTAGTCGTGGTACATGATCCCGGCGAACACGCCGGTCGCACTGCCCTTCAACGCCGATGCGTCGAGCCCGGCGCGCTCGATCGCCTCCCAGCTGATCTGCAACAGGAGCCGCTGCTGCGGGTCCATCGCGAGCGCCTCACGCGGGGAGATACCGAAGAACTCGGGGTCGAATTCGGCGGCCTCGTGGAGGAATCCCCCCTCACGCGCGTAGGACGTGCCAGGGTGATCGGGGTCGGGATGGAACAGCTCGGCGAGGTTCCAGCCGCGGTCCTCCGGAAATTCCGAAACCGCGTCGCGGCCGTCGGCCACCAGATCCCACAACGCCTCGGGCGAGTCGACCCCGCCCGGGTAACGGCATCCCATGCCGATGATCGCGACCGGCTCTTTCGCCGCTTCGGCGAGCTCGCGATTGCGCGCGGCCAGCCTGCTGTTCTCCTTGACCGACTCCCGCAGCGCGGTCACCAGCTCTTCGGGTGTCGCCATCAGATTCTCCGGACCGGACGAGACGGACGCAGCTCGGACATGGCCTCATCCTGGGCGCGGGCGCCGCTCGGCCTGGGCGCTGTTCACCACCCCGGCCCCATTCGCCGGTAACCGAGGGCCCACTTGCGTCCGTGACGGCGCTCGGACCGACGGTCGTGAGCAGCGAGGCGTGTCCACGGAACGGGTCAGTGACTCCGCGCGACACCAGACCTCGGGCACCCACTGTGTGGATTTTGGTGCGTTGGACGCTCAGAAATCCACACAGTCCCGTATGACCGGACCGGTCACGGCCAGGTGACCCGAAAGACTTGAGGGGGTGTGTGGAAATAGGGACATTCAACGTCCCTATTTCCACACACCCCTGAGTGACAGCACTTTATCACTCGCGACCCCACACAGAATAGCCCATTCGGACATAAATCGGACGCTAAACTGCCTTGACCACTCACGATTCCCTTTCACCGATACGACCTGGCGGACCATGGCTCGCGCAGTATCTGAGGCCGACGAGCGAGTGGCCTGGCTGTTCGATCGGTTGTTCCGATGCTTGTCGAAGTCGCCGACCAGTCTGAAATCCCATTCAGCTCAGGGTCGCCTACGCGATATCGCGCATGACGACACGATTAAAGGAAACCTTTGAGAAGAACTAAAGAGGCCCGGGCCGTGGCGGGCGATCACCTGAGTGTGGGCATGCCGAGGGGCCCGTCGCCGGTGGCGGTGGCGGGCTCCCTCGGGTTCAGCGGCGTGGCTTCTGTAGTGGGTCGAGGTACTGCGGCGGAACGAACTCAGGACTGCCGTCGGCTGCGAGGCGGACTGTCCAGCCGGATTGACCGTGGATGACCATGTGGTGATAGCGCGAATGTGAAACAGTTTCCGAAAAGTGGATTGAAGATATTTCGATTTATGGCGGCGAGTTGCATATGTCGCTTGCGAATCGCAACTGAGCCTTTCCAACCTCACTCTGAACAGGTTGGGAGGAGTACTCATGGCGTTCCGGGACGATGCTCTGAGCGGAGCAGGCCGTAGACGAGCACGTCGACATACTCGCCGTGGTAGAAGGACCTGTCGCGCATGACCCCTTCCCGGCGGAATCCCAGGCGTTCGAGGGCCTTCTGCTCGCCGAGGTTGCCGCCATTGGTGAGGGCTTCGATTCTGTTCGCGGTCGTGCGGCCGAACAGGTAGTCCACGAGCAGCTGCTGCGCCATCGTGCCCACTCCCTGTCCGCGATGCTCGGGCAGCACCCCCACGCCGATCTCGTAGGTGACACCCGAGGGGAAGCCGCGGGGCTTCCAGGAGACGATGCCGATCACCGTGTCGTCGGCCCGCGCGATCGCCACCGCTGCGGACTCGGCGGAGATGTACCCGTCGATCTCCCATCGCTTGCGGCGTGCCCTCGGATCACCGAATCCGGGCCAGTCGAACTCGCCGAGCGCATCGGGATCCGTGCAGAGGCGGTCGAGAAAGGCGAGGTCGGCCTCGGTGAACGCCCTCAAGTGGACGTCCGGGCGGTTCGCTGGAGTCATGAAGTCCAGTATGGCGCGCTGCCTACTGGGGCGGCGGATCACCGGCCTGGCACCGGCCCAGAAAGACCGTGAAGGGCGCTTTCCCCGCACGGCATGCGGGGAAAGCGCCCTTCACAGCGTCCAATGCGGGGAAAGTCCCCGTCAGCCCTCGGAACTCGACATCGCCCGGCTGATCAGGTCCACCACATCCAGATCGTCGATGGACTCGACAGCGGGCTCCACGACAGACGAAGGCACCTCTTCGGCCAGCTTCACCAGAGCCTCCAGCACGCCCAGTTCCCGGAACCGGTCGAGCGACGCGCCGGCCAGGGCCCGCCGCAGCCGCGCCTCGTCCGGCACCGCCACTTCGGGGAACAGCAGCGTGCCGAGGTGCGCCGCGAGCGCCGCCGGGGTCGGGTGGTCG
>NZ_NMQT01000134.1 GCF_002234405.1 Amycolatopsis thailandensis | reverse complement strand
GAGGAAAGACCCCTTCACCTCGGGTCTTGCGGGTACCGCGGGTCTCGTGGGTGGCGGAGGCTCGGCGGTGTCGCGAAAGCCACTTTCGCAACCTTCACCGTTGCGAAAGTGGCTTTCACAACCTCCCTGACCAGCGGAGAAGCGACTTCGCCGGGCCCCTGACTCGCAAGGTAGGAAAGGAGGCCTTCACGGACTGCTAACGGGACGCCAGATAGGCCCGCCAGTCACCGACGGAGGTGATGTCCGTCAGCTCGTCAGAGTCCACAAAGGACGAGCGCAGGACCGTGGCGAGGCAGGCCGCACCGTCCTCCAGTTCGACGACGCCCAGCTCCAGTTCCGGCGGTTCCGCGGGGACGAGGTGATCCCGCAACACCGCGAGCGGCAGGTCATACACCTCCCCGACCACCGATCCGGAACCGCCTTCGTACATCGCCGGGAACCGGTCGCCCACCGAGAAGTAGTGGTACTTCGGCGCCGAACGGGCCACGCAGCACAACGGCGCGCCCTGCAACTGTTCGTGCAGCGGACCGCCACGCATCCCGCCGCCGTTGAGGAACATCAGAACCACGACATGATCCCTTCGATCCCGAAGTACACCCCGAACACCGCGGCCAGGATCCCGAGGATCCAGCCGATCTCGCGGATCTTGCCCTTGCAGATCTTGATCAGCACGTAGCCGACCAGCCCGGCGCCGATCCCGTTCGTGATCGAGTAGGTGAACGGGATCAACGCGATGGTCAGGAACACCGGGATCGCGAAATCCAGGTCCCGCCAGGGAATCCGCGCGCACTGGGCCATCATCATCCCGCCGATGACGACCAGCGCGGGCGCCGCGGCCTGCGCCGGGACGACGGCCGCGATCGGTGTCAGGAACAGCGTCGCGGTGAACAATCCGCCGGTGACGATGCTCGCCAGCCCGGTCCGGGCGCCTTCGCCGACCCCCGCGGCTGATTCGAGGAACACCGTGTTCGGCGCCGAACCGGTGACACCGCCCGCGAGGGCGCCGGCGCCGTCGACCAGCAGGATGCGGCCCATCCCCTCGACCTTGCCGTCCTTGGTCAGCCCCGCCTCCTCGGAGACGCTGGTGATCGTGCCCATCGCGTCGAAGAACCCGGAAAGCACGAGCGTGAACAGGAAGACCGCCGCCGTCACCGCGCCCGCCGACCCGAAGCCGCCGAAGAGATCGATGTCGCCCAGCAGGCTGAAGTCGGGATGCGCGACGACCTGATCGGGCACCTTGGGCTCGACCAGCCCCCAGCCCTGGACGTGGAACACGCTGTTGACCAGCACCGCGAGCCCGGTCGCGACCGCGATGCTGATCAGCACCGCGCCCGGTACGCCACGGCTCACGAGCACGATCATCAGCAGCAGGCCGAGGCAGAAGATCGCGATCGGCCAGCCTTCGAGGTGACCGCCGATCCCCATCCGCACCGGCACCGTCGACTGGGCGGAGTCCGGGGTCCGGGTGACGAATCCGGCGCTGACCAGGCCGACCAGCGCGATGTAGAGCCCGATGCCGACGGTGATCGCGACCTTGAGCGGCATCGGGATCGCGTTGATGATCCGCTCCCGGATCCCGGAAACGGCCATGAACACGATGCAGACGCCTTCGAGGACGACGAGCCCGAAAGCCTGCGCCCACGTCATGGTCGGCGCCATCTGGAAGGCGACGACACCGTTGACGCCGAGACCGGCGGCGAGCGCCAGCGGGGCGTTCCCGACGAGGCCCATCAGGATCGTGGTCACGCCCGCCGCCAGTGCGGTCGCCGTCGTGATCGCCTCGGTGGTCAGCTTCGCGCCGGTGATGTCGGCCGACGCGCCGAGGATGAGCGGGTTGAGCAACACGATGTAGCACATCGCGACGAACGTGGTGATCCCGCCGCGCACTTCGCGGCCGATCGTGCTGCCGCGGTGGGAGATCTTGAACCAGCGGTCGAGCCCGGACAGCCGCCCCGGCTCGGACGAGGGCAGGTGGGGACGCTCTGTACCTAATTGGGTCATGCCTACTCCACAACGTTGTGGGGCGGGAAAGATCTAGTAAGCCTTCTTGTCGGGTTTCGACAGCCAGGCCTGAAAAGGCGCGAAAGAGTCCGGAAGGGACAGTTGGCCGACGGGTAGTGACCAGGTCTCGCGCGGGCGGGAAAAGAGCTCGTAGAACTCGCGGTCGTCGAAGCCCGCCTCGGCCGCGTCGTGGCGGTCCGCGGCGTAGACGACCTTGCCGACACGCGCCCAGAGCGCGGCGGAAAGGCAGAGCGGGCAGGGCTCGCAGGAGGTGACGAGGACGCAGCCGTCGAGCTTGTGGTCGCCGATCGCCTGGCAGGCCGCGCGGATCGCGACGACCTCGGCGTGCGCCGTCGGGTCCAGCGTCGGCGTCACCTGGTTGGTCCCGGTGGCCAGCACCGAACCGTCGCGGACGATCATCGCGCCGAACGGGCCACCGCCGCTTTCGACGTTCGCGGTGGCCAGCTGGACGGCTTCGGCGAGCCATTTCTGCTCGTCGGACTCCGAAATGGACAGACGGGTACCCACGGATGTGCTCCTAGCTCGAAAAAGTACGGATGTCAGGTGCCGGTGAGATGCTCGGGACGCACCGGGACACGGGGCAGCGCCAGCCCGGTGGCCGCGCGGATGGCCGCGACGATCGCCGGGGTGGACGAGATCGTCGGCGGTTCGCCGACCCCGCGCAGACCGTACGGCGCGTTGGGATCGGGCCGTTCCAAGACGTCGATGTCCATCGGCGGCATGTCCAGCACGGTCGGGATCAGGTAGTCGGTGAACGACGGGTTGCGGATCTTCCCGTCCACGGTCTGGATCTCCTCCATCACCGCGAGCCCGAGCCCCTGCGCGGAACCGCCCTGGATCTGGCCGAGCACCGCCTGCGGGTTGAGCGCCTTGCCGACGTCCTGCGCGCAGTCGAGCGCGACGACCTTGATCAGCCCGAGTTCGGTGTCGACGTCCACCACCGCGCGGTGCGCCGCGAAACCGTACTGGACGTGCGCGTTGCCTTGTCCTGTCTCGGGATCGATGGGCGTCGTCGGCCGGTGACGCCATTCGACGGTCTCGTCGAAGACTTCGTCGCCGAGTACGTCGGCGAGGTCCGCCAGCACGCTGCCGTCGACGGAGACCACCTTGTTCGCGACGACGTTCAGCTTGCCGTCCGCGGCGAGCTTGCCGGCGAGATGCTTGTGCAGCCCGGAGCGGACCGCGACGCAGGCGGCCTGGACGGCGCCGCCCGTGACGTAGCTTTGGCGCGACGCCGACGTCGAACCGCCGTTGCCGATGTTGGTGTCCATCGGCAGGATGGTCACCTGCTCGATGCCGAGTTCGGTCCGGACGATCTGCTGCATGATCGTCACGAGTCCCTGGCCGACCTCGCAGGCGGCGGTGTGCACGGTCGCCGCGGGTTCGCCGCCGACGAGCTGCAGCCGCACACGGGCCGTCGAGTAGTCGTCGAAACCCTCGGAGAAGCAGATGTTCTTGATGCCGACCGCGTAGCCGACACCCCGGACGACTCCCTCGCCGTGCGTGGTGTTGGAGACGCCGCCGGGCATCCGGCGCAGGTCGAGTTCGTCGTGGGTGACCGGCAACGGCTTGGCGCGCAGGCGTTCCAGCAGTTCAGCCACCGGCGCGGCCGAGTCGACCACTTGCCCGGTCGGCATGAGACTGCCTTCCTCCATCGCGTTGAGGATCCGGATGTCGACAGGGTCGATGCCGCACGCTTCGGCGAGTTTGTCCATTTGGGACTCGTAGGCGAAGCCCGCCTGAACCGCGCCGAAGCCGCGCATCGCGCCGCAGGGCGGGTTGTTGGTGTACACGCCCCAGCAGTCGACCGAAGCACTGTCCACATTGTACGGACCGACGCCGAGCGTGGCCGCGTTCGCGACCACCGCGCCGGTCGACGAGGCGTACGCGCCGCCGTCCAGGTACAGCTTCGCCTTCACATAGACGAGCCGGCCGTCCTTGTCCGCGCCGTGCTCGTAGTACATCTTCGCCGGGTGGCGGTGCACGTGACCGTAGAAGGATTCCTCGCGGTTGTAGACCATCTTGACCGGCTTGCCGGTGTGCAGTGCCAGCAGACACGCGTGCACCTGGATCGAGAGATCCTCACGGCCGCCGAAAGCGCCGCCGACCCCGCCGAGCGTCAACCGCACCTTCTCCTTGGGCAGGCCCAGGGCGGCGACGATCTGCTGCTGGTCGACGTGCAGCCATTGCGTGGCGACATAAAGGTCGACACCGCCTTCGGTGTCCGGGATCGCCATGCCGGACTCGGGCCCGAGGAAGGCCTGGTCCTGCATGCCGACCTCGTAGACGCCGGACACCACGACGTCGGCCTTCACCGACTGGTCGCCGTGGCGGATCTTGGCGTACCGCACGACGTTCCCGCCGGGGTGCAGCTCGGCGCCCTCGCCCGCGGCGGCCTTCTCGGAGTCCGTCACCGGTTCGAGGACCTCGTAGGAGACCTTGATCCGCTTCATCGCGCGGCGCGCGGTCTCAGGGTGGTCCGCCGCGACCAGTGCGACGGGCTCACCCTGATAGCGCACGACGTCGACGGCGAGCACCGGCTGGTCGGCGTGCTCCAGGCCGTACTTGTTCAGCCCGGGCACGTCTTCGTGGGTCAGCACCACGTAGACTCCTTGCACGGCAAGGGCTTCGGTGATGTCGATGCCGGTGATCCGCGCGTACGGATGCGGGCTGCGCAACGTCGCGCCCCACAGCATGTCCTCGTGCCACAGGTCCGAGGAGTACGCGAACTCGCCGCGCACCTTGACCGTGCCGTCCGGGCGCAGCGGGCTCGTCCCCACTCCGTTTTCGGTGGTCCGCTTGGAGACTTCAGTGGTGGTCATACCGTCTCCCTCAGCCTCGCACTGGCCACGGCCAGGTCACGGGCGATCTCGTCTTCGGATTCCTCGCGCAGGGTCCCGCCGGTCACGACGGTCGCGCCGCCCACGAAGAGGCGCTCGATCGGCGGGGTGGCGCCGAGCACCAGGGCGGCGACCGGGTCGGTGATCCCGGCGTAGTTCAGGCCGTTCAGGTTCCAGACCGCGAGGTCGGCGAGCTTGCCTGCCTCGATCGAACCCAGGTCCTTCTCGCGGCCCAGGCAGCGGGCGCCACCCATCGTGCCCATCCACAGCGCCTCGCGCGTGGTCAGCGCACGCGGTCCGCCGCGCTGGCGCGCTTGCAGCAACGACTGGTGCAGTTCCTCGCCGAGCCCGCCGGACTCGTTGGACGCGGCGCCGTCGACGCCGAGCCCGACCGCGACACCGGCGTCGAGCAGTTGCCGAACCGGGGCGATCCCGGCGCCGATCCGCCCGTTGGACGTCGGGCAGTGCGCCGCTCCCGTGCCCGTGGCGCCCAGGCGCCGGATCGCGTCCGGGGCGAGGTGGATCGAGTGCGCGAGCCAGACGTCTTCGGCGAGCCAGCCGAGCTTGTCGGCGTACTCGGCCGGGGTGCAGCCGACCTCGGCGAGGCACTGCTTCTCCTCGTCGATCGTCTCGGCGAGATGCGTGTGAAGCCGGACTCCCTTGCGGCGCGCGAGTTCCGCCGCGCCGGTCATCAGCCGCTCGCTCACCGAGAACGGCGAGCACGGCCCGGCCGCGATCTGCAGATGAGCACCGGCCGAGGCGTCGTGGAACCGGTCGATCGCGGCCTCGGTGCCGAGCAGCGCGGCCTCCGTCTCCTCGACGAGGTTGTCCGGCGGGAGCCCGCCCTGCGATTCGCCCCGATCCATCGAGCCGCGGACGACGTGCAGCCGCACACCGACCCGGATCCGGGCGGCGGCGAGGGCTTCGACCTGGTCGCCGCCGTCGCGCGGGAAGACGTAGTGGTGGTCGGCGACGGTCGTGCAGCCGGTGGTCGCGAGCCGCGCGAGCCCGGCGGTGGCCGCCGCGTGCGTGATCTCGGCGTCGAGCCTTCCCCAGATCGGGTACAGCGCGACGAGCCATTCGAAGAGCGTGTGATCGGCGGCGAGGCCCCGCGTTGCCCACTGGTAGAGGTGGTGGTGGGTGTTGATCAGGCCGGGCGTGACCAGGCAGCCGGAGCCGTCGACGCGTTCGTCGTACTCACCTTCGGGCGCCTTTCCCGCGCCGACAGCCGCGATGCGGTCGTTCTCGATGACGACGTGGCCAGAGGCGTGCTCGGTGCCCGCGCCGTCGACGGTGGCGATCGCGGCGTTCTCGATGACGGTCTTCACGCGGTCTCTCCCCTGGTCGCGGCCAGCCGGACGGCGTCGAGGATCTTCTCGTACCCGGTGCACCGGCACAGGTTCCCCGCCAGTGCCTCGCGGATCTCCTCGTCGGCGGGGTTCTCGACCCGGTTGAGCAGATCGTGCGCGGCCACGACGAGACCGGGCGTGCAGAAGCCACATTGGACGGCACCGGCATCCACAAAGGACTGCTGGACGCGGTCGAGCTTGTCGCCCTCGGCCAGTCCTTCGACCGTGCGGACCTCGCGGCCCTCGACCTGCCCGGCCGCGACCAGGCACGAGCACACCGGGACCTCGTCGAGGTACACCGTGCAGGACCCGCATTCGCCCTGTTCACAGGCGTTCTTTGAGCCCGGGAGGCCGAGCCGCTCGCGGAGCACGTAGAGCAGGCTCTCGCCCTCCCAGACGTCGTCGGCCTGGCGGGACTCGCCGTTGATCGTCACGTTCACGCGCACTCGCGTTCACCCTTCTGGAAGTCGTTCCACGCCCAGGTCAGCGTCCGCCGCGCCAGGACGGACAACGCGTGCTTGCGGTAGTCGGCGCTGCCGCGGACGTCGTCGATCGGCGACGCCGCCTCCGACACCAGCTCGCCGAACCGGCGTTTGACCGAATCCGCGACGGAAGCCTTGGTGGACCAGGGAAGTTCGGCGGAGAGGAATTCTTCGGCGGCGGTCGCCCGGCGCGGGGTCGGAGCGGCGGAGCCGACGGCCGCGCGGATCCCGCGGGTGTCCAGATGCAGGGCCAGCGCGAACGAGCAGACCGCGATGACCATCGCGTTGCGCGTCCCGACCTTGGCGAACTGCTGCGGCCCGACCTCGGCGGGCAGGTACACCGCGGTGATCAGCTCGTCGGGTTCGAGGGCGTTGCGTTTGACGCCGAGGTAGAACTCCTCGGCCGGGATCCTGCGTGTTCCGCGCACCGACGCGGCCTCGACCTCGGCGCCGAGCACGAGCAGCACGGGATGTGTGTCGCCGGCGGGCGAGGCGGCGCCCAGGTTCCCGCCGACGGTGCCCCGGTTGCGGATCTGCGGCGAACCGACGGTGCGGGAAGCCATCGCCAGCGCGGGCAGAACTTCACCCAGCTCAGCGATCACCCGGACGTAGGGCACGGAAGCGCCGAGCCGGATCTCGCCGTCGCTCTCGGTCCACTCGGCGAGTTCCGTGACGCGGTTCAGATCGAGCAGCGCGCCGGGACGACGGTGGTCGAAATTGAGCTCCACCATGACGTCCGTGCCGCCTGCGATGGGCACCGCGTCGGGTCGCTCGGCCTTGACGGCGAGCGCCTCGGTCAGCGAGCTGGGGCGCAGGAAATCCACTCTCGGGCTCCTCGGTTCGGCGGAGTGCTGTGACGGCTGACTCAGTAGACGCCCTGCGCCCGTATGGCGGCAACGGTGCCGAAGCATGAAATCTCCCCAGCACGGGCCGGTCGATTTGTGGTTTCCTACAAACCTGATGACGACCGTGAAAACTCTGCTCGCGCTACCCGGGTTGCGCTTGCGTGTGCGTGCCGGGACGGCTCTGCTCGACCGTCCGGTGTCCCGGATCTACGTCACCGAACTGCCCGACCCCGGGCGGTACGTGTCGGCGGGCGAGCTCGTCCTGAGCGGGTTGCTGTGGTGGCGCGGACCCGGTGATTCCGAGGCTTTCGTGGCCGCGCTGGCGAAGGCCGGGGCCGCGGCGCTGGCGGCATCCGGAGCGGACTCCGACGGGATCCCCGAAGACCTCGTCGAAGCCTGCACGCGACACGGGATTCCGTTGCTGGAAGTGCCGGCGGATCTGTCGTTCTCGGTCGTCACCGAACGGGTCGTGCTGGCGTTGGCCGCGGCCGCGGAAGGCGCTCGCAAACGTTTGCTTTCAGCGGCGACGGAAGACGCGTCGGTGGAAACGCTGCTGGCGCGGGCGCGCGCGGAGATCGGTCTCCCCTGCTGGGTGGTGCCGACCGGGACGGCGACCGATCTGGTGCGGCGGTTCGTCGCCGCGGGCGGACGTTCCCTGGAGGCGGACGACGTCTCCGTCCGGCCGGTCGGCGGCAGGCACGCGCTGCCGTGGCTGCTCGCGATCGGCGGCGCGCTGACCGCCGCTCAGGCGGAGATCGCCGAAGAACTCGCCGGGCTGATCGGGCTCGCGCGCACGCGGGCGGACGAGGTCCGCGCGGTCACCGACAGGGTGCTCGAACCGTTGCTCGCCGCGCTCGACGAAGGAAGTGATCCGCACGCGGCCTTGACCGCGACCGGTCTGCGCGGCGATCTGCGCGTCGTCGTCGCCCGCACCGAAGGATCCGAAGCGGCGCGCGGGATCCTGACCGAGCTACTCCCGCCGGGCGCCCTCGTCGGGCCCGCCGGGGAGACGACCTGGGCGGTGGCCGAGGACGACGGCGAGTGGCCGGAGGACTGGCCGGCGACGGTGACCTCCGCGCTGACGGAAGTGAAGTCGCTGCTGCCGTGCCGCCGGGTGCTGATCGGGATCAGCGACCGCTCCCCGGTTTCCGTGCTGCGGGGCGCGAAAGAGGTCGCGCGCTACGCGCTGGCCGTGGCGGCGGAACGGCCCGGCACGGTCGAGGTCGTCCCCGGCGGCGAGATCGGCATGCACCGGCTGCTGCTGGCAGGCGCGCCCGACGACCTCCGGACGGCGTTGCGGCGACGGGTCTTGGGCCCCTTGCTGAGTTACGACGCCGAACAAGGCACCGATCTGGTGCACACCCTGCGGGTGTTCCTGGAATGCTCCGGCTCACCGACGCGGGCCGCGCGGGCGCTGCACGTCCACGTCAACACCTTGCGGTACCGGATCGGCCGGGCGAGCGAACTGCTCGGCACCGATCTGACCGAGTTCACCGAACAGCTCGACGTCTATTTGGCCTTGTCGGCAGGGAGCTGAAATGGGCATCACCACGGCGAAAGAAGCCGCCTACGATCCGCGTGTGGTCGCTTTCGGGCGGATGATGGGCGCGGCGAACCGGCTCGAATACCTGCTCGGCCGCGCGCTGGAAGCCGAATGCGGGATCTCGCATCTGATGTTCGAGGTCCTGCTGATCGTCGGCCGGTCGGGCGAGGCCGGGATGAGCATGCGCGCGATCGCGCAGGAGCAGGTGCTGACCACCGGCGGCGCGACCCGGCTGGTCGACCGGATGACCACACTCGACCTGGTCGTCCGCACCGCCGACCCCGAAGACCGCCGCGTGCAGCTCGTGCGGCTGACGGCGAAGGGCGAGGAGACGACCGTCCGGGCCGCGCTGGTGCACGTCGAGAACATCCAGCGGCTCTTCCTCGACCCGCTGCCCGCGGACCATCGCGAACGGTTCGCCCAGGACCTGCGGACGCTGAGCCATTCCGCCCGTGACGCGCTCCCCCGGCTCCGTTAGGAATATCTGACTGGTCAGACATCGTTGGGTCTCGTCATGAGGCTCATCTATGTCTTCGACGCGTACTGCGGCTGGTCCTACGGGTTCGCCAGGACCATGGCCGACGTCGCGCACCGGCATCCGGACCTGCCGGTCGAAGTGGTTTCCGGCGGCTTGTTCCTCGGCGGGCGCCGCGTGCCGATCCGGCAGTTCGGCTATGTCCAGGGAGCCAACGCCGAGATCACCCGCCGCACCGGGGCGCCGTTCGGGGAAAGCTACGAGCGGCTCATCGCCGACGGCGAGTTCGTCATGGATTCCGAGGCCGCCGCCTGCGGGATGGCCGCGCTGCGCGAAGTCGCGCCGGACCGCGCCGTGCGGCTCGCGGCCTTGCTGCAGGAGGCTTTCTACCTCGACGGACTGAGCCTGTCCGAGGTCTCGACATATCGCGTGGTCGCGCAGCGGGCAGGTTTGGACGGGGACGCCGTCGAAGCCGCGCTGGACCGGGTTTCCGCCGCGGACGATTTCCGGCGGGCGCGAGAACTGGGTGTGACGGGATATCCGACCTTGCTCGCCTCCCACGGGGACCAGGTCGTGACACTCGTCGCCGGGAACGCGAGCGCGGACGAAGTGGAGCGGCGGATCGGCGCGCTGGTTCCCTAAACTCCGGGCATGTCCTCCTTGGTGGTGTTCCGGCCGGCGACCCCCGCGGACGCCGACGCCGTCGCGGAAATCTGGTACCACGGCTGGCGGGACGGCCATCTCGGCAACGTGCCCGAAGCACTTGTCCGGGTCCGCACGCGCGAGTCGTTCCATGAGCGGGCGGCTCAACGCGTCGCCGACACTTCCGTCGCCATGGTCGACGACGAGGTCGCGGGGTTCGTGATGGTCGTCGGCGACGAGGTCGAGCAGGTGTACGTCGCGTCGGATCATCGCGGGAGCGGGGTGGCCGGGACGCTGCTCGCGGAGGCCGAACGGCTCGTGGGCGCCGGCGGTCATTCCCGCGCCTGGCTCGCCGTGGCGCCGGGAAACGCACGGGCGCGACGGTTCTACGAGCGATGCGGATGGGTCGATGGTGGCTTGTTCGACAATCCGGCTTTCGGACCGGACGGGCCGATTTTCGTGCCGTGTCATCGTTATGTGAAGCATTTAGCCGACTAAATGCGGGGCATTGGTCTCCACCTCGCTTTCACGTGACGCATTTAGTCGACTAAATGCAGCCGATTCACCCACCAGTGGGAAACGTGCAGGTTTGCAGTGACTTAAAATTACGAACACGTGTTCGAAATGTGGGTGTATTATGGAGGGGTGTCCGAGACCTTCCTTCCCGAACTCCCGCAGGAGTTGTGGCGCGCCGGCGAGCTGGAGCTTGCCCATGGCGTGAAGCAGTTTCTGCAGGTGATGCGGGTGGCGTCGGCCGCGATGGGGCGGTTCCTGGCGGAGATCGAGTCTCGGGGCCCGAAAGACTTGTACGGGTATGGGTCGACGGCGGCGTGGTTCGCCGATGTGGCGGGATTGTCGCGGGGTGAGGCGCAGTCGGTGGTGAAGCGGGCGATCGCGTTGAACCCCACCCGGGCCCTGGACGGCGGTGAGGTCCCGGCTGTCGCGCCCACCACGGCCGCGGTGGCGGCCGAAGGGCTGATCGGTGAGCACCGGATCGACCAGATCCTGGACATCCTGAAAAGACTCCCGGCCGACACCTCCGCGGAAGACCGGGAGCACGCGGAGAAAGTCCTGGCCAACCTGGCCCGGGACGCGGGGCCCCGGCAGGTTGCGAAGGCCGAAGAGGACATCCTCGGCTGGCTGGATCCCGACGGGAACGAACCCAAAGACCCCGAGCCGAAACAGCCGCGCCGGGAAATCACCTTGGAACGCCGTCGGGATGGGTTCTGGAAACTCACCGGCCTCCTCGACGACGAACTCGGCGCCCGCACCGCAGCTGCGCTGGAGGCGTATGCGAAACCGCGACCGGTGGACGAATTCGGCCAGGCGGATCTGCGCATGAAATGCGAGCGCCAGGGCGACGCGTGGGCCGAGCTTCTCGATCTGGCGATCGCCTGCCCGGACCAGCCCGGTACCAGCGGGTACCGGACCTTGGTGCACGTGACCATCGGTCTGGAAGAGCTCAAGACCGGGATCGGGAAAGCCTGCCTCGACTTCGTCGGCACCATGACCGCACGCGACGCGCGCATGGCCGCTTGCGACTGCCTGATGCTGCCTGTGGTGATGAACGCCGCCGGGGAACCCCTCGACGTGGGACGGCTGAGACGGTTCGTCACCCCAGGCCAACGCCGGGCGCTCAACATCCGGGACCGGGGCTGTGCGTTCCCGGGCTGTCATCGGAAACCGAAGAACTGCCACGCCCACCACATTCACCACTGGGCAGACGGCGGACCCACCGACCTCCGCAACCTCGCCCTCCTCTGCGGCTTCCACCACCGCCTGATCCACCACGACGACTGGCAAGTCCGCATGGCCGCCGACGGGCTACCAGAGTTCATCCCACCCCAGTATCTGGATCCGCTACGAAGAATCCAGCGCAACACCCTCCACCGCGCCCCCGCCTGATCCGCATGCCCCGAGGAGCCCGTCGGCCACCCGGCGACGGGCTCCTCGCCATGCCCATCTCACCCGCCGCCTGACTCAAGCGGGTCGCGAGTGGCAAGCAACCTAGAGCGGATAGATATTTGGTTACCCACGCCCGACCAGCTCAAAAGTAGCTGGAACGACACGGTCATCCACTCAAGGATGTCGTTGATCAACGGCGGAGCGGGGACACTCCATGTCCCACAACCTCCACTGATCGAGGATCAGCGATCCGAGACAGTCCATCAGCGTCCGACGGGGAAGATTCCGGACGTTGAGCGTCCGGAATCTTCCCCCGTCGGACGACCTTCCTCCAGCACGAAGGCATCGGCTACTGGACCGACCACCTAGCTGCCCAGTCGCGATAGCACTCCCTGGATCAGCAAAAGCCTGCGTGATCACCCCGACGCGACCTGACAACCATGACCCGAGAAACCCATGCGGGATAAGGCAAATGCGTCGTGCCGGGCGGGTGCACGGTTTCCCCGCGCCGGATCGGCGAGTAGCGTCCCGAGCGCCACGCTTGGGACGCTCACAGTCTCGAACGTGGCGCTCGGGACACTGCCCTGACGCTCAGCGCCACCCCGGCCCCGCATTCAGAGGACTAAACGCGAGGGCCACTTTCCTCCGGCGAAGTCAGATAGGCCAGCGCCATCCCGGTCGTTTCGGCGGCCCACTCACTCCAGGTCAGGCCATCCGGCCAGAACCGGCCGCTGGCGGCCCGGTGCACACAGGAACCGATGACGGTTCGAGCCGTCATGCGGACGGCCTGCTCCTGGTCCGGCCGGCGAATCTCCGGAAGACAGCGCCGAACGGCGTCCACGAAAGCGTCCTGGATGGTGGCCAGCGCCTGGAGGCCACGATCGCGTCCCTCGGCGCGCTGGTTGTCGAGCAGCTCGGGGAAGATCCGGTCCCGGCGGGCGAAGGTGTCCGCCAGCGCCTGGGCGAACGCGCCGACGATCTCGCCCAGGCCGGGCCCTGCCGCGCGCAGCGCTTCGGCGACACCGGTCTCGAGTTGCCCGAGCAGCTGGTCCTTCACCGCGTACAGCAGCTGGTTCTTGCCGGAGAACCGGCGGTAGATCGCCCCCACCGACATGCCCGCCTGCTCCGCGACCGCCCCGACGGTGAACTCCTCGATGCCCTGAACCGCCAGGACGTGCTCGGCGGCGGCCAGCACCTTCTGCAAGGACTCCCGGCTGCGGGCCTGCTGCGGCGGACGGAACCCCTGATCGGCGGATGGCTGACTCACCGGGCGCACGTTACCGCACCAGATGCGAATAATAACTTCCGTTCGCATTTTACGACGACGAGGAGGCTGCACCATGGTGAGCATCGAGGTAGAGAGCGCCTACGTCGACTTCCCGATCTTCGACGCCAAGACCAGGTCACTCAAGAAGCGGGTACTCGGCAAGGTCGGCGGCAAGATCGGCACCGACGCGAAAGTCCCGATCATCGAGGCCCTGCGGGACATCTCCCTGTCGCTGAGCGACGGCGATCGAGTCGGCCTGGTCGGGCACAACGGCGCCGGGAAGTCCACTCTCCTGCGGTTGCTGTCGGGCATCTACGAACCGACCCGGGGCACCGCGAGGGTCGTCGGCAGGATCGCGCCGGTTTTCGACCTCGGCGTAGGACTGGACCCCGAGGTCTCGGGCCACGAGAACATCCTGATCCGGGGCCTGTTCCTCGGCATGTCCCGCAAGCAGATGGCGAAACGAGTCGACGACATCGCGGAGTTCACCGAACTCGGCGACTATCTGCACCTGCCTTTGCGCACCTACTCCGCCGGCATGCGGGTGCGGCTCGCGCTCGGCGTGGTGACCACCATCGACCCCGAGATCCTCATCCTCGACGAAGGACTCGGCGCGATCGACGCCGCGTTCCTCGCCAAGGCGCGCGAACGATTGGTCGACCTCGCCCGCCGCTCCGGAGTCCTGGTGTTCGCCTCGCACTCCGACGAGCTGCTACGGGAGCTCTGCACCACCGCTCTTTGGATGGACGAGGGCCGGATCCGCGCGCACGGCTCACTGGACGAAGTGCTCGCGACCTATCACGGCGCGCTCAAAGGAAGATCCTGACCAGCTGATCCTGTCCGTCCGGATCCCGCAGCACGACCCGTTCGCCCGCACGGAGTTCCGCGTCGACGAACGTGGATCAGCAACGCGCGACGGGACGGGCTGCTCACACGGTCCGTCGCGCGTAGCCGTCCAACTCGGCTCGAGAGAACGACAACTCCCCCGCGTCCACGGCACCGCAATCCAAGCCACGCAACAAGAAGCTCGCCAAAGCCTGAGCGGTCGCCGGCTCGTCCAGCACCCCGCGGCCGGTCTGGTCGGCGTAGTCCCGCAAGCGGCCCAGCGCCGCCGGGAACCCCTCGCGGAAGAACGCGTACGTCGCCGCGAACCGGGTCGGCAGCTGGTGCGGGTGCAGGTCCCAGCCCTGGTAGAAACCGTTCTCCAGGGAGCGTCGCACCAGCCGCAGATGTTCGCGCCAGGCCGGGAGGATCGCGTCGCCGACGGGCAGTTTGTTCGTCGAGCCGTCGGAAAGCCGGACACCGGTGCCCGCGGCCGAAACCTGCATGAGCTGCTTGGCGAAATCGGCGGCCGGGTGTTCCATGCTCTGGTACTCGGCGCTGATCCCGAGCCCGGCGCTGTAGTCGTACGTCCCGTAGTGCAGTCCCGAACAGCGGCCGCGCGCGGCCTGGATGATCCGCGGCACCGCGACGGTCCCATCGAGGTCCACAACGGACTGAGCGGTCTCGATCTGGACCTCGAACCGCAAGGAGCCTTCGGGCAGGCCGTACGCGGATTCGAGGCGCTCCAGGACGTCCGCCGCCACTTCGACCTGCTCGACGGCGGTCACCTTCGGCAGCGTGACGACGAAGCCTTCCGGCAGCGGCCCGCTTTCCAGCAGCCCGGCCAGGAAGAGGTCGAGGGTGCGAATGCCGCGGCGCCGGGTCGCCTGCTCGAAACTCTTGAACCGGATCCCGACGAACGGCGTCCCGCCGGTGACGGCGAGGGTCCGCCCCGCGGCGAGCGCGGTGGCGTCCTCCTCGTCGTCACCCGGCCTGCCGAGGCCGTCCTCGAAGTCGATCCGCAGATCTTCGATCGGCTCGGTCAGGAGTTTGGTCCTGACCCGGTCGGCGATGTCCGCGTCCAGGCCCAGCTGGTCGGCGTGTTCGCCGAAGACCCGCAGGGCCTGCTTGCCCCAATCCGCCACGAGCCGCGTCTTGTATCGCGACGCGGGCACGTACACGGTGTGCACGGGCTGGCGGCCGGGCGGCTCGCCGGGATATTCGGCCGTGACGCGCGCGTCGGCCTCGGCGAGGCGCGCGTCAGCGGCGGTGTAAACGTCCTCGGTGAGCCGCCCGTTCCCCATCTGTCTACTTGATCCGTTCGTAGGCGGGCAGGGTCAGGAAGTCCGGGAACTCGTCGGCGAGCGCGACCTGCTCGAACAGCTCGACGGCGGGCTCCAGCAGCTCCGGCTTGATCTCGGCGGCCAGATCCCCGCGGACCTCGGCCAGCACGCCTCGCACGAGCTCTTCGGTCACCTTGTCACCGGTGTCGAGCTGCGTGCCGTTGCGCACCCACTGCCACACCTGCGAACGCGAGATCTCCGCGGTGGCCGCGTCCTCCATCAGGTTGTGGATCGCCGCCGCGCCGTTGCCGGAAAGCCAGGACGCGATGTAGCGGATACCGACGTCGACGGCGGCGCGCAGACCGGCCGCGGTGGCGCCACCCGGCGTCGAAGCGGCGTCGAGCAGCTGGTCGGCGGTGACGGACACCTCGTCGCGGGTCCGGTCGAGCTGGTTCGGCTTGTCGCCGAGGACCTTGTCGAACTCCTCACGGCAGATGTCGACCATGCCCGGGTGCGCGACCCAGGAACCGTCGAAGCCGTCGCCCGCCTCACGGCTCTTGTCCGCGCGGACCTTGTCGAGCGCGGCGGCGGTGACCTCGGGGTCCTTGCGGTTCGGGATGAACGCGGCCATGCCGCCGATCGCGAACGCGCCCCGCTTGTGACAGGTGCGCACCAGCAGTTCGGTGTAGGCGCGCATGAACGGCGCGGTCATGGTGACCGAGTTGCGGTCCGGCAGCACGAACTTCTCACCCGCGTCGCGGAAGTACTTGATGACGCTGAACAGGTAGTCCCAGCGGCCGGCGTTCAGACCGGACGCGTGTTCGCGCAGTTCGTAGAGGATTTCCTCCATCTCGAACGCGGCCGGGATGGTCTCGATCAGCACGGTCGCGCGGACGGTGCCGTGCTCGATGCCGAGCGTCTTCTCCGAGTGGGTGAAGACGTCGTTCCAGAGCCGGGCTTCGAGGTGGCTCTCCATCTTCGGCAGGTAGAAGTACGGGCCCTTGCCGCGGTTGAGCAGTTCCTGCGCGTTGTGGAAGAAGTAGAGACCGAAGTCGACCAGGGCGCCGACGGCCTGGCGACCACCGAAGGACAGGCCGCGTTCGTCGAGGTGCCAGCCGCGCGGGCGGACGACGATCGTCGCGTGTTCGACGTCGTCCTTCAGCGCGTAGCTCTTGCCGCCGCTCTCCAGCGTGATGTTCTCGCGGACGGCGTCGTACAGGTTGACCTGGCCGGAGACGACGTTCGCCCAGTGCGGCGTGTTCGCGTCTTCGAGGTCGGCGAGCCAGACCTTGGCGCCGGAGTTCAGCGCGTTGATGGTCATCTTGCGGTCGGTCGGACCGGTGATCTCGACGCGGCGGTCGCGCAGCGCGGGCGGCGCCTCGGCGACCTTCCAGTCGCCCTCGCGGACCTCCTTGGTCTCGGGAAGGAAGTCGAGCTTGCCGGTGGTCCGGGCCTCCTCGCGGCGCTTGCTCCTGGCCTGCAGCAGTTCGTCACGACGGCCGGCGAAAGCCTCGTGCAGACCCGCGAGGAAGGCGAGGGCCTCCGGCGTGAGGATCTCGCTCCCACGCTCGACGGGCGCACCGAGCACCTGGGCTGAGATCTGGTCAGACATGAGAAACACCCCGAGTTCGGATAAATAACGTCCCTACGGTTTTACATGACGGACTATAGTTTCTGCATAGCGGAACATCAACGCCGACGTTAGGAGTACCACGGTGGCAGCGGAGAAGAACGGGCGCGATGGCGGCGTCCAGTCACTTCAGCGGGCCTTCGAGCTCCTCGAGCATCTCGCGGACACCGGCGGTGAGGCCAGCCTTTCGGAGCTGGCGACGCTGTCCGGGCTGCCGATGCCGACCATCCACCGCCTGATCAGGACACTGGTGGACCTGGGCTACGTCCGGCAGAACACCAACCGCCGGTACGCGCTGGGCGCCCGGCTCATCCGGCTGGGTGAGAACGCCAGCATGCAGTTCGGCTCTTGGGCGCGGCCACTTCTCGCGGAACTGGTCGACGAGGTCGGCGAGACCGCGAACCTCGCCGTCCTGGAGCGGGACGAGGTCGTCTACGTCGCCCAGGTGCCGTCGAAACACTCGATGCGGATGTTCACCGAGGTCGGCCGCCGTCTCCTGCCGCACGGCACCGGCGTGGGGAAGGCGATGCTCGCGCACCTGCCCTCCGACGACGTCACGGCGCTGCTCGCCAGGACCGGCATGCCTTCCTACACCGAGCACACCTTCACCGACCAGGACGCGCTCCTGCGTGAGCTGGCGAAGATCGCCGAGCAGGGGTACGCGCTCGACGAAGCCGAGCAGGAACTGGGCGTCCGCTGCGTGGCCGTCGCGGTTCCGGGTGCTCCGGTGCCGGCGGCCGTGTCGGTGTCCGGGCCTTCGGGACGGCTCACGGTGGAGGCCGTCGAGCGGATCGCGCCCGTCGTCCAGCGGATCGCGAACTCGCTCGGCTCCACCCTTTCGCGTGACGGGGTCACCGTTTGAGCCTGGTCTCCAAACCGTCGAGCATCCTCTCCAGGCCGTAGCGGAACTTCTCGTCGCGAAGCCGCTCCGGATCGGCGTCGCTCTTGGCGATCCGTTCCCGCTGGTACGGATGCTCCTGTGCCGCGGCTTCGACGGCGGGGCGCAGCTGCTCCGCCCACTCTCGTTCACTCCTGCCGCTTTTCGCGACGGTGGTCAGCCAAGCCGCCTCGGTCGTTCCCATGCCGACGACATAGGAGATGACCGCGCTGATCGCCTGCTCGACCTCGTCGCCGGGGAAGCTCGCGGTCACGAAGACGGCCAGCAGCCGCTCGTTGAGCCGCATGACGTTCGGCCCGAGGTACGACAGGCCGACCGAGCCGAGCAGTGAAGCGACCCAAGGGTGCCGCAGGATCATGGCGCGGACGCTCTGCGCGCCGACGACGACCGCCTCCCGCCACCTCTCCGGATCGTCGCCGTCCGGCACGGTGATTTCGCCGTAGACCTCGTCGACGACCAGCTCGATCAGCTCGTCGCGGTTGGCCACGTGGCGATAGAGCGAGGTCGCGCCCGCGTTCAGCGCGGTGCCGAGCCTGCGCATGCTCAGCGCGTCGACCCCTTCGGCGTCCAGGATCCGGACGGCCTCGGCGACGATCTGCGCCTGGCTCAACGCGGGCTGATCCCGCTGGCGGCGGGGCCGCGTCCACACCGACTGGATCGTTCGTTCCTCCGTTGCCATGGCTCCACCCTAGCGCACGACGTGCCCTCTTGCGAACGATGTTTCCATCTGCGTACAGTGTGCGCATCAACCGAACAACGTACGCAACCATCTCTGGGGGTATCCCGATGAACGAGCCGGAAAGGCGCGACCCGCGCCGCTGGTGGATCCTGATCGTGCTGTGCCTGAGCACGCTCGTGCTGGTCGTGGACAACATGGTGCTGACGGTCGCCGTGCCGCCGCTCGCCGAAGACCTCGGGGCGAGCGCCCAGGACACGCAGTGGATCCTGGACTCCTACATCCTGGTGTTCGCCGGCCTGCTGCTCACCTCGGGAAGCCTCGGGGACCGGTTCGGCCGCCGGAAGGTGATGGTCATCGGCCTCCTCCTGTTCGGAGTGGCCTCACTCGTCGCCGCGTTCGCCGCGAATCCGCTCGAACTGATCGCGTCCCGCGCGGTGATGGGCGTCGGCGGCGCGCTGATCATGCCGAGCACACTGTCGATCCTGATCACCGTCTTCGACGACGAAGAGCGCCGCAAGGCGATGGCCGCGTGGAGCGCGGTCGCGATGCTCGGCCTGATCGGCGGCCCGGTGCTGGGCGGTGTGCTGATCGCGTGGTTCTGGTGGGGCGCGGTCTTCCTGATCAACGTGCCGATCGTCGTCATCGCCGTCATCGCCGCGTTCACGCTGATGCCGGAATCGAAGGGCCCCTGGCAGAAGCCCGACCCGCTCGGCGCGATCTTGTCCGCGACCGGCATGGTCGCGCTGATCTGGACGATCATCGAACTGCCCAAGCACGGGTTCACCGAAGCCGGGACCCTGGTCCCGCTGGCGATCGCGGTGGTGAGCCTGGCCGGGTTCGTGCTCTGGGAGCGGCACACGCCGTCGCCGATGGTCCCGCTCAAGCTGTTCGGCAAGCGCAACTTCAGCGGCGGCAGCCTGTCGCTCACGCTGGTGCAGATCGGCAACGGCGGCCTGCTGCTGCTCCTGACCCAGTACCTGCAGTTCGTCCTCGGCTACACCCCGACCCAGGCGGGCCTGGCCTTCATCCCGATGGCCCTCGCGTCGCTGCTCTGCAACACCCTCGGCGCCACGCTGGGCCAGAAGATCGGCAACCGCGCGCTGACCACGGCCGGCATGATCGTGATGGCCGGCGGGTTCGGCATGCTCGGCACCGTTTCGACGACTTCGGGCTTCCTGCTGCCGGCGATCGCGCTGTTCCTGCTCGGCGCCGGTGGCGGACTGGCGATGCCTGCGGCGATCTCCGCGCTGATGGGCGAGGTCCCGGAGGAGCAGGCCGGTGTCGGCTCCGCGCTCAACGACACCATCCAGCAGCTGGGCGCCGCGCTCGGCATCGCGATCCTGGGCAGTGTCGTGTCGAGCCTGTTCACCTCGCACATGCCCGAGTCGGCTCCGGCTCAGGCGCGGCTCTCGATCGGCGACGCGTTCGCCACCGGCCAAGACGGCCTCATGGCGGCGGCCCGCGAGTCGTTCACCTCGGCGATGTCGACGACGTTCCTGATCAGCGCCGTGGGCGTGCTGGTGGCGGCGGTGGTCGCCTTCCTGGTGATGCGGGACAAGAGGGCCGCTCCGGTCACTCCGGTCGAGAACGTCCCTGTCACGGCCTGACGGCATGACATGAAAGGCCCCTTCATTGCAAATTTTGCAATGAAGGGGCCTTTCATGTCGCTTGCTAGCTGCTCAGAAGCGCTTCAACGAAGGCACCGGGCTCGAACGGCGCCAGGTCGTCCGGTCCCTCGCCGAGGCCGACCAGCTTGACCGGCACCCCGAGTTCGCGCTGCACCTGGAAGACGATGCCGCCCTTCGCGGTGCCGTCCAGCTTGGTCAGGACGATGCCGGTGACGTCGATGACCTCCGAGAACACGCGGGCCTGCATCAGCCCGTTCTGCCCGGTGGTGGCGTCGAGCACCAGCAGCACCTCGTCGACCTTCGCCTGCTTCTCGACGACTCGCTTGACCTTGCCCAGCTCGTCCATCAGGCCGGTCTTGGTGTGCAGGCGGCCGGCGGTGTCGACCAGGACAGCGTCGACGCCCGCCTCGGTGCCGCGCTTGACGGCGTCGAAGGCGACCGCCGCCGGGTCCGCGCCTTCCTTGCCTCGCACGACCTCCGCGCCCACCCGCTCGGCCCAGGTCTGCAGCTGGTCGGCCGCGGCGGCGCGGAAGGTGTCGGCCGCGCCGAGCACGACGGTGCTCCCCTGCGCGACGAGCACTCGGGCGAGTTTGCCGGTGGTGGTCGTCTTGCCGGTGCCGTTGACCCCGGCGACCAGCACGACCGCGGGCTGCTTCTTCCCGTCGACGGTGTGCGGCAGCGCGCGGACGGCGCGGACCGCGTCGGTCGACAGGGCGGAGGTCAGCACCTCCTGCAAGACGGTGCGAGCCTCCTCGGACGTCCGCACGGCGCGGCGCTTCAGCTCTTCACGAAGGCGCTCGACGATCTCGGTGGTCGTCGCGGCGCCCAGGTCCGCCATCAGCAGCGTGTCTTCGACGTCCTGCCAGGAGTCCTCGTCCAGGTCACCGGCGCCCAGCAGGCCGAGCAGGCTCTGCCCGAACACCGAACGCGACTTGCCCAGCCTGCCGCGCAGCCGCTCCAGGCGCCCGGTGGCCGGGGCGATCTCCTCGGCGGGCACGGGAGCGGGCTCGGGCTCGGGCTCGGGCGCCGAAGTCTCGGCAGGCTCGGCGGGCTCGGGAAGTTCGACGTCGCGCACCGTGCGCTGCGCGGAATCCCGGGGCACCGACGCGTCGTCCCCGACGGCGGGCTGGCCGTCGGTCTCCGGTCGCTCTTCGACCGGATGCGCGGGCTCTTCGGTCTTCTCACCGCCAGGAGCGAGCGCGATCCCGCCTGTCGCGGTATAGCCGCCGCCCTTCGGCTTCTCGACGACGTCGGCAGCCTTGGACTCGTCCAGGCTGATCCGGCGGCGGCGCGCGATGAGCAGCCCGGCCACCAGGACGGCGACCAGTACCACGACGGCAACGACAACGATCCAGAACCAGGGGGTGCTCGACACGGCGCCAATCCTCGCATCCGCGCACGGCCCGCCGTAGACGCCCCACGGGAAGGAAGCCGATCTTGTGAGACGCCCACTGGATAGGACTCATTTCGGACAAGAAGAAACAGTCTCGCTTGCGCGGTCTCCGGAACGACGGCTAGACCACTCCGAATGACGGTTTTCACCGGCGCTGGGGTCCGGGTGATCGGGCTCATCTCCGGCACGTCGATCGACGGGATCGACGTGGCGGCCGCCGAACTGCGCGCCGACGGGGACACGGTGGTGCTTTCCCCGCTCGGCAAACTCGAAGTCCCGTATCCCGAGGCGCTGCGCGAAGCCTTGATCGACGCCCTGCCGCCGAACCCGTGCAGCGCCGAGCAGCTCACGAAACTCGACACCCTGGTGGGGCAGGCCTTCGGCGAGGCGGCCGCGCGCGGCGTCGAGGAGCTGGCCGGTGGTCACGCGGACGTCGTCGCCTCACTGGGCCAGACGGTGTTCCACTGGGTCGAGGAAGGAACCGCTCGCGGCACCCTGCAGCTGGGCAACCCGGCGTGGATCGCCGAGCGCACCGGGCTGCCCGTCGTGGCCGACCTCCGCGTGCGCGACGTCGCCGCCGGCGGGCACGGCGCACCGCTCGCCAGCACGCTGGACGCCTTGTGGCTACGGGAAATGGCGGCGCTCGGCCCGGTCGCGGCGCTCAACATCGGCGGTATCGCGAACATCACCGTGGTCCCCGCCGACGGTGCCGTGCTCGCCTACGACACCGGACCCGGCAACGCCTTGATGGACCTCGCCGCGCACCGCGCCACCGGACAGCGCGCCGACCTCGACGGCGCGCTCGCCCTGCGCGGCACCGTCCGGCCCGACCTGCTGGCGAAACTGCTGCTCGACCCGTACTACGCGGCCGCGCCGCCGAAATCCACCGGCAAGGAGCTGTTCCACGGCGCGTACCTCGACAGGGCGCTCGACGGACTCCCGCCGGTCGGCGCGGAAGATCTCCTGGCGACCCTGACCGAGCTGACCGCGGTGACGATCGCCGCGGAATGCCGTCGCCACGACATCGTCACGCTGATCGTCTCCGGTGGCGGCGCCGACAACCCGGCGCTGATGGCCGCGCTCGCCCGGAATCTGCCCGGCGCGGCCTTGAAGACCAGCGACGACCACGGCCTGCCACGCGCGGGCAAAGAGGCATACCTGACCATTCTGCTCGGCTGGCTGACCTGGTCCGGCGTCCCGGGGAATCTCCCGTCGGCGACCGGGGCCCGGGGCGACCGGCTGCTCGGCAGCATCACCCCTGGCGCGGGCCCCCTGCGACTGCCCGCGCCTCATGACTCAACCGTGACCCGGCTACGGGTGGCGGCGACGACCGGCGAGCGATAGGAGATACGGATGCGCGCACTTGACCTCGCGATCATCGGGCTTTTTCTGGTCGGTATGCCCCTGTTGGGCGTCTGGATCGGCGGCAAACAGAAATCCGGCTCCGACTACTTCGTCGGCGAAGGCAAGATCTCCTGGTGGGTGGCCTGCCTCTCGGTGGTCTCCGCGGAGACGTCCACCCTCACCGTGCTTTCCGTGCCGACGGTGGCCTACATCGCGACCCCCGGCGACGGCGGGATGACGTACCTGGCGCTGGCGATCGGCTACATCGTCGGCCGGATCGTGGTGTCGATGGTGCTGTTGCCGCGCTACGTGGCGGGCAATCTGGTCACCGCGTACGCCTTCCTGGGCAAACGGTTCGGCAGCGGATTACAGGGCACCGCGTCGGTGACCTTCCTGCTCACCCGGACGCTGGCCGACGGCATCCGGCTGTTCGCCACCGCGATCCCGATCAAGGTCGTGATGGCGGCCTACGGCCTGAACGTCTCGTACTGGACCATCGTGGTCGGGCTCGGTATCGCGATGGTGCTCTACAGCTTCTTCGGCGGGGTGCGCGCGGTCGTCTGGGTCGACGCGATCCAGATGCTCTGGTACATCCTCGGCGCGGTCGTGGTGATCTGGGTGATCTCCGGCAGGCTTCCGGACGGCTGGTTCGGAAAAGCCTTCGACGCCAACAAGTTCCAGATCCTCGACTTCTCCTCGAACATGCTCACCGGGCAGTACGCGCTGCTGACCGCGGTGATCGGTGGCGCGGTGCTCTCGATGGCCTCGCACGGCTCGGACCAGCTGATCGTGCAGCGGCTGCAAGCCACCAACGACCTGCGCGCCGCGCGGAAGGCCTTGGTCGCCAGCGGTTTCGTGGTCTTCATCCAGTTCGCGCTGTTCCTGTTCATCGGCGTGCTGCTGTGGGCGCTGTACAACGGCCTGGCCCCGACCAAGCCGAAGCCGGAAGGCCTCGGGCTGGCCAACAAGGACGAGCTGTTCGCGAACTTCATCGTGAACGACCTGCCGAGCGGGCTCTCGGGCTTCGTGATCGCCGGGATCCTCGCCGCCGCACTGAGTTCGTCGCTCGGCGCGCTGGCCTCGTCCACGGTGACCGACGTTTACGAACGGGTGATCGGCCGGGAGCTGCCGGAAGCCGAACGGCTGAAGCACGGCCGGATCTGGACGATCGTCTGGGCGGGCGCGCTGATCCTGTGCGCGGGTTTCTTCGCCTCCTCCAACAAGACCTCGGCCGATCCGATCGTGGTGCAGGCGCTCGGCATCACCGGCTACACCTACGGCGCACTGCTCGGCGCGTTCCTCCTGGGCCTGCTGATCAAACGAGCCAGGCAGGCGGACGCGATCGTGGCGTTCGTTTCGACGGTGGTCGTGATGGCGTTCATCATCCTCGGCGTCAAGTTCAACAAACCGGACGGCAGCCTGATCGGCGTCGACTTCGGCAAGGCGTCGGGGAACACGGTGGCGCTGGCGTGGCCCTGGTACACGCTGTGCGGCGTGATCATCACGCTCGTGGTGGGCGGACTGCTCTCACTGCGGCACAGCAGCCCGGATCCGCTCACCGAAGAGGTGAGCAAAGAACCGGAATCCGTTTGATCACAACGGTTTTCCACTAATATGACCCACATCACAGTCATGAACCGAGCCTCTGATCGTCCCCGTGTCGACTGCGGGACCCGCCGGCACACGGCGGGATGAGGAGAGGCGAAATCATGAAGCGAACGACCGTGGCCATCGCCGTCGGCGCCTTGCTGATCGGCGGTGGCACCACCGCGTACGCCGCGACGACCGGCGGCGTACCGGACGCGATCAAGGTGCCGGACGGGAACAAGCGTCTCGCGACCTACCGGGGCGAAGGCGTGCAGATCTATGGCTGCACCGGCGGGGCGTGGACGCTGATCCAGCCCGCCGCGACCCTGAGCCACCGCGGGCGGACCATCGCGCTGCACAGCAAGGGTCCGGTGTGGACGTCCACTGTGGACGGCAGCACGGTCGGGGCGGCGGCGGTGCCCGGCGCCTCCGTCCCCCGGCCGAACGCGGTGCCGGAGCTGCTGCTGAAGGCGAACCTGAACAGCGGTGACGGGGTGTTCGGCAAGGTCACCTACGTCCAGCGGCTCGACACGCGCGGCGGACTCGCCCCGGCCGGCACCTGCGCGACAGGCGCGCAGACGGCCGTCCGGTACTCGGCCGACTACGCGTTCTGGGTCGCGAAGTAGTGACGAGCGCGGTGAAGGGGGCTTCCCCGCATCGCGCGAAGCGATCGGTGTGGGTGGTCGTGAGTGGCAAGTGGCGTTCTAACCCCACTTACCACTCACGACCCCCTCGAGCGAGCATGGCACCTTTGCCGCGGCCCGCGACAAGCGCTAGGCGGGAACCGGGTCCTCTTCCGAGGTCCGGAGCCGCTGCGAGATCACCTTGGTGATGCCGTCGCCCTGCATCGAAACGCCGTACAGGGCGTCGGCGATCTCCATGGTCGGCTTCTGGTGGGTGATGATGATCAGCTGCGAAGAATCCCGCAGCTGCTCCAGGAGCCCGATCAGCCGTCGCATGTTGGTGTCGTCGAGCGCGGCCTCGACCTCGTCCATGACATAGAAGGGCGAAGGCCGGGCGCGGAAGATCGCCACCAGCATGCCGACGGCGACGAGCGATTTCTCGCCACCGGAAAGCAGCGAGAGCCGCTTGACCTTCTTGCCCGGCGGGCGCGCTTCGACGTCGACACCGGTGGAGAGCAGATCGTTGGGCTGGGTCAGGACCATCCGTCCTTCACCGCCCGGGAACAGCACGCCGAACACGGTCTCGAACTCGCGCGCGACGTCCTCGTAGGCCGACGCGAAGACCTCCAGGATCTTTTCGTCGACCTGCTTGATGACGGCTTCGAGGTCCTTGCGGGTGTCCTTGAGGTCTTCGAGCTGCGTCGAGAGGAACTTGTACCGTTCCTCCAGCGCCGCGAACTCCTCCAGCGCCAGCGGGTTGACCTTGCCCAGCAGGCTCAGGTCCTTTTCCGCGCGCTTCGCCCGGCGGGCCTGGGTGTCGCGGTCGAACGGCATGGGCGGCGGCGGGGTGACGTCCTCGCCGCGTTCCTTGGCCGCCTCGTACTCGGCCATCTCCCCCGCGCTCGGCGGCACGGGGTTTTCCGGTCCGTACTCGGAGACGAGGTCTTCGAGGCCGATGCCGAAGTCTTCGGCGATCTTGGTTTCGAGCTGCTCCAGCCGCAGCCGCTGCTCGGCGCGCAGCACCTCGTCGCGGTGGACGGCGTCGGTGAGCTTCTCCAGTTCACCGGTCAGCTCGCGGACCTTGCTGCGGACCTGGGTCAGCGCGGTCTCCCGCGACTGCCGCTGCGCCTGCGCCTCGTCCCGTTCGTGGGCGGCGCGCTGCACAGAGACCTCGATGCGCTCCAGCGCGATCTCGCCGCCGTTGACCACCGCGTTGGCGATCTCGGCGCCGCGTTTCCGCGCGGCCCTGGACTTTTCGGCGCGATCACGGGCCTGCTGCTCGGCGTGCGCGGCCCGGCGGAGCGATTCGGCCTTGCCCTGGATGCTCCGCGCGCGCTCCTCGGCGGTGCGCAGCGCGAGGCGCGACTCCATCTCCTCCTGGCGGACCGTGCCGAGGTCTTCGGCGGCCTGGTCGCGCTCGGCGGTGTCCGGATCCTCGTCGACTTCCTGTTCAGCGACGGCGGTCAGCCGCTCTTCGAGTTCGGCGAGCTGCTGCAACGCCTGTTCCCGGCTCTGCTCGACCTTCGCGCGCTGAGTGCTCAGGCGGTCCATCTCGGCCTGCGCGCCGCGGGCGGCCTGCTGCAGGCGGTTCAGCCGCTCGGACGAGCGCGCCTTGCGGACCTTCGCGTCCCCGAGCGCTTCCTTGGCCCTGCCGACCTCTTCGCGCCGCGCCTGCTGTCCGGCGCGGGCGCCTTCGAGTTCCGCGGCGGTGCGTTCCAGCGCGCGCTCGGCGGCGTTCAGCCGGTCGCCCGCCTCGTCGACCGCGGCCTGCACCTCGATGACGCTCTCGCTGCGGGCCGAACCGCCGACCGCCCAGCGGGCGCCGAAGACGTCGCCCTCGGGCGTGACAGTGCTGACCTCGGGGTACACCTCGACGAGGCGGCGCGCGGACTCCAGACCGTCCACAATGGCCACCCGGTCGAGAGCGTGCTCGACGGCGGACCGCAACGCCGGCGGCGCCGTGACCACTTCCCGCGCCCAGCGCGCGCCCTCGGTCAGCGACGGCCAGGAGGCGGTGTCCACAGTGGACCCCAGGCCGCCGAGCAGGATGCCCGCGCGGCCGGAGTCGTTGTCCTTCAAGAACTTCAGCGCGGCGAGCGCGTCTTCGCCGCCGTTGACCGCGACCGCGTCGGCGACCGGGCCGAGCGCCGCGGCCAGCGCGACCTCGTGGCCCGCCTCGACGGTGAGCAACGCGGCCACCGAACCGAGCAGGCCCGGCAGCTCGTGCTGAGCGCCGAGCAGCGCGCCGGCGCCGTCCTTGCGGCGCAAGCCCATCGACAGCGCCTCGACGCGCGCCTTCTCCGACGCGATCTCGCGTTCGGCGGACCGTTCGGCCTTGACCAGTTCCTCGACCCGCGCCTTGGCGGCGTTGTTGGCCTCCACCGCGCGGTCGTGGTGGGCTTGCAGGTCGAGGTCGTCGGACTCCTCCACGCCGCCTTCGGCCTTGGCCTCTTCGAGTTCCTCGACGGCGATTTCCGCGCGCTCGGCGGCCTCTTCGAGCGAAACGGTGAGCCTGTCGATCTCGTCGGAGGTGGCGCCGTTCTTGCTGCGCAACGCCTCGACCTGACCGGTGAGCTTCGCGAGCCCCTCCCGGCGATCGGCGATCGCGCGGACCGCGGCCATGTGCGCGCGCTCGGCGGCCTGGACGAGGTGTTCGAGCTGCTCCCGCTTCTGCACGGTCTCCGACAGCACCATGCGGGCCTCGGCGACGGCCTCGTTGAGCTCCTGCTCCCGCTCGGCGACCTGCTCGGCCTCGGCCAGCAGCTCTTCGGGGTCGCGGCCGGTGCTCGCCTGCTGCACGTCGGACGAGAGGTGCCGCTGACGCTCCAGCGCGAGCCGCACGGTGCCGCGCAGCCGCTCGGTCAGCGCGGAAAGCTTGTACCAGGTCTCCTGGGCCGCGGCGAGGCGCGGCGCGTCCTCGGCGAGCGACGCTTCGAGCTCGGCTTCCTCGGCGGCGACGATCTCCAGCGCCTGCTCGACCTCGCCACGACGCTGCCGGGCGACCCGCTCGTCGGCCTCTTCCTTGGCGATGCCCGCGCGCTGGGTGACCAGGTCGTGGGCGAACAGCCGCAGCCGGGCGTCGCGCAGTTCGGACTGCACCCACTGCGCCTTGCGGGCGATCTCGGCCTGCTTGCCCAGCGGTTTCAGCTGGCGGCGGAGCTCGGTGGTGAGGTCGCCGAGACGGTCGAGGTTGCCCTGCATGTTCGCGAGCTTGCGCAGGGTCTGTTCCTTGCGCTTGCGGTGCTTGAGGACACCGGCCGCCTCTTCGATGAAGGCGCGGCGCTCTTCGGGTTTGGATTCGAGGATCGCCGAAAGCTGGCCCTGCCCGACGATGACGTGCATCTCGCGGCCGATACCGGAGTCCGACAGCAGTTCCTGCACGTCCATCAGACGGCAGCGGTCGCCGTTGATCTCGTACTCGCTCGCGCCGTCACGGAACATCCGGCGGGTGATCGAGACCTCGGAGTACTCGATCGGCAGCGCGCCGTCGGCGTTGTCGATGGTGAGGGTGACCTCGGCGCGCCCGAGCGGGGCGCGGCCGGCGGTCCCGGCGAAGATGACGTCCTCCATCTTGCCGCCGCGCAGGTCCTTCGCGCCCTGGGTGCCCATGACCCAGCGAAGCGCGTCGAGGACGTTCGACTTGCCGGAGCCGTTCGGGCCGACCACGCAGGTGATGCCCGGCTCGAAACGCAACGTCGTCGCCGAGGCGAAGGACTTGAAGCCCTTGAGCGTCAGGCTCTTCAGGTGCACGTCGTGCTGACCCCTCTGGCTGCGGGAACCGGTCGTTCAATCGGTCCAGGCTACCTGTGCGCTCACCGTGATCGTGGGACGCGGGGCGTCAACGCTCCACGAACCCGCTGATCCCGCCTTTCGCGGGCGACCATCGCTCGACGACGTGATCCACACTTCCGGGTGATTCGCCGGACCTCAAAGCCGCCAAAAGCCGCTCACAGTGTTCTCGAACACCCTCCGCTACCACCTCGACACGTCCGTCGGCCAGGTTGCCCGCGCTGCCGACCAGCCCCAGCTCAAGCGCCCGGCTGCGGGTCCACCAGCGGAAACCGACCCCCTGCACGCGACCGTGGACCCACGCGGTCAGCCTGATGTGCGTTAGTTCTTCACTCACGTCCCCTATCGTGCACCACGCGGATGAACGCGGAGGGTGAACACACCGTTCGCAGCGGTTCGCAGACAGTGAAGCCACGGTGATAATCTCCGCGCCGGGTCCCCACTTTGGGCTACCTCGCCCGGGTAGCCGGAAGCGTCCCGGTGTTCTCTCACCAGTCGCTTCACTCCCCGAAGTCCCCCATCCGAGGAGCCAGCCCATGTCCCGTCCCGACGGGTCTGATCCGAGCGCACGCGTGTCCGTGGCGCCCCCGCGCGGCGCCACCGGCAAGCTCAACCGTGCCGGCTACGCCGTACTCGGCGTCAGCGGCCTCGTGGTGGCGACGGCCTTCGCCGCGATCGCCGAACTGGCGGGCCCCGGCGTCTCCGCCACGGCCGGCGGCACCGGTGTCCCCGGCGGACAGGGCACGTCCCCCGCCGGTGTCCAGCTGGTCCCGGGCAACGCCGTCCCCGGCGGCCCGATGACCGTCAGCGGCTCGCCGATCCCCGGCGCTTCGTCCAGCTCGTCGGCGCCGCCGACCACGGTGACCTCGGTCGGCCCGGACGGCAAGGCGACGACGAGCGTCGTCGCGCCGCCGCCCGTGGTGCCCCCGCCGGGTGGCGGTGAGCCGCCGGTGGTGGTGCCGACGCCGACTCCGCCGACAAAGAGCACGCCGACACCGCCGACTACCACCACACCGACGAAGACGACTCCTCCGACCACGCCCACGACGCCGACGGATCCGCCGTCGAGCACCCCGAACGGCAGCTCCAGCCCAGGTGGCGCCCCGAGCGAGTCCTCGCCGGGCAAGTCCAGCATCTCCGGCACCGACACCTCCACGAGCAGCGCCCAGTAAGACTTCGTAAGTCCGTGAAGGCCTCCTTGCCTACCTTGAGGGTAGGGAAGGAGGCCTTCACTACATTCCGGCGCCGGACTCGCGATCGTCACGTGCGCCCCGCATGCACCAGCAGTCACAGCGGCAAGTACATGAAGGCCCCCTTCACTGCGCCTAGCGCAAGGAAGGGGCCTTCATGTACAGCAAGCGGGCAAGCGCCGGCACCGACGCCTCAACCGGTCACATCTCGAAGCGATAGCCCATGCCCGGTTCCGTCAGCAGGTGCCGCGGCCGCGAGGGTTCCGGTTCCAGCTTCCGCCGCAGCTGCGCCAGGTACACCCGCAGGTAGTGCGACTCGGTCTCATACGTCGGCCCCCACACCTCGTGCAGCAGCTGCTTCTGCGCCACGAGACGCCCCCGGTTGCGCACCAGCAGTTCCAGCACGCCCCATTCGGTCTTGGTGAGGTGTACTTCCTTGCCGTCCCGGCGCACCTTCTTGGCCGCCAGGTCGATCCGGAACGAGCCCGTGTCCACCACCGCGTCCGCACCGTCCACACTGGACGTCGCCGAGCGGCGGACGGCGGCACGCAAGCGCGCGAGGAGTTCGTCCATGCCGAAGGGTTTGGTGACGTAGTCGTCGGCGCCGGCGTCGAGGGCCTGCACCTTGTCGGCCGAGTCGCCGCGCGCGGACAGCACGATGATCGGCACCGTGGTCCAGCCGCGGAGCCCGGCGATCACCTCGGTGCCGTCGAGATCCGGCAGGCCGAGGTCGAGCACGACGACGTCGGGTTTGGTCTCGGCGACGGCCTTCAGCGCGGCCGTCCCGTCGTGCGCGGTGATCACCTTGTAGCCGCGGGCGGACAGGTTGATCCGCAGGGCTCGCACGATCTGCGGTTCGTCGTCGACGACCAGAACGGTCGCCGACGCGGTGTCGGCGCTCATCGCACTCGCTCCTCCTCTTCGCTTTCCAGGCCCTCGTCGTCGAAGGCGAGGAGGCTCTTTTCCGGATCCTGACCAACATATGCGGGCAGCGAGATGACGACGGTGAGCCCGCCGCCCGGCGTGTCCTCCGCCCGGATCCGCCCGCCCATCGCCTCGGTGAACCCCTTGGCGACCGAAAGCCCCAGTCCCACGCCGGGCACGCTGTCCCGGTCTCCCCCGAGCCGCTGGAACGGCGCGAAGGCCGAGTCCGCGGTGCCCTTCTTGAGCCCGCGCCCGTGGTCGATGATGCGCAGTTCGACGTGGTCCGAATGCGTGCTGGCCCGCGCCGCGACCGGTTCGCCGGACGCCCCGTGCCGCAGCGCGTTGTCGACCACGTTCGCCACGACCCGTTCCAGCAGGCCGGGGTCGGCGCACACCGACGGCAGCCGCGAGTCGATCGCCACCACGACCGAATCCGAGTTGTCCACATTGGACAGCGCGTGCGCGACGACCTCGTCGTAGCCGACAGGGCGCAGGTGCGGGCGGACGGCGCCGGTCGCCAGCCGCGACGAGTCGAGCAGGTTGTCGATCAGCCCGGCGAGCCGGTCCGCCGATTCCTCGATCGCTTCGAGCAGCTCGTCGGTGTCCTCTTCGGACAGTGAGATGTCGGTCGCGCGCAGGCTGCCGATGGACGCCTTGATGGACGTCAGCGGGGTGCGGAGGTCGTGTCCCACGGCCGAAAGCAGGGCCGTGCGCAGTTCGGTCGCCTCGGCCTTGCGTTCGGCGCGGACGGCCGCCTTCGCCGTCCGCTGCTGCCGCAGGGCCAGCAGTGCCTGCCCCGCGACGGCTTCGAGCACTCCCCGGTCCGACGCGGGCAGCGCGCGGCCCCGCAGCGTCAGGTGGACGTCGGCGGTGACGGCGATGTCGGCGTCGGCCTGGTCCGGGTCGGCGCAGGGATCCGTGCCGGCGTTCGCGACCCGTTTCCACTTCCCGTCCCGCTTTTCCAGCAGCGTCACCGAAGTCATCCCGAAGTTCTCGCGGACCTTCTCCAGCAGCCGCTCGATCGGGTTGGTGTGCGTGAGCACGGTCCGCGCGTAGGACGCGAGCAGCGCCGCCTCGGTCCGCGCCCGCGCGGCCTGCGTCGCGCGCCGGGCGGCGGTGTCGACGACCGCCGCGACGAGGATCGCCACCAGCACCATCGCGACCAGGGTGATCACGTTGCGCGGTTCGTGGACGGTCAGGTTGTACAGCGGCGGGGTGAAGAAGAAGTTCAGCAGCCCGGCCGAGACCACCGCCGCGAGCAGCGCGGGCCCGAGCCCGCCCACGAGCGCGACCAGCACCGTCGCGAGGACGTAGTCGATCACGTCGGTGGAGAAGTCCAGTTGATCCCTCAGCACGACGCCGAGCAGCGTCGCCAGCGCGGGCAGCACCAGCGAAAGCGCCCAGCCGGTCAGCCTCCGTGATGGCGTCAAAGGGCTCCGGTTGAACCGGGCGCGCAGCCGTCCGCCCGCCTGGGCGTGCGTGACCATGTGGACGTCGATCGGGCCGGACCGCTGGACCACGGCCGCGCCGATGCCCTCGTCGAACAAGCGCGCCACCCGCGAACGCCGCGAGGTCCCGACGACCAGCTGGGTCGCGTTCACCCCCTGCGCGAAGTCGAGCAGCGCCGTCGGAACGTCGTCACCGACGACGGTGTGGAAAGTCGCGCCGACCTCCTCGGTGAGCTTCCGGTACTTGCCGACCGCCGTCGGCCCCATCCCGGCGAGCCCGTCCCCGCGCAGGATGTGCAGCACCTGGAGTTCGGCGCCCGCCCGGTTCGCGATGCGGCTCGCGCGGCGGATCAGCGTCTCGCTCTCCGGGCCGCCGGTGATGGAGACGACCACCCGTTCGCGTGCTTCCCACGTGTCGGTGATCTTCTGCTCGGCCCGGTACCGCTGCAACGCCACGTCGACCTGGTCGGCGACCCACAGCAGCGCGAGCTCCCGCAGCGCCGTGAGGTTGCCGGGCCGGAAGTAGTTGCCCAGCGCCGCGTCGATCCGCTCCGCCGGGTAGACGTTGCCGTGCGCCAGGCGCCGCCGCAGCGCCTCGGGCGTGATGTCCACCAGCTCCAGCTGTCCGGCCCGCCGCACGACCTCGTCGGGCACCGTCTCCTGCTGGGTGACGCCGGTGATGCGCTCGACGACGTCGTTGAGGCTCTGCAGATGCTGCACGTTGACCGTGGAGAGGACGTCGATCCCGGCGGCGAGCAGCTCGTCGATGTCCTGCCAGCGCTTCTCGTTGCGCGAACCCGGCACGTTGGTGTGCGCGAGTTCGTCGACGACGGCGACTTCGGGGGCGCGGGCGAGCAGCGCGTCGAGGTCCATCTCCTCGAACTCGTGGTCCCGATGCTCGGACCGGCGGCGTGGCACGGTTTCGAGCCCTTCGACGAGCTCCGCGGTCTTCTTGCGCCCGTGCGTCTCGACCAGGCCGATGACCACGTCGGTGCCCCGGTCGAGGCGGCGTCGCGCCTCGCCGAGCATCGCGTAGGTCTTGCCGACGCCCGGGGCCGCGCCGAGGTAGATCCTCAGCTCACCCCGGCGCGGCTTGGTCGTGTTCTCGTCCACGTCTGTCAGTGTGCTCCTCCGGCCGCGTCGCGCACGGCCAAGTTGACCTTCAGCACAGTGACGCCCGGCGCGCCGATCCCGGCGCCGCTCGTGTTCTCGGCCACGAGCTGCCGGACCTTCTCCTCCGGCAGGCCGGTGTTCCGCGCCACACGCGGGATCTGCAGGTCCGCGTAGGCGACGCTGATCGCCGGATCCAGCCCCGATCCCGACGTCGTCACCGCGTCGGCGGGCACCTGCGACTCCTGGACACCTTCACGGGCGGCGACGATCTTCTTGCGCTCGCCGATCGCGGCGACCAGGTCCTCGTTGTACGGGCCCTTGTTCGAGGCACCGGAGGACGACGGGTCGCCGGGGCCGAGAACGTCCTTCGATCCCGCGGACGGGCGGTTGTGGAACCACGGGTCCTTGGCCGGGTCGGCCGCGACCGGGTCGACGCCGATCAGCGACGAACCGACGGCTTGCCCGTCCTGGGTGATGATCGAGCCTTCGGCGTTGTCGTGGAGCCCGGGGATCCGGGACACCGCCCACACACCGAGCGGGTAGACGACGCCGAGGAGCACGGTCATCACGAGCAGGACGCGCAGCCCGGCGAGGGTCTGCTTCAGCAGTGCGTTCATGGCGTTACCCGATTCCAGGGATGAGACGGACGAGCAGGTCGATCAGCCAGATCCCGAGGAACGGGCTGACGATCCCGCCGAGGCCGTAGACCAGCAGGTTCCGGCGCAGCAGCGCCGAGGCGGACGACGGCTTGTACCGGACGCCGCGCAGGGCGAGCGGGATCAGGCCGACGATGATCAGCGCGTTGAAGATGACCGCCGACAGGATCGCCGACTTCGGCGTCGCCAGCTGCATGATGTTGAGCGCGCCGAGCTGGGCGAAGATGCCGGTGAACATCGCGGGCAGGATGGCGAAGTACTTCGCGAGGTCGTTGGCGACGCTGAAGGTGGTCAGCGCGCCGCGGGTGATCAGCAGCTGCTTGCCGATCTCCACGATCTCGATCAGCTTCGTCGGGTCGGAGTCGAGGTCCACCATGTTCCCCGCCTCCTTGGCGGCGGAGGTCCCGGTGTTCATCGCGACGCCGACGTCGGACTGCGCCAGCGCGGGGGCGTCGTTGGTGCCGTCGCCGGTCATCGCGACCAGCCGCCCGCCCTCCTGCTCCTTCTTGATCAGCGCCATCTTGTCTTCGGGTTTGGCCTCGGCGAGGTAGTCGTCGACACCCGCGTCGGCGGCGATGGCCTTCGCCGTCAGCGGGTTGTCCCCGGTGATCATGACGGTCTTGATGCCCATCGAGCGGAGCTGGACGAACCGCTCCTTCATCCCCGGTTTGACCACATCGGACAGCCGGATCACGCCGCGCACGAACGCTTTCGCGCCGTCGTACTCCGCGACCACGAGCGGGGTCCCGCCCTGCTGGCTGATCTCGTCGACGACACGCTCGGTCTCGTCCGGCATGTCGCCGCCGCGTTCGCGGACCCACGCGCGCACGGCGGCGGTGGCGCCCTTGCGGACCTGGCGTTCCCCGATGTCGATGCCGCTCATCCGGGTCTGCGCCGTGAACTCGACGAAGTCCGCGAGTTTCTCGTCGTCGGACGCCGTCTCCGCGAGACCGTGTTCCCTCGCGACGAGTTCGACGATGCTGCGCCCTTCCGGGGTGCCGTCGGCGAGGCTGGACAGCCTGGCCGCCTTGGCGATGTCGTCCACAGTGGACGCGCCGACCGGGATCAGTTCGGTGGCCTTGCGGTTGCCGAAGGTGATCGTGCCGGTCTTGTCCAGCAGCAGCGTCGAGACGTCGCCGGCGGCTTCCACCGCGCGGCCGCTCGTCGCGAGGACGTTGCGCTGAACCAGCCTGTCCATCCCGGCGATACCGATCGCGGACAGCAGGGCGCCGATCGTCGTCGGGATCAGGCAGACCAGCAACGCGGTCAGCACGATCACGGACTGCTGGCTGCCGGAGTAGCCCGCCATCGGCTGCAACGCCACGACGGCGAGCAGGAAGATGATCGTGAGCGTCGAGAGCAGGATCGTCAACGCGATCTCGTTCGGCGTCTTCTGCCGGGAAGCGCCTTCCACCAACGCGATCATGCGGTCCACAAAGGACTCGCCGGGTTTGGTGGTGATCTTCACGACGACGCGGTCCGAGAGCACCGTGGTGCCGCCGGTGACCGCGCACCGGTCGCCGCCGGATTCGCGGATGACCGGGGCCGACTCGCCGGTGATGGCCGATTCGTCGACGGTCGCGATGCCTTCGACGACGTCGCCGTCGCCCGGGATGACCTGACCCGCCTCGACGACCACGAGGTCGCCGACGCGCAGATCGGCGCCCGGCACGTTCTCCTCGTCGCCGTCCTCGGTGAGACGGCGCGCGACGGTCTCCTTCTTGCTGCGCCGGAGGGTCTCCGCCTGCGCCTTGCCCCGGCCCTCCGCGACGGCCTCGGCGAGGTTCGCGAACAGGACGGTGAACCACAGCCAGATCGTGATGAGGATGGTGAACACGCTCGGGTCGGTGATCGCGAAGACGGTGGTCAGCGCCGAGCCGACCCAAACCACGAACATGACCGGGTTGGCCAGCTGGTGCTTGGGGTTGAGCTTGCGCAACGCCTCCGGAAGGGAGGTCAGCAGCTGACGCGGGCTGAAGATCCCCGCGCCGACCCGGCCGGTGTTCTCCACGTGATGCTGTGAAGTCTCCTCTGGAGTGCGTTCCTGTGTCATGGTCATGCCAGTGCCTCTGCTATCGGCCCGAGCGCGAGCGCCGGGATGAAGGTGAGGGCCGCCACGAGCACGATCGTGCCCGCGAGCATCGTGCCGAAGAGCGGTCCGGTGGTGGGCAGCGTGCCGGCGGTCTCCGGGACCTTCCGTTGCGAGGCAAGGGATCCGGCGAGGCACAGCACGGCGAGGATGGGGATGTACCGGCCGAGCAGCATGGCCACCGACAGCGACGACTGGAACCAGTCGTTCGTCACGGTGAGCCCGCCGAACGCGCTGCCGTTGTTGTTGCCTGTCGACGCGTAGGCGTAAAGCACCTCGGAAAGGCCGTGCGCGCCCGAGTTGGTCATGGCGGCCGGGGTGTCGGCCAGCATCAGCGCGATCCCGGAGCCGAGCAGCACCACGGTCGGCATCGCCAGCATGGCGACGGCCGCGCAGGTGACCTCGCGTTTGCCGAGCTTCTTGCCCAGGTACTCCGGCGTCCGGCCGACCATCAGCCCGGCGAGGAACATCGCGATCACGGCCATCACGAGGATGCCGTAGAGACCGGTGCCCACCCCGCCCGGCGAGATCTCACCCAGCAGCATGTTGAGCAGGACCCCGCCGCCGCCGAGCCCGCTGTAGCTGTCGTGCGCGCCGTTGACCGCGCCGGTCGACGTGCCGGTGGTCGCGGTGGCGAACAGCGAACTCAGGCCGATGCCGAAGCGCTGTTCCTTGCCCTCCAGGTTCGCCCCGGCGGCCAGCGACGCGGGGCCGCTCGCGTGGGCTTCGGAAAGCCACGTCACCGCGAGCATCGCGGTGAACAGCGTGGCCATCACCGAAAGCAGGACGTACCCCTGCCGGGTGTTGCCGACGAGCTTGCCGAACGTGCGCGTGAGCGAGACCGGGATGACCAGGATCAGGAAGATCTCGATCAGGTTGGTCCACGCGTTGGGGTTCTCGAACGGGTGCGCGGAGTTGGCGTTGAAGATGCCACCGCCGTTGGTGCCGAGTTCCTTGACGGCTTCCTGGCTCGCGGCGGGCGCGAGCGCGATCTTGCTGGTGCTGCCGTCGGGGTTGAGGACGTCGACGCCGCTCTTGAGGCTCTGGACGACGCCGAGCGCGATCAGCACGATCGCCGCCACGAACGCGATCGGCAGCATGATCCGGATCGTGCCGCGGGTCAGGTCCACCCAGAAGTTGCCGAGGCGGTCGGTCTTCGCGCGTACGAAGCCGCGGACGACCGCGACGGCGACCGAAAGGCCGACGGCGGCGGACAGGAAGTTCTGCACCGTCAGTCCGGCCATCTGCACGAAGTGACCCATGGTCGCTTCGGGGCTGTAGGACTGCCAGTTCGTGTTGGTCACGAAGCTGACGGCGGTGTTGAAGGCGACCGCCGGGGAAACCGGTTCCTTGCCGAGGCTCCACGGCAGGATCGCCTGGAGCCGTTGAAGCAGGTACAGGAAGACGACGGAGACGAACGAGAAGCCGATCACGGCGGACGCGTAGGTCTTCCAGTGCTGTTCCGAACCGGGGTTCACCCGGAACAGGCGGTACAGGCCGCGTTCGGCCTTGGTGTGTTTCTCCGAGGAGAACACGCGCGCCATGTAGTCGCCGAGCGGTTTGTAGACCGCGGCGAGCGCGACGAGGAGGAGGCCGGCCTGCAAGAGGCCGGCCATCGTGTCTGTCATTCCAGTCCCTCCGCGGGAGCAAGTACGTCGGGACGCATCAGAATTTCTCCGGCCTGACCAGTGCGATGAACAAATAGACGATCAGCCCCAGCGCCAGCAGTCCGCCGACGACGTTGGCCACGGTCCCCGTGCCGGTCACAGCTTTTCCAGACCGCGAAGGGTCAGGGCGAGAACCACGAATACGCCGATCAGGAGCACGGCGTAGAGCAAGTCGGCCACTAGGCACCTCTCAGGACAGGTCACCCCATCGGTGACCAGGACCCCGCAACACTGCGCCTGGTCAGACCGGTTCCGGTGATCGACTGACGGCCTCTTGATGCCCCGATCGGGTGCCTTTACGACTTCTTGACGCCTCGTGACGTGCCCCACAGACCGTGACGCACCGAGGACGGAGCGTGCAATTCGGGCAGACAAGCCGCGCGAAGCGTGTTACACCAGTGTTACCGATAGTTGTATGCGCTAACTAATCATCGGGAGGTAGCGATGTGCGGAATCGCAGGGTGGGTCTCCTTCGACACGGACCTGACACAACGCCGTGAGGTCGTCGACGCGATGACCGCGACCATGGCGTGCCGCGGGCCGGACGACTCGGGCACCTGGGTGCGGCCGAGCGTGGCGCTGGGTCACCGCCGGCTGGCGATCATCGACCTGCCGGGCGGCAGGCAGCCGATGGCCGAGGCCGGGCTGGCCGCGATGGTCTACAGCGGCGAGGCGTACAACTTCACCGAGCTTCGCGAGGAACTTCTCAAGCGGGGCCACAAATTCGAGACCGACAGCGACACCGAGGTCGTGCTCCACGGCTATCTGGAGTGGGGCGACGAGGTCGTCGACCACCTCAACGGGATGTACGCCTTCGCGATCTGGGACGAGCGCGAAGAGAAGCTCGTGATGATCCGCGACCGCATGGGCATCAAGCCGTTCTACTACTACCCGACGTCAGACGGCGTCCTCTTCGGCTCCGAACCGAAGGCGATCCTCGCGAACCCCTTGGCGCGCAAGGTGGTCGACACCGACGGCCTGCGCGAACTGATGTCGATGACCAAGACCCCGGGCTGGTCGCTGTGGAAGGGCATGCACGAGGTCGGGCCGGGCACGATCGTCACCGTCGACCGCTCCGGGATCCGCACGCGGACGTACTGGAAGCTCGACGCGAAGCAGCACACGGACGACCAGGAGACCACGGTCGAGCGGGTCCGCGAGCTGATGACCGACATCGTGCACCGTCAGCTGATCGCCGACGTGCCCCGCTGCGTCCTGCTCTCCGGCGGCCTCGACTCCAGCGCCGTCACCGGTCTGGCCGCCGCGCGGCTGGCCGAACAGGGCGAACGGCTGCGCACGTTCTCGGTCGATTTCCAAGGCCAGGAGGACAACTTCCAGCCGGACGAGATGCGGGACACCCCGGACTCGCCCTTCATTCGCGACGTCGCGCAATTGGTCGGCTCCGACCATAAGGACGTCGTGCTGAACCCGGCCGAGCTCAGCGATCCCGAGATCCGCCGCAAGGTGCTGACCGCGCGGGACATCCCGGCGGGGCTCGGCGACATGGACACGTCGCTGTACCTGCTGTTCAAGGCGATCCGCGCGGAATCCACGGTGGCGCTTTCGGGCGAGTCGGCCGACGAGGTCTTCGGCGGGTACCGCTGGTTCCACGACGACGCCGCGGTGAACTCGGGGACCTTCCCCTGGCTCGCTTTCCGGACGGGGCTCACCAGTGAGCGGGGCGCCCTCCTGCGGGAAGACGTCCGGGACAAGCTGGACCTGACCGGCTACGTCGCCGACCAGTACGCCACCGCCGTCGCCCAGGTCGAGCACCTCGACGGCGAGAGCGAGCAGGACCGGAAGATGCGGACGGTCTGCAACCTCCACCTGAGCCGGTTCGTGCGGATGCTGCTGGACCGCAAGGACCGGGCGTCGATGGCCGTCGGACTCGAAGTGCGGGTGCCGTTCTGCGACCACCGCCTCGTCGAGTACGTCTACAACACGCCCTGGTCGCTGAAGACGTTCGACGGCAGGGAAAAGAGCCTGCTGCGGCACGCCACGAAGCATGTCCTGCCCGCTTCGGTGCGCGACCGGGTCAAGAGCCCGTATCCGTCCACACAGGACCCGGGCTACGCGGCGGCGTTGCAGCAGCAGGCCAAGGAGGCCCTGACCGAACGGGACAACCCGGTGTTCTCACTGGTGGACCGGGACTGGCTGCACCGGGCGTCCGAAGTGGATCCGGCCACGATGCCCTCGGTTCAGCGCACCGGGATCGACCGGGCGCTGGACCTCTACCACTGGTTCGACCTGTACCGGCCGGAACTGCAGCTGGATTGAGCCTCTGGTCCGCCGCCGTCTCAGCGACGGCGGCGGACCGTTCCCCCGACCGCGGCGCCTCCGAGGACCGCGGTCGCGGCGAGCAGGATGCCCGTCTCCGTCCATTGGAACCGCCAGAACCGGTCGACGGGCTGGTAAACGGTGAAGTCCCGGTAGCCCGCGGCCTCGGCGCACGCGTTCTTCCCCAGTCCCCGCGGGCAACCGGGCACCTCGTCCAGTGAGTTCATCTCGCGGCCGTCCGGCCCGACTCTGCCCACCTTCACGATCAGCGCCCCCACCGTCGCCGGATCAGGGCCGGTCGTACGTACCGGCTCGGCGTAGTGCGGCCTCAGCAACAGCAAGGCGATCGAAGCCGCGAGGAACACCGCGACCGTGATCGCGATGGCGGGCAAGGTCTTGCGCACGAGCACCCCGGCCGCCGAACCGAGCGCGAAGGCGAACAGCCACCACGCGGCGGGCGCGACCCCGACAGCGCCGAAGTAGGACGTCTCGGCGAAGGACTCCGCCTTGCCGGGGAACATTTCCAGCCACCCGCCGAACATCTGCCCCGAAGCGAGTCCGGCCAGGACAGCGCACCCGGCGAGGACGCCGAACTTGACGCCCAGCCAGCGGCCGCGGCTCACCGACTGCGTCCACGCGAGCTGATGGGTGTTGCGCTCGTATTCCCTGGCCAGCAGCGGCGCGCCCCAGAAGACACCCGCCAGCAAGGGAATGAACGGCACCATCACGACCAGTGGGTAGATCTGCTGATAGAGGTCCTCCAGCCCCGCGTCGTACTCTCGGCACGGGATGCCGCCTCCATGGCAGTACATCGAGGTCTTGCCGTTCGAAGCGTCGATGGCGGCCTGCCCGGACAGGAGCAGGATCCCGCCGACCACGGCCAGGAACCCCAGGGTGACGAGCAGCTGGGTCCGGTGCTGCCGCCAGGTGAGCCAAAGCAAGAACTTGTGCCTTTCTAGGAGCGGCGTCGGATGGCGAAGGTCGCGGCGACGGCGAGCAGGAGCGAAACGCCCGCCAGGATCGCGGCTTCGGTCCACTGGAAGCGCCAGTACCAGTCCTGGGGCAGGACCTTGAGCGCGGTGATCTCCCCGGCGGCGTCCCTGATCATTTCGAGGACCCGGCCGGTGGGTTCCTTTCCTGCCCCTAGGGTGACGAGTTCCGGTTCGGCGTAGAGGTCGCGGACGTTGGCCACGCCGATCATCAGGCCCACCGTCACCGCGATGGTGACCGCGATGGCGGGCAGGGTCTTGCGGATCAGCGCGCCCGCGGCGGTGCCGAGCACGAACCCGAAGAGCCACCACGCGCCGGGCGCGACGCCGGTCATCGCGAACAGGACCGGATTGTCGAAGCGGCTGGTGAAGGCGGTGTCGCCGCGATCGGTCGGGAAGACGTCCACCCAGCGCTGCATCATCGTGCCGAACGCGAGACCCGCGAGCGTGGCGAGGACGGCGAGGAATCCCAGTTTCACGCCGAGCCAGCGGAACCGTGAGATCGACTGGGTCCAGGCGAGTTTCGTGGTGCCGCGTTCGTATTCGGCCGCGACCAGCGGCGCGCCCCAGAAGACGCCGATCGCCACCGGGACGACCTGGAGCCAGGAGAGATAGGTGTACAGATCCGCGAACAGCTTGGCCGGGTCCGGACTGTCCGCCGCGGCGTTCCCGTTGACCAGCAACAGGATCCCGACGGCGACGAGCAGTCCCGCCGTGATCAGCAGCTGCATCCGGTGCTGGCGGTAAGTGAGCCAGAACATCGTTCCCCCTACGCCGAGGCCAGTGTCGGGCGAGGCAGGCTCGCGGATTCCGGTCGCCGCAGGTAGGCGAGCACGAGCTCCTCCAGGTTCGCCGGCCTCTCGGTCCACTGTGGACCCAGGGGAACCGGTTCGGTGCGGGCGAAGACGGTCGCCTGTCTGCCCGCCCGGGCCTCGTCGACGACAGCGACGCGGGTGGCCAGCGCGTCGGTCTCCTCGACAGGCCCGGAAAGGATGCGGTGCCCGGCGACGAGTTCGTCGATGTCGCCGCTGACCTGGACGCGGCCGCCGTTGAGGACGATCAGCCAGTCGCAGGTGTTCTCCAGATCCGAGACGACGTGCGAGGAGAGCAGGACGGTCATGCCGGTATCCGCGACCGCCTCCATCAGCCCGCGCATGACCTCGTGACGGGCGAGCGGGTCGAGGTTCGCGAGCGGCTCGTCCAGTACCAGGAGGTCCGGGCGTTTGGCGAGCGCGAGGGTGAGCGCGACCTGCGCGCGCTGCCCGCCGGACAGCTTGCCGACCTTGTGTTTCAAGGGAAGCCCGAGTGAATCGATGCGCTTGTGCGCGAACTCGTCGTCCCAGCCGGGGTTGAGCCGCCTGCCGAACTTGAGCATCTCGGCGATGCTGAAACCGGGGTACAACGGCTTGTCCTGAGCGAGGAACGCGACGGTGCCCTGGATCGAGACCGAGCCGAGGGTCGCGCCGAGCAGCCCGACCGCCAGGTGGAGGAAGGTCGTCTTGCCCGCGCCGTTGGGGCCGACGAGGGCGACGACTCGTCCTTTCGGGACGGACAGCGAGCAGTCGCGCAGCGCCCATTTGCGGTGGTAGCGCTTGCCGAGACCGGTCGCCTCGATCACGGGTTTGTCAGTCATGCCGTTCGCTCCCCTCGAAAGCCGTCGACCACTACCGAGGTGAACAGTGCCTCGACGTCTTCGGAGTCCAGTCCCGATTCCCGCGCGTCGCGGACCCAAGCCCCCAGGCTCTTCCGCAACCGCGTGCGCTCGGCGAACGAAGCGCCTCCGAGCGTCTTCTGGACGAAGGTGCCGAGACCGGGCCTCCCCTCGACGAGCCCTTCGCGCTCCAGCTCGCGGTACGCCTTGAGGACGGTGTTGGGGTTGATCGCCAGTTCGGCGACCACTTCCTTCGCCGTCGGCAGCCGGTCCCCCGGCTCCAGCAGCCCCAGGCGGAGGGCGTTCTTGACCTGCTGGACGAGCTGGACGTACGTCGCGACGCCCGAGCCCTTGTCCAGATGGAAGGTGACCACCGGCAACACCCTTTCACTAATTAAGTAGTGAAAGGGTGCAGGCAGGTGGCCGCTCTTGTCAAACGCCGAAAACCGTGAAGGCCTCCCCGATGGAGTCCATCGAGGAGGCCTTCACGGAAAACCCCAGCCCCAGTCAAGAAGAAGCGCCAGTTCGACGACACGGGGGAAGACGTCGAGCTGGCACTACCCCCAACCCCCACCGCCGTCAGAAGGCGGTGCCTGTGCAAGTTGAAGGTGCCCACCGTCGTACCGGAACCGAATGGGGGGTCCTGCCCGTCTTGTTGGTTGGGCACGGTTCCGGCGACGGGTCCTCGGTGGACACCTCACAAGGATCACGGCGGCCGGATGCAGGGCGCTTGCACTACGCTTGCAGGCTCTGACGAGGTGAGCGGAGGTGGCCGGGTGGAGTTCCGCGTCCTCGGCGCCGTCGAGGCGTGGGCCGGTGGCGATCCGGTCGATCTCGGCTCGCCCAAACAGCGGCTCGTACTGGCTGTTCTGCTGCTGGAGGCGGGCAAGCCGGTGCCTCGCGACCGGATCATCGACCTGCTCTGGCCCGAAGAACCGCCGGCGAGTGCCCGGAACACCGTTCAAGCGCTCGTGTCCAGGCTACGCGCGGTGTTCCGCGGCGCGGGCGGGCCGGAGATCGTCTCCGAGGGGACCCGGTACCTGCTCAAGGTCACCCCGGACCAGGTCGACCTGCACCGCTTCACCGGCCTGACCGCCCAAGCCCGCGAGGCCGACGACGAGACCGCCGTGGAACTCCTGGACGAGGCGCTCGGCCTGTGGCGGGGCGAAGCGTTGTCCGACGTCGTGAGCGGCGAGGTCGCCCAGCGGCTCCGCGGTGGCATGAACGAGGAACGCTGGACGGCGCTGGAGGATCGCGCCGACGCGCAGCTGCGGCTCGGCCGCGGCAGGCAGGTCCTCGCGGAACTGACCGAGCTGGTCGCCGCGCATCCCCTGCGGCAGCGGTTCGTCGGGCAGCTCATGCTCGCGCTGCACCGCGAAGGGCGCACCGACGACGCTCTCGAGGCTTTCCGCGCCTTGCGGGGCAGGCTCGGCACCGAACTGGGCCTCGACCCCTCGGCCGAGCTGCGACGACTGGAAACCGCCATCCTCGCCGCCGATCCCGCCTTGGAACCCACGGCGGCCGCGACCCGGCCGGAGCCGGTCCGCCCGGCACAGTTGCCGCACGACGTCCGCGGCTTCGCCGGGCGGGCGTCCGAGTTGGAGCGGCTCGACGAGGCGACCCGGCACGCGGGCGAAGGCACCGACATCTGGGTCATCAGCGGGACAGCTGGCGTCGGCAAGACCGCGCTCGCCGTCCGCTGGGCTCACCGCGTCCGCGACGCGTTCCCCGACGGCCAGCTCTACCTCGACCTGCGCGGCTTCGATCCCGACCACGAACCGCTCACCCCGGCTGTCGCGCTCACGCAGCTTCTGCAGGCGCTCGGCACCGCGCCCAAGGCCATCCCGCCGGACACCGACACGCGGGCCGCGCTTCTGCGGTCCCTCCTCGCCGACAGCCGGGTCCTGCTGGTCCTCGACAACGTCCGCGACACCGGCCAGGTGCTGCCGCTGCTGCCGCCGTCGGGCACGGTCCTGGTCACCAGCCGCCAGCGGCTCGGCGACCTCATCGCCCGGACCGGCGCCCGCGCGCTCCCGCTGTCGGTGCTGCCCGCCGAAGACGCGCGGCATCTGCTGGAAGCCGTGCTCGGCAGCGAAACCGTCGCCGCCGAAGCCGTCGCGGCCGCCGAGCTGGCCCGGCTGTGCGGGCACCTCCCGCTCGCCCTCCGGATCGCGGCGGCCAACCTCGGCGCGAGCGGCGAACCCGAGATCGCCGAACTCGCCCGCGAGCTCGCCGGTGGCGACCCGCTGACCGAACTGACCGTCGACGGCGCCGAGGAAAGCGCCGTGACCACGGCGTTCGGCGTCTCGTACCGCGCGCTTCCCGAGGAACACCGGCTGCTGTTCCGGCGGCTCGCGCTCGTCCCCGGCCAAACGTTCACCGCTCCCGCCGCGCAAGCGCTGACCGGTGTCCCGCATTCGAAGGCGAACCAGCAGCTCAAAGCGCTCGCCGCGGCGCACCTGGTCGAGCGCTACACCCCGGGGCGCTACCGGTTCCACGACCTTCTCCGCAGTTTCGCGGCGGGCCGCACGTTGTCGGAGGACACGAAACCCGAACGCGACAGCGCGGAGAGGCGGCTGTTCGAGAGCTACCTGACCACCGCCGACGCCGCGGGCCGCGTCCTCATCCCGCATTTCCTGCGCCTGCCGCGCGAGGAACCGGAAGACAAGCCCTTCGGTGACACCGAAGAGGCTTTGGCCTGGCTGGACGCCGAGTGGCCGAACCTCGCCGCGGCGGTCGAGCAGAGCGCCGAACACGGTCCACCGGAGTTCTCCTGGCACCTCGCCGACGCGCTCCGCGCCTTCTTCCACCAGCGCGGTCACCACGCGGAATGGATCGACACCGCGTCGACGGCGCTCAAGGCCGCCCGACGCAGCGGCGCCGGGCAGGCGCAGGCCGCGATGCATCTGAGCATCGCGCTCGCCTGCGTCAACAGCGGCCGTTACGACGAGGCCCGCGAACACCTGACGAGCGCCTTGCGCGGGGACCTCCTCGACGGCTGGGACGCCGGCCGCGCGGCCGTGCTCAACAACCTGAGCGCGGTGCACCAGCGCCTCGGCGACCCGCAGGAGGCGATCCGCTGCGGGCTGGAATCCCTGCGGCTGTGCGAAGAACTGAACCTGCCGGGGATCTCGATGGCGTTGGCGAACCTCGGGTTCCCGTACTGGCAGACCGGTCAGCTCGACGAGGCGCGCGCCAACTTCACCCGCGCGCTGGCGGTCGCCGAACGGGACGGTGCCCGGTTCAGCGTCGCGGTGTTGCTGGTCGACCTCGGCAACGTGCACCGCGACCTCGGTTTTCCCGACGACGCCTACGACTTCTACACCCGCGCGCTCGCCGCCAACCGCGAACTCGGCTACACCTACGGCGAGGCGACGGCGCTGTCCGGCCGGGCCGTGCTCGAAAGCGGGCGCGATCCGAGCGAGCAGAACCGCACCGACGCGCTCGAAGCCGTCGAACTCACCCGCAAGATCGGCGACCGGGGCACCGAAGCCTGGACGCTCGTCGGGCTCGGCGAGGTCTGCCTGCGGCTCGATCTGCCCGAGGAGGCCGCCGAACATCACCGGCTCGCGTTGTCGATCGCCCGGACGACCAGCTTCTTCTGGTGCGAGGCCGCCGCGCGGACCGGGCTCGCGGAAACCTTGCTGCGACTGGGAAAGCACGCCGAAGCCCGGACACACGGCGAACTGGCGCTGGAACTCGCCGCACGGTCCGGCTACCGGCTCGTCGAGGAACGCGCGAAACTGATCCTGGACGAGCTCTAGCCGCGCGCCTTCTCGCCGGACGACCTCACGCTGCCGGCGATCGCCGCCATGATCGCGGTCAGGATCGCGAAGATGACCGTCAGCGCCACGGCGACGCCGTTGCTCTTGTCGAAGCCGAAGATCCACCCGAGGTGGACGCTGAAGGGCGTGCCCCACAACAGCGACGCCGCCACGAAGATCGCCAGTACGTAGAGCGCGCAAAGCGCGGACAGGGTCCACGCGCCGGCGATCCGGCGGGCGAACGTGAATCCCGCCGCCACCGCCAGCGCCCCGGCTCCGACGACACCACCGATCAGGTTCTGCACCACCGGGCCGGACACGTGATCGGCCGACTCGGTGGCGTAGACGACGTTGTAGAGCGTGAACCAGACGACCATCCCGACGGTGAGCAGCGCCAGGCTGCCCGCGACCACCGCCGCCGTGGCGTTCACCCTCGGTTTGAGCGGGCGGCTGTACGGGGCGAACCCTGGCTGCGGTGTGTTCGGCTGCATCCGGGCTCCTCGCGCGTTCCGGCGGCGCGAACCGCCCGCCCGTCATGGTCGGCGATCACGTTAGCGAGGGTCTCGCGGTGGCCGTGGGTCTTTGGCAGCAACCTGCTTTCGGGGTGCCCAGGCAGCCGAAGACGTGACTCGCGTGCTTGAAGACGTGACTCGCGTGATCCGACACGTGACTCGCGTGTTTGAAGCCGTGACTCGCGTGATCAGAGCCGGATCTCGCGTGCTTGAAGCCGGAACTCACGTGATCAGACGGCGAACTCGCGTGGCTGGAGGGACGACACTCGTGATCAGACGGACGACACTCGTGACGGGATGGACGACACGTGTGTTCCGACGGACGACACCCGGCTAGCCCCGGCCGCGCTGGTGTCGTCCGGCTGGTCACGCGTGTCGTCCGGCTGGTCACGCGTGTCGTCCGTCTGAGCACGCGAAACGGCCAGGTGGTGCGGTGGTCGTAAGCGTGACTCAGGCTCGGACCTCGTCCACGCGGACCGGGCGGCGTTCGCGCCGGGAGACCTCGCAGGCCTCGGCGATGTAGAACGCCTCCAGTGCGTCCGCCGCTCCGCACGGGCTCGGCGCGCGACCGGCGGCGACGTCGAGAAAGGCCTTCAGCTCACTGAGGTACGCGGGCCGGAAGCGCTCCATGAATCCGGGGTAGGCCGGGCCGGGCAACGGCTGAACGCCCGGTTCCACCGAGGTCAGCGGCGTTCGATCGTCCAAGCCCACCACGGCGTTCCCCGCCGAGCCGAGCACTTCCAGCCGGACGTCGTAACCGGCGCCGTTGTAGCGCGTCAGAGAAACCACCGCCAGCGTCCCGTCGTCGAGCGTCAGGGTCGCGGCCGCGGTGTCGACGTCACCGGCGTCGACGAAGAACTGCTCGCCCTTGTTCGCCCCGATCGCGTAGACCTCGACCACCTCACGGCCGCTGACGAACCGGACGACGTCGAAGTCGTGCACTCCGCAGTCACGGAACAGGCCACCGGAATGCGCGACGTACTCCGCGGGCGGCGGCGCCGGGTCCAGCGTGGTCGCGCGCAAGGTGTGCAGCCAGCCGAGTTCGCCCGAGGCCACCGCCGCCTGGGCGGCCGCGTAGCCCGCGTCGAACCTGCGCTGAAAGCCGATCTGCACCGGGACGTCCGAGCCGGAGATCTTGTCGATCACCGCGAGGGTGCCCGGGATGTCGGCGGCGACCGGCTTCTCGCAGAACACCGGGATCCCCGCGTCGACGGCCTTGAGGATCAGCTCCGGATGCGCGTCCGTCGCCGCCGTGATCACCAGACCGTCCAAAGAGGACGCGAAGAGCGCGGGGATGTCCGCGGCCGCTTCGACGCCGATCTTGGCCGCGGCCGCCGCCGCGCGCCCGGCGTCGACGTCGGCGACGACCACGGACGAAACCTCGTCGAAGCTCTTCAAGGTTTCGGCGTGCGAAGTGCCGATCCGGCCGGTGCCGGCGAGTCCCAACCTCATGTCGTTACCTTTCCAGAGCGGCGGTGGTCGAACGGACCACCAGCGACGGGTGCAGCAGATGCCGGACCGGTTCGGTGCGTTCACCCCGGACCCGTTCGAGCAGCGCTTCGACGGCCAGCCTGCCCATTTCGGTGCGCGGCTGGTCCACAGTGGTCAGTGAAAGGTGCTTCAGCGCTGCCAGCGAGGTGTTGTCGTAGCCGACGACGGAGACGTCTTCGGGGACCCGCAGGCCCGCCTCTTCCAACGCGGAGATCGCGCCGACGGCGTTGAAGTCGTTGCCCGCCAGCAACGCTGTCGGCAATCCCCCGAGGGGAGGCTCGCCGAGCAGTTCGTGCACGGCCTTCTCGCCCGCCGTGTCGGTGTGCTCGCTGCGCACGATGTGCGGGTGCAGCCGATGCCGCCGCATGGCCTGCTGATACCCCCGGCGCCGGGCCGCCGCGCCGGCGGCGACCCCACCGTCCAGATGGGCGATCCTCCGGTGCCCCAAGGAGACCAGGTGATCGACGGCGAGCGCGGCCCCCGCTTCGCCGTCGTCGTTCACCGTGTCCACCCCCGGCACACGCGAGGTGCGCGACACCAGGACGACGGGCCCCTGCGCGGCCGCCTCCTCGATCGCCGACGCGGGAACCACGGGAGACAACAGGATCACCCCCGCGGGCCGGAACGACAGCAGACTCTTCAGCGCGGCACGCTCGCGCGCGGGGCTGCGGCCGCCGGTGTTGAGGATCAGGTGGAATCCGGCCGCTTCCGCCGCCGCGTCGAGCCCTTCGACGACGTCGGCGAAGAACGCGTTGCGGAGATCGGAGACCATCACCCCGAGCACGGTCGACGTCCGGCTGGCCAGTGACCTGGCCATCGCGTGCGGCTCGTAGCCCAGTTCGTGCGCCGCGCACAGCACCCGCGTCCGCCGTTCGTCGGAGACGTTCGGCGCGTTGCGCATCACCAGGGACACGAGCGCACGGGACACCCCCGCTTTCGCGGCGACGTCCTCCATGGTCGGTCGTGCCATTTCATCCTCCCCCTGCCCTTGACTTTGCTGTGACGGACGCTACATGATTAGAGCGCTCTAATCAATAGAGCGCTCCAACCGATCCCCGCACTCGCCGCAGGAGGCCGCCGATGACAGTGACGACGTCCCGGATCCGAATCGCCGCCGCCCCGATCTCCTGGGGCGTCTGCGAAGTCCCCGGCTGGGGCCGCGTGCTCGACGCGGGGACCGTACTGGGCGAAATGGCGGAGCTGGGGATCCGCGCGACCGAACTCGGCCCGCCCGGCTATCTGCCGCGAGCCCCGTCGGAGCTGCGTGAACTGTTGAGCGGCCACGAACTCGACCTGGTCGGCGGTTTCCTCGCCGTCGTACTGCACGAAAACCCCGGGGCCGCGCTGGCCGAGGCCGAGGAGTCCGCCGCTTTGTTCGCCGCCTGCGGTGGCGGCATGCTCGTGCTCGCCGCCGCGACCGGTCTCGACGGCTACGACGACCGCCCCAGGCTGAGTGACGCCGAATGGGCGACACTGATCGAAACCTCCGGCAGGATCGGGGAGATCGCCGCGCGCCACGGACTCCGCACGGTGCTGCACCCCCATGTCGGGACGCACGCGGAGACCGAGGAAGAGGTCGAGCGTTTCCTCGCCGATTCCGATCTCCCGCTGTGCCTGGACACCGGGCATCTCCTGATCGGCGGGACCGACCCGGTCGAGCTGGCCAAGCGGTATCCCGAACGGGTCGGCCACCTGCACCTCAAGGACGTGCGCGGCGAACTCGCCGAAGACGTCCGTGCCGGGAGGCTTCCCTACGCCGAAGCCGTGGGCAAAGGTCTGTATGTCCCGCTCGGCGACGGGGACGTCGACATCGAAGCGATGGTCAGGTTCGTCGACGAGGCGGGCTATGACGGGTGGTACGTACTGGAACAGGACACCGCGCTGAGCGAGCGGAGCCCGGAAGATCTGCCCAAGCGGGACGTGGCCAGGAGCCTGGCGCATCTCGGCGGAATCGTCAGCCGGCTTCCGGCTGCCAGGTAACGGAAAAGCGAGGAGAGACGACGATGTCCCATCGCTTGAAAGCGGCCTTCGTGCTCGTGGCGGGGTTGCTGGCCCTGTCCGCGTGCACCGGGCCGAAGGCCGAGGAGAAACCCGCCGAGGGCGCGGGCCCGGCGACGACTCAGCCGAGCGGGCCGCTGCGGGTCGCGGTCATCTCGCACGGCACGGCGGGTGACGCGTTCTGGAACGTGGTCAAGAACGGCGCCGAGGAGGCGGGCAGGCAGCTCGGCGTCCAGGTCGAGTACAACTCCGACGGAGACCCCGGCAACCAGGCCAAGCTGATCGACAACGCGGTCGCCCAGCAGGTCGGCGGGCTGGTGGTGTCGATGGCGAACCCGGAGGCGCTCAAGACCTCGATCGAGAACGCGGTCCGCGCCGGGATCCCGGTCATCACCATCAACTCCGGTGAGGACAAGAGCGCGGGCTACGGCGCGCTCACCCACGTCGGGCAGAACGAGACCATCGCCGGCGAGGAGGCCGGGAAGAAGTTCCGGGAACTGGGCAAGAAGAAGCTGCTCTGCGTGGTCCACGAGGCGGGCAACGTCGGGCAGGCCCAGCGCTGTGACGGCGCCAAGGCCGGTTTCGCGGGCGACGTGCAGACCCTGCAGGTCGACATCGGCAACCCGACCGACGCCGAATCCCGGATCAGGGGCGCGGTGCAGACCGACTCCTCCCTCGACGCCGTCCTGACGCTGAACTCTCAGGTCGCCGCGCGGGCGGTGAGCGCGATCAAGGCGGTCGGCTCGCAGGCGCAGGTCGGCACGTTCGACCTCAACACCGACGTGGTCGGCGCGATCAAGGCGGGCGACGTCGTCTTCGCGGTCGACCAGCAGCAGTACGAGCAGGGCTACCTCCCCGTGCAGTTCCTCAAGCTCTACCGGGACAACGCGAACGTCGTCGGCGGCGGGAAACCGGTGCTCACCGGCCCCGACCTGGTCGACAAATCCACTGTGGACACCGTCGGCCAGTACGTGCAAAGGGGCACGCGATGACAACCACCACCCTCGACGAACGCGTCGCCAAGCCGCGGCTGCTGGACAGGCTGGTCGTCCGGCCCGAGATCGGCGCGCTGCTCGGCGCCGTCGTCGTCTTCCTGTTCTTCACCGTCGTCACCGACCAGTTCTTCAGCGGCAGCGGCGTGGCGACCTGGCTGGACGACGCCTCGACACTCGGCATCATGGCGGTCGCCGTGTCGCTGCTGATGATCGGCGGCGAGTTCGATCTGTCGGCGGGCGTGATGACGGCGTCCACCGCGCTGGTCACCGCGACCTTGGCGACGCAGGCGGGCTGGAACGTCTGGCTCGCGCTGTTCGCTTCGCTGGTCTTCGCCCTCGCGGTCGGCGCGTTCAACGGCTGGCTGGTGATGCGCACCGGACTGCCCAGCTTCATCGTCACCCTGGGCACGTTCCTGGCGCTGCAAGGGCTCAACCTCGGCGTCACCCGGCTGGTCACCGGCACCGTCCAGGTCTCCGGGATGCGCTCGACCGACGGCTACGAGTCCGCCGGTTTCGTCTTCGCGTCCACAGTGGACCTCGGCGGGACGGCCTTCCAGATCTCCATCGTCTGGTGGATCGGGTTCGCCGCGCTGGCGGCCTGGCTGCTGGTCCGGACAAGGCTCGGTAACTGGATCTTCGCCGTCGGCGGCTCCGCGCAGAGTTCGCGCGCGGTCGGGGTCCCGGTGGTGCGCACCAAGATCATGCTGTTCATGACCACCGCGCTCGCCGCGTGGCTGGTCGGCTCGATCAACATCCTGCGGTTCGCGAGCGTCCAGGCGAACCAGGGCATCGGGCTGGAGTTCCAGTACATCATCGCGGCCGTGATCGGCGGCTGTCTGCTGACCGGCGGGTTCGGTTCGGCGATCGGCGCCGCGATCGGCGCGCTGATCTTCGGCATGGCACGGCAGGGCATCGTGTTCGCCCGCTGGGACAGCGACTGGTTCATGCTCTTCCTCGGCGTGATGCTGCTGTCCGCGGTCCTGGTCAACAACGCCTTCCGGCGGCGCGCGGAAAGGGTCCGGCGATGAGTCTTCTCGAGGTCAAGGATGTCGGCAAGACCTACGGCAGCGTGATCGCGCTGCGCGACGTCTCCACGGTGGTCAACGCGGGCGAGGTCACTTGCGTACTCGGCGACAACGGCGCCGGCAAGTCCACGCTGATCAAGATCCTGGCCGGGGTCCACCAGCACGATCGGGGCGAGTTCCTCGTCGAGGGCGAACCGGTCAAGTTCGCCTCGCCGCGTGAAGCGCTCGATCGCGGCATCGCGACGGTGTACCAGGACCTGGCGGTGGTGCCGCTGATGAGCGTGTGGCGAAACTTCTTCCTCGGCTCCGAACCGACGGTCGGCTTCGGCCCGTTCCGCGCGCTGGACCGGAAGAAGGGCCGCGAGACGACCAAGAAGGCGTTGTCCGACATGGGCATCGACCTGCGGGACGTCGAACAGCCGGTCGGCACACTCTCCGGTGGCGAGCGCCAGTGCGTCGCCATCGCGCGGGCGGTGCACTTCGGGGCGAAAGTGCTGATCCTCGACGAGCCGACGGCCGCGCTGGGCGTGAAGCAGGCCGGGGTCGTGCTCAAGTACGTCGCGCAGGCTCGTGACCGCGGGCTTGGCGTCGTGCTGATCACGCACAACCCGCATCACGCGTACCCCGTGGCCGATCGCTTCCTGCTCCTCAAACGGGGCGCGCCGCTCGGCGCCTACGAAAAGTCCGGGATCGACCTGGCCGAGCTGACCCGGCAGATGGCGGGCGGCGCGGAACTGGAAGCCCTCGAACACGAATTGCGAGCCGCGGAGTCCTCTTCATGACCGTTCTCGAAGCACTGACCGTCGGCCGGGTCGGGGTGGACCTCTACCCCGAGCAGAGTGGCGTGCCGCTGGCCGGGGTCAGCACCTTCGCCAAGTCGCTCGGCGGCACCGCGACCAACGTCGCGGTCGCCGCCGCGCGGCTCGGCCGCTCGACGTCGGTGCTGACGAAGGTCGGCCCGGACGGCTTCGGGGACTACGTGCGGCAAGCACTGCGCGAATTCGGCGTCTCTCCCGATCACGTCGGGACGTCGGCCGACTTACAGACACCGGTGGTGTTCTGCGCGCTGGACCCGCCCGCGGATCCGCCGCTGCTGTTCTACCGGTCCCCCATCGCTCCGGACCTGACCCTCGACGAGGCCGATGTGCCCTGGGACGTCGTGGAAACGGTGCCGCTGCTGTGGGTCACCGGGACCGGCGTCTCCGTCGAACCGGCACGCGGCACCCAGCGCGAGATGCTCCGACGGCGCGGACGCCGCGCGCACACGGTGCTGGACCTCGACTTCCGGCCGATGTTCTGGCCCGATACCGAGACAGCGCGCGAAGAGATCGGCTGGATGCTCGACCACGTCACGGTCGCGGTCGGCAACCGCGCCGAGGCGGAGGTCGCCGTGGGCACGACGGATCCCGACGAGGCCGCGTCACGGATGCTGGCCAGGGGTGTCGAACTGGCGATGATCAAGAAGGGCGCCGAGGGAGTACTCGTGGCCACCACCGAGGGCCGCTGGACCGTGCCTCCCCAGCGGGTCGAGGTCGTCTGCGGGCTCGGCGCCGGGGACGGTTTCGGCGGCGCGCTGATCCACGGCCTGCTGTCCGGCTGGGATCCGGTGCGCATCGCCACCTACGCCAACGCGGCGGGCGCGCTCGTCGCTTCCCGGCTCGCCTGTGCCGACGCCATGCCCACCGCCGACGAGATCGAGGAGTTGCTGTGAGCAAGCTGCACCGTCCACTCGGGACGCTTTCGGACGGGCGGGACCCGGTCCGGCTCACCCCGGATTCGGCGGGCTGGACCTACAGCGGCCTGAGGGTGCTCTCGCTGGCCGCCGGCGAGTCCAGGATCGTGCGCACCGGCGAATACGAAGCGTTCGTGTTGCCGCTGGCCGGAGCGTGCACCGTCCGGGTCGACGGGCAGGTCTTCGCGCTCGCCGGCCGCGATTCGGTGTTCACCCGGGTCACGGACTTCGCCTACGTCCCGCGTGACGCCGAAGTCGAGTTGTCGACAGTCGAGGGGATCGAGGTCGCGCTGCCGATGGCGCGCTGCGCACGCCGTCTCGAACCGCGCTACGGACCGGCCGAGAACGTGCCGGTGGAGGTGCGCGGGGCGGGGCAGGCCACGAGGCAGGTCACCAACTTCGGCGTACCCGGTGTCTGGGACCACGCGGACAAACTGAACGCGTGCGAGCTCATCACCCCCGGTGGCAACTGGTCGTCGTACCCGCCGCACAAGCACGACGAGGCGTCCGAATGCGAGGTCGTCAACGAGGAGATTTACTACTTCCGCGTCGCCGGCCGCGACGGCGTGACGACTTCGCGCGAAGGGTTCGGCCTCCATCGGACGTACACCTCGGACGGCGAACTGGACGAGGACGTCGCGGTCCGGGACGGGGACGTCTTCCTGATCCCACGCGGCTATCACGGACCCTGCGTCGCCGCGCCGGGCTACCCGATGTACTACCTGAACGTCCTGGCCGGGCCGGCCGGCGAGCGGTCGATGGCCTTCTGCGACGACCCCGCGCACGGCTGGGTCCGCGAGACCTGGAACGACCAGGCACTCGATCCGCGCTGCCCGGTCACGAGCCACGAAGGACGGGTGTCATGAAGCTGACCACGGCGCAGGCGCTGGTGCGCTGGCTGCTCGCGCAACGCTCGGAGACCCTGGACGGGCGGGAAGTCCCGTTGTTCCCCGGGGTGTTCGCGATCTTCGGGCACGGCAACGTCCTCGGTCTCGGAACGGCGCTGGAGGAGCAGCGCGACGAGCTGCCCCTATGGCGCGGGCAGACCGAGCAGGGCATGGCGCTCGCCGCGGTCGGCTATGCGAAGGCGACGCATCGGCGGCAGGTCGGGGTGGTGACGTCGTCGATCGGGCCCGGCGCGCTGAACATGGTCACCGCGGCCGGGGTCGCGCACGCGAACCGGCTGCCGGTGCTGCTGCTCCCCGGGGACACCTTCATCAGCCGCGCCCCGGATCCGGTGTTGCAGCAGGTGGAGCACTTCGGCGATCCCACGGCCACGGTCAACGACGCCTTCCGCGCGGTGAGCCGGTACTTCGACCGGATCACGCGGCCCGAGCAGCTGCTTTCGACGCTGCCGCAGGTCGCCAGGGTGCTGACCGATCCGGCGGACGCGGGCCCGGTGACACTGGCATTGCCGCAGGACGTCCAGGTGGAGACCTACGACTTCCCGGACTCGCTCTTCGAACCGGTGACCCATCGCCCGCCGCGCCCGCGGCCCGATCGCCGGGCGCTCACCGAAGCGGCGGGCGCACTCCGGTCGGCACGGAAGCCGTTGCTGGTGCTGGGCGGCGGTGTCCGGTACTCAGGCGCGGGCGAGCGTGCGCTGGCCTTCGCCGAGCGGCACGGGATCCCGGTCACGGAAACGACGGCGGGCCGCACGCTGGTCCCCCACGGGCATCCGCTGCACGCCGGTCCGCTGGGCGTCACCGGTTCGGCGTCCGCGAACGTCCTGGCCGCCGAGGCGGACGTCGTGCTGGCCGTCGGCACTCGCCTGCAGGACTTCACCACGGCGTCCTGGACGGTGTTCTCGCCCGGCGTCCGGCTGGTCACCCTCAACGCCGCCCGGTTCGACGCGGTGAAGCACGGCGCGCTGGCCGTCGTGGGTGACGCCGACGCGGGGCTCACGGATCTGGCCGCCCAGCTGGAGAGCTGGCGGGTCGATCCCTTGTGGACAGAGCGCGCGGCGGCGGAACGCGGCCGGTGGGACGCGCACATCGACACCCTGCGCGCGGTTTCCGGTGAAGTGCCGACCTACGCCCAGGTCGTCGGCGTGGTCAACGACCTCTCCGAGCCACACGACTACGTGATGACAGCGTCCGGCGGGATGCCGGGAGAACTGATCGGCGGCTGGCGCGGATCGGGTTCGGTCAGCATGGACGTCGAGTACGGGTTCTCGTGCATGGGCTACGAACTCGCGGGCGCGTGGGGCGCGGCGATGGCGCACACCGGCGGCCTGGTCACCACCATGCTCGGTGACGGCTCGTACCTGATGTTGAACTCGGAACTGTTCTCCGCCGCCTTCGCCGGGCATCCGTTCGTCGCGGTGGTCTGCGACAACGACGGCTACGCGGTCATCGCGCGTCTTCAGGAAGGTCAAGGCGGCAAGCCGTTCAACAACTTTCTCGCCGACTGCCGGAGCGCGCACGCCTCGCCACCTCGGGTCGACTTCGCGAAACACGCGGAGTCGCTGGGTTGCGCGGTGTTCACGGCGTCCTCTTTGGACGATGTGCGGGCGGCATACGCGACGGCACGCGAAACGGCGGTGTCCGCGAAACGGCCGGCGGTGGTCGTGGTGCGGACCCAGCCCGCCTCGTGGACCGAAGCCGGGGCCTGGTGGGAGGTCGGCGTCCCGGAACACCTTTCCGGCCGGGAGGGCTTCGAGCGGGGCAAGTCGGGACAGGTGCGGTATGTGAAGAGCTAAGGCACCCGACTACCGAGCGATTTTTTACCGAGACGGCCGGTAATTCCAACTACATGCAAAAGTGGCCAACCGTCTCGGCCTCGAGACGTTCAGTCTCCACCCATCAGGAACTTACCTTTCTCTGACCTGGTCGTTCTGGTCTCCAGGTCCAACGGAGTCCATACTTTCGCCCCAGTTCGCAGGACGCGAACTCGTGCGCAGCGTAGCCATTACCGGCCACATCGACCATTTCCGACGCGCCGGACCAGAGCGGCGTAGACCACCCTTGGTTCTGTGCGTCGACATCGAACCACGACACGCCGACGGGCAGACACCGGGGGTCGAACTGTGCACGTACGGTCAAAGCGCTCATCTGCAGACCTCGAACCTCGTACAAGATCGTGGGACGGCACGGCTGATCGGCGTTGAAGATCGTTCTGTACGCGAAAAAGTACTGTTCGTCAGGTTCGAGCCAGTGCGAGAACTTCAGGTTGCCCAGCCTGCCGCCTTGGGGAAGATCGGAAAGTTCTCCGTCGAGTTCACAATTGGCCAACGGGACGATCTCCACCGGCGCATCCGGCTGGTTGTAGTACCACCCGATCGCGGGATACCGGTCCACCGCGCCATGGGCAGTGATCCAGCGGTAGGTGAACACTTCGACACCGCGTCTCCCCTCGAAACGGTAGAGGACGTCGGTGCGGTCGATGGAGATAGGCAAGGACCGCGGCGGTGACAACGGCTCGTTCAGACGGTAAATCCCCCACCCGTTCGATGATGCCGTTAACTCGTTCAGGCGCTCTTCCAATTGCACTGCGAGAGCGGAAGCCGCAGCCATCCAATAGCCGCGATACGCCTCCCATCGGGACACCGGTTCGCCGCGCCGGAGTGCGAGCACGCGGAAGCGTCCGGCGAGCGACTCACAGGTTTTTTCGGTGAACCGCTCCGCAGGCAAACGAAACGCGGCCTCGGCGGCCAGTTTCCATCGCGGATTCGACAGCTTTTCGACAAGTTCCTGAACGATGGTCAGCACTGCCGCCGCTTTGGCATCGACTGTCCAGTCTTCCGGCGTCCGGGCCAGACCCATGATGGTGCCAACGCCGCCCACCGCGTTCCTGCTGAGTTTCCGGATGTCCGGCCCCTCATCCAAGGCGAGAAAGCGCAAGCCTTCTTCCACCGAGTCGCGCGGGCTCTCCCCTCCCCCGGGCCGCCTCGGCATGAGTTTTTCCCTCCCCGTTGGACGTTTTCACGCCTTGCTCCCCTCCGGGAGGGGAGTGCTTCGCTGGAATGGCCACATCCATCGTAAGCGAGAACCGAGGCGGAGGAGGTGCTCGTGGGATCACGTCCTTGGCTCGTACAGAGGACCGACAAGGTCGCGAACCGGGGATAGAACTGTTTGTGACCAGTCCGGGTCGCAAACTGCCGGGCGGGCCTCGCCCGCCCTCAGCGGCGGTTGAAGGGTAGGGTCATGGGCGTTTTCCTGTCAGTTCGGGCACTTCTCAAGCTGATCGCAATCTCCAGTGTGGTTCTCACAGCCACGTTTCTCCTGTTGACGCTTCCGTTCGGCGATTCCGGAGAAACCGTGACGGTTCCCGCGTGCAAGGCGGACGTCAGCGTTCTCGCGAACGTCTGACCCGCACCGGCGGTCGTGTGCCACGGCAAGTCCGGGCGGGTGCGGTATGTGAAGGGCTAGAGCGCGGCCGCGTCCAGCGAACCGGACGCGGCCGCGCCCACCCCCGCCCTATTTGTCAAAGCTGGCGAAGTAACCGGCCGCCATGTCCTCGTCGCCGTGCCCGGCTTCGGAAGCGCGGGCGAAGCGGGCGCGCCCGGCCTCGACGGCGTCCATCCGGACACCCGCGCGAGCCGCGGCTTCCAGCACCAACCGGGCGTCCTTCTCCGCGTTGTCGACCGAGAAGGCGGTGGTGTAGTCGTTCTTGAGGATCGCGGCGGATTTCGCCTGGAAGTAGCCGTTGTCCATCGGGCCGCCGGTGACGACGTCGACGAAGTGCTTCGGGTCGACACCGAGTCCCTCGGCCAGCGCCAGCGCCTCGCCGACGCCGTGGGTCAGCGCGATCACCCACGTGTTCAGCACCAGTTTGAGCCTGCTCGCCGCGCCGGAGCGGCCGTCCTCGCCGACCCACAGCGTGCGCTTGCCGATCGCGTCGAACAGCGGCTGGACGGTCTCCCGCGCGCCGGCCGCGCCCGCCGCCAGCACGATCAGCTGGCCCTGCTCCGCGGGCTGGCGGGTGCCCTGCACCGGCGCGTCGACGAAGACGAGGCCCTGCTCGTCGGCGTACGCGATCAGCTCGTCGACGGCGTCGCCGACGGTGCTGAGCTGCACCCAGATCGTCCCGGCGGCGGGAGCGGCCGCGCGGATCGCCTCCAGCACCGACGGGCCGTCCGTCAGGACAGTGATCACGACCGGCGCGCCCTCGACGGCTTCCGCGGCGCTCGCCGCGACCTGGACACCGTCCCCGGCGAGGGCTTCCGCCTTGGCCCCGGTGCGGTTCCAGGCCCGGACCGCGAACCCGGCCTTGCTCAGGTTGCGGGCGACCGGGGCGCCGATGATCCCGGTGCCCAGCACCGCGACGGTTTCCGTCATGACTCGCCTTCACTCCTCGTCTCGATAGTGGAATGGTCGTTAAAGAACGAACGCGAAGAAAGTCGCGCTCGAACGCGGGGGGCTGTTACGAAACCTGGAACATCAGAACGCCTCGATGGTGGTTTCGACGACTTGGGTGAGCGCCTGGCGGTCCGCTGTCTTGCCCAGCACCCGCAGGCCGTACATCGCGGCGAGGGTGAACCGGGCCAGCGCCCGCGGATCCCGGCCGGAGCCGATCTCGCCCGCCTGCCGGGCGGCGGCGAACTCGGCGTGAAACGCGTTCTCCACCCGTTCGAAGTTGTGCCGGACGCGGGCGGTGACCTCGTCGTCGACGCCGCCGAGTTCCAGGGCGGCGTTGACGGCCAGACATCCGCGATGCGTGCCCGAGGTGTCCATCTCGTCGTGGACCACGTCCATCAGCACGCGCCGGATCCGCTCCCGGATGGTTCCGGGGGCGACCAGCATCTCCTCCACCCGGGTGGCGGACGTTTCCTCGTAGCGGCGCAGCGACTCCTTGAACAGCTGCTGCTTGCTCGAAAACGTGTTGTAGAGACTTCCCCGCCCCAGGCCGGTGCGGTCGACCAGGTCCTGGGCCGACGTCGCCGCGTATCCCTTTTGCCAGAAGGTGCCGACCGCGGCGTCGAGCACCTCGGTGGGATCGAATCCCTTCGGACGGGGCATGACACCCAGCATCGCACGTTCTGTAACGATCAGTCAAATACCGGCGGTCAATGCTCGGCCAGCAGCGAGCCGAAGCCGCGCACCCGGTCGGTGACGCCGTTCCGGCGGAGGGCGTGCCAGTACAGGACGACGTTGTTCGAGATCACCGGTTTGCCGAGCCAGAACTCGGCGGCCGCCGCGACCCGCGCCATGGCGACGTTGGTGCCGACCTGGACGATGGCCTCGACGTCGGCGCTGTCGATCTCCTTGACCGCGTCCCTGAGTTCAGCCTCGGAGACGTGGGAGATCCTGGCCGGGCTCGGCACGCCGAGGCCATGGAGGTTCAGCAGGTCGTAGCCGCTGTCGGCGAAGAACCGGCTCACCGAATCGTCGCCGACCGGCAGATACGGCGTGATGACCGCGATCCGGCGGGCGTCGTGCGCCGCGAGCGCGGCGTTGATCGCGTCCGGGCTCATCGTCACCGGCAGGCCGCCCGCGGCCGCGCGCATCGAGTCGAGCACGCGGCCGTGGGAATCCGTTCCCTCCCAATAGCTTTCCGGTGACACGCCGACGATCACGCAGTCGGGCCCGCAGCCGGTGACACTGCGGATGGCCGGATGTGTCGACAGCCGGATGCTGTGCATGACGTGGTCGAAACCGGGCTCGTCGACCATCGGATCGTCGTCGATGACCATCCGGCCGGTGTGGTTGGTGACGCCGTCGGGGCGCAGCGCGTCCAGCTCCGGCTGGGCCGAGGTGTTGGTGGACGGGACGACGACGCCGACCTTGAGGCGGGGACCGAGGGAGTCGGGCACAACTGGATCTCCTTAGCTCAGAAGGATTCGAGCCGGGCGCGGATCGCCGACACCAGTTCGGCGACCCCGTTCTCCTTGAGGACGCTGTAGTGATCGCCTTCGAGCGTGACCACCTCCGGCGGCGTTGCCGAGTACCCGGAGCTGTTCTCGACGAACGAGTAGTCGTCGCCCGCGGCCTTGAACAGGGTGACCCGCGCCGCGATCCGCCGCCGGGCGAGTTCACGGAAGGTGTAGTCGAACTCGTAGGTCTCCTCGACGATCCGGACGATGCGCCGGACGAGTTGTTCGCCGAGGGCGGGCAGCAGGTCCGCCACGAAGGCCACGAATCCGTCCTCGTCGCGGACGGTCTCTTGGCAGGCCAAGGTTTCCGGCCCGGAGATCGACCCGAGGAAGACCGACAGCAGGATCGTCAGGTACGCCGGGTTCGTGTAGCTCGCCACCCGCTCCTCGCCGCCCTCGACCTCGGGATTTCCCGGGCAGATCAGCAGCAGGTCGGCCACCCGCCGCCCCTGCCGCTCCAGCTGCCACGCCGTTTCGAACGCGACCCGCGCGCCGAACGAATAGCCCCACAGCGTGTACGGGCCCTCCGGCTGGACACGCAGGATCTCGGCGACGTCGGCCTCCGCCATCTCCTCGACGGTGGCGTACGGCGTCTCCTCCGCGTTGATCCCGTGGGCCTGCACTCCGTAGAACGGCCGCCCCAGACCGCTTTCCGTGGCCAGCAGCCGCAAATTCATCGGATAGCCGCCGAGCCCGGGCCAGCAGAACACCGGATCGCCGCCACCGGTCGCCAACGGGACCAGCCGCGAGGACGGCCGGGCGGTGCCCTCGCCGATGCGGGCGGCCAGGTCGGCCAGCTTCGGGCACTCGAAGACGACCTGCAACGGCAGCCGGGTGCCGTACTCGCGGTTGATCCGGTTCACCAGGGAGACCGCGGTCAGCGAGTTCCCGCCGGCGGCGAAGAAGTCGTCCAGCGTCGAGACGTCGTCGTACTTCAGCGCCTTGCCCCACACCCCGGCCAGCCACCGCTCGTGACTCGTCGACGGCGCGACGTACGGTGCGCCGCCCGTGGAGCGGACGGCGTCGGCCCGCGCCAGCGCGTTCGCGTCGACCTTTCCGTTGGCGGTCAACGGCAACTCGTCCAGCACCAGCACCCGGTTGGGGATCATGTAGTCCGGCAGGGTGGTCGCGAGTTCGTCGCGGATGATCTCCGCCGGCCCCTTCACGTGCACGGCGTCTTCGCGCATTCCCTCGCTGCTCGCCTGTTCCGGGCTCACCTTGCCGCCGACGAAGAAGTACGACGGCCCGGGCGCGATCCCCTGCCCGGCGAGGATGTCGTCGATCCGCCGGGCGGCGGGCAACGGGTTGCCGCTCTTGGAGCTGTAGCCCGAGGACATGAAGCCGAACCCCAGGCCGTTGCGCTGCAAGTGATGCAGCTTCGTGCCGAGCCCGATGTATTCGAGCCACTCGTCGGCGGCGCGGCTGACCGCGGTGACGCCGAAGGCCGCGCGCCCGTACACCCGCTGATTGATCGCGATCACGTGTTTCGGCTCGATCAGTTTGCCGGAGACGAGGTCGAAATCGCCGTTCCGCCAGCGATAGGTGCCGGCGAGCAGACCCTCGACCTGCCCCGGATGCGCCTGCACGAACAGTTCGACGTCGTCCCGGCGAGGCTCGCCGTCGTCGGCGTGCAAGGAGAACGTGCCGAGATAGTGGTCGTCGGCGGCGGCACCGGCTCGCACGGCCACCGCGGGGTCGTACCCCGAAGGACTGATCGTGAGGCCGTAACCGGGCAGGATGTCCTCGAACACACCGACCATGTGACCGGCCTCGAATTCGAGGACCTCGCGGATGTTGTTCTTGTAGACCGGTTCGATGGCCCCGGTGCGGCCGATGAAGTGCACCGAATGCCCGGTCCCCGTGTTCGCGCCGATCAGGACCAGGGCGTGGTCGATCGGGTGGTAGTAGTAGATCCCGGCGGCGAGGCCGTCGAGACCACTGGTCTCCAGGTACAACTGCGTCGCGTACAACGCGCCCGGCGACGCGTAGGAGTACTTCGGCAGCAGCCGTTCCTCGCTGCGGAACCCGCCGAACCAGCGCAGCAGTTCGCCCAGTTCGGCGAACGCGAGCTCGCCGGGTTCGCGGGAATACGTGCCGGCCGGACGCGGTGTGAGCAGCTCGACGAGCTCATCGCGGGTGACCGCGCCGCCCTCGTAGTGACGATAGGTCTTGCGCGCGAAGACTTCCCGCCGCTGCCGGGCGGTTTCCCGCTTGCCCTCCAGCGCGACGACCGGGCGGCCGTCGAGGTCGTCGCGCACACCCGGGTCGGACAGCTGCGCCTTGACCTGGAGCTTGCTGGCCTTCGACTGGTGGTGCCCGCCGTGGTTGCCCTGATCCATCACCGCGGCTTCGCGTGGGTTCAGCTCCACGCACGCGACGAGCGACTTCGAGCCGGTCCGCGCGTCGTCGGTCACCACCGCCGCCGCGCGGCGCACCCACGTGTGTTCCTCGATCGCCACCGCGATCTCGTCCAGCTCGACCCGGTAACCGCGCAGTTTGACCTGGTTGTCGGCGCGGCCGACGAACTGGAGCGTGCCGTCCGGGTTCCAGTAGGCGAGGTCTCCGGTGCGGTACAGCCGTTCGGTCGGCACGAACGGGTTCGGCACGAACTTCTCGCTCGTCTGCTCCGGCCGGTTCAGGTAACCGCGGGCCAGCTGGACACCGCCGATGTACAGCTCGCCCGTCTCCTCGATGTCGACCGGGGCGAGTTCGGCGTCGAGCACGAAGCACTGGGTGTTGTCGACCGGCACGCCGATCGAGACCGTCCCGGCGCTCTCGCCGATCGTCTCCGGGTCGACGACGTGGGCGGTCGCGTTGATCGTGCATTCGGTCGGCCCGTACAGGTTGACCAGCCGCGCCGACGGCAGCGCGCGGGCGAGCTCCCCGGCCAGCTGACGCGAGAGCGCCTCACCGCCGGAGAACAGTTTTCGCAGCGAGACGCAGTCCCCGAAGCGTTCCGTGTCGAGCAACGCTTGCAGCAGCGTCGGGACGCACTGCAAGGTGGTGACTTCGTGCTCGATCACGGTGTCGATCAGGACTTCGGGATCGCGGAAACTCCCCGGCGCGCTCATCACCACGCGGGCGCCCGCGGCGGGCGCCAGGATCTCCCATTGCGCGGCGTCGAAACTCATCGGCGTCTTCTGCAGCACCGTGACACCCGCGTCCAGGTGACCGCAGGCTTGCAGCCAGCGCATCTGCGAGACGACGCTGTGCTGCTCGATCATCACGCCCTTCGGCTTGCCGGTACTGCCGGAGGTGTAGATGACGTAGGCGAGCGAGTCCGGCCGGGAGCCGCGCGGGACTTCACCCGCCGGATCGCCGACGTCGGCCAGGGACACGATCCGGGTCCCGGCCGGCACCAGACCGGCGAGCCGCCCGGCGAGATGCGGCTGAGTGACGACGACTCCCGCGCCGCTGTCTTCGAGCATGTACCGCAGCCGGTCCTCCGGATATTCCGGGGACAACGGCAGATAAGCGGCGCCGGCCGTGAGGATTCCCCACGCGCCGACCATCAGATCCGCGGAAGGCTCGACGTGCAGGCCGACGAGATCGTCCGTGCCGATCCCCTGGCCGGAAAGATGCGCGGCGAGATCCGCACTCGCTTCTTCGAGTTCTCGAAAGGTCAATTCGCGGTCACCGTCGACGACGGCGACCGCCTCCGGCCGCGTCCGCGTCCAGTGCCCGAGCAGATCCGGAAGGCGGGTACTGGAACGCGCACGATGAAGCGATGCGCCGTTCCCGGCGGACGTCATGATCTTTTCCCCTGGCAAAGCCATCCCCCATTACGTATTCCGTGGACGCGCGCCGCGTCGACGCGCTGCTGGTGAACCACGAAGCACAGGAGTGGCCCGGGGCGGCCCGAGATACCGGCCGGAACGAGAACGGCCCGAAAGTTCCCCGACTGGAATTTCCTTGACAAACGGGAGAACCGTATTCACGGGGCGGAAATTCGTTTCTCGTGGGCCAATAATCGAAACGAACCGCGGCGTACGCCCCGCCGATCATTCTTTTCTTCCCTTTGGGGCCGAGGTTCTCTCCCCACCCGCCCGTATCCGTCACACTCGAAGGCATGATTCCCACTTTCGTCTTCGTGCACGGTTCGGGAAGCTCGGCACACGCCTGGTCGGCCACCCAGCGGGAGATGGCGGCACGCGGGCATCGGACGCTCGCGCTCGACCTCCCCGGCCGGGGCGCCGGGTTCACCCAGGCCTACTACGAACAGGACCTCGAAACCTTCGCGGCCGAACCGTCGGCTTTGAGCGAGGTGACCCTGGACGATCTGACCGGGCAGGTCGTCGACACCGTCCAGCGGGTGCGCCACCACGGCCCGGTCATCCTGGTCGCGCACAGCTTCGGCGGGCTGCCGGTCACCGCCGCCGCCAACGCGATCCCCGAACTGATCGACCACGTCGTCTATGTCGCCGCGCAGTGCCCGGTGGAACGTCATCCCGGGGAGTACCCGCTGCTGCCCGCGTGGTCGTCCGCCGCTCTCTTCACCGCGACGGCACCGCTCATGGTCGGGGACCCGGCGCGCCAGGGCTTCATCCGGATCAACTGGCGTGGCGCCGACCGGGCGCAGCGAGCCGCGCTGCGGGACGCCATCTCCGGTGAGCTCACCGAAGAGCAGTTCCTGCAGGTCGTCGTCACGAGCCAGCCGGACGAGGTGTTCTGGCTGACCGGACCCGAATGGGACCTTCGCGCCGACAAGGACTCCTGGGGCCGGATCCCGCACACCTTCGTCAAACTGACCGAGGACCGCTCCATGCCGATCGCCGTCCAAGAGCTTTACGTCGCCGAGGGCGACGCGCTCACCCCGGACAACCCGTTCGACGTCCGCGAACTCGAAAGCAGTCACGCCGGGTTCTTCCGGAGGAAACCCGCCGAGCTGGCCGGGATCCTCGACGACCTCAGCGTCGGAGCAGGCGCCGGATCTCGGTGACGGCGGCGCGGCCCGCCCGGTTCGCGCCGACGGTGCTGGCGGACGGGCCGTAGCCGACCAGGTGCAGCCGCGGTTCGGCGACGACGCGGGTGCCGTCCATCCGGATACCGCCACCGGACGCGCGCAGGCGCAGCGGCGCGAGATGGTCGATGGCGGCGCGGAAACCGGTGGCCCACAGGATGATGTCGGCGGGTTCGGAGGTGCCGTCCGCCCATCGCACGCCGTCCGGGGTGAGCCGCTCGAACATCGGGTGGCGGTCGAGGATGCCCGCGTCGAGCCCCGCCCGCACCTCGGGTGTCACCGCCAGATCGGTCACGCTGACGACGCTTTTCGGCGGCAGGCCTTCCCGGACCCGTCTGTCGACCTTGGCGACGGCCTCACGGCCCCAGTCCTCGCTGAACGGCTCTTCGCGCCAGACCGGCGGGCGCCGGGTCACCCAGCGCGTCGAACGCGCGAAGGGCGCGATCTCCAACAGCAGCTGCACGGCCGACGCGCCACCGCCGACCACGACCACGCGTTTGCCGCGGAAGTCGCCGACGCCGGTGTAGTCGGCGGTGTGCAGCTGACGGCCACGGAAGGTCTCCTGCCCCGGGTAGTACGGCCAGAACGGCCGGTCCCAGGTGCCGGTCGCGCTGATCACCGCGCGAGCGGCCCAGGTCTCCGCGGCGCTCGCCACGACGAGCCGATCGCCCTCGGCGCTCACCGACAGGACGTCGACGGGGCGGTGGACCGGGAGGTCGTAAGTGCGCTCGAAACGGCCGAAGTACTCGGAGACGACGTCGGCGGCCGGCAGCTTCGGATCCGGGGTGCCGAAGGCCATCCCGGGGAGGTCGTAGATGCCGTGGACCTTCTCCACGACCAGCGAAGGCCAGCGGTACTGCCACGCGCCACCGGGCCGTTTGCCGTGGTCGAGCACGACGAAACCCGCCTCGTTGGCGAATCCCGCGCGGCGCAGGTGATACGCCGCCGACAGACCGGCCTGGCCCGCCCCGATCACCGCCACGTCGACTTCGTGATCCGCCTTCATACCGGGTTCAACGGCTGGCGGAACTCTCTATTTCCTTCTCTGTCACTGTGTCCGCTGCGTCACAGCCCGCACGATCGCCACGATCAGGAGCGCCCCGGCGAGGATCACCAGCGCCGGCGCGACCCGTTTGACCACGGATTCGCCCGCGTACTCCATCAAGTCGATGGCCTCGCCTTCCGCCACCGGCTTCACCGCTTTCAACGGCGGGCGTTCCTCGGGTTCGGGCGTGGTGGCGAGCTTGCCGGACAGGCAGTCCGCGAACGAGTCGAGGATCTTGCCGCCGACCTCGGAGATCATCCCGCGACCGAACTGCGCGGGCTTGCCGGTGACCGCCAGTTCCGTGGCGACGGCGCCATGGGTGACGCCGTCCCTCTCGGACAGGGTGAGCGTCACCGTCGCCGACGCCGTACCCGCGCCCCTGGCGTCCTTGCCGGACGCCTTGATCACCACCTTCTTCGCCTCGGCGTCCTTCTCGACGAAATGGCCGGCGCCCTTGTAGAGCAGGGAGATCGGCCCGAGCTTGACCTTCACCGTGCCTTTGAAGGCGTCCCCGTCGACCTCGGTGATGGTGGCGCCCGGCATGCACGGCGCCACCCGTTCCGGGTCGACGACGGCCTTCCAGACCTCGTCGACCGGGGCGGGAACGGTGAATTCGTGGTCGAGCCGCACGGGCCGACCTCCCTTCTCTCTAGGCCCCTGCCGCGGCGAGGACCGCCCGGCCGGTCAGCACCCGCGCGAGGTGCTGCCGGTATTCGACATCGGAGTTGCCGTCGGCCGTCGGATTCGTGCCCTCGGCCGCGTGTTCCGCGGCCCCGCGGATCGCTTCCGCGGTGGCCGCGCAGCCGACCAGCGCCGCCTCGACCCCGGCCGCCCGCACCGGTGTCGAGCCCATGTTGGTGAGCGCGACCCGCGCCTCCTCGATGGTGCCCGCTTCGGTCCGGACGCAGGCCGCGACAGCGACCATCGACCACGCCTGCGCGACGCGGTTGAACTTCTCGTAGTGGGCCCGCCAGCCGGTGTGCTTCGGCACGCGGACCTCGACCAGGAGCTCGTCCGCGGCGAGCGCGGTGGTGAACATGTCCTGGAAGAAGTCCGCCGCGGCGACCGTCCGCCGCCCGCCCGGCCCGGCGACGACGAGTTCGCAGCCGAGCGCGAGCACGGGAGCCAGCAGGTCACCGGCGGGATCGGCGTGCGCGATGGCACCGCCGAACGTGCCGCGATGGCGGATCTGCGGATCGGCCACCGTGTCCGTGGCGGCCTTGAGCAGCGCGGCGTGCTCGGCGACAAGCGTGTCCCGCTGGACGTCGTAATGCGTGGTCATCGAGCCGATGACCAGCGCATCGCCGTCCTCGCGGACGCCGCGCAGCTCGCCGACCTTCCCGAGGTCGACCAGCGTGGTCGGCGTGGCGAGCCGCATCCGCAGCACCGGCAGCAGGCTTTGCCCGCCCGCCAGCACCTTGGCGTCCTCGCCCGCTTCGGCGAGCGCGGCGATCGCTTCGTCCACTGTGGACGGAGCGACGTAGTCGAACGGGGCCGGGATCACTGGGCACCTCCGGTGGCGTCGATCGAACCGAGACCGCCGCCTGCTTCCGAGCCCAGCCCGCCCGCGGCGGACGACCCGTGCCGGACGGCGTGCCAGACCCGCATCGGGGTCAACGGCATTTCGATGTCGTCCACCCCGAAGTGCCGGACGGCGTCGACCACGGCGTTGACCACCGCCGGGGTCGAGGCGATCGTGCCCGCCTCGCCGACTCCCTTGGCGCCCAAGGGGTTCGTGGTCGACGGTGTCTCGGTGCGGTCGGTGGTGAAGCTGGGCAGATCCGCCGCCGACGGCAGGAGGTAGTCGGCGAACGTGCCGGTGGTCAGCGTCCCGCCTTCGTCGTGGACGGCCTCTTCGAACAACGCCTGCGCGATGCCCTGCGCGAGCCCGCCATGCACCTGGCCTTCGACGATCAGCGGGTTGACGACCACGCCGACGTCGTCGACGCAGACGTAGGAGCGCAACCGCACACGCCCGGTCTCGGTGTCGACCTCGGCCGCGCACAGATGCGTGCCGTGCGGGAAGGAGAAGTTCTCTGGATCGAACGTGTCCGCCGAATCCAGCGACGGTTCGACGCCGTCCGGCAGGTTGTGCGCCGAGAACACGGCCCACGCGATGTCCTGGATGGACGTCGAGGAATCCGTGCCCTTGACCGAGAACTTGCCCGCTTCGAATTCGAGGTCGTCCTCGGAGCACTCCATCAGATGCGCCGCGATCGGCTTGGCCTTGGCGAGCACCTTGTCCGCCGCCTTGACCACCGCGATCCCGCCGACCACCAGCGACCGGGAGCCGTAGGTGTCCATGCCCTTGTGCGAGGACTGGGTGTCGCCGTGGATGACCTCGATGTCCTCGAACGGGACACCGAGTTTGTCGGCGACGATCTGGCTCCACGCCGTCTCGTGGCCTTGGCCGTGCGCGGAGGCACCGGTGATCACCTCGATCTTGCCGGTGGGCAGCACCCGGATCTCCGCGTGCTCCCAGCCGCCCGCCGCGTAGTCCAGCGAACCGAGCACCCGCGACGGCGCGAGCCCGCACATCTCGGTGAACGTCGAGATGCCGATGCCGAGCTGCACCGGGTCACCCGAATCGCGCCGCTCCTTCTGTTCGCGGCGAAGACCGTCGTAGTCGAAGAGTTCCTTCGCCTTCTGGGTCGCGGCTTCGTAGTTGCCGGAGTCGTAGGTCAGCCCGGCGACCGTGGTGAACGGGAACTCCTCGTGCTTGATCCAGTTCTTCTCGCGGAGCTCCATCGGGTCCATGCCGAGCTCGACGGCGAGCTCGTCCATGATCCGCTCGATCCCGAACGTGGCCTCCGGCCGCCCGGCGCCGCGATAGGCGTCGGTGAGCGTGGTGTTGGTGAACACGTTGGTGCAGGCGAAGTGGTACGCCGGGAACTTGTAGATCGCGTTGAACATGAACGCGCCCAGGATCGGCACCCCGGGGCCGACGAGGCCGAGGTAAGCACCCATGTCGGCGAGCAGTTCGACCTTGAGACCGGTCACCGTGCCGTCGCGGTTCGCGGTGATGGTGAGGTCCTGGATCTGATCGCGGCCGTGGTGCGCGGCGACCATCGTCTCCGAACGGGACTCGGTCCACTTGACCGGTTTGCCGAGCCGCTGCGCGATCAGCGTCGACATCATCTCTTCGGGCAGCACGGCGATCTTGCCGCCGAAGCCGCCGCCGACGTCCGGCGCGATCACCCGCACCTTGTGCTCGGGCAGGCCGAGCGTGGCCGCGGTCATCGTCTTGAGGATGTGCGGGACCTGGGTGGCCGACCACATGACCAGCTGGCTGCCGGTCGGGTCGACGACGCACGCCCGCGGCTCCATGAACGCCGGCACCAGCCGTTGCTGGCGGAACCGGCGCTTGAGCACGATCCCCGACTTCTCCGCGGTCGAGATCGCGTCTTCGACGCTGGAACCCGTTCCCGCGTCGGCGGAATCGAAGACCCAGACCGCGTTCTGGTTGGTGCCGAGTTCCTCGTGCACCAGCGGCGCACCCTCGGCGAGCGCGTTCTCCAGCCCGAGGACGACCGGCAGTTCGTCGTAGTCGACGTCGATCGCTTCGAGCGCGTCATGCGCTTCGGCCGACGTCCGGGCGACGACCACCGCGACGCTCTCACCGGCGAAGTTCACCGTGTCCGACGCGAGGATGGGCCTGCGCGGAGATTTCATGTCCGGGGTGATCGGCCACGCGCACGGCATGCCGATGGCGCTTTCCGGGTCGAGGTCCTTCCCGGTGAACACGGCGACGACACCCGGCGCGGACTTCGCCTCGGTGACGTCGATCGAGACGATCTTGGCGTGCGCGAACGGGCTGCGGAGCACCGCGAGGTGCAGCATGCCGGGGAGGGTGAGGTTGTCGGTCCAGCGGGTCCGGCCGGTGATGAGGCGCTCGTCCTCCTTGCGGCGGCGGGCCTTCCCGACCTCCGGTTCGATCGTGGAGGTCATCACTCACCACCCGCGCCGACACGAGAAGCGGTGTCCGAGGCGAGCCGCTCGGCTTCGGGACCGGCGCCGGGCCGCATCTGATGGGCGGCGTCGCGCACCGCGCGGACGATGTTCTGGTAGCCCGTGCAGCGGCACAGGTTCCCTTCGAGTCCTTCCCGGACGGCTTTTTCGTCGGGATCGGGGTTGTCGGCGAGCAGGTCGATCGACTGCATGATCATGCCGGGAGTGCAGAACCCGCACTGGAGGGCGTGATTCTCGTGGAAGGCCTTCTGCACCGGATGCAGTTCGCCGTCGCGGGCCAGTCCCTCGATCGTGGTGACCTCGCAGCCGTCAGCCTGGACCGCGAGGACCGAACAGGATTTCACGCTGTGCCCGTCGAGGTGGACGGTGCAGGCCCCGCAGTTGCTGGTGTCGCAACCGACCACGGTGCCTACCTTCCCGACCCGCTCGCGCAGATGGTGCACGAGCAGCGTCCGGGGTTCGACGTCGTCTGTGTAGCTGGTGCCGTCGACGGTGACGGTGATGCGCATCAGGCCTCCAAAAGCAAGAGAAACCCCGCGCTGGTCCGGGGTCGTTCGGGAGCGGCCGGTCATAGCGGTTGTCACGGACCGACCCCGGAGCGACCGTGATCGGACTCACAGCCGAGCGTGCTACTTCTGATCGGCGGGGACAACCCCCGACAGGGGGTGACTCAGGCACTGGTCCGCAGATGCGTTACGGGACAAGGGGTAAAGGGCGCAGATGCGGAGTAAGCGCGAGTGTCCATTCGGTACTGCTCGTGAGTGGCAAGGACGGTTAGAACCGTCCTTGCCACTCACGAGGCAACTCGGCGTTCGCGCCCGTGATCACGGTGGCGACCCGATCCCCCGGGAGGTCGTGCACGGTCAGCGCGGCCAGCCCGGCGGCGCCCGCGGGCTCCGGGAGCACGCCGAGGGTTTCCGCGCCCAGCCGCATGGCCGCGCGGAGATCGTCGTCGCCGACCAGCACGAAGTCGTCGACCAGCGACCGCAGCCGCCGCACGGACTCCGGCTCCGGGGAGCTGATCGTGATGCCGGCGGCGAACGTGCCGGTCCGGGCGACGGCGATCGGTTCGCCCGCCCGCCAGCTCTTCGCCATCGCCTGCGCCGACTCGACCCCGACGCCGACGATCCGGACGCCCGGCGTGTGCGCCTTGAGCCAGAGCGCGACACCGGCGATCAGCGCGCCGTCGCCGACCGGGAGCACGACCGTGTCGATCCCGCTCTCCCGCGCCAGTTCCAGGCCGATCGTGCCCGCCCCCTCGGAGATCGCGGGCTCCCGGCCGTCGACCACGAAGACGCGGTCCGGGGCTTCGGCGGCGAACGCGGCCGCGGCGTCCTTCGCCTCACCGTCGACCCGGCGCACCCGCGCGCCCAGCGCCTTGATCCGCCGCAGTTTGACCGGGGAGACGGTGGCGGGGACGAACACTTCGGCCCGCAGACCGTGCTTCCGGGCGGCGAACGCGACGGCCTGCCCGAAGTTGCCGCTGGTCCCGCACACCATCGTGGTGCCCGGCTCCAGCCCGGCGGCGAAGTAGTCCGCGCCACGGCCTTTGAAACTCCGCAACGGATTCAGCGTCTCGACCTTCACCACGACGCGCCGTCCGAGCCGTTCGTTCAGCTGTCCGTCCTCATATTGCGGGGAGTCCAGGAAGACGGGATCGATCACCTTCGCCGCCTCGGCGACGTGGTCCAGCTGCAGGTCGATTTCGGTCATGCCACCCAAGCTAGAGCGGAAGACGATCACGCCGATTGTAAATTTTCCCGCCCGCGTGCAATATTCTTGCGTGACCTTGGACGAGATCGACCACCTGCTGCTCGACCTCGTCCAAGCCGACGCGGCCCGTCCGCTGCACGATCTGGGTGACGCCGTCGGTCTCTCCCCGAGCGCGGTCCAGCGGCGGTTGACCCGGCTGCGCGCCGCGGGCGTGATCCGCGCGCAGGTCGCCGTGCTCGATCCGGAGGCACTGGGCGCCGGGATGTCGTCGGTCATCCTGGTCGCGCTGACCGACGACGACGAGAAGAGCCACAAGGCGTTCCGCGAACGCATGCTGGCCGAACCCCGCGTCCAGCACTGCTACAGCATCGTCGGGCAGTGGGACTACGTCGTCGTCCTGCTCACCTCGGATCTCAAGACGAGCCGGTACCTGGCCAGGAAGCTGTTCGACGAGCGTGTCAAACGGTTCGAGACCCTGCCCGCCTTCGAGGTGGTCAAGTCCAGCCAGGCCGTCCCGGTGCCGGGCGTCAGCCGTGGATCCGGCCGGTGAGTCCGGCCAGCCGCGAGCCCGAACCGCTCCACCGCAGCGCGATGATCTCCGCCGCGATCGACACCGCGGTCTCCTCGGGGGTCCGCGCGCCGAGATCGAGGCCGATCGGCGAGGACAGCCGTTCGAGTTCCGCCTCGGTGACCCCGGCCTCGCGCAGCCGCGCGAACCGGTCGTCGTGGGTCTTGCGCGAGCCCATCGCGCCGACGTAGCCGACGTCGAGCCGCAACGCGACCTCCAGCAGCGGCACGTCGAACTTCGGATCGTGGGTGAGCACGGCGATCGCGGTCCGGCCGTCGACGCGGCCCGCGTCGGCTTCGGCCCTGAGATAGCGGTGCGGCCAGTCGACGACGACTTCGTGCGCGTCCGGGAAGCGGCTCTTCGTCGCGAACACGGGCCGCGCGTCGCAGACCGTCACCTGGTAGCCGAGGTACGCGCCCATTTTCGCCATCGCGGCCGCGAAGTCGATCGCGCCGAAGACCAGCAGGCGCGCGGGCGGCTCGAAGGAGTTGACGAAGACCGTCATGCCCTCGCCGCGGCGCTGCCCGTCCGGTCCGTAGTGGAGCGTGCCGGTGCGGCCGCCGACGAGCATTCCGCGCGCGTCGTCGACGACGGCGTCGTCCATCCGGGACGAACCGAGCGAACCGGCGACCCGGTCCGGCCAGACGATCAGATGCTCGCCGACCAGGCCTTCGGTTTCGTGTTCGATCACCGTGACCACGGCGACCGGCTGTCCACTGTGGACCGATTCGACGACGTCGCCCAGCTCCGGCATCGAGTCGCGATCGACGTGCTGGACGTAGATGTCGATGATCCCGCCGCAGGTCAGCCCGACCGCGAACGCGTCGTCGTCGGAAACGCCGTAGCGCTGCAGCACCGGCGCGCGCTCGGCGACCACCTGCTGCGCGAGTTCGTAGACGGCGCCTTCGACGCAGCCGCCGGAGACGCTGCCGGTGACCGTGCCGTCCGGGGCGACGAGCATCGCCGCGCCGGGGCTCCGGGGCGCCGACGAGAACGTCGCCACCACCGTGCCGACCCCCACGGTCTCGCCTGCCGCCCAGCGGCGGTGCAGTTCGTCCAGTACGTCACGCATCGGCGATCTCCACCAGCAGTCGTTCCAATGTGGCCATGCTGTGCCCGGCGAGCAGCCGATCGAGGTACGGGAGCGCGGCCACGATGCCGGACTGCACGGGAGCGTAACCTGCCCGCCCCGCGTGCGGATTCACCCAGAATACGACGTGCGCGAGCCGGCGCAGCCTGGCGAGCTGCTCGCCGAGCAGGCCGGGGTCGCCCCGTTCCCAGCCGTCGGAGAACACGGTGACCACGGATCGCCTGGCCACGCCGCGTTGTCCCCAGCGGTCGAGGAAGGCCCGCAGGGTCTCGCCGAGCCGGGTCCCGCCCGCGAAATCGGGGACCGCGGCGGCCGCGGCGAGCATCGCGTGCTCGGGATCGCGCAGCCGGAGCTGGCGGGACACCCGGGTGAGCCGGGTCCCCAGGGTGAACACTTCGACGCGGCCGGGAGCGTGCCGGGCGACGACGTGCGCGAACCGCAGCAGGGCGTCGGCGTACGGCCCCATCGAGCCGGAGACGTCGATCAGGAGGACGAGCCGACGGGGTTTGGTGCCTTTCCGCCGGTACGCCAGGCGCACGGGCTCGCCGCCGCCCGCCAGCATCGCCCGGAGCGTGCGCGACGGATCGAGGGTGCCCCGCCTGGCCGCGCGGCGGCGCGGCGACGACCGCGACGGCAGGGCCGGGCGCAGTTTCGCGAGCAGTTCCCGCAGGTGAGCGCGTTCGGCGACGGTCAGTTCGGCGAGGTCACGGTGCCGGAGGAGCTCGTCCTCACTCGCCGCCACGCGGAGCTGGTCGGGCTCCGCGCCGGACTCGCCCTGGCCCGGTGCTTGCGCGAGCGAGGCGATCTTCGCGCGTTTCGGGGGCGTCTGCTGCCCTCGCCGTCGTGGTCCGGCCTTCTTTTCGGCGAACCAGCTGTCGAACGCGGCGTCGTAGCGCGGGAGGTCGTCGGGGTCGGCGCACAGCGTCAGCCGACCGGCCCAGTACAGCTGCTCGGGATCGGCGAGATCCACTTCACCGACGGCCGCGAGATACGCCTGGACTCGGTGCGCGTCGCACGGCAAACCGGCTTCGCGCAACGCCTCCGCGAAGCCGACGAACCCCGCCAGTGGATCGCTCACTTCTCCCATTGTGCACGCGTTTCGTCCTCTGGATGCGGTAGTTGCGTATGCAAGTACCGCATCCAGAGGACGAAACGCGAGGTCAGCGGCGGGCGAAGGCCGGGGTCTTCTCGCGCAGGGGGCCGATGCCGCCCAGGAAGGCCGCGACGGTGGTGAGCTGCGGAAAGCGGTCGGAGAGCCGGAGAGGCAGTGGGATGGTCCGCTCGTTCAGCGTGCCGTTCAGCGCGGGCTCGATGAGCATCTTGTGCTCTCCCAGCTGCTGCAGCTGGATCAGGGTGACGGCGAAATTCCTCTTTCGCTGCACACGGGCGAGGTCCCGCGCGGTCAGCGTGCCGCGCAGCAGCGGGGCGGCGAGGAAGCGCGCGGCCGCCACGGCGTCCTGGATCGCGACGTTGACGCCCATCCCGCCGGCGGGCGACATCGCGTGCGCGGCGTCGCCGATGCAGAGCACCCGCTCCGAGTACCAGTGCGGCAGTTTGGACATCCGGACCTTCAGCAGTTTGACGTCGTCCCACCCGCGGATCGCGGCGAGTTCGCCCTCTCCCCAGCCGAACAGGCCGCCGATCCGTTCGCGGAACTTCTCGATGCCCTCGGCACGCAGCGTCTCGTCCTGCCCCTTCCTGATCAGGTACGACGTCTGGTAGTAGTCGCCGCGGTCCATCGTCATGCCGGCGAGGCCGTTCGCGAAACAGCCGAACACCTCGGCCGCCTCGCCCGTCTCTTCGAGTTTGGGCACGCGGACCCACCACACGTCCATCGGCACGTCGTACTCGCGTGGCACCAGTCCCGCTTCCGCGCGCACCAGGGAATCCCGGCCGTCGCAGCCGACCACGAGCGTCGCGGCCAATTCCCGTTCCACGCCATCGGAATCGCGGTATCGCACCCCACCGCCGTCGCGCAGGCCGGTCACCTCCGCCCCCATCTTCAGGGTGAACGTCGGTTCGACGGCCGCGGCTTCGGCGAGCAGGTTCAGGAAGTCCCACTGCGGGACCATCTCGATGCACTTGTGCGGTCCGGGGACCCGGCTGAAATCGGCGGCGACGATCGCCTTGCCGCCGAACACCATCCGCATCTTCTCCAGCCGTTTCGACGGCAGTTCCGCGAACCGGTCGCCGAGCCCGAGGTCGTCGAGCAGCATCAGCGTCGGCGGATGCACCGTGTCGCCGCGGAAATCGCGGAAGAAGTCCTTGTGCTTTTCGAGAACGGTGACCTCGACCCCCGCCCGCGCCAACAGGAGTCCGAGCACCATCCCCGCCGGACCGCCCCCCACCACACAACACTGTGTACGTTCCATATTCGAGTTGTAGCGCGCCCGATGGACCCGCGCCATCGATTCGGCGGGGAAGAGGACCTAGGTCCTGTCGTGAATTCTCGCTACGGTGACGCCATGTTCTCGTCCCGTGCCGCGCTGGCCGTCCTGCTCGCCTGTGTCGTCGGTGCCTCGGCCGCTCCCGCCGCCTCGGCGTCGCCCGCCCCTTCGCCGATTCCGGTCGTGTACGACGGCGACTCCGATTTCGCCGACATCGCGACGCTCGCGTATCTCTGCCAGGCGCACAAACAGCGCCGCGTCGACCTGCGTGCGGTCACCGTCACCAACAACGGCGCCGGAACCCCGGGGCGCGCGCTGACCCACGTGCGGACAGCGCTCGGGAAATGCGGGCTCTCCGGCATTCCGGTCGCCGACGGTTCCGACACCGGCGTGAACCCGATGCCCGCCGATGGCCGCGCCTGGACCGAAAGCATCCTCAACGGCGCGCTCGGCGACGCGGGCGTACCGGATCGCCCGTCACCGGTCCGGGCCTCGGCGCTGCTCGCGGCGACGGTACTCGAGTCCGCCCGGCCGGTCGTCGTGATCGCGACCGGGCCGCTCACGAACGTCGCCAAGGCGATGGAGGTTCCCGGTGTGGCGCGACGGATCTCGCGGCTCGCGGTGATGGGCGGCGCGTTCGACGTCCCTGGCAACGTGTTCGGGCCCGGCGCGTCGAAGTTCGACGGCACCCAAGAGGTCAACATGTGGCTCGACCCCGCTTCGGCGGACAAGGTCTTCGCCGGGCTCCGCCGCGTCGACATCGTCCCACTGGACGCCACGAACGACGTCCCCATCACACCGTCCTACGTGGAGCGTCTTGGCCGGGAAGGCCGGACGGCGGAAGCGAAACTGGTGCACGCGATCGTGACGCAGCCCGATCTCGCGCCGTACGTCCAGGACGGGTCGGCGTTCTGGTGGGACACGCTCGCGTCGTCCGAGGTGCTCGACGCCGTGAGCCCGGTGAAGCTGAGGCGGGCGAAGGTCGACGTGCGCCAGGACGGTGCCGCGGCGGGCCGTACTTATGTGACACCGAAGGGAACTTCGCAGTACGTCGGCTACGACGCGGACCCTGTCGCGTGGGAGAACGGGTTCCTGAAGATGCTGAACGGCTAGGGTTTCAGGCCCGCGATGAGGACACCGACCATCTTGCGCGCGTTGTAGCGGGGATCGCTGTCGGCGCCGATGCAGAGGTTCCCGACGCCGCGCATGACTTCGATCGCCTCCAGGTCGGAGCGGATCTCGCCGGCCTTCGCCGCCGCGCCGAGCAACTGGGCGCACACCGGCAGGAGCGTGTCGAGGAAGTAGGTGTGCAGCGCCTCGAACCCGGCGTTGTCCGATTGCAGGACCGCGGCCAGGCCGTGTTTGGTGACCAGGAAGTCGACGAAGAGGTCGATCCAGCGCCGTAACGCCTCGTACGGGGATTCAGCCGACTCGAGCAGTTCCGGCCCGGCTCCGGCGCAGGCGTCGACCTGGTGCCGGTAAACGGCGATGACGAGGTCGGCCCTGGTCGGGAAGTGCCGGTAGATCGTGCCCATCCCGACACCCGCCTCGGCCGCGATGGCCCGGACAGGCGCCTCGACGCCCGAGGTGACGAAGACGGCGGCGGCCGCGTCGAGCAGGGTCTTCTCGTTGCGCCGGGCGTCCGCGCGCTTGCCCTTGGCGCCCTCTTCACTCATCACACCACTCCTCCACTGGCGAGGTTGCCAAACGGAACAGTGCTCCGTATTGTTAGCGGAGCAACGTTCCGCTTGCTCATCTTGCCATGGAGGACACCGTCATGCAGTACCGCACCTTGGGCAGGACCGGTGTGCAGGTCAGCACCCTCGCGCTCGGCGCGATGAACTTCGGCGCGATCGGGCGCACCACCAGGACGAAGCCACCGCCATCGTCGACGCCGCGCTGGCCGGCGGGATCAACGTCATCGACACCGCCGACATGTACAGCGCCGGAGAGTCGGAGAAGATGGTCGGCAAGGCCATCGCGGGCCGCCGCGAGGACATCGTGCTGGCCACGAAGGCCGTCCTGCCGATGGGCGACGAGCGCAACCATCAAGGCGCGTCGCGTCGGTGGCTGGTGACCGAACTGGACAACAGCCTGCGCCGTCTCGGCGTCAACCACGTCGACCTCTACCAGGTCCACCGCTGGGACCCGAAGACCGGCGACGAGGAAACCCTCTCGGCGCTGACCGATCTCCAGCGCGCGGGAAAGATCCGCTACTTCGGTTCGTCGACCTTCCCCGCCTATCGGATCGTGCAGGCCCAGTGGGCCGCCCGCGAACACCACCTGAGCCGCTACGTCACCGAGCAGCCCGGCTACTCGATCCTGCAACGCGGTATCGAAACGCATGTGCTGCCCGTGACCGAGGAATACGGGATGGGTGTGCTGGTGTGGAGCCCGCTGGCCTCCGGCTGGCTGTCCGGCGCTGTCCGGGAAGGCCGGGAGATCAGCACGAATCGTTCCGCCGTCCTGCCACAGCGTTTCGACCTGACCCGGCCCGTCAACCGGGCCCGGCTCGAAGCCGTCGAGCGGCTGGCCAAGGTCGCCGACCAGGCGGGGCTGAGCCTGATCCAGCTCGCGCTGGGCTTCGTCGTCGCGCATCCGGGCGTGACGAGCGCGATCGTCGGCCCGCGCACGCCGGAGCACCTGGAGTCGCAGCTCGCCGCCGCGGACACGGTGCTCCCGCCGGACGTCCTGGACGCGATCGACGAGATCGTCGCGCCGGGGACCGACCTCGCCCCGGAGGAGAAGCACGACACCCCGCCCGCGCTGCTCGACCCTTCGCTGCGGCGCCGCTGAGAATCAGGCGAGCAGTTTGTCCAATTTGGCGCGGACCCTGTCGAGGTCCTCGCTGTACTTGAGCACCGAGCCGAGGCTTCGCGCACCGGCCGCGGCGTCCAATTCGGACATCCCCAGCGCGAGGAGCGCCTGAGCCCAGTCGAGGGATTCCGCCACCCCGGGCGGCTTCAGCAACTCCATCTCGCGAAGGCGGTGCACCGCCTTCGCGACCTGCTCCGCGAGTCCTTCGCCCAGCTCCGGGATCTTGCGGCGCAGGATCTCGATCTCGCGGCCGAGGTCCGGGTGTTCGAGCCAGTGATAGAGGCAGCGGCGTTTCAGCGCGTCGTGCACTTCCCGCGTCCGGTTGGAGGTGAGCACCACGAGCGGTGGATGTTCGGCGCGCACCTCGCCGAACTCGGGGATGGTCACCGCGTTCTCGTCGAGGAGTTGCAGCAGGAAGGCTTCGAACTCGTCGTCGGCACGGTCGATCTCGTCGACCAGCAGCACGCACGGCGCGGTCTGCAACGCCTTCAGCAGCGGCCGGGAAAGCAGGAACCGTTCGGTGTAGAGGGACTGTTCGGCGGCCTCGACGTCAAGGCCGCCACCGGCCGCTTCGAGTGTCCGCAGATGCAGCAGCTGGCGGGGGAAGTCCCATTCGTACAGTGCCTGCGCGGCGTCGATCCCTTCGTGACACTGGAGCCGGATGAGCGGTATGCCGAGCGCTTCGGCCAGTCCCAAGGCGAGCGAGGTCTTGCCGGTGCCCGGTTCGCCTTCGCAGAACAGCGGGCGGCCGAGCCGCAGCGCGAGGAATCCCGCCGTGGCGATGCCGTCGTCGGCGAGGTAGCCGACCGATTCGAGGGCTTCGGCCAGTTTCTCCGGCGATTCGACGGTCACTTCCCGATCGTAAGCCCCGGCAGGCCGGAGATCAGCCTGGAAGATACCGAGCCGGAGGCGTGGCTCGCGTGATCAGGCACCGCACTCACGTGATCAGAGCCGGAACTCGCGTGATCAGGCACCGCACTCACGTGATCAGAGCCGGAACTCGCGTGATTGAAGACGGAACTCGCGTGTTCGGAGACGGGACTCGAGTCCCGTGCCTGATCACGAGGGAACGGTGCCGGAGATCAGCCTGGGAGATCCTCGGGGCGGTCCACGTCTTGGCCGGTGCCGAGGTCGCCGCAGGCGACGAGCCGCAGATCCGGGCGTCCCTTGAGCCAGTCCCGCGCGCCCTTGTCGCCGGACGCGCCCGCCACGATCTCCGGCCACCAGCGACGGCCGAGTACGACCGGATGACCGGGGACTCCGTCGTAGGCGGCACGCGCGACGGTGTTCTCGCCGGCTCCGGCCGCGACCCGGCGCACCACTTCGGCGCCGACCCCGGGCAAGTCCACGAGATGCACGACGGCGGCTTCCGCTTCGGTCGCCTCCAAGGCCCTCAGTCCCGCGCGAAGTGACGCGCCCATGCCGGACTCCCAGCCTTCGGCCACGACAGCGATCCCGGGTTCGGGCAGGAGCGCGCGGACTTCGTCGGCCGCGGCGCCGAGCACCACCCGGACCGGCGCGCAGCCGGCGTCGGCGAGTACTCGCAACGCGCGGATGGCGAACGGCTCACCGTCGAGGACGGCCAACGCCTTCGGCCCGCCGAACCGGCGTCCGGCCCCGGCCGCGAGCAGCAGCCCGGCGACCTCAGCCATGTCCTGCTTTCGGGTGTCCTGCCTTGGTCGGCGGAGCCGAGGCGAGATCGGCTTCGATGGCGCGCGCCGCCGCGAGCAGTGACGGCAGCAGTTCGTGCTCGACCGACTCGGGCGTCGTCCGGCTGGCGTGGGTGGAGAGATTGACCGCGGCCACGACCTTGCCCCGCCGGTCCCGGATCGGCGCGGCGATCGAGCGGAGTCCCTCTTCGAGTTCCTGGTCGACCATCGCGTAACCCTGCCGATAGACCTTTTCCAGCTCGGCGATCAGGTCCTGTTGCCTGGTCAGCGTGCGCGCTGTCAGCTTTTCGAGCTTGGCCGCGTCGAAGTAGCCGTGCAGGTCTTCGCCTTCGAGGTCGGCCAGCAGCACGTGACCCATCGACGTCGCGTGGGCCGGGAAGCGGGTGCCGACGTTGATGCTGACGGTCATGATCCGCGAGACGGCCACGCGCGCGACGTAGACGATGTCCAGGCCTTCGAGCACGGAGACGGAGCTGGACTCGTGCACCTCGGCGGACAGCCGTTCGAGGTGCGGCTGGGCGACCTCCGGCAGCGACAGGCTCGACAGGTACGAGTAGCCGAGTTCGAGGACCCGGGCGGTGAGCGAGAAGTACTTGCCGTCCGTGCGCACGTATCCCAGGTCGACGAGGGTGAGCAGGAACCGGCGGGCGGCGGCCCTGGTCAGCCCGGTGGAGCGGGCGACGTCGCTCAGCGTGAGTTCCGACGCGTCCGCGTTGAACGCCTTGATCACGGCCAGTCCGCGCTCCAGCGACTGGACATGGTGCGCTCCGCGCTCGGTCACCTCGCCTTCGTCCATAGGAGAACCCTAACCGCCCTCCTTTTCCTGAGCCGCGGGCTCACCGAGTTCGGCCAGGACCCGCTGGGCGACGGCGAACGCCGCGTTGGCGGCGGGCGCGCCCGTGTAGACGGCGGTGTGCAGCAGGACCTCGGAGATCTCCTCCGCCGTGAGTCCATTGTGGACCGCCGCGCGGACGTGCATCGCGAGCTCGTCGTGGGCGTGCAGGGCGGTGAGCGTGGCCAGCGTGACGCAGCTGCGGGTCTTGCGGTCGAGACCGTCGCGCGACCAGACCGAACCCCAGGCGCCCCGGGTGATGTAGTCCTGGAACGGGCGGCTGAACTCGGTGGTACGGGCCACCGCCCTGTCGACGTGCGCGTCGCCGAGGACTTCCCGGCGCACCCGCATGCCGGTCTCGTAAAGGTCGTCGCTCATCGGGCCGCCTCCAGATGGTCGAGGATCAGCGCGGTGAACCGCTCCGGCTGTTCGAAACTCCCGAGGTGCGCGGCACCTTCGACGACCTCGAGCCGCGCGTCCGGGACGCCGCCCGCGATCACCTCGGCGTGCTCGACCGGGGTGGCCGGATCCTCGGCTCCGGCGATGACCAGGGTCCGCGCCGCGATCTTGGGCAGGTCGCCGACGAGGTCCATCTGCTCGATGGCCTGGCAGGACGCCGCGTACCCCTCGGCGGGGACGTTCGCGATCATCTCGCGCAGGTAGCCGGTCCGCTCGGGGTAGGCGGTGGCGTACCCGGCCGTCACCCAGCGGCCGACCCCGGCCTCGGCCACCGATCCGGTGCCGTTCTCGCGCACCGTCTTCGCCCTGTCCGCCCACATGCTCGGCGGCCCTAGTTTCGCGGACGTGCAGCACAGCACGAGTTTCTCGATCCGGTCCGGCGCGTTCACGCCGAGCCACATCGCGGTCATGCCGCCGAGCGAGAGCCCGACGACGTGGGCTCGTTCGACGCCGTGCTCGCCGAGCAAAGCGAGCAGATCCCCGCCGAGATCCGCGAGCGTGTACGGCCCGGGCGGCACCGGGGACGCGCCGTGCCCGCGGGTGTCGTAGCGGATCACCCGGAAACCCTTCTCCACCAAAGGTTTCACCTGCGGATCCCACATGCGGTGATCGCTGCCGAGCGATCCGCTGAACACCACGACAGGGCCATCCGCGGGCCCTTCCGCGACGCTGTGCACTTTTACAGCACTGTGCACCTTTACCTGCTCAGACATCGAAGAACACCGTCTCCCCCTCGCCCTGCAACCGGACGTCGAACCGATAGCCCTCGCCGGTCTTGGTGGCGATCAACGTGTCCCGGCGGCCCTCCGGGACCGCGGCCAGCACCGGATCCCGCGAGTTGTCGTTGTCCTCGAAGTAGATCCGGGTGACGACGCGATGCAGCAGGCCGCGGGCGAGCACCGAGACGTCGATGTGCGGCGCCTGCGTGCTGCCGGCCGGACCGGGCAGCGGGCCGGGCATGATCGTCCGGATCTCGTAGTTGCCGCCGGGGTCGGTCGGGCAGCGGCCGAAGCCCCGGAACCCGCTCGCGACCGCTCCGCGGGGGTCGTCGGGGTGGTCGAACCGGCCGTCGGCGTCGGCCTGCCAGGTCTCGATCATCGCGTCCGGGACCGGGTCGCCGGCGCCGTCGAAGACCCGGCCGTGGATTCGGATCGCGGCCGGTTCGTCCGCGGTGACGACGTCCGGCCCGTCCGGCCAGGGCAGGCCGATGGACAGGTACGGGCCGACGGTCTGGGAAGGCGTCGTCTCCGGCATCAGTGCTCGTCCTCCTCGTCTTCGAAGACCGAAGCCTCGCGGCCGCGCACGACGATGTCGAACTGGAAGGCCAGCGCCCACTCGGCTTCGGTGCGGTCCAGGTCGAACCTCGCGATCATCCGCTGCCGCGCCTTCTCGTCCGGGATGGAGTTGAAGATCGGGTCCTGCGAGAACAGCGGGTCTTCCGGGAAGTACATCTGGGTGACCAGCCGCTGCGTGAACGCACTGCCGGAGACGGAGAAGTGGATGTGCGCCGGCCGCCAGGCGTTGTCGTGGTTCTTCCACGGGTACGCGCCCGGCTTGATGGTGGTGAAGGTGTAGCGCCCTTCGCCGTCGGTCAGCGTCCGGCCGGCCCCGTCGAAGTTGGGGTCGATCGGCGACGGCCAGCGGTCCCCGGTGTGCCGGTAGCGGCCGCCCGCGTTCGCCTGCCAGACCTCCACGAGTGAATCCCGGATCGGCCGCCCGTCACCGTCGAGCAGCCGCCCGGTGACGATGATCCGCTGCCCCTGCGGCTCCCCCTCGTGCCCCTTCGTGAGGTCGTTGTCGAACTCGCCGATCCGTCCCGGCCCCAGCGCCGGACCGGTGACCTCGGTCAGCAGATGAGGGAGCACGACCAGCGGTTCCTTGGGGTGCCGCAGCGCCGTCGACCGGTAACCGGCGTAGTCGAGCGGCGGATGTGTGCCCTCCGGATCGCGCCGGTAGCGCGGGAGCCTCAGTTCTGCGGGTGCGGACATGGTGTTCCCTCCAGCGCGGTCAGTGGGTCACTGGGCTTCGATGACGACGGCCAGCCCCTGGCCGACGCCGATGCAGATGGCCGCCAGTCCCCATCGGCCGCCGGTGCGGCGCAGGTGGTGGGCCAGCGTGCCGAGGATCCGGCCGCCGGAAGCGCCCAGCGGGTGCCCGATCGCGATCGCGCCGCCGTTCACGTTGACGATCCCCGGGTCGAGTTTCGCCCAGTCGCGCAGGCAGGCCAGCGACTGCGCGGCGAAGGCCTCGTTCAGCTCGACCGCCGCCAGGTCCTCCCAGCCGATCCCGGCCCGCTCCAGGGCGATCTCGGCCGCGCGGACCGGGCCGATGCCGAAGACGTCGGGGTCGACACCCGCCGCGCCCCGGCCGGCGATCCGGGCCAGCGGTGCCTTGCCGAGCCGTTTCCCAGCCGCCTCGTCGCCGAGCAGCAACGCGGACGCGCCGTCGTTCAGCGGTGACGCGTTCGCGGCCGTGACCGTCCCTTGTGGACGGAAGACGGGCTTGAGCTTCGCGAGCTTTTCCGGGCTGGAGTCCGGCCGGATGCCTTCGTCACGCGTGAGCTCGACTCCCTCGACGGGGACGACGTGGTCGTCGTAGAACCCTTCGTCCCAGGCCCGGGCGGCGTTGACGTGGCTGCGGACGGCGAACGCGTCCTGCTCGTCGCGGCCGATGCCGTAGCGCTCGGCGAGCAGTTCGGTGGACTCACCCAGGGAGACCGTCCACTGCTCGGGCATCTTCGGGTTGACCATGCGCCAGCCCAGGGCGGTGGAGTGCAGGGTCTGGTTGCCCGCCGGGAAGGCCTTCTCCGGCTTCTGCATGACCAGCGGCGAGCGGCTCATCGACTCGACCCCGCCCGCGACGGCGAGCGAAGCGTCACCGACCTGCACCGACCGGCTCGCCTGCATCACGGCGTCGAGGCCGGAGCCGCAGAGCCGGTTGACGGTGGCACCGGGCACTGTCGTCGGCCAGCCCGCCAGCAGCGCCGCCATCCGCGCGACGTTGCGGTTGTCCTCGCCGGCGCCGTTGGCGTCGCCGAGCACGACCTCGTCCACGGTGGCCGGGTCGAGGTCGTTGCGCTCGGCCAGGGCCCGCAGCACGGTAGCGGCGAGGTCGTCGGGGCGGACCCCGGACAGCGCGCCGCCGTACTTGCCGAACGGGGTACGGATGGCGTCGAACAGGAAGACGTCGGTCATGCGCTCGCCCTTTTGAGGTCTCGGAGGATGCGGAGTTCTGCCTCGGTCGGCGCCGGGGTGGTTCCCAGGTCGCCTGCCACCTTCAGTTTCCACCCGGTCGCCTCGACGACCTGATCGACGTCGACCCCGGGGTGCACTTCGGTGAGCGTGAGCTCGGCGGTCTCGGGGTCGGGCCGCATCAGGCCGAGGTCGGTGACCACCAGCGTCGGCCCGGCGCCGGGCAGGCCGAGCCGCTCGCGGTCGCCCTTGCCGGTGCCGTGCCCGAACGATGTCACGAAGTCGACCTTCTCGACGAACGTGCGGGTGCTCTGCCGCAGCACCACGAACACCTCGCGGCAGGACGCGGCGATCTCCGGCGCGCCACCCGCCCCGGGCAGGCGCACTTTCGGGCTGGCGTAATCCGGGCCGATGACGGTGGTGTTGATGTTGCCGAACTTGTCCAGCTGGGCGGCGCCGAGGAAGCCGACGTCGATCCGGCCCGGCTGGAGCCAGTAGTTGAAGACCTCGGGGACGCTGACCACGGCGTCCGCGGTGTCGGCGAGTTCGCCGTCGCCGATGGACAGCGGGAGCCTGGCCGGTTTGGCGCCGAGGCAGCCGGATTCGTAGATCAGCGTGAGGTTCGGCGCGTGCCCGCGGCGGGCCAGGTTTGCGGCCGTGCTCGGCAGGCCGATGCCCACGAAACAGGACATCCCGTCGCCGAGCGCGCGGGCCGCGGCGACGCTCATCATCTCGTCGGAGGTGTACTCGGTCATGCCTTCACTCCCGTCAGCTCGTCGAGCCAGCGGGTGAAGCTCTCCCTGTCCCGGCCGATCGCGTCCCATGCCTGGTAGGCGTCGTTGTCCCGTTCGTAGTACCCCGCCGCGTACGACGGCCGCGCGCCGCCGGACACCTCGGCGACGGCGGTGACCGCCCACGTGGGCAGCACGATCGCGCCCGGCCGGGGCTCCAGCTCGTCCACGACCTCCTCGACGGTGACCAGCGACCGTTTCGCCGCCAGCACCGCCTCCTTCTGCACTCCGGTGATGCCCTGGATCTGGACGTTGCCGGACCTGTCGGCGCGCTGGGCGTGCACGATCGTCACGTCCGGGTTGAGGGCGGGGACGGCGGCGAGCCGCTCGCCGGTGAACGGGCAGGTGATGGGCTTGATCGTGTCCGTGTGCGCGGGGAGATCGGTACCGGTGTAGCCACGCAGGACGGCGAACGGGAGTCCCGAAGCACCGGCGACGTACCGATTCGCCATGCCCGCGTGACTGTGTTCCTCTATTTCCAAGGGCACCGGCCACGAATGCTGGACCGCGTCCCGGAAACGGTGCAGCGAGCCGACGCCGGGATTACCACCCCAGGAGAAGATCAGCTTGCTCGCGCAACCGGCGCCGATGAGCTGGTCGTAGACGATGTCGGGGGTCATGCGGACCAGCGTCAGACCGGTGCGGCGCTGGCGGATGATCTCGTGACCGGCCGCCACCGGGATGAGATGCGTGAAGCCCTCGAGCGCGACGGTGTCCCCGTCGCGCACCAATCGCGCCACGGCCTCCTTCAACGACAGCAGCTCCGCCATCCGCACTCCCGGCTTGTTCGTATCGCGCACACATGTTCTGCATATGAACATAGCACGGTTCGGCCGGGCGGCGCACTCCTCTTCGGAGCGGCGATCGCCTCCGATCCCCGGCCGCGCCGCGCGGGTGACGACTCCCCCGCGCAGGGGAAGCACCTCCCTCATGACGGGGATTCTCACGTTTGGGATACCAATCGCCGCCCACTAGGCTGACGCGGTGACCTCGACGATCGCGGTGACCCGGTGGATCCCCGACGAAGCGCTGAAAGTGCTCGCCGAAGCCGGGGAAGTGAAACTGTCGCGCGCCGACCGGCCGCTGACGCCGGACGAGCTGCGCGAGTTCGTCCGCGGCGCGTCGGCGATCGTCGGCATGCTGCACGACCGGATCGACGGTTCGGTCGCCGACGCGGCGGGCTCCGGCCTGAAGGTCGTCGCGAACGTGGCCGTCGGCTACGACAACATCGACGTCCCCGCCTTGGCCGGACGCGGGATCACCGTCACCAACACCCCGGGCGTGCTCACCGACGCCACCGCGGATCTGACGTTCGGGCTGATCCTCGCGGTCACGCGACGGCTCGGCGAGGGCGAAAGGCTGATCCGCTCGCGCACCCCGTGGTCGTTCCACCTGGGTTTCCTGCTGGGCTCCTCGGTGCGGGACAAGACACTCGGGATCGTCGGGCTCGGCAAGATCGGGCAGGCGGTCGCACGGCGGGCGCTCGCTTTCGGCATGCGGATCGTCTACTCGGGACGATCGCGGGCGGCCGAAGACGTCGAGAAGGCCTTGGGCGCGAAGTACGTGCCCTTCGAAGAACTGCTGGCGGTTTCCGACGTCGTTTCCCTGCACTGCCCGCTGACCCCGGAGACCAGGCACCTCATCGACGCGGACGCGCTGAGGTCGATGAAACCGGGCGCGTACCTGATCAACACCACCCGCGGTCCCGTCGTCCACGAGGCGGCGCTGGCGGACGCGCTCGAAGCCGGGGAGATCGCCGGGGCCGCCCTCGACGTGTTCGAGGCCGAACCCGAGGTCGAGCCACGCCTTCTGGATCGCGAAAACGTCGTCTTGACGCCGCATCTCGGATCGGCGACGGTCGAAACCCGTACCGCCATGGCCGTGCTCGCGGCCGAGAACGTCGCGTCGGTGCTCACCGGCGGAAACCCGCTGACGGAGGTTCGTCCATGACTCGTGTGGTCATCGCGCCCGACAAGTTCAAGGGAAGCTTGACCGCGGTCGAGGCCGCGGAGGCGATCGCCCACGGCGTCCGCGACGCGCTTCCCCAGGCCGAGGTCTCGTCCTGCCCGGTCGCTGACGGCGGCGAAGGGACGCTCGACGTCCTTGTCGCCGCGGGCGGGCGGCTCGTGGAACTCCCGGTCCGCGGTCCGCTCGACGACTCCGTCGACGCGAGCTACGTGCTGCTGGACGGGACGGCCTACATCGAGTCGGCCCGCGCGTGCGGGATCGAGTTCGTCGAACCGAGCCCGGACGTGGCGCTCGCCGCGCACACCTGGGGCGTCGGCGAACTCCTCGCGCACGCGCTCGACAACGGCGCGCGACGGCTGGTGCTGACCGTCGGCGGGACCGCGAGCACGGACGGCGGCGCCGGGATGCTGGCGGCGCTGGGCGCCGGGGTGTTCGACGCGTTCGGCGCGCCCGTCGGACTCGGCGGCGGCACCCTCGGCCGCGTCGCTTCGGCCGAACTCGGCCCGGTACGCGAACGGCTCGGCTCCGTCGAGGTCGCCGTCGCCACCGACGTGACGAACCCGCTGCTCGGAGCCCGCGGCGCGGCCGCGATCTTCGGCCCGCAGAAGGGTGCGGGCCCGCGTGAGGTCGAGCAGCTGGACGAATCCCTGTCCCACTGGGCGCGGGCGTTGCGCAACGCCGGGACCCCCGACGTCTCCGATCTTCCCGGAGCGGGGGCGGGCGGCGGGGTCGCGGCGGGCGCGATCGCCGGGCTCGGCGCGACGGTCGAATCCGGTTTCCAGCTCATCGCCGGGCTCACCGGCGTCGCGGGCGCGATCGAACGCGCCGACCTCGTCATCACCGGCGAGGGGTCACTGGACGAGCAGAGCCTGGACGGCAAGGCTCCGGCGGGCATCGCGGCCCGTGCGCGGGAACACGCCGTTCCACTGATGGTGCTGGCCGGACGGATCCAGCTGGACCAGAGCCAGCTCGCCGGCCTCGGGGTCGTGGGCAGCGCCGCCCTCATCGACCACGCGCCTTCGCTCGACCACGCGCGTGCGCACGCGGCGAAGCTCTTGCGCGAACGGGCCGGCGAGCTGGTCCGTGCCTGGGCCCGGACTTAAAGCCTGAACCCGCCGGGCTCAGCTGCCAGGCTGGGGCTGAGCCTGCGGGAGTACGGCGAAGGCGACTTCACCGGTCTCGTCCTGCTGGACGTCGAGCACCTTGTCGTCGAGCAACGCGGCCGCTTCGGGCTCCAGGAACACCTTCGGGCCGCCGTCGGCGCCGAGTACCTTGTCGCCGCTTTCCGGTTCGGGGGCGACTGAAACCGCGAGCTGAGGACTGTCCCCCTGCTGGGAATGCATCGCGAACCGCAGCCCGCCTCCGTCCTGCCCGTTTTCCTGCCCGGTCAGTGCGGTGATCGCCTCGGCGGCGGCTTCGGTGACTGTAAGCATCTCTGCCCTTCCTTCGTCGCGGTCTTGCACTTGACCGACCACGCTAGGGGGTCCCGGCATGGCCCGCCGTCTGAGTGAAGATCATTTCTCGCCGACGTCCGGCTCCTCTTCGGCCAGGCGCATCGCGTGCGACTCACCCTCGCGGATCTCCGCGGGTGTGGTCCCGAACCGATCGGCCCCGCTCCAGTGCTCGGGCGGCTCGACGCCTTCTTCGAGCGGGTCTACGCGGAGTTCGTCCTCGTCGAGCGCTTCGCTGGGATTCAACGTTTCCGGCTCAGCCGCTTCACGGTCGCTCATCGGCCGCTCCCTCCTCATCGGACGCTGGCCGAGTCGTGCTGTACTCGACCCGGTCTCCCTGGCGTACCCGACGTCTTCGCAGGCCAAACGGCGGCGCTGTCGCCGGGATCACACTTTCCCAGCCAGTTCATTAGCTTCACAAGTTTGTGAAACGGGGTAGCGTCGTCGGTATGACCACCACCAGGTGGGCGCCAGGGCACCGGATCATCCGGCGCGCGCCGGAACGGCACCACGAACTCGGCCACCATGCCGCTTGGTACATCGTCGCCGGTGTCGCGGCCACCGGCCTGCAAGCCGTGCTGTTCCTCGTCCTTCAGCCGGTCCTCGGCCCCCAGCCCGCCAATCTGGTCGCGCTCGCGGTCACGACCGTCGGGAACACCGAGTTCCACCGCCGGGTCACCTTCGCCACCCGGAAGAGTCATGCGGGCAAGCGGCACTTCCAGGACCTGGTCACCTTCGCCTTCTACGCCGCGTACGGGTCGATCGTGCTCGCGTCACTCGACGCGGTGATCACCGAGCCGACCGCGCTGGAGCAGACCGGCGCCCTGCTCGCGGCGAGCGTCGTAGGCGGCATCGCGCGCTTCGCGGTCCTTCGCTGGTGGGTCTTCGCGCGCCGCAAGGCTTAGTGTTCGTGACGTGGCAGAGATCAACGGACCGCACGACGGCGGTTCGGAACCCGATTACCGATTCACGCTCGCCAACGAACGGACCTTCCTCGCCTGGCTGCGGACGGCACTGGGCCTGCTCGCCGGCGGCGTCGCCGTCCATCAGCTGGTGCCCGACCCGAACGCGCTGAGCACCGTCCTCGCCGGGCTGTGCGTCGTGCTGGCCGCCGTACTCGCGGCGAGCGCGTATCCGCGCTGGCGGCAGGTGCAGACGGCGATGCGCGCGGGACGGCCGCTGCCGAAGAGCGGGATGCTGATCCTGCTGACCGCCGGGATCCTCGCCATCACCCTGACGGCCGCCGCCCTGGTGGTCTTTTCGTGAGTTCGGGTGATCACGGAGCGCAAGCGGAACGAACCGGACTGGCCTGGCGCCGCACCGCGCTCGCGGCTACTGCCTGCACACTCCTGCTCTTGCACACGGCCGCCCGGCGAGGCTGGGGGACGACGGTCGTCCCGGTCGTGTTCGCGGGCACCATGGTGATCACCTTCGTCGCCATCGGCTCGATCCGTGAACGAGCACTGCGCAGGGCCGAAACCCCGAAACCACTTAACCCGATCCTTGCTGTCACAACGACGGCACTCGTCGTAGCGACCGCGGTGGCCTTGGTCGCGGTGCGCTAAGCGGCGCGCACGTGCTGCGACCCCGAGGGCCTTTTTCGCGACGCAGAGTCTCGGTTGTATTAAGCCGACTCCGTCTAATGGGCTATCTCTAGTTGAAATCTTTACTGCCGTCCGATCGACGCCTACGATTACGCTGCGTCGCAACGGCGGCAGGTAGAGCTGATCTTCTGGAGCACCTGCCGCCTTCAATCGTTACGGAGTGTTGGCCCCTCGACAACGAACGTCGCAGGGTCGGCCGGGGAGGACGACCATGCAAGCAACCACCAGCGCGTCCAGAACCGTCACCCCAGATGCGGTCCCCGGATACACGACTCCGGAGAACCTGCCTCGACCGGGCGGACGGCTGACCAAGGAGGATCTCGACCCCCTCGTCAAGGACGCGGGCGACGGGAATCCCGCCGCGATCCAGTCCCTGCTGCGGATGATCGGCCCCGTCGTGGTCCGGTACTGCCGCGCCAGAATGGGTGGCCGCGACCTGTCCTACCTGTCGGCGGACGACGTCGCGCAGGAGGTGTGCATGGCGGTGCTGAAGGCACTGCCCGGCTATCAGGATCGCGGCGGCTCGTTCCTCTATCTCGTGCACGCCATCGCCGCCAACAAGGTCGCCGACGCCTACCGCGCGGTCTCCCGTGACCGGTCGGAACCGGTACCGGAACTGCCGGAACGGCCCATCGGCGACAACGAACCCGAAACCCACGCCCTGCACCTGGACCTCGGCGCCCGGCTCAACCGCCTGCTCTCCACCCTTCCGCGGGTGCAGCAGGAGATCCTCGCCCTCCGCATCGCCGTCGGCCTTTCGGCCGCCGAGACCGCCGAGGCCCTCGGGATCTCCGCCGGCAACGTGCGTGTGACGCAGCACCGCGCACTGGCCCGTCTGCGGACGATGGTCAAGCAGGACGAATTCTGATCTTTGCTCCCCCTGCCGCAGGTCGTTGATCGGCGGCTCTCAGGCGCCCGGACCCCGCGCCGCCCACTTTCTTCCTCGAACCGGCTTTCGGCCGGTTCTTTGTCATACTTCCGCATGCCGGCTTCGCGTGATCGAAAGCGGAACTCGCGTGATCGAGGCCGGATCTCGCGTGATTGAAGGCGGAACTCACGAAAGCCGGTAGGCGCGCCGCGCGGTGCCGTCGAAGAACTCCAGCCGCTCGGCGTCGGTCAACGAGCCCGTCAGCGAGAACGCCGTGTCCACGACGACCTCGTACGCGGCCGCGAGTTCACAGACCGGCCAGTCGGAGCCGAACATCAGCCGCGAAGCCCCGAAGGACTCCAGCACGTGCTCGGCCCAGCGCGCCAGCTGCCCGACCTTCCACCGCGCCCAGTCCGCTTCGGTCACCAGGCCCGAAAGCTTGCAGTACACGTTGTCCAGCTCGCCCAACGCCGCGACACCGTCCGCCCACGGCTGCCACTGGCCCGAGGAGATGGGCGGCTTCGCGGCGTGGTCGAGTACGAAAACCTGATCCGGCAACGCTTTCGCGGCGGCGAGGGCCGCGGGGAGCTGAGGCGGCTTCACCAGCAGGTCGTAGGCCAGCCCGGCCTCGCCGAGCGCGGCGAGACCGCGCAGGACGTCGGGCCGCGTCAGCCACGACGGGTCCGGCTCGTTCTCCACCTGATGCCGGATTCCCACCAGCGGACCGGAAAACGCGGCCACCCGCTCGGCGACGTCCGGGGCGGTGAGGTCGGTCCAGCCGACGACACCGGCGATCAGTGGCTCGGCGACGGCGACGGAGAGGAACTCGCGCGTCTCCTCCTCCGACGAGACCGTCTGCACCAGCACGGTCCCCTTCACCCCGGCCGCCTCGGTCACCGCGCGGAGATCGTCCACTGTGTACGGACGGCGGACCGGGTCCAGCGCCGTGCCCGTCATCCACGGGTAGTCCCGCCGTGAGGGATCCCAAAGATGGTGATGCGCGTCGATCACGGCCGGTCCTCTCGTAGCACGGTGTCCTCACGCAACAGTCCCGCACGGATCAGGTCCGTCCACAACTCGCGCGGCACCGGACGGCGGAACCGTTCGGCGTTGAGCCGGACCTGGCCGGGATCGTGCGCGCCGACGACGACGGACACCACCGCCGGATGCGCGGCGGGCAACCCCAGAGCGGCCTGCGGGAGCTCGACACCGTGCCGCTCGCAGACCTCGGCGATCCGCCGCGCCCGCTCGACCAGTTCGGCGGGTGCCTCGGCGTAGTCGTACATCGTGCCCGGCGACGAGGTGGCGAGGATCCCGGCGTTGAACGCGCCCCCTGCCACCACGTCCACGCCGCGTTCCGCGCACAGCGGGAGAAGATCGTCGAGCGCGGGCTGGTTCAGCAAGGTGTACCGGCCCGCCAGCAGGATCACGTCGAGATCGAACCGGCGGACGAACTCCGTGAGCATCGGCGCCTGGTTCATCCCGGCCCCGATGGCGTCGACGACGCCCTGCTCCCGCAGTTCGAGCAGCGCGGGGAACGCGCCGCCGACGGTGTCCTCGAAATGCTCGTCCGGGTCGTGCACGTAGACGACGTCCACGCGGTCGAGCCCGAGGCGTTCCAGACTGTCCTCAAGCGACCGGAGGATCCCGTCGCGGCTGAAGTCCCAGCGTCTCTTGTACGCCGCCGGCACGACGAAACCCTGCGAATCCGTGCGCGAAGCGCCACCGGGATCGGGTTCCAGCACGCGGCCGACCTTGGTCGACACCACGAAATCCGCGCGGGGATACGACGAAAGCGCCGCGCCCAGCCGTCGTTCCGAAAGCCCGAGACCGTAGTGCGGGGCCGTGTCGAAGTAGCGGATCCCTTCGTCCCACGCCTGCCGGACGGTCGCTTCGGCCGTCTCGTCGGTGATGGCGTGGTACAGGTTGCCCAGCTGCGCGCAGCCGAGCCCCAATGGGGACAGGGACATCTTCACGGAAGCTCCCAAACCAGGCCGAGGCCCGAATCGCCGCCCGAGTAGTCGTCTTCGACGTCGAGCAGTTCCGACATCCGTGCCTGCCACGGGATGTTGGCCGGATGGTCGCGCAGGACCGCGCGCATCTTCGCGTAGTCCTCCACTTCGACGACGTGGAACAGGTCGAGCCCGTCCCGCCAGATCCGCCACGAACGCACGCCCGCGCCACGCAGGGCTTCGTCCAGGTCAGACGGGATCACGGCGTGGACCGACTCGTATTCGGCCTCCTTGCCCGGCTTCAGCCGGGTGTGGAGTGCCACTCTTTGTAGTGCGACACCGTGGGTCACCGCGCCTCCTCAACTCGAAACATGGCACTCTGTCGACTGACACTCAAACATCCGAGGTCTTCGGGGAGGGCGGTGGAACATGCCGGTCACCGATGTCGCGATCGACAAGATCAAGGACATGATCATCTCCGGCGAGCTTGCTCCGGGCGACAGGCTGCCGAAAGAGGCCGAACTGGCCCAGCGGCTCGGCCTGTCCCGCAGTTCGCTGCGCGAAGCGGTGAAGGCGCTGTGCCTGATCCGCGTGCTCGACGTCCGCCAGGGCGACGGAACGTACGTCACCAGCCTCGAACCGAATCTCCTCCTCGACGCGATGACGTTCGTGGTGGACTTCCACCGCGACGACACCGTGCTCGACTTCCTCGCCGTCCGCCGGATCCTCGAACCGGCGGCGACGGCGATGGCCGCGATGCACATGAGCGACGAGGACATCGCGGAACTAGGCCGCCTGCTCGACGAGCTGGCCGATTCGCCGACGGTGGAGGCACTGGTCGCCAACGACCTGCAATTCCACCGCAAGATCGCCGACGGTTCCGGCAATCCGGTGCTGTGCTCGCTGCTGGACAGCCTGTCCGGCCCCACCGCGCGCGCCCGCATCTGGCGCGGGCTCACCCAGGAGGGCGCTGTCGCCAAGACTCGCGAGCAGCACACGGCCATCTACGAAGCCATCGCCGCCCGCGAACCCGAACTCGCGCGTTCTTGGGCCACCGTGCACGTCGCGGGGGTGGAGCAATGGCTCCGCAACGCTTTGGGCACGGCGGACGATCCCACCGCGGCCGCCGAACTTTCCTGACACCGCACTCTCCATCTGTCCTCGAAACGCCTTCCGGCCGTGCAATGAAGGGGCCTTTCATCGCAAAATTTGCAATGAAAGGCCCCTTCATTGCAGTCCTGGCGCCTACGTCTGGGCTTTCCCGCTCGCGTAGCGGGAGATGATCAACGCGACCAGGATGATCACGCCGTAGATCGCCTTCAGCCACTCGGGCGGCACCTGCGCGACCTGCAGCAGGTTGGTGACCGTCTGCAGGAGCAGCACCCCGGTGAGCGCCCCGACCAGCGTGCCCTTCCCACCGTCCAGTGAGACACCGCCGATCACCGCAGCGGCGAACACCTGAAGGATGAGCCCGTCGCCCTGATCCGCGCCGAGCGCGCCGACGTAACCCGTGTACGCGAGCCCGCCGAGCGCGGCCAGCACCCCGGCCACGACGAAGACGCCCCACGAGATCCGGTCGACGCGGATACCGGCGGCCCGCGCGGCTTCCCGATTGCCGCCGATGGCGTACAGCGCTCGGCCGATCCGGTGATACCGCAGCCCCAGCCCGAAAGCGGTGAACAGCGCCGCGGCCAGCCACACCGACATCGGCAGCCCGATGAACGTCGTCGTCGCCAGCGCGGTGAACACGTCCAGCTGGTCGAACAGCGTCTTCCCCTGGGTCGACCCGATCTGCGTGCCGCGCAGCACGGTCAGCATCGCCAGCGTGACGATGAAGGCGTTCAGCTTCAGTTTGATGATCAGGAACCCGTTCACGAAACCGATCGCGGCGCCGGCCACCAGCACCGCGAGGACGCCCGCGAAACCGGGGATCTCGGTACCGAAGCCCGAGGACGCCACCGGGATGACCAGCATCGCGCCGAGCGCGGGCGCCATGCCCATGGTGGATTCCAGCGAGAGGTCGAACTTCCCGGTGAGCAGGACGAGCGATTCGCCCAGCACCACCATCGACAGCGCCGCCGAGGCGGACAGGATCCCGACGATGCTGCCGAAGGTCAGGAACGTGTCACTGATCAATCCTCCGATGATCAGCACCACGACGAGCGCGGGCACGAGCGCGAGTTCGCGCAGCCAGCGGAACTTCCGGCGGCGCGGCGGGGCCGCGAACGACGAAGTCTTCGGGTCGGTCATCAACTCGGTCACCGTTCGACTCCTTCGATGTCGGCCACGAGGTCGCCGTCGGACCAGCCCGCGCGGTGTTCGGCGACCACGGCGCCCGCCCGCAGCACCAGCACCCGGTCGCTGAGGCGGAGATCGTCCAGTTCGTCGCTGACGATCAGCACCGCCTTGCCTTCCGCCCGCACCCGGTCGACGACCGCGAGCAGCGCCTCCTTCGATTTCACGTCCACGCCCGCGGTCGGGTTGATCAGCACGACCAGGCGCGGATCCCCGGCCAGCGCGCGGGCCAGGACGACCTTCTGCTGGTTGCCTCCGGAAAGGTCGGAAACCGGCTGATCGGCGTCGGCCGCGACGATGTCGTAGTCCCGCAAAGCCTTCGTCGCTTTCGAATACCGCGTGCCCGGTGACGCGAGGCCGCCCTTGCCCAAGCGGTCCAAAATGGACAGTGTGGCGTTGTCGGCGATGGAGTGCTCCAGTACCAGACCTTCATGGTGCCGATCCCTCGGGACACAGCCGATCCCGGCGCGGATCGCGGCCGGGATGTCACCCGGCTTCAGCGGCTTCCCGTCGACCCGGACGGTGCCGGAGACCGGCGAACGCAGGCCGTACACGGTTTCGGCGACCTGGTGCTTGCCGCTGGCGTTGCTGCCCGCGAGCCCGATCACCTCACCGCGATGGATCCGGAACGTCACGTCCTCGAAGCCGTCGCCGGTAAGCCCGTCGACGGTCAGCACCTCGCCGGCGTCCGGCGCCAGCGCCTCACGCGCCGAGGCGTCGCGGACGGAAAGCCCGCCCTGCTCGCCGGTCATCGCGTCGATCAGCCCGGCGCGGCCGACCTCCGAGACCGGCGCTGTCAGGATGTGCTTGGCGTCGCGCAACACGGTGACCGCCTGGCACACCTCGTACACCTCGTGGAGGTGATGCGAGATGAACAGGAACGTCACCCCGTTCGCCTGCATCTGGCGCATCCGCTCGAAAAGCCGCTCGATCGCCTGGCTGTCCAGTTGCGCGGTCGGTTCGTCGAGCACGATGAACCGCGCGCCGTACGACAGTGCCCTGGCGATCTCGACGAACTGCCGGTCCTCGACCGAAAGCTCGCCCGCCGGGGTGTCGACGTCGACACCGACGTCCCAGGAGTCGAGCAGTTCCCTGGCCTGGCGGCGCAACCGCTGCCAGCCGATCGCGAAGCCTTTGCCGGATTGGCGATTGAGGAACAGGTTCTCCGCGACGGTCAGCTGCGGGACGACCATCGCGTGCTGGTAGACACAGGCGACCGCGCGTTTCCAGTCGTCCTGTCTGGACAAGGGCGGCGCCGGGACACCGCCGAACTCGACGGATCCGGTGTCCGTTTTGGACAGTCCGGTGAGAATCGAGACCAGCGTCGACTTCCCGGCCCCGTTACGCCCGACGAGCGCGTGCGACTCGCCGGGGTGGACGGTGAGACTGACGTCGGACAGCGCCACGGTCGGGCCGTAGCGTTTGCCGACGCCCTGTGCGCTGACCACCGGCACGGCGGCGGACCCGGCGGGCAGCGCGCTCACAGGTTGTTCCCCCAGAGAGCCTTGTCGTCCACGTTCTCCTTGGTGACGACGGGCGCGGGAAGCTGGTCCTCCAGGATTCCCGGCCGGACCTCGACGATCGTGCTGCCGTGGTCGGTCGGCCCTGCTTTGAAGGTCTCCCCCGCCATCGCCTTCTTGATCCAGTACATGCCGTACTTGGCGTAGTCGTCGGCGGGCTGGGAGACGGTCGCGTCGAGTTCGCCCGCGCGGATCGCGGCTAGTTCCTGCGGGATGCCGTCGTTGCTGACCAGCACGACGTGTTTCGGGTCGCCGACCGGGAAGTAGAGGTTCTTGCGTTTGAGCGCCTGCTGCGTCGGCGCCAGGTAGACGCCGCCCGCCTGCATGTACACGGCCTTGATGTCCGGGTTGGCGGTCAGCAGACTGTCCAAACCGGACGAGGCCTTGTCCGCCTTCCACTCGGCGGCGACCTCCAGCACCTGCACACCGGGGAACTTCGTCTTCATGCAGTCCCGGAACGCTTCGGAGCGGTCGCGGCCGTTGACCGAGGCGAGATCGCCCATGACCTGCACGACCTTGCCCGACGTGACCTTCGCGCCGATCGCCTCGCAGGCCTTGGTGCCGTACGCCTTGTTGTCCGCGCGCACCACCATCGCGACCTTGCCGCTCTCGGGCGCGACGTCGACGGCCACGACCGGGACGCCCTTGTTCTCCGCGGCTTTGAGGCCCGCCACGACGGCGGCGGAGTCGAGAGGCGTCACGACGAGCCCCTTGACGCCCTGGTTCAGCAAGGTGTTGACGTCGGTGATCTGCTTCGCCGAGTCGCTGTCGGCGTTGACCGTCGGCAGCGACTCGACGCCCTGTTCCTTCGCCTTCAGCGGTACGTAGTTGTTGTAGGCCTGCCAGAACGGCGAGGTCAGCAACGGGATCGTCGCGCCGACCTTGCCGCCACCGCCGGCACCCGGCTTCGGCGCGTTGTCCTTCGTGGATCCACAGGCCGACAGGGCCAGCCCGAGCGCGGTGGCCGCGGCGGCCACCTTGATCACCCTCGTACGCACCGCATCCTCCTTGATGACAGCCGGAACCTAGTGCTGGACCGGGCCGCGCGGACGCAGCCCGTACATACCTCCGTCGACAGCGAGCGCCGTGCCGGTGGTCGAAGCCGACAGCGGACTGGCGAGGTACACGATCGCGTTGGCCACCTCGGCCGCGGTCACCAGCCGTCCCATCGGCTGACGGGCGGCCAGCGCGGCCCGTTCGGCCTCCGGGTCGCCGGCGGAGTCGAGGAGCCTGCCGACCCACGGGGTGTCCGCGGTGCCGGGGCAGACGCAGTTGACCCGGATCCGGTCGGCGAGGTGGTCGGTCGCCATCGCCAGGGTCAGCGAGAGCACCGCGCCCTTGCTGGCCGAGTACAGCGCGCGGTTGGGCAGGCCCGCCCACGCGGCGATCGAACAGGTGTTGACGATCGCGGCCGACGGCGAGTTCTTCAGATGCGGCAACGCCGCCCGCGCGAGCCTCACCATGCCGACGACGTTGATGTCCAGCACCCGGTGCCATTCGTCGTCACTGTTGGAGGTGACGTCGCCTTGCGCGCCGATCCCCGCGTTGTTGACCAGGACGTCGAGCCTGCCGAAGCGTTCGGCGACCGCGTCGATCGCCGCGCGGACCTCGTCGTCGGAACCGACGTCGCAGCGGAACCCGGTGAGGCCTTCGGGAAGGTCGTCCGGTTTCAGGTCGAGGACCGCGACCGTCGCCCCGCGCGCGGCCAGCAGGTCCGCGGTGGCCCGGCCGATCCCGGAGGCGCCGCCGGTGACGGCCGCCACGAGGCCTTCGAAATCACTCACTGTCGATCTCCGTCCATTCCGGACCGTCGGGGAAGGTGAAGCGGCGCAGGGTCGCGTCGTGCATCCGGGCCGAGAAGCCCGGCGCGGAAGGCGCCAGGTAGCGGCCGCCGGTCACGACCGCCGGGTCGGTGAAGTGCTCGTGGAGGTGGTCGACCCATTCGATGGAGCGGTCGGCGTCGGAACCGGACACGGCCGCGAAGTCGAACATCGACAGGTGACGCACGAGCTCGCACAGCCCGACCCCACCGGCGTGCGGGCACACCGGGACGTCGAATTTGGCCGCCAGCAACAGGATCGCGAGGTTCTCGTTGAACCCGCCGACCCGGGCGGCGTCCAGCTGCAACACCGAGATCGCGCCGGCTTGCAGCAACTGCTTGAACACCACGCGGTTCTGGACGTGCTCACCGGTGGCGACGCGGATCGGGGCGAGCGCCTTGGCGATCGCGGCGTGCCCGAGCACGTCGTCCGGCGAGGTGGGTTCCTCGATCCAGTACGGGTCGTAGGGCGCCAGCTCGGTCATCCAGGCGATCGCCGACGAGACATCCCAGCGCTGGTTCGCGTCGACGGCGACCCGGATGTCCGCGCCGACGGTCTCCCGGGCGATCTTCATCCGGCGGACGTCGTCCTCCAGATCGCCGCCGACCTTGAGCTTGATCATTTCGAAGCCGTCCGCGACCGCCTGTTCGGCGAGCCGGGCGAGTTTCGCGTCCGAGTACCCGAGCCAGCCGGGGGAAGTGCTGTACGCGCGGTATCCGTCGCGCTCGATCTTGGCGATCCGCTCGGCGCGGCCGGGCTCGGCGGCGCGGAGGATGTCGAGCGCCTCCTGCTCGGTCAGTGCGTCGGACAGGTAGCGGAAGTCGACGAGGGACACCAGTTCCTCGGGCGACATCCCGGCGGCGAACCGCCAGACGGGGAGCCCGGCGATACGCGCGGCGAGGTCCCACGCGGCGTTGACCACCGCGCCGATCGCCATGTGCGCGACGCCCTTTTCCGGGCCCAGCCACCGCAGTTGCGAGTCACCGACCAGGGCCCTCGACAGCGCCCCGAGCGCCGCCGCGTCGGTCGGCACGTCCAGGCCGACGACGTGCGGCTCCAGCGCGCGGATCGCCGCGGCCTGGACGTCGTTGCCGCGGCCGATGGTGAAGGCGAGTCCGTAGCCGTCCGGGCCGCCGTCGGTGTGCAGCACGACGTACGCGGCCGAGTAGTCCGGGTCCGGGTTCATGGCGTCCGAACCGTCCAGCTCCCGCGAGGTGGGGAAGCGGACGTCGAGCACCTCCATGCCCACGATCTTCGCCATCACGCCTGCCTGACGTTCTGGCGCTGGCGGCCGAGGCCGTCGATCTCGAGCTCGATGACGTCACCTTCCCGCAGATACGGCTTGGGATCGGGCTGACCGAGCGCGACGCCCTGCGGGGTACCGGTGTTGATGAGATCGCCAGGGCGAAGCACCATGAACCGACTCAGATAATGCACGATCTCGGCGACCGTGAAAATCATGTCCTTGGTCGACGAGTCCTGCTTCTTCTCGCCGTTGACCCACAGCCGCAGGCCGAGGTCCTGCGGGTCGGGCACCTCGTCGGCGGTGACCAGCCACGGGCCGAGCGGGTTGAAGTTCTCGCACGACTTGCCCTTGTCCCAGGTGCCGCCGCGTTCGAGCTGGAACTCGCGCTCGGACACGTCGTTCGAGACCGTGTACCCGGCGACGCACTCGAGGGCTTCTTCGACGCTTTCGAGGTAGCGCGCGGTCTTGCCGATGACGACGCCGAGCTCGACCTCCCAGTCGGTCTTGGTCGAGCCACGCGGCACCAGCACGTCGTCTTCGGGGCCGACGACGACGTCGGGGGCCTTCATGAAGACGACCGGCTCGGTCGGGACCTCGGCGCCGGACTCCTCGGCGTGCTGCCGGTAGTTGAGGCCGATACAGACGACCTTGCCCGGCCGCGCGATCGGCGCGGCGGCCCTGGCACCCGCGAATTCGGGACCGGCTTCGGGCAGCTCACCGGCGGCCAGCGCGGCCGCGACCCTGGCGACACCGTCGCTCGCGAAGAAGCTGCCATCGATGTCGGAGGTCAGGCCGGAGAGGTCGCGCACCGTGCCATCCCCGGCACGTACGAACGGACGCTCACTTCCCGGCTCCCCGAGACGCAACAGCTGCACGGATTTTCCCTTCCGGCCGAACCGTCAACAATCAACGGCTCCAACAGCAACGAACAGACATCCGATGTATACCCGACGACCTTCGGCGAGATCTAGGGGTCACCGGGATTTGTGCCGAAAATTGATCGGATCAGTCTTGCGAAGTCCGGGTGGCAAGACTCACAGTGGGAATAGTTACCTACTCTAAGCAAGTTGTTCCTCGCGGAACCATGACTGGGGAAGGAACGAGCATGACCATCGCGCCCGAGCGAGTGGAAGAAACCGTCGCGCCACGACCGAGTACCACCGGCCGTGCCCGGTTCGTCCTGATCCTCGGCGGCCTGTCCGCCTTCGGGCCCCTGTCCATCGACATGTACCTGCCCGCGCTGCCGCAGATGGCGGGCGAACTGCGCGCGGCGGACGCCACCGTCCAGCTCACGCTGAGCGCGTTCATCATCGGGCTCGCCATCGGCCAGCTGATCCTCGGACCGCTGTCCGACGCGATCGGCCGCCGCAAACCGCTAGTGGCCGGGCTCGCGCTCTACATGGTCGGCTCGATCCTGTGCGCCATCGCCCCGACCGCCGAACTGCTCATCGCCGCCCGCGGTGTCCAGGCGTTCGGCGCCGCGGCGGGCATCGTGATCGCCAGGGCGACCGTGCGGGATCTCTACTCCGGCACCGCGATGACGAAGTTCTTCTCGCTGCTGATGCTGGTCAACGGGCTCGCCCCGATCCTGGCGCCGATCGTCGGCGGCCAGATCCTGAACTGGACGTCGTGGCGCGGCGTGTTCGTCTGCCTGACCGTGTTCGGCGCGATCCTGCTCGCCGTCGTCTTCTTCCTGCTGCCGGAACCCCTGCCCGAGGAACGCCGCACGCCGGCGCGCTTCGGTTCGGTGCTGCGGAAGTACGGGAGCCTGCTCCGCGACCGCGCTTTCCTCGGCTACGCGCTGGCCTCCGGGCTCATGTTCGGCAGCCTGTTCGCCTACATCTCCGGCTCGTCCTTCGCGCTCCAGGGCGTTTACGGGCTCAGCCCGCAGGCGTACAGCCTGGTGTTCGGACTCAACGGCATCGGCATCGTGGCCGTCGGCCAGCTGAACGGGCGCATCGTCGGCCGGTTCCCGGAGCGGAAACTGCTGACCGTCGGCCTCGTCATCGCGGCGGTGGCCGGGTTCGGCGTGCTGGCCGCGACGGTGCTGGACCTCGGCCTGATCGGGCTGCTGATCCCGCTGTTCATCCTGGTGTCGAGCATCGGCATGGTGGCGCCGAACGCGAGTTCGCTGGCGCTGGCCGAGCAGGCCCGGTCCGCCGGTTCGGCGTCGGCACTGCTGGGGGTGCTCCAGTTCGTCGTCGGCGGGCTGGCGACGCCGCTGGTCGGACTGGGCGGTCCGGGGACCGCGGTCCCGATGGGGATCGTGATGGCGGCCTTCGGCGTTCTCGCCCTGCTGGCTTTCGGGACCATGACGCGGTCTTCCGGTGCTTCGGTTGCTTCGGCGTCCCTGGTGGCTCAGGAGGCCTGACCTCGCGCGTGTCATGAGGGGTCCCCATGGGACGAATTACGTCCCATGGGGACCCCTCATGACATCCGCCCGGAATATCAGGCGAGGGACTTCAGCTCAGCCGTCTTCAGCTGCTCAGCCGTCACCGTCGCGCGGCCCTCGACGAGGGCCTTCAGCGCGTCCCCGTCGTCCCACTGGTTGACGTTCATCGCGGCCGTCACCTGCCCGTCCCGCAGCCAGAACGCCGTGAAGTCCCGCGCCGCGAGGTCGCCGCGCACGACGAGCTCGTCGGTTTCGGGATCGGCGAGGCCGCGGTACTCGCAGCCGAGGTCGTACTGGTCCGAGAAGAAATACGGGCTCTTCAGGTACGGCTCGTTCTCGCCGAGCAGGTTCCCCGCGACGTGCTCGCCCTGCCACTTCGCGTTCGACCAATGCTCGACGCGGACGCGTTTCCCGTAGCGGGGGTGGAACTGCGCGGCGATGTCGCCGATCGCGTAGACGTCGGGCGCGGCCGTCCGCAGACCGGCGTCGGCGCAGACACCGCCGTCGTCGGACAGTTCCAGCCCGGCCGCGTGCGCGAGGTCGACCCGCGGGGCGGCGCCGACGGCCACCAGCACGACGTCCGCGGGAAGCTCGTCACCACTCTGAAGACGTACGCCGGTCACCCCGTCCGGGCCACCGGTGAACCCGGCGACCCCTTCGCCGAGCCGCCAGTTCACCCCGTGCGCCGTGTGAAGGTCCTTGAAGACGCCGGACACCTGCTCGCCCAGCACCGCGAGCAGCGGCGAACCCACCTGATCGACCACGGTCACCTCGGCGCCGTGTTCCCTCGCGGCCGCGGCGGCCTCGTTGCCGATCCAGCCCGCGCCGACGATCACCACCCGGGCGGCGTCCTTGAGCGCCGAACGCAGCGCGAGCGCGTCGTCGAGGGTGCGCAGGGTCCGCAGCCCGGGGAGGTCGCCGCCGGGCACCGGCAACGACCGCGGCCGCGAACCGGTCGCGAGCACGAGACGGTCGAAGCGGTGCTCGCCGTCCGCGTCGTCGTGCACGAGCCGCGAGCCGAGCTCGATCCTGGTCGCGGTGGCACCGCTCCGGAAAGCGATGTCCTTCTCGTCGTAGAAACCCGCGTCGTGCACCCAATCGGGTTCATCGGTGTTGCCCATCAGCAGCCCCTTGGACAAGGGCGGTAACTCGTACGGGCGGTGGGTGTCGGTACCGAGCAGCAGGATTTCCCCCGCGTAGCCACGTTCTCTCAGCGTCCCGGCGGCCGTCGCTCCCGCGAGGCCGGCACCGACGATGACGATCTTCCTGGGTTCGGACACAAAGACCTCCCGGGCAGGCGTTCCCTCGGACGCTACCCCGGTTCCCCCACGTCCGGCCTAGCGAAACCGGAAGTCGATCACGATCCGAAGGGCCGGTTAACCCATCAGTAGGAATGTGGGGTAACCGGCGTCACGGCCCCGAAACCGGCCCGTCCCAGCCTCGGACGAGAAAGGGAGACCATGGGATACGGGAGGATGAGGACGTTGGCACCGCGGGACGAATGGTCGGTCGGCTGCCGGGATCTCGCGGGCAGGCGGCGGGACGTGACGGTGTTCGTGAGCAGCGACAAGATCGTGCTCGTGGCTCCGCCCGGCGAGGCCGCCGTACTCGGGCCGCTGGACGTGGGCCGCCTGCGCGCCGCGCTCCGCGACGCCGTGGTCGCGGTGGCCGAGCATCCGGATCACAGTGAATGACAACTACCGTTCCTACTTCTGAGTAGGTAGAGTCGGCCCCGTTCGGAAGGAGCCGGCCATGACCACCTACTTCGTGACGGGCGCGACGGGCTTTCTGGGTAAACGCCTGGTCGCGCGCCTACTACGGCGACCTGAGACCGTAGCCGTCCATGTTCTCGTGAGGGAGACCTCGCGCGGGAAGCTCCCGAGCCACGAGAAGCTCGTTCCCGTCACCGGCGACCTGACCGAACCCTCGCTGGGCATCGATCCCGCCCGCCTGGGTCCCCTCGACCACGTCGTGCACCTCGGCGCGATCTACGACCTCACCGCGGACGAGGCGGCGAACCGCGCGGCCAATGTCGACGGCACCCGGAACGTCCTGGAGTTCGCCGCCGCCGCGAACGCCGGGCTCTTCCACCACGTCTCTTCCATCGCGGTCGCCGGGCAGTACGCCGGGCGTTTCACCGAAGCCGACTTCGACCTCGGCCAGAGCTTCGCGTCGCCGTACCACGCGACGAAGTTCGAGGCCGAGAAACTCGTGCGACGGCACGGGAAAACGCCGTTCCGCGTGTACCGGCCGTCCGCCGTGGCCGGCGATTCGCGCACCGGCGAGATGGACAAGATCGACGGCCCGTACTACTTCCTCCCCGCGATCTCGCGGCTCGCCGCGCTGCCCCGCCGTCTCCCGCTGGCCGCGCCGGATCTCGGCGCCACGAACATCGTGCCGGTCGACTACGTCGTCGAAGCGATGGAACACCTGATGCACGTCGACGCGCCCAGTGGCAGCACGTACCACCTTGCTTCGCCGCGGCCCCAGCCTCTGCACGAGGTCTACAACGCCTTCGCGCGGGCCGCGGGCGGGCCGAAGATCTCCGCCGTCCTCCCCGCCAGGCCGTCCGGAGCGCTGAAACGCGCCGGAACCCGGCTGGCGAGGTCCGCGGCGGCCGGGTTCGACCGGGTCCCCGGCGGGCGTTCGGCCCGCTCGGCGGTACTGGCGGAACTCGGCGTCCCGCTCGAAGTCCTGCCCCATCTGAGCATGGAGGTCGACTTCGACACGAGCGCGACGACGGCCGCTCTCGAAGGCAGCGGCATCACCTTGCCGCCGCTGAAGGAGTACGCCGGCCCGCTCTACCGGTACTGGCTCGCGCACCTGGACCCCGATCGCGGCCGGCGCCGTCCGGGGCCGGAGCCGCTCGACGGCCGCAAGGTGCTGATCACCGGTGCGTCGTCGGGGATCGGCCGCGCGTCCGCGCTCGCCGTCGCCGCGAAGGGCGGCGAAGTGATCCTCGTGGCCAGGCGCGCCGACGAACTCGAAGAGGTCCGCGAGCAGATCGTCGCGGCGGGCGGGAAGGCGTCGGCGTATCCGTGCGACCTCACCGACGGCGGCGCCGTCGACGCTCTCGTCAAGGACGTCCTCGCCGCGCACGGCGCCGTCGACATGCTGGTCAACAACGCCGGCCGCTCGATCCGGCGCTCGCTTTCGCTGTCCACCGAACGGTTCCACGACTACGAGCGCACGATGGCGATCAACTACTTCGGCCCCGTGCGGCTGACGTTGGGCCTGCTGCCGTCGATGACCGCGCGCGGGTTCGGCCACGTCGTCAACGTCACCACCCAAGGACTCCAGACCGACACGCCGCGGTTTTCCGCTTACCTGGCTTCGAAGGCGGCGCTGGAGGAGTTCGGGCTGACCGCCGGCCGGGAAACGCTTTCCGACGGCGTCACCTTCACCTCGGTCCGGATGCCGCTGGTGCGCACCGACATGATCACGCCGACCGGGTCCTACCGCGGCATGCCGTCGAGCTCGCCCGAACGCGCCGCCGCGCTCGTGGTGAAGGCGCTGGAGAAACGACCGGAGATCCTGAACCTGCCCGAAGGCACCGCGGCCGAATTGGTGACGCTCGTCGCACCCAAGACGGCGCGGTTCTTCGCTCACCTCGTCTACCGCGCAATGCCCGAATCCGCACCGGAATCCCGTGGCCTGCCCCGGAAGGCTCCGCTCGCCTCGGTGGCGGGCGCGGTCACCAGGCTGGTCTGGCGCCGTCGTCCCTGACATCCTCGCCGCCGGGCTCGATCGGGGGACGCCCCCGGCCGCTACCATCGGTTTCCGATACGCCGGGGGGTCGGCGGGCACGGGCCGAGGCAGTGACGAGCGGGAAGGGGCAGTGTGGACGTCGCCAGTCCCCCGGTTTCGACCGGACCGGACGTGGCAGCGACGTCGGCGGTACGTCCGTCCCGGACAGTGCTGCGGCTTTCGCTGCACGCGGCCTGGGTGCTCGCGCTCGCCGTCGTCACCGAACTCCGGGTGGGACGCTTCGGTTTCCACCCTTCGGACCAGGGCTTCATCCTCGCCCAGGCGTGGCGGGTGCTGCACGGCGAGGTCCCGCACTCCGACATCATCTCCGCGCGGCCGCTGGGATCGGCGTACCTGCACGTCTTCGACTTCCTGGTGCCGGGGCCGCTGTTCTTCGTCTCCAGCGTGCTCAGCATGCTGGAGATCATCCTGGCGACCATCGCGTTCGCCGTGCTGGTCACCCGGCGCCGCGTCCGCGACTGGGGGCCGGGTCTCACCGGGCTGACGGCGGCCGCGGCACTGCTGAACCTCAACGCGTTCCCGCTGATGGCGTGGCACACGATCGACGGGATCTTCCTGACCGCGTGCGGCGCCTGGGCGCTGGATTCCGGGCTGCGCAACGGCAAGGCGTGGCCGCGGCGGCTGGGTCTGGTGCTGCTGGGCGCCGCGGTGTTCGTCAAGCAGAGTTTCGCGCCGGTCCCGCTGATCGCGCTGTGCTGGTTGCTGCTGCACCCATCGCTGCGCGAAGGCGCGTTCCGCACCGGCCGCTGGTGGACTCGCCTGGCCTGGGATCTGCTGGCACTGGGCGCTTTCCTGGTCTTCTACATCGGAATCGTCACGCTCGACGGCGGGCTGGGTGCGATGGCCGAACAGTTGACCGGCGGCGTGCCCGCGTACGGCCAGCGACTTCTCGGCCTGTGGCTGGAAGATCCCGCGACCCTGCTGCGGCCACCGGTGCGGGGCTTGACCTTCTTCGCGATCGCCGGGCTGCTGCTGGTGCTGCTCGGGTTCTTCCGTGACCGCATCGGATTCGCCGGTGGGCTCGCCGCGCGGCTGCTGCTCCTGGCGGGCGTGGCGGTGGTGGTCGGCACCGTCGTGGATGGACACTTCACCGGCGCGTCGCGCTGGGCGGACGTCCTCTGGTGGATCCTCGGGGTCGCGCTCCTGGTGAGCTGGACGGCGACGCGGCGGTTCCCGAAGATGGGCGCGCTGGTCTTCGCGACCGGGTTCATGACCAGTCTGTCCTGGGGCAACGACACCCCGACCCTGTTCACCGGAACGCTGGCGCTGACGGCGATCCTGGAACTGTCGGACGCGCTGCCGCCGCTGCCCGAGCCCGCTCGCCCGATCCGGCTGGCGGGCGCCACGGCGATGGGCCTGGTCGCGGTGCTGGCCTCGGGCTGGGCCGTGATCGAGCATCACGACGACGCCGCGTATCTGGACATGGCGCGCGAAAAGCTGACCGGCGACCTCGGCACGGTGACGCCGTCGATGCGCGGGATCCGGACGAATCCGGGGACTTTCACTTACGTCTCCCAGATCCAGGACTGCGTCACCCGATTCCCGGCGGGACGCACGGCCGTCCTGCCCGACAACCCGTTCGCCTATCCCGCTTTCGGCCTGCGCAACCCGTTCCCGCTGGAATGGCCGCTGCCGCTGGAGATCGTCGCCGACGCTCCGCAGCGCATGCTCGCGACCGCCGACGAGCTCAACCGCGACGGCGACTATCTGGTGCTGTTCCAGACGGTGAGCATGCCGACCCTGGCCAAGGGCGGTCCGGTGCCCGCCGAGGTCACCGGCGACACGCCGATCTTCGACTACCTCGGGCTGGAGAACGCGCTGCGGTCGCGCCTGGCCGGGCAGACCGTCACCTGCGGCAGCTTCATCGGCAAGTGGGCGCCCCGCCCCTGACGCGTTTCGTCCTCTGGATGCGGTGGTTCGCGTTGCCAACTACCGCATCCAGAGGACGAAACGCGAGGAGGTCAGTCGACGCCGGCGTCCTCGGGGCGGCCGGAAGCGAGCCCGGCCAGGACGTCCAAGGCGGCGCCGAGCGTCTCGAGGGGCGGTGACGAAACGGCGAGCCGCACCGCGTTCGGGGCGTGCCCGGGGACGATGGCGAACGCGGCCGCCGGGGTGACCGCGATCCCGCGTCGCGCGGCCGCGGCGACGAAGGTCTCGGCGCGCCAATGCTCCGGGAGCTCCCACCAGCAGTGATACGCCCGCGGATCCGCGCGCAGCGTGAACCCGGCCAGCCGCGCGGCCGTCATCCGCTGGCGTTCGGCCGCGTCGAGCCGTTTCGCCCGTTCGACGGTTTCCAGCGTGCCGCCGGTGATCCAGCGGGTGGCTGCCTCGACGGCGAACCGGGGCGCCACCCAGCCGCCCGAGCGCACCGCCGCGGCCAACCGCTCCGTCCATTCCGCCGGGACCGCGAGGAAGCCGGTGGTCAGTCCCGGGGCGAGCCGTTTGGACAGGCTGTCGGTGAACACCGTGCGTTCCGGCGCGTACGCCGCGAACGGGCGGACCTCGGGCCGGAGGAAGGTGTAGATCCCGTCCTCGATCACCGGGATGTCCATCCGGCGCACGGTTTCCGCGAGTCCGGCGCGCCGACCTTCGTCCATTGTGGACCCGAGCGGATTGTGCAGGGTCGGCTGGACGTACAGCGCGCGGACGGGCGCGGCGGCGTGCGCGGCTTCGAGGGCTTCGGGCACGAGACCGGCGTCGTCGGTCTCGATGGGCACCAGCTGCACGCCGAGCCGCCCGGCGAGCGCCTTGACCACGGGGTAGGTGATGGCCTCGACGGCGAGTCGCTCCCCCATCGGCACGAAGGCGGCGATCGCGGCGGCGATGGCTTCGCGGCCGCTTCCGGCGAAGAGGATTTCCGGTGTCCAGCCGTCCTTCGCGAGCAGCCCCGCGACGGCGTCGCGCGCCTGCTTCGAACCGGTGACGCTACCCGGCCGCAACGCCGCTGTCAGGACGTCCTCCCGCAGGAGTGGTTCCAGTGCCTTCCCGACCAGCGCCGATTGCTCCGGGAGGACGGCGAAGTTGAGTTCGAGGTCGACGGTCGCGCCGCCCGGCTCGGCCAGCGCCGTCTCCAGCGGAGGCTTCCCGGCGCGGATGAACGTGCCCCGGCCGACCTCGCCGACCACGACACCTCGCCGGACGAGTTCGCCGTAGACCCTGGCGGCGGTCGAGTTGGCGATCCCGCGGTCGCGGGCGAACCGCCGCTGCGGGGGCAGCCTGTCGCCAGGACGGAGCCTGCCCGCCTCGACGTCGGCGGAGATCTCGTCCGCGACTATCCGGTAGTCCTCCATGCCGCCCCTTCGATCGCACCGATGATGCCATCGACGTGCGATGTGAGCCGACTGCGACCTACGGAACACCACAACGGCGGACTCCTAGGTTAGCCTAACCTGCGTGGAGACCCTCACCGAGCAGCGAACGACGTCACGACTGCACGCGGACGCCCTGACGCTGGCCTACGACGGCCGGACCGTGGCCGAAGACCTCGGGGTGGTCATCCCCGACCGGTCGTTCACCGTCATCGTCGGCCCGAACGCCTGTGGCAAGACGACCCTGCTGCGCGCGCTCGCGCGGATGCTCAAACCCCGTCAGGGCTCGGTGTTCCTCGACGGGCAGACGATCAGTTCCTTCCCCGCCAAGGAAGTCGCCCGCCGGCTCGGCCTGCTGCCGCAGAGCTCGATCGCGCCCGACGGCATCACCGTCGCCGATCTCGTCGCACGCGGGCGGTATCCGCACCAGCGCCTGCTGCGACAGTGGTCCCGCGAAGACGCCACCGTGGTCACGGAGTCCATGCGCGCCACCGGCGTCGACGACCTCGCCGAGCGACTGGTCGACGAACTGTCCGGCGGGCAGCGGCAGCGCGTGTGGATGGCGATGGCCCTCGCGCAGGAGACCGACCTCCTGCTGCTCGACGAGCCGACGACCTACCTGGACATCGCACATCAGATGGACATTTTGGACCTGTGCGCGGAACTGCACCAGCAGCAGGGCCGGACGCTGGTCGCGGTGCTGCACGACCTCAACCACGCCGCGCGCTACGCCACCCACATGATCGCGATGCGGGGTGGAGAGGTGCTGGCGACGGGGACGCCCGAAGAGGTCGTGACCGCCGAGAACGTCGAAAAGATCTTCGAGCTGCCGTGCCGGGTCATGCCGTGCCCCGAAACCGGGACCCCGCTGGTCATCCCGAAGGCCGGACGCCGCGCCGCCTGAGGTTGGGCCGGACGGACACCCCGATGGACGCTCTCGTGTCCGCTTCGCGCCGCTAGGTTGTCCTGGGGAGGTGCCCATGTCTCAGGAAACGTGGACCAAAGTAGACGAATACATCTTCGACGCGCTCGTCCCGTCCGATCCCACTCTCGAAGCGGCCATCGAGGCCTCGGACGAGGCGGGCATGCCCGCCATCGCCGTCGCGCCGAACCAGGGCAAGCTGCTCCATCTGCTGGCCAGGATGATCGGCGCCCGCTCGATCCTGGAGATCGGCACGCTCGGCGGCTACAGCACCATCTGGCTCGCCCGCGCCCTTCCGCCGGAAGGGCGTCTCGTGACGCTCGAGTACTACCCGAAGTTCGCGGACGTCGCGCGGAAGAACCTCGACGCCGCCGGTGTCGGCGACCTCGTCGACATCCGGCTCGGCGAGGCGCTGGACCTGCTGCCCGAAGTGGAAGGCCCGATCGACCTGACGTTCATCGACGCGGACAGGGTCAACAACCCGGCCTACTTCGAGGCGGCGCTGGGGCTGACCAGACCGGGCGGGGTGATCGTGATCGACAACGTGGTCCGCTCCGGCGCGGTGGCCGACACGTCGAACACCTCCGACGAGATCGTGGGACTGCGGCGGATGCACGAACTGATCGCCGCCGAACCGCGGGTCGACGCGACGGCGTTGCAGACCGTCGGCATGAAGGGGCACGACGGACTGACCGTCGTCCTGGTGACCTCCTAGCGAGAGGCGCCCCCCTTTGGGCCCTTGATCACCAAGTCCGTGAAGGCCTCCTTGAGGGACCCTGGGTCCCTCAAGGAGGCCTTCACGGACCGTGCGCGCGAGCGAACAAAAGCAAACCGCGCTAAGGCTTGACAGCCACACCGCTCAGGCTCAGGTGGTTCAGCTGGGTCAGCGGAGCGAGCCGCGGGCCTTCCGGCCACCATTCGTGCAGGTGGACGACGCCGGGTTCGAGGATCTCCAGCCCGTCGAACAGCGACTCGATCTCCGCGCGGCTGCGATGCACCGTGGGGTAACCGATGCCGGCCATCAGGCCGTCGAGTTTCCGCGCGAACTCGCCGAGCGGGCCTTCGCCGTCGGTGTAGTAGTGCGTGAGCAGCAAGTACGACCCCGGGGCGAGTACGTCGAGATAGCCGCGGACGACGGCCTTCGCCTCGTCGAGGTCTTCGATGTGGTGCAGCACCGCGTTGAGGAGCACCGCGACCGGGCGGTCGAGTTCGAGATGCCCGGCGACAGCCGGATCGTTCAGCGTCTGCTCGGGATCGCACGGGTCCGCGCCGCTCACGTGGACGAGATGGTCTTCCAGCAACGCCAGTCCGTGCGCTTGGACCACCGGGTCGTCGTCGACGTAGACGACCAGCGCGTCGGGGTTGTAGCGCTGCGCCGTCTGGTGGGTGTTCTCGACGTAGGGCATGCCGGAGCCCAGATCGAGGAACTGGCCGACCGCTCGGGTGCCGGCGAGGAACCGGACCACCCGGCTCGCCCACGACCGGAACTCCTTGGCCACCGCGGCGCCGTCGGGAGCCACCGTGAGGAAGGCTTCGACGGCCAGCCTGTCGATCTCGTAGTGGTCGTGTCCGCCGAGAAGGGCGTCCTTCATGCGGGCAAGATTGGGCCTGTCGTAGTCGAGGGGTGGTAGCGGGCGCCTCGACACAGCCCGGACCTCGTCCGAAGTCATGGACACGCTCCACCCTTCAGCCGCGTGCGGATCGTGCGAACACGGTCCACGGCTCCCTCGACGTCGACGGACAGTGCACAGGCTACGACACCGCGTGCGGTCAAGTGAACCTCCCCAAGGGCCTTGCCTACCTGCAATTATCCCGGACAGGGTGACGGCGGATCACGCGAAGACGAGTTCGCGCCACGTGCCGCCTCCGTCGACAGTGCGGTAGACGGCAGATCCCCCTTCGGCGTCCGGCAGTCCGTCGACCACCACCCCGACCCGTTCGTCCGGGAAGTCCAGGTCGTTGAGGCAGACCCCGCGGCCGCTGAGCTCGGTCGTCCTCCAGGTCACGCCGCCGTCGACGGTGCTGTGCAGGAAACCGGTGCCACCGCCTTCCGCCGCGATGGTCGCCGCCGTGGGCGAAGCGGCGCTGAAGCTCTGGTTGACACCGAGAATGGGCGCTTGCGCCGTTCCGGTGAATCGCCCGCCGAGTTTCGGCGCCCGCCACAACCGCCGGACGGTCGCGCCCGGATGCGGCGTCCCCGGTCCCCCGCTGCACAACGCCAGCACGCGCCCTCGCCGGATTCCGCTCAGCAGCGCCGAACTGTCCGACGGACAGGGCGGCGGCGCGGCCGCGAAGGTCAGGCCGTCGGACGAGGTCCAGTACTTCTGGACGCGATAGTCCGCCCCCATCGACACCTGCACCCCGCCACTGGTGGCGACGTCGCCGTAAGTCGCGGAGCCGGTGACGGTGAACCCCGGGACGGGCAGGAGGACCCGGGCGCCGGAAAGCCCGGCGTAGAGCGTCGTCGTCGACGGGCTGCCGAAACCGGTGACCATCGCGAGCACGCGCGCTCCGGCTTCGGTGATTTTCGAAATATAGAAGGGCTCCCGGACTCCGGCGAGCCGGACGCCGGACCATGTGACGCCACCGTCGTGACTGGAGAGCAGCCTGGTGCCGTCGGAGAGGAAGACGTCGTGTTCGTCGATCACGGCGAGTTTGACCTGATTGTGGTTGTCCGGCAAGGAGATCGGCGGCGAACCGACGCGCCGCCACCGCTTCCCGCCGTCGTTCGTCGACAGCAGGGACGCGCACCATCCCGGTTCCCCGCACGGCGAATACCCGAGGACGAACCCGCGCGAGGGTCCGGTCCAGCTCGTCGACGCGGGGGCGAAACCCTTGGGTACCAGCGAGTCGGCGGCGGCGGGCGGGGTGCAGACGGCGAGGGCGGTCAGTGCGGTGGCGGCGAGCGCGGCCCACCGGTTCGGCTTCATGACAACGGGACGTGCGGCCCTCGCGGGGGTTGCCCGCCGTTCGGGGTGAACCCCCAGATCATCTCCGGTACGCTCTCAAACCTTGTTTCGCCCGGGGCCGGACCGGGTACTCGGCGTTCGGCCGGTGAGACGGAGGTAGCACCGATGGACGACGCGGGTTCGCGTGGTGACGAAGACGAGGAGTCCGATGCCGGGACCACACAGCGTCGCTTCAGCCTGAACGTCCACGATCCGGACCATCTGCCCCGCAAACTCGCCGGCCGCTACGAGGTCGGGGACCTGCTCGGCCGCGGCGCGACCGCGCGGGTCTTCCGCGCCCGTGACCTGCTCGAAGAGCGCGAGGTCGCGCTGAAGCTGTTCCACGCCGACACGATGACCCGGGACGAGCGCCGACGGCAGCAGGAGATCCAGACCCTCCGCGCGGTCCGCCACCCGGGACTCGTCCCGCTGTACGACGCGGGCTCCGACGACGGCTACACCTACCTCACGATGCGGCTGATCGAAGGCCCGAACCTGGCCCAGCGCCTGCGGTCCGGCCCGCTCTCCCAAGACGCGGTCGTCGAGCTGACCGCCCGGCTGACGGACGCGCTCGCGCACGTCCACGCGCACGGCATCACGCACCGTGACCTGAAACCGGCGAACATCCTGATGGCCGACGACGGCCCGCTGATCGGCGATTTCGGGGTGGCGCACGCCTTCGACGCGACCAGGGTGACCGAGACCGGCGGTGTCGTCGGCACGGCGGCGTACATGGCGCCCGAACAGGTCCGCGGCGAGAACGTCGGCCCGCCCGCCGACATCTACGCGCTCGGCCTGGTGCTGCTCGAATGCCTGTCCGGGGAACGTGAATACACCGGGACGCCGGTCGAGGCCGCGGTCGGGCGGCTGCACCGGCCGCCCCGCGTCCCTTCCGGGTTGTCGGTGACCATGACGACGCTGTTGCGCGGGATGACCGCGCAGAAGCCGTCGCAGCGCCCGACCGCGGCGGCGATCTCCCGGATCCTGCTGGAGGACTCCACCGGGACGAAGGTCGTGCGCCTCGCGCCGAGCACCCGCAAGCGGGCGGCCGTGGTCGCCGCCATCAGCGCGCCCGCCGCCGCGATCACCGTCGGTGTGCTGCTGGCGTTCAACCAGACCGGCGCGGCCCCGCCGGTCCAGCCTGGCGGGATGCTTCCCCCCGCGGCGACAGGCACCTCGGGCCCGGCGGCGGACCAGGGATCGGCGTCCTCGGAAGCCGTCGAAGTGCCCACCCGGGGCGGGAAAGCGACCCATGGCACGGTCGTGGTGACCGAAGCCGTGCCGGTCTCCGCGAATCCGCCCCGCACCACCGAAAGCGTCGGCGTCACCTCGACGCCGCAGGAGACCGCGTCGAGCGGCGGCCCGAGCACCCCACCCAAGCCGAGCGGCTCGAAGACCAGGAGCAAGACGAAGACCAAGCCCCAGCCCCCTGGCTGAGCGACAGTCAAGGTGTCCACTGTGGACGATGATGGGAGACGGCGATGACCTATCTCAACGACCCGCGTGAGCCGCAGGAAGAGATCGTCGAGCGGACACCTACCAGGATCCGCGTCGTGCGTGTCGTCAACGCCCTCGTCCACGCGGTGTGCTGGATCTTCGCGTTGGTGCTGATCGTGCACATCCTGCTCGTGTTCGGCGAAGCCAATCCCGGCAACGGATTCGCGCAGCTGATCGACCAGTGGTCGCGCGGGGTCTCGCTCGGGCTGCGCAATCTGTTCACCCCGGACGGCCCCAAGCTGCGAACCTTGTTCAACGACGGCCTGGCCGCGCTGCTGTGGCTGATCATCGGCGGCGTGGTGACCGACCTCGTCTCGCGGATCGGCCTGCCCGGCCCGAAACGGGTCTGGTACCGGCGGCCGCTCAGCTGAGCGGACCCGGGTTTCCCTCCGTGCCGTCACCGGCCTGGGCCTGTTCGGCCCGGGCGTCGGTGACGTCCGGAGTGACCTTGGCGTCCGCGGGCTGCTTCCGATCCTGTTCCGGCTCGTGTTCGTTGTCGAAATGCTCGCGGCACCACCGGCCGTAGCGTCTGGCATGCACGGTCATCGCGGCACCTCCTCCTCAGTCACCACGATCCCCCATCACTGTGACGCGCGCCACTCGTTTATCCGGCGAATTCGGACACGATCGCGGCGCAGAACGCGGGCAGGTCGTCGGGGTTCCGGCTGGAGATCAAGCCGTTGTCCTTGACGACCTCCTGGTCGACGACGGTACCGCCGGCGTTGCGGATGTCGGTGCGCACACTGGGATACGACGTGAGCGTGCGGCCGCGGACGACGTCGGCCTCGACCAGCGTCCACGGTCCGTGACAGATGACCCCGACCGGTTTGCCGCTGTTCACGAAATCGCGGACGAAGCGGACCGCGTTCTCGTCCGCGCGCAGATTGTCCGGATTCATCGTGCCGCCGGGCAATACGAGCGCGTCGAAGTCGTCGACCGTCACGTCCTTGACGACACGGTCCACGGTGAACTTGTCCGCCTTGTCGATGTCGCCGTTCATGGCCTGGATCTCGCCGGATTCCAGCGAAACGATCTCGGCCGTGGCCCCGGCATCGGTGACCGCTTTGCGCGGTTCGACCAGTTCGACCTGCTCCACACCGTCCGCGGCCAGGATGGCCACGCGGCGTCCGTTCAGCGAATTCGCCATGGTTTTTCCCTCCTAAAGGCTTCTTCGCTCCCGGACTACCCCTTGCCGGACCGGCCGAACCATAGGTATGAACCGCGATCACCGCGGGTATTCGCCGCGTATGCGACTTCGGCGAGCGGACCTCGGGTCCCCCGGCATCCGGAGGCGGCGCAGAGGTCGTGGCTTCGGCTATCTGACCCCTGAGGGCGAGCCGCTGAAGGACCGGGACACGATCGAGCGAATCACCGCGCTGGCCATCCCGCCCGCGTGGCGGCGCGTGTGGATCTCCCCCCACGAAAACGCCCACATCCAGGCTGTCGGGGTGGACGACGCCGGCCGGAAGCAGTACCTCTACCACGGGGAATGGCGGCGGGCCCGGGACGAGGAGAAACACGAGCGCGTCCTCGCGCTGGCGCGAAAGCTGCCCAAACTGCGCGAAGCCGTCCAGGAGGATCTCGGCGCGCGCGGCCTGAAGCGGGAGCGTGTGCTCGCGGGTGCTTTGCGCATGATCGATCTGGGCGTCTTCCGCACCGGCGGGGAGAGTTACGCCGACGAGCACGGCACCCACGGCGTCGCGACGCTGCTGTGCGAGCACGTCGAACTCCGGGACGACTGCCTGGTGTGCGACTACCCCGCGAAACACGGGATCCAGCGCAAGGTCCGGCTGCCGGACGAGGCACTGGTGCGGCTGGTCCGATCGCTGCGGCGGGCGCGGAGTGGCGAAGCCCGGCTGCTCGCCTACCGCGACCGCGGCGGCTGGCACGAGGTCAAGGCCGACGACATCAACGAACGACTCAGGGAAATCGTGGGCGAGGGCTTCACCGCGAAGGATCTCCGCACCTGGAACGCCACGGTGCTCGCCGCTTCCGCGTTCGCGGGGCTGGAGAAACCGTCCAGCGAACGCGGAAGGAAACGGACCGAGAAGGCGGTGATGACCGAAGTCGCCGAGGGGCTGGGCAACACGCCCGCCGTCGCGAGACGGTCCTATGTGGACCCTCGCGTGATCACGGCGTACCACGAAGACCGGACCATCGCCCGGGCGACGCGGAGAGCGGGGAAGGCGGCCGATCCGAACGAGGCCCGCGACATCGTGGAGCGGGCGGTGCTGCGGCTACTGAACGGGTCGTGAAGCCTCGATCGCGAGGACGGCGATGTCGTCGTGCGTCCCGCTGCCGAGCCACTCCCGCACCGCGGAGCGGACGCGGCCGACCACCTCGCGGCCGGACATCCCCCGGCAGCCGGTCAGCAGTTCGCGCAGCCGCTCGTCCCCGAACAGGTCCGACGGGCGCTCGTGGTGCCGCGCTTCGGTGATCCCGTCGGTGTACAGCAGGCAGATGTCACCCTCGGCCAGCTGGATGGCCGTCTCGGCGAACCGCGCCTGCGGCGAGATCCCGACCAGTGTGCCGGGCAGGGTGATCTCGTCGACCCCGCCGCGGCGGCGCACCACCAGCGGCGCGGGATGCCCGCCGGAAGCCAGGGTGACGCCGAGCCCGTCTTCGCCGGCCAGCACCGAACCGAGCACCAGCGTGGCGAACCGGCCGCTGCCGCCGGTGATCAGCAGGGAGTTGAGCAGGCTCAGCAAGGTCGTGTTGTCGTGCTCGACGAGATCGAGCGCGGCGAGGGTCTGCCGGACCCGGCCGGTGAGCGCGGCCGCCTCGGCGCCCTTGCCGCAGACGTCGCCGAGGACGAACATCGCGCCGCCGTCCTCCCGCGGCAGGACGTCGTAGAAGTCGCCGCCGACGTCGAGCAGCCCGCTCGACGGCTCGTACCAGACGTCGAACTTGACGCCGGAGACCTCCGGCGGCGGCGTCGGGCGCAGCGTGGTCTCCAGACCGCGGGTGGCCTCTTCCTGGCGGGCGTAGCGGTGCGCGTTCGCCAGCGCTGTCCCGGCCGCGCGCGCGAACTCGGTCACCGCGCGCGGGTGGTCTTCGCCGAACGCGGGCGCGCCGCGCCTGCCGAGCACGACCGCGCCGGTGACCCCGGCACCGCCGTCGGACCCGAGCGAGACCACGGTGACCGACGGATGGACGGCGAGCCGCTCCGCGACGACGGCGGGCAGCGCCGCGACCTCTTCCTCGGGGACCGCCTTGGCCTCGGGTTCCCCGGTGGAGGCGAAGGTGCCGGCGAGCACCGGCGCCAGCTGGGCCGGGACGCGGCGGATCCGGCCGTGCCCGTGGTGGGTGCGGTGATCACAGCTCCACCACTCCCACCGGCCGCGGGTGGTGGGCAGGAGGACGAAGACGCAGTCGGCGAGTTCGGCCGCGGCGAGCTCGGCGATCACCTTCGCCGTGCCGTGCCGCCCGCGGGCCGAAGCGAGCCGGGGACCGGAGGAGGCGAGGAAGCCGTCCACGCGCGGGCCGTCGGCCGCGACCTCGGAGGTCACCGTCCACGCGTGCCAGCCGCCGGGCAGCGTCCGGATCCGCGCGGGGAACCGGCGGCCGGTGTGCTCGACATAGCCGACGTCGGGGCCTTCGGCGGTCAGCACCGGACGGCCGCCGCCGAACAGTTCACGGGCGGCGGGATTCGACCAGCGCAGCGCCCCGCCGACGTCCTGCACGAGCACGGCGTCGCGGACGTCTTCGAGCAGCTCGCGCCAGAACCGGCCGGATTCGGGCAGCGCGCTCTCACTGGTCGTGGGCGACGGCTCCGAGGGGAGCGACGTCGAGGCCGGGGCCGGCCGTGACACCATTCCCGGACCTCCTCCTGCCTGGCGGGTAGCGCAGCGTGAGCGGGCGGACTGGCTCGAAGTGTAGGTCGAATCATGGCACGCTGATGCGACGACCATGGCTTGGCATGCGTGGTGGAGAGGGTCGACACAGATGACACAGCACTCCCAAAGGCATCGAACCCCCGTGGAAGGTGGTGGCGGCCAGGTGGACGAAGCGACCCTGGAACGCCTGCTCTCGGCGGCTCGTGACCTCGGGGACGGCAACTTCCGGCGCCGGTTCGTGGCGCACGGCGACGGGCTCGCGGCCCAGCTCGCGGGCGCCTTCAACGACATCGCCGAACGCAACCAGCGGCTGGTGACCGAGCTCCTGCGCGTCCGCGAAGCGGTCGGCAAGGAAGGCAGGCTCACCGAGCGCGTCGCGGCCGAGATCGGTCCCGGCGGCTGGGCCACCGCGGTCGACGTCGTCAACGGGCTGATCGAGGACGTGAGCAGACCCACAGCCGAGCTCAACCGGGTCCTCGGCGCGGTCGCCGAGGGCGACCTGTCCGAGCCGATGCCCCTGGAGGTCGGCGGACGGCCGCTGCAAGGTCAGTTCGCCGAGGTCGCGAAGACGGTCAACGGCCTGATCAAGCAGCTGTCGCGCTTCGCGACCGAGGTCACCAGAGTGGCCCGTGAGATCGCCACCGAAGGACGGCTCGGCGGCCAGGCCGAGGTCCCGGGCGTGGCGGGCACCTGGCGTGATCTCACCGACAACGTCAACGTGATGGCCAGCAACCTCACCGACCAGGTGCGGAACATCGCCCAGGTGACCACCGCGGTGGCGCGGGGCGATCTGACCCAGAAGATCAACGTCGACGCGCGCGGCGAGTTCCTGGAGCTCAAGAACACCGTCAACATCATGGTCGACCAGCTCTCGGCGTTCGCCGACGAAGTCACCCGGGTCTCGCGGGAGGTCGGCAGCGAAGGGCGTCTGGGCGGGCAGGCGCAGGTCCCCGGCGCGGCGGGCACCTGGCGGGACCTCACCGACTCGGTGAACCTGATGGCGGACAACCTGACCGACCAGGTGCGGAACATCGCCCAGGTGGCGACGGCGGTCGCGAAGGGCGACCTCTCGCAGAAGATCAACGTCGACGCCAAGGGCGAGATCCTCGAACTGAAGAACACCCTGAACACCATGGTGGATCAGCTGTCGTCCTTCGCGGATGAAGTCACCCGGGTGGCGCGCGAGGTCGGCAACGAAGGCCGTCTCGGCGGCCAGGCGACCGTGCCCGGTGTCGCGGGAACGTGGCGTGGACTCACCGACTCGGTGAACCAGATGGCGGACAACCTGACCGACCAGGTCCGCAACATCGCCCAGGTCACCACCGCGGTGGCCAAGGGCGACCTGACGCAGAAGATCACGGTCGACGCGCGCGGCGAGATCCTCGAACTGAAGACGACCGTCAACACGATGGTCGACCAGCTTTCCGCCTTCGCCGACGAGGTCACGCGAGTGGCGCGCGAGGTCGGCACGGAAGGTCAGCTCGGCGGGCAGGCGCAGGTGCCGGGCGTCGCCGGGACCTGGCGCGACCTCACCGGGTCGGTCAACTTCATGGCGAACAACCTCACCGCCCAGGTGCGGAACATCGCCCAGGTGGCGACGGCGGTCGCGAAGGGCGACCTGTCGCAGAAGATCGCCGTCGACGCCAAGGGCGAGATCCTCGAACTGAAGAACACGCTGAACACCATGGTGGATCAGCTGTCGGCGTTCGCGGACGAGGTCACCCGGGTCGCCCGCGAGGTCGGCAGCGACGGGCGGCTCGGCGGGCAGGCGACCGTGCCCGGCGTGGCCGGGACGTGGAAGGACCTCACCGACAACGTCAACTTCATGGCGAACAACCTGACCGACCAGGTCCGCAACATCGCCCAGGTCACCACCGCCGTCGCGAAGGGCGATCTGACGCAGAAGATCATCGTCGACGCGCGCGGCGAGATCCTGGAGCTCAAGAACACCGTCAACATCATGGTCGACCAGCTCTCGGCGTTCGCCGACGAAGTCACCCGGGTGTCCCGCGAGGTCGGGACCGAAGGCAAGCTCGGCGGCCAGGCGCAGGTGCGCGGCGTCGCCGGGACCTGGAAGGACCTGACCGACAACGTCAACGTCATGGCCACCAACCTCACCGACCAGGTGCGGAGCATCGCCACGGTGACCACGGCGGTGGCGAACGGCGACCTGTCGAAGAAGATCGCGATCGACGCCCAGGGCGAGGTCGCCGTCCTCGCCGAGACGATCAACAGCATGGTCGAGACGCTGCGCGCGTTCGCCGACGAGGTCACCCGGGTCGCGCGCGAGGTCGGTACCGAGGGCATCCTCGGCGGCCAGGCCCGCGTGCCGAACGTGGCGGGCACCTGGAAGGCGTTGACGGACAACGTGAACGTCATGGCCGACAACCTGACCGGCCAGGTCCGCAGCATCGCGACGGTGACCACCGCGGTGGCGCAAGGCGATCTGTCGAAGAAGATCGACATCGACGCGCGCGGCGAGATCCTCGAACTCAAGACGACTATCAACACGATGGTCGACCAGCTTTCGGCCTTCGCCTCCGAAGTCACCCGTGTCGCCCGCGAGGTCGGCACGGACGGCACCCTCGGCGGTCAGGCGGAGGTGCCCGGTGTCGCCGGCACGTGGTCGCGGCTGACCGAGAGCGTGAACCAGCTGGCCGGGAACCTGACCACCCAGGTGCGGGCGATCGCGCAGGTGGCCACCGCGGTGACCGCGGGCGACCTGACCCGGCACATCACCGTCGACGCGTCCGGGGAGGTGGCCGAGCTCAAGGACAACATCAACCAGATGATCGCGAACCTGAAGGAGACCACCCGCGCGAACCGCGAGCAGGACTGGCTCAAGACCAACCTCGCCCGGCTGTCCGCGCTCATGCAGGGTCACCGCGATCTCGCGTCGGTGGCGTCGCTGATCTTGTCGGAACTGACCCCGCTGGTGTCCGCGCAGCAGGGCGCGTTCTTCCTCGCCCGCGAGGACGAGCAGGAGGAAACGGTCCTGGAGAGCATCGCCACCTACGGGCTGGCGAAATCCCAAGCGGGCCTTCGGTTCTCCCCCGGCGAGTCGCTCATCGGGCAGGCCGCTGTCGACCGGCGCACGATACTGGTCCACGAGGCCCCGCCGGAGTACGCGCTCATCTCGTCGGGGCTGGGTTCGGCCGCCCCGGTGAACGTGATCGTGCTGCCGGTGCTGTTCCAAGGCGAGGTGCTCGGGGTGCTGGAACTGGCGACCATCAACGCCTTCAGCACCGTCCACATCGACCTGCTGGAGCAGCTGAAGGAGACCATCGCGGTCAACGTCAGCACCATCCAGTCGAACTCGCGCACCGAGGCGCTGCTGACCGAATCCCAGCGCCTGGCGCAGGAACTGCGCGCGCGGTCCGAACAGTTGCAGGCGCAGCAACGGGAACTACGCCGGTCCAACACGGATCTGGCGGAGAAGGCGGCACTGCTGGCACAGCAGAACCGCGACATCGAGGTCAAGAACAGCGAGATCGAGCAGGCGCGGCAGGAACTCGAAGAGCGCGCCGGGCAGCTGACCATGGCGTCGCAGTACAAGTCCGAGTTCATGGCGAACATGTCGCACGAGCTGCGGACGCCGCTCAACAGCGCGCTGATCCTCGCGAAACTGCTCTCGGAGAACCCGGACGGGAACCTGTCGGAGAAGCAGATCCAGTTCGCGCGGACGATCTACTCGGCGGGCAGCGACCTGCAGCAGCTGATCAACGACATCCTCGACATGGCCAAGGTCGAGGCGGGCCACCTGGACCTGCAGATGTCCGACGTCACGCTGCCGGAGCTGGTCGAGTACGTCGAATCGATCTGCCGTCCGCTGACTTCGGACAAGGGCCTGGAGTTCGCCGTCCTGATCGACCCGCCGGTGCCGTCGTCGATCCACACCGACGAACACCGCGTGCAGCAGGTGCTGCGGAACCTGCTGTCCAACGCGGCGAAGTTCACCGACGAGGGCGGCGTGCGCCTGCACATTCGGATGGCCGACCCCGGCGAGGTCGAAGCCGACTCGCTCCGCCAGGCCCCCGGTGTCCTCGCGTTCGCCGTCGAGGACACCGGCATCGGCATCGCGCCGGACAAACTGGCGATCATCTTCGACGCGTTCCGCCAGGCCGACGGCACCACCAGCCGCAAGTACGGCGGCACCGGGCTGGGCCTGTCGATCAGCCAGCAGCTGACGGAACTGCTCGGCGGCGAACTGCGGGTGCGCAGCGAACCCGGCAAGGGCAGCACGTTCACCCTCTACCTGCCGGTGAGCGCGTCGAACCTGATCGTCCCGGCCACCAAGGCGAGTGGTGTCCCGCTGATCATGGCCGTCCCGCAGGTGATCCCGGTGTCCCCGTCGCTGCGGTTCCACGGCGAGAAGATCCTGATCGTCGACGACGACCTGCGCAACGTCTTCGCGCTGGCCGCCGTGCTGGAACGCAACGGCCTGGAGGTCATCTACGCCGAGACCGGCGTCGCGGGCATCCGGGCGCTGGAACGGCACGAGGACACCGCGCTCGTCCTGATGGACGTGATGATGCCCGAACTGGACGGCAACGCCACGATCACCGCGATCCGTGCCGAAGCCGCGCACGAGGACCTGCCCGTGATCGCCGTCACGGCGAAGGCGACCGCGGAGGACAAGGCGCGGACGCTGGCTTCGGGAGCGGACGACTACGTGACGAAGCCGGTGGACACGGACAAGCTGCTGGACCTGATCGCGGTCCATCTGGAGGCCGATGCCGCCTCCAGCGGCCTCTCGCAGGCCGTGACGCCCTCGGACCCCGTCGCGGACTGAGCTTTGTCCGCGTGAAAGTACATGAAGGCCCCCTTCCTTGCGCCTGGCGCAGTGAAGGGGGCCTTCATGTACTCGGCAGGCGTGAAGGCCGAGTTCCTCGGCTCAGCCGAGGGAAGGGGCCTTCACGCGCGGCCGCTGTGACTGCTGGCGCCTGTGGAGCGAACGTGACGATCGCCGAGTCCGTGAAGGCCTCCTTCCCTACCTTGAGGGTAGGGAAGGAGGCCTTCACGGACTCGG
>NZ_NMQT01000133.1 GCF_002234405.1 Amycolatopsis thailandensis | reverse complement strand
TCCCGACACGACGCTCGTCCGATCTGGGACGGCGTGCTGCTGCTGGGGGCCCGGGTTCACCACCGGCGGGCGGCGGTGCGTGGGTGCCTCGGGACTGGGCGGGGCCTGAGCGGCGCGGCGCGGCTGGCGCGCACGAGGCGGACGCGGGGTCTCGGCGGGCGGCGTGACCGGAGCCGGCGGTGTGGCGGGCTTGGCCGCGCGAGGCGCGGGCGGAGGGGTGTCGACGGGGGTGGCCGGGCGGGGACGCCGAGGTGACGGCGGCTCCGCCTGGTTCGCGCGCGGGCCGGGTCTCGGAGGCTCGGGCGCCGGCTCACTCGGCCGGAGGCGGCGGGGAGCGGGGGCCTCGGCGGCGGGGTCGAAGACGGGGCGTTCACCCGTATGACGTGCGACGACGTCGGAAACGCTGATACCGCCGTGGGTTTCCATCGAGCGGCGACGGTTCCGGCGGCCGCGCTCACCGGCATTCCTGTCGGTGTGGCTGTGGCGACCGGTCCCCGGGGTGTGGTGCTCGTCGGGCACTCGGTCTCCTTTCACAACGGGCTTCGAAGCTCTTTCGTTATCGTACGGACACCTCAGGTTCGTGACGACAACCATCCCGGAATTTTCTTCACCCAAGGTACCGATAAGCGCCGAACGGTCCATGCGATCGGGTGAGCGGTCCTGGTTAAAGCTGCGTTAAAAGGTGCGAAACCGTCACGCAGAGTGTGACAGAAGATCGAGTGAGTGGCTACGCGCCGGCGGACTCGGCGGCGTTCATCGACTGAGGAATCATCTGCGACGATTCCTTATCCTGATAAGCCACTCTGTTCCTGCCCGCCCGTTTCGCCATATACAACAAAGTGTCGGCGTGGCGCAACTGCCGTTCCGGTTCGACCGTTCGATCCGGTTCCGTCCTGCCTTCGTGCGCGAGCCCGACGCTGATCGTCACCGAAAGACCGGGCCGGATCCGGCGCCACGGATGACGGGCCACCCGGATGCGGGCGGTGTCGGCGATCCGCACCGCGCGGGCCGCGTCGACGTCCGGGATGACCAGCGCGAACTCCTCGCCGCCGTAGCGGGCGCAGAACGCTTCCGGTGGAAGTCCCTGTTGCAGCAGGTCGGCCACTTCGCGCAGCACCCGATCGCCGACCAGATGCCCGAAAGTGTCGTTGACGTCCTTGAACAGGTCGAGGTCGACCAGCGCGATCGCGATCCCCGGCGGGCCGCGATGGTCGACGGCCGGGCCGTGCAGCCACTGGTCGAGATAGCGGCGGTTGTAGCTGGACGTCAGCGTGTCCCGCAGGCTGCCGGCGCGGGCGAGGTCGAAGGCGGACTTGAGGTGGTGGTAGGCGCGCCGCCAGTCGCCCTGGGTGGCGAGCACCCCGGCGATCGACTCGTGCAGGCTGAGCAGATCGGTGGCCGGCGCGCTCGGTGGGAGCGCGGCCTCGTCGTCGGCTGCCACGCTCACCTCCGCCACGAATTGGTTTTCGTCGTATAGGAGGGATCTCTTGAGGTGTGAGTACGGGGCAAAGTGAATATCGCTCAAGAGGACGACGGATCCGCCCCATTGTCACGCACCGAAGCGCCGTTCTGTAAGGACGAAAACGGCTCGAAGTCTTTGAGCTGCGAAAACTGATCCTTCGCCCAGTAACTCACGTCAGTCACATCGTCATTCAGCAACAGTGCGTAATCATTCCAGCTCACCCACCGCCAATCGCCGACCTCGTCGGGATGCGGGGCCGGATCTTCGTCGACCCAGGCGACGAAGACCGGGCAGAACTCGTTCTCGATGATGCCTTCGAACGGCGGTGTGCTGTACCGGTACGCCGGAAGGACGCAGCGGAGCCCGTCCAGCCGGGGCAGTCCGAGCTCGAAGGCGGCCCTGCGCCGGACGGCCTCCTCGATCGGTTCACCCGGTGCGGGGTGCCCGCAGACACTGTTGGTCCAGACCCGGGGCCACACCTTCTTCGACGCGGCACGGCTGGTGATCAGCAGGGCCTGGTCGCTGGAGCGCAACAGATAGCAGGAGAACGCCAGGTGCAGCCGGGTGTTCTCGTGGTGCGCGGCCAGTTTGGGCGCGGTTTCGCCGGTCGGCTCGCCGTCTTCGGTGACGTAGACGATGCGTTCGGTGTCGAGTGCGGTCGTGTCGTTCATCGGACCCACTGAACCAGCAGGCTGTCTGTAACCGGTACCGCGACCAGAGTTACCCCTGTTAGTGGGACGAAAGGTGCTCCACGAGCAAAGAAGTGACGGCCTCGGGCGCCTCTTCCACCACCCAGTGGGAGACGTCCTCGATCATCTCGAAGCGGTACGGGCCGGTGACCCGGTTCGCGGTGTCGAGCGCGGCCGTCGACCCGAAGGCGGCGTCCTCGGTGCTCCAGATGTAGAGCGTCGGGACCTCGATCGGCCCGATCTTCCCGCCGGGACGGCCGGCGCGGTACCAGTTGAGCGCGGCGGTGAGCGCGCCCGGCTCGGACAGGCGCTGGACGTACTCGTCGATCTTGCTGGGCGGCACCTTCCAGTCGAAGATGCGGCGCAGCGCGTCGGCGCCGTTCTCGAGCATCCGCCGTTCGGTGACGCGGGTCTGGCGCCATTCGGTCATGTACGCCGAGCGGAGATGCTGGTCCTCGTCGGTCTTCATGGCCTCCGCGAGTGCCGCCGGATGCGGTGTCGAAACGACGGCGAGGCTGCGGAGCCTGGCGGGATGCGCGTCGGCCGTCCACCACGCGACCGCGCCGCCCCAGTCGTGTCCGACGAGATCGAATTCGTTCCACCCCAAACGATCCGCGATCGCGAGGACGTCACCGACGAGGTCGTCGATCCCGTATTCGGACGCCTGCTCCGGCCGGACGCCGGGCGAGTAGCCGCGCTGATCCGGTGCCACCGCGCGATATCCGAGTACGCCGAGCGTCGCGACCTGGTGCTCCCATTCCACCGCGGCCTCGGGAAACCCGTGCAGCAAGAGGACGGGACGGCCGTCTTCGGGACCCGCGGCGATGGCGTCGAAGGAACCGGCCGCGGTGGGGATGCTGAGCTGCTCGATCACGACGCCGACTCTACGGGCCGCCCGTTTCGGGCGGGCGGCAAGGGATTGACGGCCGGTGTCCGATTCGCATCTAATGATCACCGCGGCCGATCTTCGGCCGCACTGGGGAAACTGGGGTAACACATGTCGAATAGTTGGAAGCGCCGGCTGGCCGCCGGCGCCGCTTCCGTCGCGCTCGCGGGCGGAATCGCCGTCACGACGGCGAATGTCGCGGCGGCCGGGGTCTGCGACGGCAACCCGGGCTGCCAGCTCGGGCCCTATTCCAGCCTGAGCAGTTGTCAGATCGAACAGAGCAACATGGCCCGGTACTACACGATCACCATGCGGTGCTTCGAGGTCGACACCAATCAGTGGAAGTTCGCCTACAAGACCAGGGGCACCTGAGTCGTGAACGAAGACGCTCCCGCCGGTCCGTCCGGCGGGAGCGTTTTTTCGTTTCAGCCCCCCGAATGCATGTCCTCTGCCTCGGGGACGCAGTCGTCGTCCGGGTCGTCGAGCCAGCCGTGCGGCAGCGTGACCTTGCCGGGTGAACCCTGCCGCCCGCGCGGTCCGGTGGCGGCGCTGGGGAAGGGCGCGTCGTGGTCGAGCTTGGCGATGAGGTCGTCGAGCTGGTCCATGCTGGACAGCATCGCGAAACCGCGGCGGAGTTCGGAGCCGACCGGGAAACCCATGAAGTACCAGGCCATGTGCTTGCGGATGTCGCGCATGGCCTTGTCGTGGCCGTCGTGCTCGACGAGCAGTTCGGTGTGGCGGCGCAGCACCTTCGCGACCCCGCCGAGGTTCGGCGGGATGGGCTGGGGGCGCCCGGCGAAGGCGGCTTCCAGTTCGCCGAACAGCCACGGCCTGCCCAGGCAGCCGCGTCCGACCACGACCCCGTCACAGCCGGTCTCGTCGACCATGCGCAGCGCGTCCTCAGCGGAGAAGATGTCGCCGTTGCCGAGCACCGGGATACTGGTGACGGCTTCCTTGAGGGCCGCGATCTTCGTCCAGTCGGCCTGACCGGAGTAGCGCTGCGCGGCCGTGCGCGCGTGCAGGCTGACCGCCGCCGCGCCCTCGGCCTCCGCGATGCGCCCGGCGTCGAGGTAGGTCAGGTGATCGTCGTCGATGCCGACCCGGAACTTGACCGTGAACGGCACGCCCGCCTCGGCCGCGGCCTTCGCCGACTCGCGCACGATGTCGGCGAACAGCTTGCGCTTGAACGGCAACGCCGCGCCGCCGCCCTTGCGCGTCACCTTCGCCACCGGGCAGCCGAAGTTGCTGTCGATGTGGTCGGCGAGGCCTTCGCCGGTGATGATGCGGACGGCCTCGGCCATCGTCTTGGGGTCGACCCCGTAAAGCTGCATGGACCTGGGCTTTTCGTTCTCGCCGAAGGTCATCATGTGCATCGTGCCGGGGTGGCGTTCGACCACCGCGCGGGCGGTGATCATCTCGCAGACGTAGATGCCGGCGCCGTACTCCTGGCACAGCTGCCGGAAGGCGACGTTGGTGATGCCCGCCATCGGAGCGAGCACGACCGGGGGATCGACCTCGTAGGGGCCGATCTTCAGGCTGGACTTGCTCAGGGTGGCAGTCACGTCCTCCATTGTCGCCTGTGGTGTCTGTCACTCGCAGGTGGGCCGGTCTCCGTCACCGATACGCGACCCAGTTCGCGTCGTGACCGACCCTCGCCCCTGACCGCGGATACGCGTAAGGCCAGGGTCCCGGTATTCCCCGGGTGCACCTGGCCTTGCGACTCGTGAGACACCCACGGCGTCGCACTCTGTGCCATCCGGAGACTGCTCGGACGGCACCCTTAACGTAGCTCATGGGCGCTTATCGTCCTCGGAATGTCAAGACGACCTGGCCAATTGGCTGACACGTTGGAACGACATGCCGAGGACTTCACCGGCCTCGCGTTGCGAAACCCCGAGAGCGAGCAGTTCTTTAACGGCCGCGCGGTGTTCGGCGGCGGCCTCCGCCTGCTTGCGCTGAGCCTCTTCGCGCAGGACTTCGGCGCGGGCTTGGTGGTCCTTCACCGAACTCGGCAGGTGCACTTCGAGGTGGAGGTCGTACTCGTCGTCCTTGACGCCGTCCATGATTTCGATGAGCTCGTTGGCCATCGTCACGACGTCCTTGTAGCGGAGAGCTTGGGTCGAACGGTCGATCTCGCGGACGCGGATGAGCCAGAACCTGCCGTCACGAGTGACTTCGGCGTGATAGGTCTTCACTTCCTCCACCATCCTTTCCCGAGGACCTCCTCGCATTCTTTGAAGATGTCAACGGCGAAGACCTCGCCCAGTTCGGTATGGCGCGGAATGGGCACCACGACACCGTTGAGGGTGTAGATGGTGTGGTTGGCACCTTCCCGCTCGAGAATCCACGCCGCGCGTTGCCGCCTGGCGGCGACCGCGATCTTCTTGATGACCTCTCGTCTCTTCACAGAGTATGTCTAGGCAGGGCTAGATGCAACCGTCAAGGGCAGGATAGACGGTTCGTGAGATGAGGTGAAAATCGTCCACTTGTCGCCGCCGCGCAAGTCCCCGTTTTCGGTAGCTTCGCTTCCATGAGCGTCCGGACCAGACTCGACGACCTCTACGCGCGACGCCTCCGCGCGAGGCTCCGCCAAGGCCCGCTCCCCAGGCACATCGGCGTGATCATCGACGGCAACCGCCGCTGGGCCCGGCAGATGGGTTTCGAGGACGTCCGTGAGGGGCATCGGCACGGCGCCCGGCACATCGCCCGGTTGATGACGTGGTGCGAGGGCCTCGGTATCGGGCACGTGACGGTGTACCTCGCCTCTGTCGACAACCTGACGAAGCGAGCGTCGCCGGAGATGGCCTTCTTGATGCGGGTGATCGAGGACGTCGTCCGTGACAGGCTCGCGGCGCCGGGTGGGAACTGGCGCGTCGAGGCGGTGGGGCGTCTCGACATGCTGCCGTCGTCCACGACGGAGGTGCTGAAGCGGGCCGAAGAGGACACGCGCGGCGCGACGGGACCCGAGCTGACCCTCGCCATCGGGTACGGGAGCCGCGAGGAGATCGTCGACGGCGTTCGCGACCTCGTGCTCGAAGGGGCGGCGGAGGGCAAGTCCCTCACCGAGATCGCCGAGACCGTTTCGGTGGACGCCCTCGACTCGCATCTGTACACGGCGGGCAGTCCCGAGCCGGAGCTGATCATCCGGACCAGTGGTGAGGTCCGGTTGTCCGGATTCCTGCTGTGGCAGGCCAAGGATTCCCAGCTGTACTTCTCCGACGCCAACTGGCCGGGTTTCCGGTATGTCGACCTCTTGCGAGCACTCAGGGTGTGGGCTCGATCGCGATGATCTCGCAGGTCGCGACCACATCGTCACCTCGATTGAGTAGTGCTACGGATCCCGCGGCGGCTTCCGGGATTCATGCTGTTCGACATGACCACCGATGGGGATGTGCTCCTCAGGCTCGCCGGGGAGATCGACGACCTTGGGGCCCGCCTCGCGCGGGTCGGTACGGAGCTGCGGACCGTCCGGGCCGAAGCGGAACCGGAGCGCGAAGAGGCGCCTGAGCAGGCGCAGCAGCCCGAACAGCCCGCGCAGGCGCAGCCACCCGCGCAGCCGGAGCAGGCCGCCGAGCAGCAGATACCGCAGCAGCAGCCCGCGCCGACGGTGCCGCCCCAGCCCCAGCCCCAGCCCCAGCCCCAGCCCCAGCCGCAGCCCCAGCAGGCCCCTCAGCCCCAGCCGATCCCTCAGCCGCCGCACCAGCAGGCCCAGCACCAGCAGGCCCAGCACCACCAGCACCACCAGCACCCGCCGCGGTACTTCACCCACCCCCAGCACCCGCAGTACCAGGCCCAGCACCAGCAGGCCCAGTACGCGCAGTGGCAGCAGCACTACCGCCAGCAGTACCAGCAGCAGCCGTACCGCCCGTACCAGCCCGCCCCGAAGGTCAGCCTCGCCGAGAAGCTGGGCAAGGAAGGCGCCGGCAGCAGGCTGCTGGCCTGGATCGGCGGCGCGGTCACCTTGCTCGGCGTCGTGCTGTTCCTGGTGCTCGCGATCCAGCGCGGCTGGTTCGGCCCGCTGCCGCGGGTGCTCGGCGGCGCCGTGCTCGGGGCGGTACTGGTCGGGATCGGCCTGAGGCTGCACCGCAACCCGGCGGGCCGCACGGGCGCGTTCGCGCTCGCCGCGACCGGGATCGGGGCCCTGTACCTCGACGCCATCGCCGCGACGACGATGTACGACTACCTCCCGGCCTACGCCGGTCTCGCGCTCGGTCTCGTGATCGCGGTCGGCGGGTTGCTGCTGGCCGTGCGGTGGAAGTCTTCGCTGCTCGCGGCGGCCGTCGTGCTCGGCTGCGTGGTCTGCGCGCCGATCATCACGCAGGGGTTCGAACCGGAACTGGTCGCGTTCCTGCTGGTGGTCCTTCTCGCTTCGACGCCGGTGCAGCTGCGCCAGTCGTGGCCGTCGGTCGCGGTCGCGGCCGGGATCCCGCCGTTGGTCGCGTCGGTCTTCAGTACCGCTTTCACCGGTTTCGGCGGCAGCACGGCCAACACCGCCGCCGCGCTGGCCGTGGGCGCGGTCGGACTCGCGCTCGCCCTGATCGTCACCACCAAGCGTCCTGGCGACGCCGCCGCGCTCGCCTTGCTCGCCGTCGCCCCGGCACCGTCGTTGCTCGCCGCGCTGTTCCTGCCGAAGACCCCGGCCGTGCTCGTCACCGCGTCGGTCGCGCTGGTGCTGCTCGGGGTGTGGGCGGCCGGTCAGTGGCTCAACGGCTGGACGGGCGACCTCGCGGGCGCCGCCGGTCTCCTCGCGGCCCTGCAGACGACGATGACGCTCTTCGACGGCAGCGCCCGTTCGGCGATCCTGATCGGCGAAGGTGTCCTGCTCGCCTTGGTCGCGCTGTGGACGAAGAAGCACGTGGCACTCGCCGGTGGGCTGGTGTTCGCCGTCATCGGCGGTCTGATCGCGCTGGCCTTCGACGTCCCGCCGACGCTCTTCTTCCTGGTCCGGAACCGGCCGGACGCCGACCTCGCCGCCGCGCTGCTGGTGGCCGTCGCGATCCTGGCCGTCGCGATCACGCTCCCGTGGGTCGCGCACCGGCTCGGGCTGTTCAAAGCCGCCACGGAGAACGTCGTGCCGTGGCTGTTCGCCGGGGTCGTCGCGCTCTACGGCGCCGGCGCGCTGGTGCTGTGCGGCGCGCTGCTGGCCGTCCCCGGCCGCTCGGGCTTCCTGCTCGGCCACGTGGTGATCACGGTGTCCTGGACGGTCGCCGCGCTGGTGCTGCTCATCCGCGGCATCTCGGTGGTCGGCCTGCGGGTGATCGGGTTCGTGCTGGTCGGCGCGGCGGTGCTGAAGCTGGTCCTGTTCGACCTCTCCGCGCTCGACGGCCTGGCCAGGGTCGCGGCCTTCCTCATCGCCGGGCTGGTCCTGCTCGGCGCGGGGACGCGCTACGCGAAGCTCGTCGCGTCTCGCTGAGCGGACGCGGAAGAAAAGCCGCCGGGCCGTGGTTGGTCGGTTCATGACCTACCAACCCGACCCGCGGCTCGCCGACCGGGCGAAGGAGAACGTCGCCTGGCTGACCACGATCAGCCCGAAGGGCCGCCCTTCGCCCCGTCCGGTGTGGTTCGTGCTCGACGGCGAGGATTTCGTCGTCTTCAGTCAGCCGGACACGGCGAAGACGCGGCACATCGAAGCCAACCCCGAGGTCAGCCTCCACTTCAACAGCGACGAGCACGGCGGCTCGATCCTGGTGGTCGGCGGCAAGGCCGAGATCCTGCCGGACGGTCTCCCTTCGGAGCAACCGGGCTTCCTCGACAAGTACGAGAAGCACTACCCCGCGATCGACTACGACACCGCGAAGTTCGACCGGGAGTACCGCGTCCGGATCAGGATCCGGCCCGAACGCACCTGGGGCTTCTAGGAAACGCGGCTAGAAACCGACCGTCACGCAGGCCAGCCGGGCCCCCGCGGTCCCGGCGTGGCCCGGGTCGGTGTGCGTATGCGTTTCGTGGATCACGATCGAATTCGCCCGCCGATCGGCGAACGTCCAGTCCACTTTGGACACGGCGGCGCCGCGGCCGGTGGCGTCGGTGGTGAGGTCGAGCCAGATCTCGTTGCGGGGGTTGGCGTAGGCGGGATCCACCGACGGTTTCACCGGGTCTTCGACGTTCTGGTAGTGCGGTCCGGCGAGATCGCCGGTGGCGCCACACGGCTTCGTGTGCGCGTGGGCGCCGTATTCGCGGTTGGGCAGCAGGCCGGTCACCAGGACCGCGGTCGAGGTGCCGAAAGCCTTCGAGGTCAACCCGAAGACGTGGGCGCGTGAGCCGGCCGGGACCAGGTCCGGCTTGTAGATCGTGAGACCGCTCTTGGCGGTGATGACGTGGACCCGGGAACCGGGGGTGGCGGCGGCGGGTCCGGCACCGGAGGTCAGGGCCAGGGCGGCCGCGGACAGAACTAGGGCGAGTACGGGGACGGGGCGCATGCCCCTTGCCTAGTCCGCCCGAATCGGACACGCCAGACAGGTCACTCGGTCGGGCGATCATTCTCAAACTATGGGCAGGACAAGTGAGTAGCAACCCTCCGGATCGTACTTGGCTGGTCGCGGTCGCCGCCGCTCTTTGGGGCACCGACGGGCTTTTGCGGCTCCCGCTCGCCGAGGCGCTCCCGGCGGCCACGGTCGTCTTCTGGGAGCACTTGCTCGTGGTGCTCGTGCTGAGTCCCTTGATTCCCGGCGCTTTCCGCGCGCTGCGCCGGTGCGGGCCGCGGGAATGGCTGGCCGTGCTCGCCATCGGTGGCGGTTCTTCCGCGCTCGCGACGGCGATGTTCACCGCGGCCTTCAAACTGGGCGACCCCGTGACGCCGTTGGTGCTGCAAAAGCTCCAGCCGGTGTTCGCCGTGCTGGCGGCATATTTCGTGCTCCGTGAGCGAGTCCGGCCGGGGTACGCGTTCTTCGCGATCCCGGCGCTGCTGGGCGCCTGGCTGCTGGCGTTCAAGGATCCGCTGAATATCCAGCTCGCCGCGGCGAAGGCGGCGCTGCTGGCGATCGGCGCGGCCGCGTTGTGGGCGGCGGGAACGGTACTCGGCAGGCTGCTCTCCACCGAGCTGGCGCCGAAAGAGGTCACCACCCTGCGCTTCACCGTGGGGCTGCCGGTCGCGGCGGGCATCGTGGCCTATCAGGGCGTCGAATTCGCGGTCGGCTGGGACAACGCGCTCGGACTCGGCCTCCTCGCGCTGGTCCCCGGACTGCTGGCGCTGAGCCTGTACTACCTGGGCCTTCGGTCGACACCGGCCGCGAGGGCGACGCTGGCGGAGCTGGCTTTCCCGGTCACGGCGGCCATTATCGGCGTATTGTGCTTGAACGCCGATTTGTCGGGTACTCAGTGGCTGGGCCTCGCCGTGGTGGTCGTGTCAGTGACTTCACTCGGCTGGCATGAAAAGGTCAGGCGTCAACCGATGGTCTTGGAGCCGCCGAATGGTCGAGCACACCGGGGAGACGAAGAACGAACGCCTGACCCGCAACGTCAGTGAACTCCTGCAGGAACTCCGGGTCGCGCAGGCCGGTGTCCAGATCCTCTTCGGTTTCCTGCTCACGGTGGTGTTCACCGACGAGTTCCACGAGGCGAGCGGGTTCGAGAAATCCGTTCACCTGACGGCGGTCCTGCTCACGGTCACCTCGACGGTCCTGCTGACGGCTCCCGCCGCGTGGCACCGGCTGCTGTTCCGCACCGGTAACCGTGAGCGGATCCTCACCTACGGCAACCGTTCCGTCCTGATCGGGCTCGGCTGCCTCGCGGCCGCGATCACCACGACCGTCGCGCTCATCGCCAAGGTCGTCTTCGGTCCGGTCGCGATGGCGATCCTCGGCGTGGTGTCGGCCGTGTTGTTCGTCGGGATGTGGTTCGTCGTGCCGAGGCTGATCGACCACAACGGCCGCTGATCAGCGCCAGGCGCGGACGGGCGTGTTCTCCGGCAGACCGAACGCGGCGGGCGACAGGCTCCGCGGATCGTCCGGGCCGGTGCCGTCGAGCACCCGGCGGGCACCGATCCACGAGAACATCGCCTTGACCGAAGGCGAATAGCCCGCGCCGTCCTCCGCGAACTTCCGGTCGAGCACGTGATACCCGGACGGTGTGCGCTCGACGAGGTAGACCATCGGCTGACGGCGGAATCCGCCGCGTGTGACCAGCCCGTCGCCGTCCTTCGCGACCTCGTCGCAGTTCGCGACCAGGCCGATCTTGACGCGCTCGCCGTCCGGCCGGGTCTCGATCACCTTCTGCGTGCACACCCAGCGGACGTCCGCGCCGGAGCGGGCGGACGTTCCCAGCCACGCGCGCAGATGCCCGTCGATTCCAGGCAGCGCCTCCCGCGCGACGGCTTCGTCCACCGACGGCATTTCGTCCACGATCCACCAGCCTGCCGCGGCCACCACCACACCGACCCCGGCGAGCACGGGCCAGCGTTTGACGTTCCCCATGGGACGAAGCTACCGAGCGGGGCAAGTGTTCATCCGCGGTTCGGGACGCGTTGCCTCCGCGACCGTAGGTTGCGGCCGTGAACGACTCCTCCAGACGGACCTTCCTGCGCGGCGCGGGCCTGCTCGGCGCCGGTGCGGCGGTGTCCGCGTTGCCCACGCTCGGCGCCCCCGCGGCTTCGGCGACCTTCGGCCACCACGGCCCGGACGCCGAAGACGCGTGCTTCACCCTCGCGGTCCTGCCCGACACCCAGTACCTGTTCGACGCCGACCGCGGCGACCCCGCACCGCTGGACGCCACGCTGCGGTACGTCACCGGCGGCGACGAGAACATCGTCTTCCTGGCACATCTCGGCGACCTCACCGAGAACGGGCAGCCGGGCGAGTTCGACCAGATCAGCCGCTCCTTCCAGCACCTCGACCGGCGCCGGTTCCCGTACAGCACCCTCGCCGGCAACCACGACATCAAATCCTCGACCGACGACCAGCGCGGCCGCACGCCGTACCTCGACGCGTTCGGCCCGCAGCGCCAGCGGGGGTCGAAGACGTTCCGCGGCGCGAGCCCGGACGGCTACAACAGCCACCACGTCTTCCGCGCCGGCGGGCGTGAGTGGCTGCTGCTCGCGCTCGACTGGCGGCCGTCGGCGGGCGGGCTGGAGTGGGCGCGGTCGGTGCTCGCACGGAACCCGCGGCTTCCGGCGATCCTGACCATCCATGAATTGGTATGGGCCGACGAGGCCGGGCAGGCGCGATTCTCGGAGTTCGGGCAGAAGGTGTGGGACGAGCTGATCGCCGGGAACGACCAGATCTTCCTGACGCTCAACGGGCACTACTGGCCGCCTGGCCGCACGGTGAAGCGGAACAACGCGGGCCACGACGTCCACCTGCACATCACCAACTACCAGGACCGCTACTACGGCGGCAGCGCGATGATCCGGCTCTACCGGTTCGACCTCGCACGGAACGTGATCGACGTCCGCACGTTCTCGCCGTGGCTGGCCGACCAGGCGCCGCGGCTGAACGAGTTGCAGCGCCGGGAGATCGAGCGCACCGGCCCGTCGGACTACTTCAGCATGGAGATCGACTTCGATTCGAGGTTCGCCGGATTCGCGCCGGTCCCGGTCCCGCCCGCGCGGCCCGCCGAACGGCAGCTTATCCGCGGGATCGTGGCCTACTGGCGGTTCGAAGGCCGGGACGGCACGCCTGTTGACGGGGCCCGCGACCTTTCCGGCCGGGGCAACGACCTGGTGCGGGTCACGCTGCCCGGCAGCGCGGCCGAAACGCTGCGGTACTCCGGCGAGTTCTCCGGGCGGCAGCCGTCGAGGTCGAGCCTCCGGTTCGACGGCGGCAAGAAACCGGCCCGCGGCGCGTATCTGCGCACGGCGGACTCCGCGCCGATGAACGCGGAGACGTTCGCGCGTGGCTACACCGTCGAAGCGTTCGTGAAGCTGCCCGAGGATTTCAAGGACGGCAAGCATTCCTGGGCCGCGATCTTCGGCAGGCAGGGTTCGGGCGGCAAGGCGGGCAAGACCGGTGACGATCCCGGCGAGCCGTCGGCCACGCTGTCCCTTTCGGACGGTGCGGCGTTCCAGTGGGCGGTGTTCCCAGTGAACCAGAACGGGATCTCGACCGCGTGGGGACACGAACTGGCGTTGAAGGAATGGATCCACGTCGCCGCCGTCAACGACGGCAGGCGGACGACGCTCTACGTCGACGGCTGTCCGGTGCTGCGGAATCCGAAGACGGCCGCGGCGGGGATCGCGAACCCCGGCGGCTCCTGGCTGATCGGCGCCTACGCCTACGACTCGATCGTCGAGCAGGCGTTCCACGGCTGGCTGGGTGACGTCCGGGTGGTGGGGCGGGCGCTGGAGCCGCGCGAGTTCATGCTCGGCTGAGGGCGTCGCGGATCGTGCGCGGTAATGGTGGATGCCCGTCCCCATTATCGCGCAAGATCGTTTCCCGGGGAATGCGGGGTCTCTCTTGACAAGTGGTGGACAATAGAAAATCGGCTCCTGATCGGAAAGAGAAGATCAGAACGCCGAATGTGTTGTCAGTCTAACCGCTGTGAGGGAAACTTGTCAAATCAGGGGTACGACGAGGAATTGCGGTCCGAACGGCAGTACGTCGCGTCGCTCTACGGGCGGCTGGACACGGAACGCGTGCGGGTGAGCGAAGCGTACGCCGGTGCGCTGCGGGGAGAAGGCTTCGCGCTTTCCGACCGTGAGGTCTCCGCCGGCACGAAAGCCCGCGAGATGGCGCGGCTGAAGATCGCCGACGAAGGCCTTTGTTTCGGTCGTTTGGACGCCCTTTCGGGCGACCGGTCCTACGTCGGGCGGATCGGCCTTTTCGACGAGGAGAACGACTACGAACCTTTGGTGCTGGATTGGCGGGCGCCGGCGTCACGCGCGTTTTACTGCGCGACGGGGGCGTCACCGGAAGGAATGGCCCGGCGCCGTCAATTCCGCACTCTCGGCCGTGACGTCCTCGACTTCACCGACGAGGTCTTCGGCCGTCCGGAATCGGCGGGGGAACGGGGCGACGCCGCGCTGCTGGCCGCGGTCAACGCGCCGCGCGGCGAGGGGATGCGGGACATCGTCGCGACGATCCAGGCCGAGCAGGACGAGATCATCCGCCTTGACCACGCGGGGGTCCTCGTCGTGGAGGGCGGCCCGGGCACCGGCAAGACGGCGGTGGCGCTGCACCGGGTGGCGTACCTGCTGTACACGAAACGGGAGCGGATGGAACGCCGCGGCGTGCTCGTGATCGGACCGAGCAGTGGCTTCCTCGACCACATCGGCCGTGTCCTGCCGTCGCTCGGCGAGACCAGCGCCGTCTTCGCGACGCCCGGCGGCCTCGTCGCCGGGCTGAGCACCGAACGCGAGGACGCGCCCCGGGTGCAGCGGCTCAAGGGCTCGCTGGCGATCCTGGACGTGCTCGCGGCCGCGGTGACGGATCGGCAGGAACTGCCAGCCGCGCCGGAGCCGATCGAGCTCGACGACGTCACCGTGCCGCTGGACGCCGAGGTCGCGGCGGCCGCGCGCGAGGTGGCCAGGGACAGCGGCCTGCTGCACAACGAGGCGAAGGCCGTCTTCGGGCGCGAGGTGATCGCCGCGCTCGCCGAACGCGCCGTCGACCGGATCGGCGCGGGCTGGCTGCCGGAGGACGACGAGCACACCCGCCCGGAGATGCTCAAGAACGCCCGGCGGGACCTGGAGGCCAGCGAGGAGCTCAGTGCGGTGCTGGAACGCCTCTGGCCGACGCTGACGCCTCAGCGCCTGCTGGCCGACCTCTACGCCTCACCGGAGCGGTTGCGGGCGGCAGGAGCCGATCCCGCGCTGTTCCGCGCCGACGCGGACGCGTGGACGGTGTCCGACGTGCCGTTGCTGGACGAAGCCGTCGAACTGCTCGGACACGACCGCACCGCCGAGCGCCGGGAGGCGGAGCGGCGGCGGCTGGCCAGGAAGGAGTACGCCGAGCGGGTGCTGGAAATCGTCGAGGTGGAAGACGACCACGACGACTACGAGTTCGCGCTGCGGCCGACGGACGTGCTGATGGCCGAAGAACTGGCGGACCGGTTCGCCGAACGCGACGAACGGGATCTGGCCGAACGCGCCGCCGCCGACCGGGAATGGACCTACGGCCACGTGGTGGTCGACGAGGCGCAGGAACTGTCCGAAATGGACTGGCGGGTGCTGATGCGGCGCTGCCCCAGCCGGTCCTTCACCGTGGTCGGGGATCTCGCGCAGCGCCGGTCACCCTCGGGTGCGCGGTCTTGGGACGCGATGCTTTCCCGGTACGTCGCCGATCGCTGGGTGTACCGGAAGCTGACCGTCAACTACCGGACACCGGCGGAGATCATGGCGGTGGCGGCTTCGGTGCTGGCGAGTTTCGCCCCGGACGTGGTACCGCCGGAATCGGTGCGGGCGTGCGGCGTGCGGCCGTGGGCGCGCCGACTGTCCGAAGTGGACATGGAAGACGCCGTCGCGGAATTCGTCCGTGCGGAATCGGGGCGTGAGGGCACGTCGGTCGTCATCGGGCCGCCCGGGATGCCGGGCGCGATCGCGCCGTCCGCGGCCAAGGGGCTGGAGTACGACGCCGTGCTGGTGGTGGAGCCGGAGCGGATCCTCGCCGACGGTCCGAGCGGTGAGGCGGAGCTGTACGTCGCGCTGACGAGAGCGACGCAGCGGCTCGGGGTCCTCTACAGCGGGCGGCTGCCGAAAGTCCTCCGCGGTCTTGATTCCGGGCGGCGGACTCCCGACGTGTATCTGCGGTGCGTCTGACCCTCCCGCGAACGCCATGAAAGGTCCCTTCCTTGCGAAATTCGCAAGGAAGGGACCTTTCATGGCACGGGACTGGATGTCATCGGGTCAGATTGCCCCAGGCGTATGTCTGTTTTGCGAGTTTCAAGTAGACGAGCGTTTCGGTGCTGACGACTCCCGGGATGGGCCGGATGTCGTCGTTCAGCACACTCAAGAGGTGCTCGTCGTCCCGGCAGGCCACCTCGGCGAGCAGGTCGTAGCCTCCCGCGGTGAGCACGACGTAATGGACGTCCGGCAATCCGGAGAGCTGGTCGGAGACCGCTCGCGGATCGCCTTGGACTCTGATCCCGACCATCGCCTGACGACCGAGTCCGACGTTCGCCGGATCCGTGACCGCGACGATCTGCATCGTCTCGTCCCGCAGCAGCCGCTGGACGCGCTGCCGCACCGCACCCTCCGACAAGCCGACGGCCTTGGCCAGTGCCGTGAACGAGGCCCGCCCGTCGACTTGCAGTAGAGCGATCAGAGTGCGATCGGTATTGTCCAAACCTCTAGGTGTGCGCTGCTCCATCTGCGCGCGTGGTTCGTCACCCATGCCGTCCCTCCCTTTGTTTCGGCATGCGATTCTTGTCGCGCAGCGTATCGATCAATGTCCAGAATGCTACCGCCGTTAAGTTGTTTGTCGCGATTCTCTTTCCCGGCGCCGTCGCGCGAAGGAATCGGTCGTTCGACAGGGAGAGTGCCGAGCTTTTCGGAAGAGGGGTCAGCCGAGATCGCGTTTCAGCAGGTCTTCCTCGGTTTCGCGGCGGACGAGCAACGTCGCGGTGCCCCGGGAAACACCGACGACCGGCGGCCTGCCGACGAGGTTGTAATTCGACGCGAGCGAGTGGTGGTATGCCCCGGTGCACGGGACGGCGAGCAGATCGCCGGGGTGGACGTCGTCGGGGAGCGCGAGTCCGTCGGCGAGGACGTCGCCCGATTCGCAGTGCCGTCCGACCACCGTCATCGGCCGCCGGGCGGCGCGGCTGCGCCTGCCGATCAGGCGCGCGGTGTAGGCCGCCCCGTAGAGCGCGGGCCGCGCGTTGTCGCTCATCCCGCCGTCGACGGCGACGAACGTGCGCGAACCGCGTTTCACCGCGCAGACCCGGTACACGGTGATCCCTGCCGGTCCGACGATCGCGCGGCCGGGTTCGATCGTCAGCTTCGGCTGTGGGAAGCCGTGCGACGCGCATTCGTAGGCGAGCGCGACCCGCAGGCGGCGCACGTAACCGTCGATGTCGAAACCCGGGTCGCCGGGCAGGTAGCGGACGGCGTGCCCGCCGCCGAGGTCCAGTTCCCGCAACGTGACACCGTGACTCTCGCGGAGGGCGACGAGCACCCCGATCATCTTGCGGGCGGCCAGTTCGTAGAAGTCCACACGGGACACCTGCGAGCCGATGTGGCAGTGCAGCCCGGCCAGGCGGAGCCCCGGCTGCGCGAGTACGGCCGAGACGGCCCGGCCGAGATTGTCGCGGACCTCCTCGCGCAGTGAGAACCCGAACTTCTGCCCTTCGGTGCCGGTGGTGATCGCCGCGTGCGTGCCCGCCGAGACGTCCGGGGTCACGCGGATCAGCACCTGTTGCGCGCCGGTGGCCAGCGCGCCGAGCTGCTCGATCTCGTCGAGCGAGTCCACCACGATCCGTCGGACGCCATAGGACAGCGCGGCCTTGAGGTCTTCGGGGGTCTTCGCGTTGCCGTGCAGCAGGATCCGCTCGGCGGGGAAGCCGACCGACCGCGCCACCGCGATCTCGCCCGCCGAACAGGTGTCGAGGGAAAGCCCTTCCTCGGCGACCCAGCGCAGGACCGCGCGGGTGCACAGCGCCTTGCTCGCGTACGCCACCTCGGCGTCCGGCAGGGCCCGGCGGTACGCGCGGGCGTTCTGCCGGACCTCGTCCTCGTCGAGCAGGTACGCCGGTGTCCCGAACCTCGCGGCGAGGTGCGAGACCGGCGCGCCGGCGAACAGCAGTTCCCCGCCGGGCCCGAGCCGGGTGCTCCGCGGCCAGACCCCGGGTTCGAGGTGGTCGGCGGCCTCGCAACCGAGGCTGGGCAGGAGCTCGCTGAGCGTCACGGTTACCTCCGCGTCGATCGGTCAGTGCTCGCCCAGCACAACTCCGATCGCCCCGGCCCGGCCGCTTCGCCAACGCCTCCCTGACGCGTTCCGCGACGTCGCTGACGCCTTGTTAACGCGCGAGTAACCCCGGCCACAGCGAACGATCGAGCCTCGGACCGGTTGTCCTGATTCTCGGGACGGCCGGTCCGAGGCAACCGGGACGACCGGCAGGCACGTCCTCCCGGCATGCGAAGACGGTGGCTCTGGGGGACCCCGGCGAAACTGGTCTTGTTCGGTCTGGTGCTCGTGTTCCTGAACGCCTCGTGCGGCCCGCCCGCGCTGGGCGAGGCGTTCACCTTCCGCCTGGGCACGTGGACGGTGCTCCCGGACGAAGACCTGCGCCTCGGCTACCTGGCGGTGCGGGACGAGCGGTGCCCACGAGGTGACAAGTGCGCTTCGGCGGGGCGCGCGATCGTGACACTCTCCTACGCGCGGCCGTCGACCGGCCCGAGGGTGTCGTTCGCGATGGACGTGATGGGCCCGGAGGGCACGGGATTCGGCGGCTATCGGGTCGACCACGCGGACCTCTCGCCCAGCGGCGCCTTCCTCACCCTGCGCCTCAGCCGAAGTACGACGTGACTCGCGCACGGAGTTGTCCACACGTGAACAACCTGTGGACAACTCCGTGGATAGTCTACTTAGGACAGTGTGGCGAGGAAGATTTCCAGCTGCTCGACGACGAACGCGTGATCGTCGGCCTGGGGCAGTCCCGAGACACCGACGGTGCCGACCGGACCCACGCCGTCGACGATCACCGGGAACACACCGCCGTGCGCGGCGTACAGATCCGGATCGAGGCGTGAGCCGGCCTCGAACGTCGTGCCCTTCGCGCGGAACCGTTCGCCGACGAGGAACGAGCTGTGCCCGTAGCGGTCGACGACGCGGCTCTTGCGGTCGATCCACGCGTCGTTGTCGGCCGAGGTGCCCGGCAACGCCGCGTGGAACAGCCGCTGGCCGCCGCGGCGCACGGAGACCGTCACCGGAAGGGCGCGGTCCCGCGCCGCCGCGAGCAGGTGGGCGCCCAGTTCCAGCGCGGTCTCGTTGTCGAACCGGCGGAAGACCAGGCGCTCCTCCTGCGCGGCCAGGACGGCCAGGGTGTCATCGCTCATGACACCCATTAAATCAACAGTGTTGTGTAATGGCTACCGCAGCGCGTCCAGGGCGAAAGCGGCGTACATCGCGACGCCGTTGGCCATGGCGTCCTCCTCGAAGATCACGCGGTTCGAGTGGTTCGCCTCGACCGTGGCCGGGTCCGCGTCGGGCGGGCAGGCGCCGAGGAAGGCGAAGGCGCCAGGAACGCGTTGCAGGACATAGGAAAAGTCCTCCGCGCCCATCACCGGGTTCTCCATGAACTCGGAATTGCCCGCGCCGAGGACCTCCGCCGCCAGCTCCAGCACCCGCCCCGCGACCTTCGGATCGTTCACCGTGACCGGGTAGCCGGGGAGGACTTCGGCGCTCACGCGGACGCCGTGCGCCGCGCCGACCGCCTCGCACACCCTCGGCAGCTCCTCGCGCACGAACGCCTGTGTCCGCTCGGAGAGCGTGCGGATCGTGCCCTCTAGGAACGCCGTCTCCGGGATGATGTTCGTCGTGGTCCCGGTCTCGATGCGGGTGACCGAGACCACCGCGGGCTCGAACACGCTCACCTTGCGGGTCACCATCGTCTGCAGCGCGCTCACCATCGCGGCGGCCGCCGGCACCGGGTCGATCGCCTGATGCGGCGCCGAGCCGTGCCCGCCCCGGCCGGTGACGGTGACGTGGAAGCTGTTCGCCGACGCCATGATCGGGCCAGGTCGCGTCTGCACGACGCCGGACGCGGCCGAGGTGAAGATGTGCAGGCCGAACGCTTTCTCGACGCGTTCCCCCGCGGCGTCGAGCACGCCTTCGTGGATCATGTGACGAGCGCCGTGCTCGCCCTCCTCGCCGGGCTGGAACATGAACACCACCGACCCGGCCAGCTCGTCGACGTGCTCGCTGAGCAGCCGCGCGGCCGACGCCAGCATGGCGACGTGGGTGTCGTGCCCGCAGGCGTGCATCGCGTCGTCGTCTTCGGAGGCGAAGTCGAGACCGGTGTCCTCGTGCAGCGGCAACGCGTCCATGTCGCCCCGGAGCAGGATCGCCGGGCCGGGCTTCCCGCCGCGCAGGACGGCCGTCAGCGAAGTGGTCGATTTGCCCTCGACGATCTCCAGCGGCAGGTCGTCGATGGCCGCTTTGATCGAGGCCTGGGTCTTCGGCAAGTGGAGGCCGATCTCCGGATTCCGGTGGATCTCCCGGCGGAGTTCCACGGTTTTCGTTTGAAGAGCGCGGGCCTCGTCCAGCAATCCGGCGAAGCGCGCATCGGGGAGTGTGGGCAGGTCGGTCGGTCCGGTCATGTCTCGATAGTGGCGCATGCGGCGCTTCAGGCGCACCGTGCGTGCGTTCCGAATGCGGGCGGAATACGGTGTGCGCATGGCGGTGCAAGAGCCGATCACGGGGTTCGCGGTGGCCGTGGTGCGGGAGGACGGTCGGTGGCGGTGCAGTTCCCTGGATCAAGGGGCACTCGCCGAGCTCGACGCTGCGATCACCGAGCTGGGAAAACTGCGTTCGACCGGTGCCGCGTTCGGCCTGCTGGCGATCGACGACGAGTTCTTCGTGATCGTCCGGCCGAGTCCCAGAGGGCCGTCGCTGCTGCTGTCCGACGCCGCCGCGGCGCTCGACTACGACATCGCCGCCGACGTGCTCGACGTGCTGAGAGTCGACCCCCCGGACGAGGACGACGACGCGGTCTGGCCGGAAGGCGATCTGGAGATCCTCTCCGATCTCGGACTGCCGGGGGCCGAACTCCAGGTGATCGTCGGCGAGGTCGAGCTGTACCCGGACGAACAACTCCAGATGGTCGCGCAGCGGTGCGGCTTCGCCGCCGAGTTCGCCAAGATCCTGGACGAGATCTGAGCCCCGCCGCCTCCGCCGCCGACATCGCCGCCGTCCGGGCGGCGATCGCCGCGGCGCGAGGTGCGGGCGACGACGTGCCGATCGGGGCCATCGTCCTGTCACCCGACGGGACCCCGCTGGCCTCCGCGCGCAACGCCCGCGAAGAACTCGGCGACCCGACGGCGCACGCGGAGATCCTCGCGCTGCGCGCCGCGTCCGAGATCTACGGTGACGGCTGGCGGCTCGAAGGCTGCACGCTCGCCGTCACGCTGGAGCCGTGCACGATGTGCGCCGGCGCGCTCGTGATGGCCCGGGTCGCGAAGCTCGTCTTCGGCGCCTGGGAGCCCAAGACGGGGGCGGTGGGATCGCTGTGGGACGTCGTCCGCGACCGGCGCCTCAGCCATCGCGCGGAAGTCGTCGGCGGCGTGCTCGAGTCCGAATGCGCGACCCTGCTCGAAGACTTCTTCCACGGGCAGCGGGGTAACCGCACCGGGTGACAGATGTGTCGGCCCCGGTTTCCCGGGTAACCCTCTGGACAAGCGGCCGCAAACGGTGGCCGCGGTCGAAGGAGGAACACCCGCCATGAGCGTTTTCGACAAGGCGAAGGACAAGGCCGAGCAGGCCATCGGCGCCGCCAAGGAGAAGCTCGGCGAGAAGACCGGCAATCAGGACCTCGCGAACTCCGGCCGGGCGGACCAGACCGAAGGTCAGGTCAAGGAGACCGGGCACGACCTGCGCGACCGTGCGGAAGGCGGCGTGCAGGATCTCAAGGACAAGTTCAACAAGTAGCCCCTCACGCGGAAGGGCCCGGTCTCCGTGGAGACCGGGCCCTTCGCCTGCGGTGGCGGTGGGATTTGAACCCACGGACGGTTATTAGCCGTCACACGATTTCGAGTCGTGCTCCTTCGGCCGCTCGGACACGCCACCGCCGAGAACAATAGCGGACGGCCTTTCGGGGCCTTCAGGGGGTCAAGGAAGCTGCGCGGTGATCTCGTCGATCGCCGCCGTCTGGTTCTCCACGATCTCCTGTGCCAGCGCCTTGGTCTCGGCGTGCTCGCCCGAAGACAGCACGGTCTTGGCCATCGCGACGCCGTTGCGCAGGTGTTCGGCCATCAGCGGGAGCCACGTCTTGTCGAACTCCGCGCCGGTCAGGTTCTGCAGCGAGGCGACCTGTCCCTCGGTGATCATCCCCGGCATCGCGTGGCCCGCGTGCCCCGCCGCGGGGAGCACGGCGGCGTTCCACGCTTGCAGCCAGCCGGTCATCGTCTGGACCTCGGCCGACTCGGCCTTGACGATCTTGGCCGCGGTGGCTTTCACGTATTCGGAAGCGGACCGTTCCGAAGCCAGGTTCGCCACCTGGATCGACTGCTGGTGGTGCGGGACCATCTGCTGGGAGAAGGTCACGTCGGCCTGGTTGGCGCCGGAAGTGCTCGCCGCCGGTGCCGCGCCCGTGGCCGTCGAGCAGCCCGCGAGCACCCAGACGACCAGCGCGAACAGTGCCATCGGCAGTCGCCGTCGCATCGATACCTCCGTAGTCAGGGGAAACCGGCCCCTCCGTTCTGTGATACGGCTGTGACCTTCCGGCGGTTCAAAACCGGATTAGCCTTGGTCGGCATGACGGATCCGAAGACGGTGGTGACCGGTTTCCTTCAGGCCCTCGAAGAGCTCGACATCGACAGCGCGCTGAGCTTCGTGGCGATCGACATCGTCTATCAGAACGTCCCGCTTCCCGCGGCCCGCGGCCTTTCGGCGGTGGAGAAGCAGTTGCGCACGATGGCCCGCTACGGCAGCGGGTTCGAGGCGCGCACCCACCACATCGCCGCCGACGGCCCGATCGTGCTCACCGAGCGCACCGACGTCCTCCGGCGTGGTGCGTGGGAGGCGGAGTTCTGGGTGTGCGGCACTTTCGAAGTGCGCGACGGCCGGATCGTGCTGTGGCGCGACTACTTCGACTGGACGACGTTCCTGGCCGCGAGCGCGAAGGGCGCGGGCAAGGCGGCGGTCGCCGGGGCGAAGTCGCTCATCGGGAAGGTCAAGTCACGGCAGGAGCTGGAGCGCTGACGCGGCGGTCGCGCGGGCCTCGCGTGCTTGGAGCCGTGACTCGCGTGCTTGGAGACGGATCTCGTGAGTTCCGGCTCCAAACACGCGAGTCACGGCTCTGATCACGCGAGTTCCGGCTTCAGTCACGCGAGTTCCGGGTCTGATCACGCGAGTGGGGCCGGGCGGAAATGACACACCGCCGGTGTACGGGCTCCGTCCTCCCCCGACGGGTCCCGTGCACCGGCGGTGCGCCCCCAGTTCCCCCCGCTCACCCTCCCCGGTGAGCGTCAGGAAGTCAGATGCCGTTCGCGCAGATCGGCTTCCCGCAGCACGGCGTCGAGCCGCGCGCCGCCGAAGTGGGCCACCGGACGCCTGCCGCGCCCGCGGTCGCGCAGGTCGACGGCCAGTGCGATACCCAGCAGCAGAACCAGTGCCGTACCAGCGATGAGCCAGCCCATCGGACACCTCCTCCGGCGACGTGAGGGAGGATTGTGTCCTCGCTCACGTCGCCAAAGGTAACTCCGGAAATGCCTGGTTGAACCCGGACTTGAGGTTCATTTAAGGCAGGGGAACACCAATGGGCTATTTGCGTGGCGCTCCCGCGACATAAATGTCACCGTCGGCCACGGAGACGTCACGCGCACTGGACGCGCCGGTCGCCAGAATCCGGGCGGGGTCCCGGAAACCGGCGATCACTTCGACGCGCTGGACCGGTTTCGGTGTGGTGATCAAGGTTTCCGGCTTCCAGGCGCGCCCGTTCTCGAGCAGGAACGTCTCGATGCCCGGCTGTCCGTCCCGCGTTCCGTAAACGCGCCAAGTGCCGCCATTGAGTTGTTCGATCTCGCGCATTCGGAGCCCGTTCGCGACTTCGCGCACTTCCCAGTTCCGGCCGTTCCACGCGCTCGCGAAATCGCGCGGCGAGCCGGCGGCGTCGAACTGGAACCAGGTGACGAACGGTTTGCCGTCGCGCTGGGTGCCGGTCTGCAGGATGTAGTCCGGCGACTTGAGCCCGCCGGGGAGTTCGAGCGGGGTTTCGACGACCTTGAGGTACCGCTCCTGCTCGGTGTCGTCGACCTGCGTGCCGAGGTCGCGTCCGGCGGCGGAGAAGAAGCGCAGCGTGCGGACGTCGAACGACAGGTAGTAGACGTTGCGGTGGTAGACGTCGTGCTTGTGCTGCTCCGGTCCGCCGCCCGCGAGCGTATAGACGAACTGGATCCGCCCTGACGACGGCAGGTAGCGCAGCTGCCCGACGTAGATCTCGTCCATGTGGTCGGCTCGGCCCAATGAGCCGAACGCCCACCGCTTCCCGGTCAGCTGCACCGAGTTCTTCCACGTCCTCCCGTTGTCGCGGGAGACGATGTACTTCATCGGACGGAAGTCGGGCGCGGCCGAAGGATCGAGTTCGTTCGTGGTCTCGCGATAGAACATGAACAGCGTGCCGTCGGCGGTCTTGACCGGCATCGGGTAGCTCGCCGAGTCGCCTTCGGGGACCTCGGTGTCGGTCCAGGTGCCGTCGAGGGAGTGGGCCAACGGCGCGCGGCTGATCACGGTCCGCGTGTTGTGCATGCCGCGGAAGATCAGCAGATGCCCGTCGCCCGCCAGCAGCATCGTCGGATAGTTGTGCGGATCGGACTCGCCGCCGGCGATCTTCTTCGGCACGGTCCAGGCGCCGGTCCGGTGGTCGTAGGCCTGGACGTAGGTGTCCGCGGCCTTGCCGGACCACGAGATGAAGGTCTTGCGCGCCACCGGGTCGAAGATCCCGCCCGCGTTCGGCCGCCGGTCGGTCCGGGACGCGACCGCGCTCGCCGGGGTCATCACCTCGAAAGCGGCCTTTTCGGGCGGCTTGGCGCCCGCCTGGGGAACCGGGATCACGAGACCTGCCATGACGAGCGCGCAAAGAAGTCCGCGCATGAAGACGCCTCCTGGTGCTTCGCAGGCGGCGGATCTTGATCGTCTCACGGGAGAACACGGCGGAACCAGCGGCCGAACGGGCTAGCGGTGACGAATCGTTGTCTTGTCGTCTTCCTCATTTCACTTGTTCGGGGGAGTATTCCTCGACCGATCTTGCGAAGAGGGGACTCAGCGTGACCACATCCCGACGTGCTGCCCGGAGAAGGGCCCTGACCGTGGCCGTCGCCTCCGGGCTGGTCGTGAGCGGCACGGCCGCTCCGGCCGCGCTCGCCGCGCCCAGCGCCGACGCCGTGATCGCCGAGGTCTACGGCGGTGGCGGGAACTCGGGCGCGACGCTGACCAACGACTTCGTCGAACTCGCCAACCGCGGCGCGGCCGCCGTGAGCCTCGACGGCTTCAGCGTCCAGTACGCGCCCGCGTCGGGGAACAGCTGGCAGGTCACGCCGCTGACCGGCAGTGTCGCGCCGGGCGCGCGGTACCTCATCGCGCAGGCGAAGGGCGCGGGCGGCACCGTCGCGCTCCCGGCACCGGACGCCACCGGTTCGCTGGCCCTGTCCGCGACCGCCGGCACCATCGCGCTCGTCCAGGGCACCACGGCGCTGAACTGCAAGACCGCCGCCGACTGCGCCGCCGACACCCGGATCAAGGACCTGGTCGGCTTCGGCCCGGCCGCCGTCATCCGGGAGGGGAGCGCGGCGCCCGCGCCGTCCAACACCGCGTCCGTCGCCAGGGGGACGGCGCTCGCGGACACCGACGACAACGCCGCCGACTTCACCTCCGGCGCGCCGACGCCGACCAACGGCAAGGGCGAGACGCCGGGCGAGACCGGCCCGCCCGCGGTGAACGCCAAGATCCACGACATCCAGGGCACCACCCGGATCTCGCCGTTCAAGGACCGGAAGGTCGCCGGGGTCACCGGCGTCGTGACCGCCATCCGGAGCTTCGGTTCGGCCCGCGGGTTCTGGATCACCGACACCGCTCCCGACGCCGACCCGCGCACCAGCGAGGGCCTGTTCGTCTTCACCGGCTCGACCACGCCCGCCGTGGCCGTCGGCGACGCGGTGACCGCCACCGGCACCGTCCGCGAGTTCTACCCGGACGCGCCCGCGACCTCGCCGTACCAATCGCTCACCGAGCTGACGAGTGCGCAGTGGACGGTCGATTCGAGCGGGAACGCGCTGCCCGCCGCGACCGTCGTCACGCCGGACTCGGTCCCGGACACCGTCGCCCCGGCGCCGGGCGGCAGCATCGAGCCGCTGCTGCTGGAGCCCGCGAAGTACTCGCTGGACTTCTGGGAGTCGCACGAAAGCGAGCTGGTCAGCGTCTCCGACGCGCGCGTCGTCGGCCCGACGTCGTCGTTCAACGAGCTCTACGTGACCACCAAGCCGAAGCAGAACCCGAGTGTTCGCGGCGGCGCGGTGTACCTGGACTACGACCGGCTCAACACCGGCGTGCTCAAGGTCGCGTCGCTGATCCCGTTCGCCGAGCAGCCGTTCCCGAAGGTCAACACCGGCGACGTGCTCACCGGCGAGACCTCCGGCCCGGTCGAGTACAGCAACTTCGGCGGCTACACGCTGTTCGCGACGAAGCTGGGCGCCGCCAAGGACAACGGCCTGCAGCGCGAGAGCACCCGCGCGCAGCGCAGCGGTGAGCTTTCCGTCGCCACCTACAACGTCGAGAACCTGTCCGCTTTGGACAGTGACGAGAAGTTCGGCGAGCTGGCGAAGGCCATCGCCACCAACCTGGCGAAGCCGGACATCCTGAACCTGGAGGAGATCCAGGACAACAACGGCCCGACGAACGACGGCACCGTCGCCGCGGACCAGACGCTGCGGAAGTTCACCGACGCGATCGTCGCCGCCGGTGGCCCGCGCTACGAGTGGCGTCAGATCGACCCGGAGAACGGCAAGGACGGCGGCCAGCCGGGCGGCAACATCCGCGTCGGCTTCCTGTTCAACCCGGCTCGGGTGTCCTTTGTGGACCGCAAGGGTGGCGACGCGATCACCCCGGTCGACGTGGTCAAGGAACGCGGCAAGACCCACCTGACCGTCTCGCCCGGCCGGGTCGACCCGCTGAACGAGGCGTGGGAGGCCAGCCGGAAGCCCCTGGTGGGTGAGTTCGTCTTCCAGGGCCGCACCGTGTTCGTCGTCGCGAACCACTTCAACTCCAAGGGCGGCGACCAGCCGACCCACGGCCGCAACCAGCCGCCGGTCCGGAGTTCCGAGGTGCAGCGGGCCAAGCAGGCGACCGTGCTGCGCGGCTTCATCGACAAGCTGCTCGCGTCGGACAAGAACGCGAACATCGTCGTCGCCGGTGACCTGAACGACTACCCGTTCTCGCCCGCCGTGAAGACGCTGACCGCCGGTGACGCGCTGAAGGACCTCATCGCGTCTCTGCCCGAGAACGAGCGGTACAGCTACGTTTTCGAGGGCCAGTCGCAGGTGCTGGACCACATCCTGGCGTCGAAGGCGCCGCGCGGGGTCGACTACGACGTCGTCCACCTGAACGCCGAGTTCGCGAAGCAGGCGAGCGACCACGACCCGCAGCTGCTGCGGTTCCGGCCGAGCGCGGGCAACCCGGTCCAGGACGCGTTCTACGACCTGGCGGACTACCTGGAGAAGGTGCTCGGCCCGTACCTGCCGAAGCCGTAACCCACGCAATTAGTCCTCTGGATGCGGTAGTTGCACGCGCAAGTACCGCATCCAGAGGACGAAATGCATCAGGGTCAGGAGCGTTTCGCGCGCCATCCCAGGGAGAGGACGGCCTGCACGAGCTCCTGGTAGCTCGGCTTGACCTCTTCCAGGTACTTCTCCAGGTACCCGGCCCGAGCTGTCGGCACCGGCTGCGGTTCTTCGTCCTCCGGCAGCCAGGTGAGGCCTTCGACGTTGTGCTGAGCCATCTTCCACCAGCGGGACGCCCTGTCGACGGCGCGCTGCTCACGCTCGGCCGCGTCCGCGACGGACTGGTGCGCCTCGGCGAGCCGGGCCTCCAGTTCGTCCGCGCGCGCGACCTCCCAGCTCCGCAGGTTCTCCGCCGAGGCGCGCGCGAGGCCGACGATCTCCTTGTACCGCATGGCCGCGGTGATGCCGTCATCCATCGAGAAGCCCTTCCGGACGCTGGAACGGGATGATCACCTCGGGGGCGCCGTGGGTGGTGCGGTCGAAGAACAGCGCGCGGCCAGGCCGCGGTGACCAGTGCACGACCTGCCCGGCGGCGAACGGCGAGAGTTCGTTGCCCTGGACGTCCAAGGCCGCCCAGCTCCCGATGTCGTCGGTGCCCGCGAAACCGAGCGTGTCCTTCAACCGCGCGATGCTGCGCCACCAGCCGACGGTGTGGACGCCGTGCGCCGGCCCCTGCTTCAGCAGCACGCGCAGCTGATCCAAACCGCTCTTGAGCTGTCCGGGCGCCTTGGCCTCCAGCGCGGGGATCGAAGCGTCGACGCCGTACAGCAGCAGCACCTGCGCTTTGTCCAAAGAGGACAGCTTCTCCGCGATATCGATTACCCGGCCCGGCAAATCGTCGACCAGTTCCGCGTGGTGTCCCTCCGCCCGCAGTCGCTCGGCCAGTTCCTGCACCGCCGGGATCGACGCCTCGATGGGGCACGACAGCACGAACTCCACGGCCCCTTCGGCGTGCTGTTTCGCCAGGGACCGCGCGGCGGAGTCCATGATGGACAGTGCCTCCGCCGTGGCCGCGCCGAGCACGGCGATGTTCCGGCCCGGCGCCTTCGGCAGGTCGACCCCGCAGGCGGCCTCGTCGACGTCGATGGACTGACCGAGCAGCGCGCGCGGCTTGCTCGTCAGCTTCAGGTCGGTGAACGCCGGGAACTGTTCCAGCACCGGGGAATGCGCGCCGTCGAACAGCCGGGGCCGCTTGAACGACTCCGAGTACCGCTCCCACAGCCGGTGCTGCAGCTTGTTGAAGACGTCCTTGCTGCTCGCGTCCGGCACATGGGCCAGCTGATTCCCGTGCGCCACCCCGGAATCGTGGTTGATCACCGCGTGCCACTTCGGTGCCGAAACGGCCGCGTTGTTGGTCTCGGACAGCACGCGCCGCGCCTTCGGCATCGCGATCCGCAACGTGCACTGCTCGAACACCGCGGGCTTGCCCCAGAACGCCTCGATCCCGGCGACGTCCTGGCTCGCCAGCACCAGGTGGATGCCCTGAGACCGGCCTCGCCGCGCGATGTCCTCCAGCAGCTGCGTCGCCGTCGACGTGACGCCGTCGCGCCCGGCGAACAGGTACTGGAATTCGTCGATCACCGCGACGATCCGCGGCCAGTGCCCGCCGGGATCCTGTTCGCGCAGGTCCGCGAGGTTGGTGACCTCGTGCAGTTTCGCCGCGGCGGACCGGCGCCGCAGCTCGTCGGCGAGATACCGCAGCAGCGCCAGGCCGAACTCGCGGTCGGTGTTGACGTTGACCCCGATGAGCTTGGCGTGCGGCAGCCAGCTGGAGTCCCGGCGCCCCGGCGCGAGGCCCGCGAACGACACGCCTTCCTTGAAGTCCAGCAGGTACAGCGCGAGCTCGTCCGGCGAGTACCGCGCCGCGAAGCTGCCGAGCAGCGAGTACAGGAAGTTCGTCTTGCCCGAACCGCTCGGCCCGCCGATGAGCACGTGCGGGCTGGCGTCGCCGATGACGACCTCCACCGCCTCGCCCTCGAAGAACCCGACCGGCGCCCGCAGCTCGCGCGCCGAGCTCTCCTTGCCCAATTCGGTGGGCAGGAGGTCGGCGAACGCGCGGGGCCCGCCCTGTTTGGCGATCAGCGCCTCGGCGATCCGCCCGGCGGCCCGGGTGACCTGTCCGGACGGCATCGGCGGATCGAGGTCGACGATCAGGTCCGGACCGGTCATGCTGCTGACCGCGTGCCTGTCGTCGTGCAGGCTCAGCGATTCGACCGACGTCGACAGCATGGTGGGCACGTCGATCAGGATCAGGCAGATCCCGGCCGCCAGCGCGCCGGTGGCGACCCGTTTCAGCTCGCGGGCCCGTTCCGGTTCGAGGGTCTCCCCGTTGCCGTAGAGCACCGCGACGCGGAACGGTTCGACGCGCTGACCGGTCGCCTGCCGGATCTCCCGCAGCGACGTGTGCCCCGCCTGCATCCCGGTCGCGTGGATGCGGCGGATGTGCCCGGCCAGTTCGTCGAGGAGGTCTTCGAGCCGCCCCGGGTCGTACAGGGTGAGCGCGCTCGTGCGGCTCAGCGGATAGAGGTCCGGCAGGATCGCGGTCAGCTGCCCGACGTCCCACAGATGGACGCGCACCGCGCCGGGCTCGAACGTGCTCAGGATCCGCATCAGCAGGTTCTGCACGATGCCGTCGACGGTCGCCCGCGTCTTCGGAGCCGACTTGATGGACAGATGCGACTCGTCGAGCAGGGGCGTCGCGACGTCGAACGTGCGCTGGACGTCCTGGCCCGGCACGGTCGCCGACCCGATGCGCCACAGCCCCGGCGCGGTGATGCCGGGGTCGCCGCCGACCCGGCCGAGCCAGTTGCCCGGCTGCTGGCCGGCGGGACCCGGAGCGTTGCGCGCGACGAGCTCGCGCAGCGCGTTCGGACCCGCTTCCCAGTCCGAATAGAACTGGCCGCGGGTGCTGCGGAGCTGGCCGAACACCTCGTTCGCGGCGGGATGCCGCGACCATTCGGCGTACTGCTCCGAGGTGGAGTTGTTCATCCCCACCCGGACTATGCGCTGTTCGAGTTCCAGCTTGGCCAGTTCCGCTTCGGCGGCTTGGCGGGCGCCGGCGGCGGCGCCGAGGACGAGCCCGATCTGGTGGCGGACCCGCTCCAGCGCCGTGGCGACGCGATTGCGCTGTTCACTCGCTTTGCTGCCCATACCGGCTCGCCGATCTCAGAGGCGGGATTGGTAGCCGCTGACCAGGTCGTCAGCGGCGGAGAGGCGCGTCAGGAGGTTTTCCATTCCCTCGTCGGCCTGTGCCAGCTGCGGCGGCACCCAGGGCACGGCTTGGGCCTGCGGTTCCACGATGGCGCGCCGGGACTCTTCGAGCAGGCTTCTGGCCCGCTCGGCGTGGGCGCGTCCGTCGGCGAGCCCGGTCTGGACGGCCGTCAGCAGCTGGTGCAGTTCTTCGAGGTACATGTTCTAGAGGCGGGTCGAGTACGACTCGGCCGACGAGATGCCGGCCTGGATGGTGCTCTGCATCCCGGTGATGCCCTGGAGGGCTTCGGCGAGAAGCCCGTGTGCCTGGCTCACCTCGTGCTGGGTGCTGCCCTGAGTGGCCTGCGACAGGGAAAGCTGGGCTTCTTCGAGAGACTGCGCTGCCTGCTGAAGAGCGGCGATGCTCGCGGATGCCTTCTCGTTCGCGAGCGCGATACCAGCGCGGATCTCTTCGACTCCGGCCATTTTGGCGGACTCCTTGGGACGTCGGGGGCTGGAACGACCACACCTAAACTTAGCGTGATCATCTGACTCTGTTAAGTGAAGGTCCTGCGAAGTAATCAACAAGGCCCCGGACGTCGGAACGTCCGGGGCCTTGCCGAGGGCGGAGGATACAGGATTCGAACCTGCGAGGGCGTGAACCCAACACGCTTTCCAAGCGTGCGCCTTAGGCCGCTCGGCCAATCCTCCGTGGGGAACTTTACCGGATGCCCTTTCGCCCCTTCGAAGGCGGGTCTGACCTGGCTTTCCGGCTGGAAGCCGTCAGGCGCGCGCGGGAGGCAGGACGTCGGCGACGACGCAGGTGATGTTGTCCGGTCCGCCGCCCTCGTTGGCCAGATCGATCAGCCTCGGGACGGTCTCGGCGGGATCTTGGAAGGCGCCAAGGACGTCCTTGATAACGGTTTCGACAACCGTTGCCGTTAACCCATCCGAGCACAGGAGAAGGCGGTCTCCGGGGGCCGCCTCGAAGGTCCAGATGTCCGCTTCGCCGCTTCCGGTGCTCAGCAGCGCCTTCATCAACAGGGAGCCGCGAGGGTGTCCCTCGACCTCTGACGGGTCGATGCGCCCGTCGTCGGCGAGGGCCTGCGCGAGGGTGTGGTCGCGGGTGAAGCGCTGAAGCGTCCCGTCGCGCAGGAGGTACCCCTTGGAGTCGCCGATGTGGACGGCCGTGAACTGCGCGCCGTCGAACAGCAGGGCTGTCAGGGTGGTGCCCATTCCCCGCGTCTCGGGCTGCTCTTCGGCCGTCGCGGCCAGCCGGTCGTCGATGGCGCGCAGGCCACCGTTCAGCACCTCGAACAGGTCGACGTCCGCGAGGTCGAACCCGCCGAGATCCGAGTCGAGCCGGGAGAGGACGCCCACCGCCTCGGCGCTGGCGACCTCGCCGTGCGGCTGGCCGCCGATGCCGTCGGCGACCGCCAGCATCCTCGCGCTGGCGTAGACCGAGTCCTGGTTGACCTGGCGACGCTGCCCGATGTCCGAGCCGGCGGCGTACCGAAGGGTGTACCTCATGGATCCCAGTAAAGCAGCTGTGTACTGAGTTCACAAACATAAGGCTGGAATGGTCGGCTGTCGGTTACGATGCCGTGATGGAGGAGCAAGCCACCGTCGGCGCGGCGGACATCGCGCGGTTCGCCCGCGTCGGCCGCGCCGCCGTGAGCAACTGGCGTCGACGGTACGGAGATTTTCCGCCACCCGTCGGCGGGACGGCGTCGAGCCCCCTCTTTTCCCTGGTCGCCGTCGAAAACTGGCTGCGTGAGCGCGGGAAACCGGTCGAAATATCGCTCGGGGACCGGGTCTGGCAGCGGCTGCGGAACCTCGGCGACGACCTGTCGCTGGCCGACCGGGTCGGCCGGGTGGCCGCCTTCCTTTCGCGTCGAGGTGTCCAGGAGTGGACGTTCTCGCCCCAGTACGACGACGCCGAGCTGCTCGAACTGCTGGACCGCTTCGCCGGGGAACAGGGCGCGCGCGAGGCTCTGGAGTTCCTCTGTGATCGCTACGTCGAGGCGCACTCCCGCCAGCTTTCCGTCACCGCGGAACCGGTGGCCGCGCTGATGTCCCGGCTCATCGGTCCCGATCCCGGTGTCGTCCTCGATCCCGCGTGCGGGCTCGGGACGCTGCTGCTCGCCTCCGGCGGCACCCGGCTGCTCGGCCAGGTCGACGACCCGGCGACCTCGTGCATCGCCGCGCACCGGCTGCTGCTCGCCGGGGCGGACATGGAGATGTACGGCGCGCACGCCCTGTCGATGGACTCCTACGAAGGGCTTCTCGCGGACGCCGTCGTCTGCGATCCGCCGTTCAACGAACGGGAATGGGGTTACGACGAGCTCGTCGGCGACCCGCGCTGGGAGTACGGTCAGCCGCCGCGCGGCGAACCGGAACTGGCCTGGGTGCAGCACTGTCTCGCGCACGTGAAACCCGGCGGGCTGGTCGCGATCCGCATGCCGCCCGCCGCCGCCGGCCGCCGGACCGGGCGGCGGATCCGCGGGAACCTGTTGCGGGCCGGTGCTTTGCGCGCGGTGGTGACGGTCGGCGGCGCGGATCTCTGGCTGCTGCGGCGGCCGGAACCCGGGGAGCGGCCGCCGTCCCGGTTGCTCCTGCTAGCCGATCCGTCCACTGTGGAGGAACAGTGGCGGGACCATCTGCGCGGCGCCGAGGTGCCGGGCGCGGTCCGGATCATCGACCTGCTCGACGAGGAGATCGACCTTTCCCCCGCCCGGTATCAGGCGCGGGACGAGCACGCGGGCGAGGCCTTTCTCGAAGTCCGGCGGCGGTTCGAGAAGATCCGGCCGGAACTGCCGCCGCTGGCGGTGTCCGGCGAGAAGCCTTCGTTCACCACGATCGGCGAGCTGCTGAAGTCCGGTGTCCTCACGGTGCCGGACTCGGTGGAGGCGGGGGACGTCCTCGCGTCGCCCGCCGTGCCCGCGTATGTCCACAATGGAGCACCGTTCGCGGCGGAGCCGACGATGTCGAAGTACCGCACCGATCCCGAACGGCTGGACGCCGCGTTCCTCGCCGGCTGCCTGCGTGCGGCCGGGCAGCTCGCGCCGACCACCTCGACCAGGATCGATCTCAAGCGCACCCGGATCCCGCGGCTGCCGATCGAAGCGCAGCGTGCCCACGGGGAGGCGTTCACCCGCCTCGCCGCCTTCGAGGACGCCCTCCGCGAGGCGGCGGAATCGGGCCTGGAGCTGGTGAGACTAGGCTTGGCAGGGCTCACCGAAGGACAGCTCACGCCGGAGAACTAGTGCTGATCGCAGACCGCTACGAACTCGACGAGCTGCCGCTCGGCCGGGGTGGGATGGGCGCGGTCTACGCGGGCCACGACCGGCATCTCGGCCGCCGCGTCGCGGTGAAGTTCCTCGGGCTTCCCGGCGGTCCGGACACCGAACTCGAACAGCGGTTCATCCGCGAGGCGCGGATCCTCGCCACCCTGGAACACGCGGGCGCGCCGACGTTGTACGACTTCGGCACCTACGACGAGCGGTTGTACCAGGTCATGCAGTTCATCGAGGGCGTGACCGTCGCCATCGAGGGCGTGACCGTCGCCGATCTCGCCGCCGAACACGGGCCGCTGCCGGTGCCGTGGGCGGCCGCGATCGCGGCGCAGGCCTGCGCGGTGCTGTCCGCCGCGCACGCGCTGTCCATCTGCCACCGCGATCTCAAGCCCACCAACCTGATGCTGTGTCCCGACGGCAGCGTGAAGGTGCTCGACTTCGGGCTCGCGATGCTGCGCGAGACCGACGTCGCCCAGTTCACCCGCGCCGGGCAGATCCTGGGCACCCCCGCGTACATGGCGCCCGAGCAGATCCAGCGCGGGATCGCCGGGCCGCGCAGCGATCTGTACGCGCTGGGCTGTGTCCTGCACGAGATGCTGACCGGCAGGCAGCTGTTCACCGGTCCGACGGCGTACGCGGTGTTCGAGAAGCAGGTCAAGGACAGTCCGGCCGAAGTGGACGGTGTCCCGGACGGACTGAACGTGCTCCTCGCGGATCTGCTGGAGAAGGATCCGGACCGGCGTCCCGCCGACGCGGACGAACTGTTCGGGCGGCTGGCCGTGTTCGCGCGGGATCTGCCGCCGCTGCCCGGATATCTGGACGAAGGCGCCAATCCGGGCCGGATGTACGCGCGGGTCGTCGGCCGCGTGCCCTGAGACGTGATCGTGACCTTCCGATCAACAACCCCGGACCCGTGACCTCCGTCTTTACCCATGTCGGACGGATCACGGACGAATCGGGGGTAAGGGTTGTGAAGAAGTTCTCGGTGGTGGTGACGGCACTGACCACGGCGCTGGTGCTGACAGCGTGTTCGGGCAACTCCGGCGGAAGCACGCCTGGTGGCGGAGCCGTCGCGCAGGGCGACCCGGCGGGCGGGGCCACGACCACGTCCGCGCCCGTGCCGACCACGTCCTCCGCGGCTCCGACCACGTCGTCCCGGCCGTCGAGCAGCAGCAGCTCCACCCCGAAGCCGACGTCTTCGAAACCGAAGCCCAAGCCCACCCCGAAACCCGAGGTCAAGCCCGCCGCGAACGCCGTCGACGTGCCGTGCAAGGCCGCGCTGGCCTCGCCGGGCGTGAGCGCCTGCGTCGACCTCTCCGCGCTGAAGACGTGGCTGCTGCAAGACGGCAAGGTCATCTACGGCCCGGTCAAGCAGCTGCCCGGCAAGAAGGGGCACGCGACGCCGACCGGTGTCTTCCACGTTTCGAACAAGGTCAAGAACTACCACTCGAAGGCCTTCGACGCGCCGATGCCGAACTCGGTGTTCTTCCTGCCGGGGATCGCCTTCCACACCGGTAGCCTTTCGGTGTACTCGCACGGCTGCATCCACCTGTCGGCGGCGGCTTCGCAGAAGTACTTCACGACGTTGCAGAGCGGCGACGTGGTCCAGGTCGTGGCCTGACCTGCAGGTATCCGCTCGGCTGCGCAGCGTGAGAATGATTGCGGTTCGGTTGCTTTGAGATAAATGAAAGCTTCCGGCGGCAATGAGTTCCCCGGTCCCGGCGACGTGCCAAGGACACGCCGGAAATGGGGAAGCGCCGATGACCGGAAGCCGGGCACTCACTCGTCTCTTCGTCGCACTGTCGGTCTCGATCCTGCTTCTCCCGGGATGGGTGGGCGCTCCGGAAGCGACCGGGGCGCCCACTCTGCCGTCCGGCTTCGTCCTTCGTGACCAGCCGAGCGGTCAGGCCGCGTTCGACCTGACCGATTTCGCCTACCTGCCGGACGGTTCGGTGCTCAGCATCGGGAAGAGCGGCAAGGTCGCCTGGGTGCCCGGCACCGGCCAGGCGCGGACGCTCGCGACCCTTCCCGTCCACGGCAGCGGGGACCTCGGCCTGATCGGCCTCGCCGTCGCCCCGGATTTCGCCACCTCGCGCCAGATCTACCTCGCGCGGTCGTTCGACACGAGCGGCGGCGCGTTCACCATGCGGGTGGCGCGCTGGACGGTGACCGGCACGGACGTCCCCACCGGTCTCGCGAACGAACGCGTGCTTGTCGACCTTCCCGGGTTCTACGACGTCCACGGCATCACCGGACTCGTCGCGGGGCCCGACGGGACGTTGTGGATCTCCATCGGCGACGCCGCCGACTTCACCAGGATGGATCCGGGCGCGTTGCGCGCGCTCGACCTCGATCAGCTCTACGGCAAGATCCTGCGCGTCACCCCGGACGGCGCCGGAGTCCCCGGCAATCCCTATTATTCCGCCTCGGCCCCGGATTCGAACCGCTCCAAGGTCTTCGCCAGTGGCTATCGCAGCCCGTTCCGGTTCTCCCTTGACCCGCGGCTCGGCCTGCCGGTGGTCGGCGACGTCGGCTGGAACACCTGGGAAGAGGTGAACGTCGTGCGGCCGGGCGCGAACCACGCCTGGCCTTGCTGGGAAGGAAACGTCCCCACGCCGGGGTATTCCGGCCTCGCCGGCTGCGCGGGCGTCGTCAACACCCCGCCGGTCACCACCTACCACCACGGCTCCGGTGTGGACGAAGGGAACAGCGTCACCGCCGGGATCGTCTACAGTGGATCGTCCTATCCGGACGAATATCACGGCGCTTTCTTCTTCGGCGACTACGCCACGCAGAAGATCTGGACGATGACGTACGACAGTCAAGGCAGGCTCGTCCAGGCACCGCAACGACCGCCGAAGTTCACCGGGATCGGCGGGCCGGTCAAATTCGCGGCCGCGGCCAATGGTGACATCGTCTACGCCGACATCATCTCCGGGAACCTGCGGCGGCTCAGCTATCCGGGGACGAACGCGGAACCGGTCGCGGTGGCGACGTCGAGCACCGATCCCTCGACGAGGACGGTGACCTTCGACGGCTCCGGTTCCTACGACTTCGACGGCGACCCCTTGACCTATCACTGGGATTTCGGCGACGGCACGAGTCAGGACGGCGTCCGGGTGACCCATGCCTACGGTGCCGGGGTCACGAGGGCGACGGCGCGGCTGACCGTCACAGACCGGCTCGGCGCCACTGACAGCACCGAAGTGGCCGTGGTGCCGGGAAACCGTTCGCCGGACTTGATCATGACGGATCCCGGCGCGCGGACCTTCGCGGTCGGGGAACCGGTCGTCGTCGGCGCGACGGCGATCGACACCGAGGACGGGGTGCTGCCGGTCGGGTGGACCACGCTGATCCGGCATTGCCCGGACGAAGCGACCTGTCACGCGCATCCCGGTTCGCCGGGCGGCGGCCCGGTCTTTTCCTTGCCCTTCACCGATCATCAGGACTCGCGGGTCGAGATCACCGCTTCGGTGACCGACAGTGCCGGGGTGACGTCGAGCAGGACCTATGTCGCCTTGCCGCGTGAGCACCGGCTGACGTTGACCTCCACCGTGCCCGCCGCGCTGAGCATCCCGGCGGAAGGCGGGGTCAACACCGCGATGGTGACCGAAGGCGCGACGTTCGAGATCGTCGCGGAGCAGGTCGCCGCCGATGGCGTTTCGACGTTCGTGAGCTGGTCCGACGGGCGGACCTCGCGCACGGTGCCCGTCACCGTCCCGGCGCGGGACCTGACCATGACCGCGACCTACCTCACCCCGATCGACCGGCGCTACCAGGCGGAACCCGCGCTACGGCAACGACTCGGCGCGCCGGCCGGGCCGGAGGTCACCGACGGGACCGTGCGCTACCGGCCGTATGCGGGCGGCAGGCTCTACTGGAGCGCCGAGACCGGTGTGAAGCAGATGGAAGGCGAGATCCTCAAGAAGTACCTCGCGCTGGGCGGACACCGGAAGTTCGGCCCACCCGCGACGGACGAGACAGCCACCCCGGACCGCGTCGGCCGGTTCAACCACTTCCCGGACTGGCCGGGCACCCAGCGGTCCTCGATCTACTGGACGCCGTCGACCGGCGCGCATCCGGTGCAGGGTCGGATCCGGGTCAAGTGGGAGGCGCTGGACTGGGAGAAGGGTCCGCTCGGCTATCCGACGACGGACGAACTCCCGACGCCCGACGGGATCGGCCTGTTCAACCACTTCAGCAAGGCTTCGTCGATCTACTACACGGTGCAGACCGACGCGCATGCGATCTGGGGCCGGATCCGTGTCCGGTGGGAGGCGCTGGACTGGGAGAAGGGCCCGCTCGGCTATCCCACGACGGACGAGACAGCCACCCCGGACGGCGTCGGCCGCTACAACCATTTCACGAAGGCGAGCTCGATCTACTGGACACCGGCCACCGACTCGCACGCGGTCTACGGGGCGATCCGGCAGCGCTGGGCCGCGCTCGGCTGGGAGCGGTCGTACCTGCGGTATCCGACGACGGACGAGTTCACCATCCCCATCGGGCGGCAGAACAGCTTCCAGAACGGCTACGTCACCTGGAACCGGAACACCGGGCAGGTGACAGACCGCCGCTGGTAGCGCAGTCAAGTCTGTCCGGTGCCAAGTCCGTGAAGGCCTCCTTGAGGGACTCTGGGTCCCTCAAGGAGGCCTTCACGGAACGCCGCGAGCTCCGAGACGCTCAGCGACACAATGCGACATCGGGAACCCCCGCCGAGATTCAGCGCAGCAGGTCGGCGGGCGAGGTGCCCGCCGACGTCAGCGGCAAGCCGAGCGCGACCCGTTCGGTGAGCCAGCCGCTCGGCCGGTAGCGCTGGTCCCCGGTGCCGGCGACGAGTCCCCGCAGGACTCGCAGCACGAAGTCCGCACCCGCTTCCTCACCCCACGTCAGCGGCCCGCGCGGGTAGCCGAGGCCGAGCCGGACGGCGGTGTCGATGTCCTCCGGGGTCGCGAGCCGCTGCCCGGCGATGAAACAGGCGGTGTTGACGATCGACGCCAGCAGCCGCTGCGCGATCGGCGCGGGGCCGTCGCGGACCACGGTCACCGGCAGCCCGGTCGCGGCGAGCGCGCCCCAGGCGGTGCGGCCGGCGGCCGGATCGAGCGCGGGGTGGACCGAAAGCGTCAGGCGGTTCGTGTAGCCGCCGAGGGGATCGACCCCGACGACCCGTTCCGCCGGGAACCCCGCGGCGAGGGCGGTGTCCACAGTGGACGAACCGACCGGGCTGACGATCAGCACCGTGTCCGGGTAGGCGGAGTGCACGACCTGGATCCCCGCCGACGAGAGCAGCGTGCCGAGGCGTTCGTCGTCGACCCACACGGGAGTGGCCGGGGCTTCCGGCGCGGCCGGTTCCGGCTCCGCCCGCTGCCGCCCGTCGACGTAGCTGTAGAAACCCTCGCCGTTCTTGCGCCCGAACAGCCCGGCGGCGACGCGGGGACGCGTCAGCCACGACGGCCGCAGCCGCGGTTCGCCGTGGAAACCGCTCCAGATGCTTTCCAGTACGGCGTGCGAGACGTCCAGGCCGGTCAGGTCGAGCAGTTCGAACGGGCCGAGTTTCAGGCCGAGCACGTCCCGCGCGACGCGGTCCACGTCGGCCGGGCTCGCGATCCCCTCGGCGAGGATCTGCAGCGCCTCGGTGCCCAGCCCGCGTCCGGCGTGGTTGACCAGGAAACCCGGGGCGTCGCGGGCGAGGACGGGTTCGTGTCCCCAGCCGCGGACGAGTTCGGTCACGGCGGGCGGCAGCCACGCCGCGGTCCGCGCGCCGGGCACGACCTCGACCAGCCGCATCAGCGGGACCGGGTTGAAGAAGTGGAGACCCAGCAGCCTGCCGGGCTCGGTCAGCGCGGCGCCGATCTCGGTGACCGAAAGCGAACTGGTGTTGGTGGCGAACACGGTGTCCGGCCCGCAGACGCGTTCCAGTTCGGCGAACAGCGCGCGTTTGATCTCCAGGTCCTCGCGGACCGCTTCGACGACGAGATCGACGCCGTCGGCGGGCGCCAGCGGACCGTCGGCCGCGATCAGCCTGCCTTTCGCGGACGCGGCGGCCTCCTCGGTGATCTTGCCTTTCGAGGCGAGCTTGCCGAGCATCGCGCCGACGTGGTCGATGGCCTCGCCGACCGCTTCGGGCCGCGCGTCGGCGAGTTCGACCTCGAGCCCCGCCGTCACGGCGAGCTGGACGATGCCCCGGCCCATCACCCCGGTTCCGATGACCCGGATCCTGCCGACCTGCTCCGCCCACTTCTCCACCGCGAGCCGCCTTTCCCTCGATGCCGTCTCCGCGGCGTGACGCTAGCCGCCACGCCGGTACCTCGCCCGGAAGGGTGATCCCCGCCGCGTCCGGCGTAAGGCCACCGAACCGGCGAGGTCCCTTCCGCGAAAACCGAGTGTTCCGCGCACCACCCCCGAAGGGAAACCTCCCATGGTCACCGTCCCCGCCGCCGCAGCCGTCCGGACCACGCCGTTGCTCCTCGTCGCCGTCCTCTTCGGCGCCGTCGCCGCGTTCTTCGCGAGCCAGGCGCTGTGGCCGCTCACCGCGCTGGCCGTCGTGGTCGCCGTCGCAGTCCTCGCGGGCGGGGTGTGGATGACCGGGCGCAAGGGAAATCGCGAACTCTAGGATCGCCGTGTGACGGCGAGACGCTTGACGCGGGAGGAAAGCCGCGAGCAGACCAGGCAGCGCCTGCTCGAGGCGGCCGCCGACCTGTTCTCCGAACGAGGGGTCAACGGCACGTCCGTCGAGCAGATCGCCGAACGGGCCGGCTTCACGCGCGGCGCCTTCTACGGCAACTTCGACGGCAAGCACGAGCTGGTCGTCGAGCTGCTGCGCCGCCGGACCCGGCGAGAGGCCGAGGAGGTCACCGCGCTGCGTCGTCAGGTCGGCTCCTTCGCCGAGATGATGGACAGGCTGCGCGAGTGGAACGTCGAGCGCGCCGAACACCTCGCCGGCTGGCTGACCCTGCGTACCGAGCTGGCCCTTTACGCGCTCCGGAATCCCGAAGCGCGCCCGCTCGTCGGCGAAGGCGAGAAGTCGACAAGGGCACTGCTGGAGACCTCGGTCCGGAGCGAACTCGCCGCGCGGGGCGCGGAACCGCCCGCCGACCCGGCCTTCCTCGCGTTGATCCTGCACGCGCTCGAAGACGGTCTCCTGTTGCAGCGCTTCCTGAGTCCCGAGGGGACCGGTGACGAAGACGTGGTGGACGCCGTCCAGCTGCTGATGCGGTCCTGGATCGCGCTCAGCCGGTCATCCTGATCCCGGTGAACTCGGCCATCTGACGGGTCCCGTGCGCGAAGAAGGCGTCCGACGGGTCGACGGAACCGACGTACTGGCCGAACAGCTCGAAATTGATCATCCCGAACAGCTGGGTCCACGCCATGATCAGCCGTGAGGCCGTCTCGGGGGCCAGGGTGATCTTGAGGATTTCGGCGACGGCGCCGAGCTGGTGCCGGAGTTCGTCCGGCATCTCGCCGACCTCGGTCTCGACCCGGAGATTCGCGTCGCGCAAGACCGCGACCAGCGCGAACGCCACCCGTCCCGCGGGCGTGACGGTGTCCTGCGGGGCCTGATAGCCGGGGATCGGCGAGCCGTAGATCAGCGCGTACTCGTGCGGGCGCGCCTTCGCCCAGGCGCGCACCGCGAACCAGATCGATTCCCATCGTTCCAAGGAAGCCTTTTTGGGGTCGTCGGCGGCTTCCGCGGCTTCGCCGACCGCGTCGTAGGCGTCGATGATCAGGGCTGTCAGCAGCTCCTCGCGGCTGGAGAAGTACCGGTAGAGCGCCGACGAGACCATGCCCAGCTCTCGCGCGACGGCGCGGAGCGAAAGCCCGAGCGCGCCGACTTCGGCGAGCTGACGGCGGGCTTCGTCCTTGATCTCGCGGGTGAGCTCGGCACGGGCGCGTTCACGCGCGGTCTGGGTGGCAGCCATGCTCTCAGCATAGAGCATCGCACCTAAATGAGAGCAGTGCTCTTGACACGATGCACTGCTCTGGTGTTCACTGCTCTTAACAGAGAGCACTGCTCTCGAAAACTTGGAGGAGACGAGATGACCACCGCCACCACCGCCACCAGTGCCGGCACCGCCGCCGACTACACCGCCACCCGCTACCTCAAGCCCGCCAAGGCGACCAACGCGTTCAACGAGTTCGTCCTCAAGCTGACGAAGCTCGGTGTCAGCGTGCTGGGCAGCCGGGTGCTTTCGGTCCGCGGCCGCAAGAGTGGCGAACTGCGCTCGGTCCCGGTCAACCTGCTGAAGCTGGACGGCGAGCGCTACCTCGTCGCGCCGCGCGGTGTCACGCAGTGGGTGCGCAACCTGCGGGTCGCCGGCGAGGGGCAGCTCCGCGTCGGGCGCCGCACCGAGACGTTCACCTACACCGAACTCGCCGACGCGGAGAAGCCCGAGATCCTGCGTGCCTACCTCAAGCGCTGGAAGTTCGAGGTCGGCGTGTTCTTCGACGGCGTCGACGCGAAGGCGTCCGACGAGAAGCTGCTGGAGATCGCGCCCGGCTACCCGATCTTCAAGATCGCGTGACACCGCTCGCCCGTGCGTGACCGAATCCCGATCACGCGTGATTGAAGCCTGATCATGCGTGATCAGACGGACGACACGTGTGATCAGACGGACGACACGCGTGGGGCCGGATTTCGCCGCCGTGTCGTCCATCTGATCACGCGCGGTGTCCATCTGGACACGTGTGGCGTCCATCTGAGCACGCGCGGCGTCCATCGCGGCAACGGGCGAGACCGAAGGGCCTCGCGGACGCGGTTAGTCGTCGGTGGGGGCCCGCCGGGTGCGGCGCGCGGTGGCCGCCACCAGCACCACCCCGACCAGGAACGCGACCAGACCGATCAGGAACCACAGTTTCTGCCCGGTCATGAAGCTGCCGGTCAGCACGCCGGCGCCCTGGAGCACCCAGACGCCGCCGACCAGCAGGAACACCAGCCCGATCGTGAGCGTGACCCAGCGCTTCATTCCCAGCTCCCCGCCTCGACGTGCCCTGCGGCGATTCTGGCAGGAGAAGCCCGGTCCGGCGAACCGATCACCGGCCGCCGACGAGCCCGTTGCGGTAGGCGTAGACGACGGCGTGCACCCTGTCCCGCAACCCGAGCTTCGCCAGGATCCGGGAAACGTGGGTCTTCACCGTCTCCTCGCCCACATGCAGCAACCTGGCGATCTCCGCGTTGCTGGACGCGTCGGCGACCAGCATGAGCACTTCGCGCTCGCGTGAGGTGAGGCGTTCCAGCTCCGCCGGTTCGGCGGCCACGGGTTCGATGCTGGTGGCGAAGGTCGACACGAGCCGCCGCGTCACCGTCGGATCGATCAGCGCGTCACCGCGCGCGGCCACCCGCATGGCCGAGACGAGCTCCTCGGGAGCGAGGCTTTTCAACAGGAACCCGCTCGCCCCGGCCCGCAGCGCGCGGTAGACGTACTCGTCGGAGTCGTAGGTCGTCAGCACGAGGACGCGGGTGTCGTTGCCGGGCGCGGACATGATCGCCTCGGTCGCGGCCAGACCGTCCAATTTGGGCATCCGGACGTCGAGCACGGCGACGTCCGGGCGCAGCGCGGCCGCCTGAGCGACGGCTTCGCGTCCGTCCGAGGCTTCGCCGACGCATTCGAAATCCGCCTGGGTGTCCAGCACCGCGCGCATCCCGGACCGGAACATCGCGTGATCGTCCGCCAGCAGAACCCGGATCACTCCGCCTCCAAAGGAAATCCGACTCGAACCCGCCAATGCCGCCCGTCGTCGAGCGGCCCGCATTCCGCCTGCCCGCCGAACAACGCAACTCGCTGCCTGATCCCGGCGAGGCCGCGTTTCGTCGATTCGGCCGGGGAACCCCGGTTCGGGCGGCCGATCTCGTTCGTGATCGCGAGGACGATCTCCGTCTGCCGGTAGGCGAGGTCGATCTCGACCGTCCCGCCGGAGCCGTGCCGGAGCGCGTTCGTCAGCGCTTCCTGCGCGATGCGGTACAACGCGATGTCCACCGAACCCGGGAGTTCCCGCGGACCGCCGTGACTGGTCAGCCGCGCGGGCAGCCCGGCGATGCGCAGGTTGTCGAGCAGCTCGTCGAGATTGTCCAGCCCCGGCTGCCGTTGCGCGTCGCCGTTCTCCTTGCCGTGCAACAGATCCAGCAGGCGCCGCAGATCGGCCATCGCGGCCCGGCTCGACGATTCGACGGCCGAGAGCGAACGCCGCGCGGCCGGTTCCCCCGCCGGCAGCCCGAGCCGCGCGGCGCCGGCGTGCACACCGATCGCGCTGACGTGGTGGGAGATCACGTCGTGCAGGTCGCGGGCGATCGTCGTGCGTTCCTCGGCGACGGCGCGGCGCACCGCTTCCGCTTCGTGCTGCCGCCGTTGTTCCTCCGCGCGCTGGAGGTCGGCGATGTATGCGCGCCGCGCGGTCGTGTAGCGGCCGACCATCCACGGCAGTAGCCCGCTGATGCCGATGTCGATGAGCACCAGCCGCCAGTCCCGGTTGCCCCGGTCGGCCGGGATGAGGGTGCACGCGAAGAGCCCGGTGAGCATCGCCGCCAGCGCCGCCAGCGCCGGTTTGGTCGAAAGCCAGGCGCCCGCGCGGTATCCCGCGATCAGCACGCCCGCGTTGGTGGCCTGCAGGTAGTGGTCGAACGGGTACAGCAGGAGCGGCGCGGCGACGAGCAGCGCGCCGTGCGCGGCCGAGACCCAGCCGGAATAGCGCGAAGGCCCGGCGAGTGCCACGTTGGCGAGGATCCCGCCGATCAGCACCACCCATGCCTGCCAGCCCAGCGAGAGCGGTGGCCCGACGATGAGGAACAGCCCGGCGTCGGCGACCAGGCAGACGGCCGCGACCGCGCACGCCTGCCTCGCCAACGAGCCGCTGATGTCCCGCACGCGCCCAACTCTGCCCTATTTCGGTGGACAGGGGTTCCTAAGCTGGGAAGCCATGGGGACCGAGAAGACACCCGTGCTCTGGACGACCGGCGCACCCGGGTCGGGAAAGTCGACCACCGCCTGGGGTTTGTACCGCCGGGTCCTCGAAGCGGGCGGCAGCGTCGCGTACGTCGACATCGATCAGCTCGGGCTGATCGGCCCGCCTCCGGGCGGCGGCGAAGCCTCGCACGCCATCAAGGCGGCCAACCTGCTGCGGGTACTGAAGATCCTGCGTGACCGGGGTGCCAGGCAGCTCGTCGTTTCCGGGGTGGTCGACCCCGAGAACGGCGTCGAGCGGGACTTGGAAGGCGGCGACTTCGACCTCACGCTCGTCCGGCTGACGTGCGATCGCGACGAACTCCGGAGCCGTTTCCTCGGCCGGGGTTCGCCCGCCGGCGCTCTTCCCGACCTTTTCGAGATCGTGGAGGCCTATGAGCGCACCGGTTTCGGCGAGGCGATGGACACGACCGGACAGCGGCCCGAGGAGACCGTCGACGCGCTGTTCCGACGCTGCTTGGTCGAAAAAGGGGAAGTTTCGCCGCCGGGCGCCGTCGAGCCGCAGCCCGGACCGGTGACCGTGGTGACCGGTCCGACGGCGGTCGGCAAATCGACGGCCGCGTACAGCGCGCTACGGGACCTTTGGGCACGCGAGATGCCCGTCGCCTACGCCGATCTCGCGCAATTCGGGTTCGTGCATCCCGGCCCGGATCCGGCGGTGGAGGCGGCGAACCTGGCGGCCGTCTGGCGCGGCTACCGCGAAGCCGGAGCGCGGCGGCTGATCGTGGTGGCCAGGGAATTCCTTCCCGAGCATCGGCAGGTCTTCAAGGAGGTCACCGTCGTGCACCTCGACGCGGAAGACCCGGCGCTCACCGAACGCGTCCGGCGCCGGGCCGAGGGCGAGTCCGCGCTGCTGGCCGGTGACGAACTCCGCGGCGCGCCACCCGGTGCGCGGGACCGGGTGGCCGCCCGCGCGATCGCCGAGGCGGCCCGGGCACGTGCCTCCGGCGGCGACCGCGTCGTCCTCGACACCTCCGGTCAGGAAGCCGCCGAGACGGCCGCCGCGCTGCTGGCCCTCTTACACCGGTAGCCGTGCGTCAGTTACCGGGCGGCGGTCCGCCCGGTCCGCCCTGGCCCGGCTGACCCTGACCTGGCTGTCCCTGTTGCCCCTGGCCCGGCTGACCCTGCTGTCCCTGACCCCGCTGGCCGCCGTTCTGTCCGCGCTGGGTCTGCTGCCCTGGATCGCCGATACTCGTCGCCGTCGCGGTGTCGCCGGTGACCTTGGCGTTCACCGTCACCGTCTGGCCGGTCTTGGGGTCGCCGGTCTTCTTGGTCGACGCGTCGATCGTGTAGACCTGCTTGTAGCCGTCCTTGCTGGTCAGGCTGACGGACGTCGCGCTGATCTCGGTGATCTCGCCGGTCTGCATCCGTTCGGTGCTGTAGCCGCCCTTGCCGTCGGAGACGACGAAGTCGCCGTGCAGCGCGTCACGCGGCATGCCCCCGCCGGGCCCGAAGAGCATCCGGCCGCCGCCGGGACCGCCCATCATCCGGCCCTGTTCGGAGCCGTTCGCGGCGGTTCCCGCCCAGATCGCGGCCCCGCCACCGGCGGCGATCACCACCGCCACCCCGGCCGCGATCGCGGTCTTGCGGCCCGACCAGGCCTTCTTCGGTTCACCCGCCGGAGCGGGCGCGCCCCAGGCGGCGGTCTCACCCGCCGGGGGCTTGGCGGGTTCGGTCGGTTCGGTCATCTGGTCGCCTCCGTGTACTCGGTTGCGGCCATGCTCGGCGCCGTCGCTGTGCGGAAGCTGTGCCGGCGGTGGGCCCCCGCTGTGATTCCGCCCCGGCCGGGTGATCGTTCACAGGAAACGCACAGCGGGGACACAGAGTGGGCTCATCGGCGCCGCGCAGGATGGCACCATGACCAGTGTGAACGTCCCGTCGTCCGGTTCCGCGAAGGCAGGCCTGCGCCGTGCCGACGGCAGCCCCGTGCGGGTGCTGGTCGTCGACGACGAAGCGACCTTGTCCGAGCTCGTGTCGATGGCCCTGCGCATGGAGGGCTGGGACATCCGCACCGCGGGCGACGGCACCGAGGCGGTCCGCGTGGCCAGGGAATTCCGGCCGGACGCGGTGGTCCTCGACGTCATGCTGCCGGACATGAGCGGCCTGGACGTCCTGCGCCGCCTGCGTTCCGAGGTACCCAACCTGCCGGTGCTGTTCCTGACCGCGAAGGACGCGGTGGAGGACCGGATCGCCGGGCTCACCGCGGGTGGCGACGACTACGTCACCAAACCGTTCAGCCTGGAGGAAGTCGCGCTGCGGTTGCGCGCGCTGCTGCGCCGCGCGGGCGGGGTCGCCGGGCCGAGCGGTTCGACGCTGGTCGTCGGTGACCTGACCCTGGACGAGGACAGCCGCGAGGTGCACCGCGGCGGCGATCCGGTGCCGTTGACCGCGACCGAGTTCGAACTGCTGCGGTACCTCATGCGCAATCCGAAGCGCGTGCTGTCGAAGGCGCAGATCCTGGACCGGGTGTGGAGCTACGACTTCGGCGGCCAGGCCAACATCGTCGAGCTGTACATCTCCTACCTCCGCAAGAAGATCGACGCCGACAGGGAGCCGATGATCCACACGATGCGCGGCGCCGGGTATGTCCTCAAGCCCGCGGGTTAAGCGGCCTTGGTCCCTGCGGCGGCGGCTGATCGCGCAGGTCGCGGGGCTGCTCGCGCTGGTCTGCCTGGTGGTGGGCGTGGTGACGGAACTGGCGTTGCGGAACTTCCTGATCGACCAGCTCGACGCCCGGCTCCACGAGACCAGCGAACGCGCCAGCCGTCCGCCGCCACCGGGCCGTCCCGGCGGGGAACGGGTTCCCGAGGGTCTGCGCGCGTACGGCCAGAGCACCGGCTCGCTGTTCGTGACCGTGTTCCCGGACGGACGTGTGCTCGCCGCGGTGCTGCGGTCCAGCTACGACGCGAAGGTCACCGACCCGTTCCCCCACGACGAGATCAGCCGCCCCCAGATCGCCACCCTGCTGCGATCGACGACGGGTAATGAGCCCACCGACGTGGACCTCGGTTCGCTCGGGGAGTACCGCGTGGTCGCGAAACAGACTTCCAACGGTGCTGTCTCGATCTCCGGGCTGCCCACCAAGGACGTCACGGACACGTTGTGGAGCCTGGGTTTCATCTTCGGCGGGGTGGCCGTCGGCGGCATCCTGCTGGCGGGCGCGCTCGGCGCGGTGACCGTGCGGCGCACCATGAAACCCCTCGACCGGCTGGCCGCCACCGCGACCAGGGTCGCCGAACTCCCGCTGGATCGCGGCGAGGTCGCACTGTCCGAACGAGTGTCCGAAGTGGACACCGATCCGCGGACGGAGGTCGGCAAGGTCGGGTTCGCGCTCAACCGCATGCTCGGCCACATCTCGAACGCGCTTTCCGCCCGCCAGGCCAGCGAAAGCCGGGTGCGCCGGTTCGTCGCGGACGCCAGTCACGAACTGCGGACCCCGCTCGCGGCCATCCGCGGCTACGCGGAACTCACCCGGCGGTCCGGCTCCGAGGTGCCGCCGGACATCGCGTTCGCGATGGGCAGGGTGGAGTCGGAATCGACGCGGATGACCGGCCTCGTCGAGGATCTGCTGCTGCTCGCGCGACTCGATTCCGGTCGTCCGGTGGTGCATCAGCCCGTCGATCTCTCGCGGCTGGTCGCGGACGCCGTCGCCGACGCGCACGTCGCCGGGCCCGACCACAAGTGGCGGCTGGAGGTCCCGCCGGAGCCGATCACCGTCCTCGGCGACGCGGATCAGCTGCACCAGGTGGTGATCAACCTGCTGGGCAACGCGCGCACGCACACCCCGGCGGGCACCGAGGTCACCACTTCGCTGTCCATAGTGGACTCGATGGTGACACTGTCCATTGTCGACAGCGGGCCGGGGATCCCGCCGGAAATCCTTCCGGAGGTCTTCGAACGTTTCGCCCGCGGCGACGATTCGCGGTCGCGGGCGGCGGGCAGCACCGGGCTCGGCCTGGCCATCGTCGCGGCCGTCGTCGCCGCGCACGGCGGGCA
>NZ_NMQT01000132.1 GCF_002234405.1 Amycolatopsis thailandensis | reverse complement strand
CCGATCTAAAGCCACTTTCGCAACGCTGAACGTTGCGAAAGTGGCTTTCACAACCTCCGCTCCGGTCCGACTCGCGCACCCGTCCAAGCCCGGAAGCGCGTGAAGGCCCCCTTCCCCCGGCCGGTCACTCAAAGAACCATGGCGAAGGGAAGGGGGCCTTCACGCGACGGCTCCCCGCCGTCGCCCACCCCCGGGACCTGGGATCAGCGGTGCGGAACAGCCGCGGGGGTCCAGCCGCGGTAGTTGTTGAAGTAGTTCACGCTCGAAGCGTGGCCGATCTTGCCGCCGATGCTGGAGGCGTAGATCCCGCCGGAGCCGTCGGCGATGCCCACGTGGCCCCACTGGCTGATGTTCCAGTACACGAAGGAGCCCTTCGGCGGGGTCCCGGTCGTGTGCTTCGGGCTCGCGCCGTTCCAGTGCGCGTTGGCCGAGGCCCAGACGCCGGTGGTGCCGTACGCGTTCTCGACGGCCTTTTCGCAGAGGCCCTGGTACGCGGTGGAGCCCGCCTTGTTCTTGAACCACTGGACGGCGCCGGCGGGAGTGCCGTCAGCGGCGCCCTGGATGCTCAGGTCGCCTTCGGGCACGGTGGTGAACGTTCCCGCGGCCGGGTTGATGTCGGCGGCGGTGATGGTGGCGCCCGCTTCGGGGGCGGCCGGAGCGGCCCCGGCGACCGGAGCCACGGCGAGGGCCGCGATGGCCAGCGCGGCGACGGACGCCGGCTTCGCCACCTTGGCCAGGATGGTGCGCATGATCAGTACCTCCTGTTGAGGAATTACCAACAGGGGAGACGGTCTCGTGATCAAGTACAAATTTCGTACAACCGGGCGTCGATAGTTGATGACTCAACGTGCTGGAATATGCCGGGGGAGGGGTGCGTTGACGCCACTGCCAGCACATCTGGCAAAATCATCCGCTGAAGTCCGGCACCGGTTCACCCCGAACGGGGACCCGGGGCCAACGAGAGAGGACACCATGAAGAGCGGTATTCATCCCGAGTACGTCGTCACGCACGTCAACTGTGACTGTGGCAACGAATTCACCACGCGCAGCACCAAGACCTCCGGCAACCTCCACGTCGAGATCTGCTCGAACTGCCACCCGTTCTACACCGGCAAGCAGAAGCTCATGGACACCGGCGGCCGCGTCGCGCGCTTCGAGGCTCGCTACGGCAAGCGCAAGAAGGCCGAAGACGCCAAGTAGCTTGAACGACGGCGCCTACCCGCATGTCCGGGTAGGCGCCGTTTTCGTTGTGTCGCAGCCTTGGTTTTCCCGGGCCCTCGAAAGGTGGAGTGGTGGATTCGAGTTCGCTCAAGGGTCTGCTCGAAGAGCACGCCCAGCTGGAAGAGCAGCTGGCCGACCCGTCCGTGCACGCCGACCAGGCGCGCGCTCGTAAGCTCGGCCGTCGCTACGCGGAGCTGAGCCCGGTCGTCAAGACGGTCCGGGAGCTCGACACCGCCCGAGACGACCTCGAGACGGCGAAGGAACTGGCGGCGGAAGACGCGGCCTTCGCGGCCGAGGCGGAGGAGATCTCCGCCAAGATCCCCGTGCTCGAGGCCAAGCTCACCGAACTGCTCCTGCCGCGCGACCCGTACGACGGCTCCGACGTGGTCATGGAGATCAAATCGGGTGAAGGCGGCGAGGAGTCGGCGCTGTTCGCCGGCGACCTGCTGCGCATGTACCTGCGCTATGCCGAGCGTCACGGCTGGAAGGCCGAGGTCCTCGACTCCGTCGACTCGGACCTCGGTGGCTTCAAGGACGTCACCGTCTCCATCAAGAGCCGTTCGGCCGACGTCGACGGCGTCTGGGCGCGGCTGAAGTTCGAGGGCGGGGTGCACCGCGTGCAGCGCGTGCCCGCCACCGAGTCGCAGGGCCGCATCCACACCTCCGCGTCCGGGGTGCTCATCTACCCCGAACCCGAGGACGTCGAGGTCGAGATCGACCCGAACGACCTGCGCATCGACGTCTACCGCTCGTCCGGCCCCGGTGGCCAGAGCGTGAACACGACCGACTCGGCCGTGCGCATCACGCACTTGCCGACCGGGGTGGTCGTCTCGTGTCAGAACGAGAAGTCGCAGATCCAGAACCGTGCCCGCGCTTTGCAGGTGCTCCAGGCCCGTCTCCAGGCGATCGCCGAGGAGGAGGCCGCCGCGAAGGCGTCGGACGCGCGCCGCTCACAGGTTCGCACCGTCGACCGCTCCGAGCGGGTCCGCACCTACAACTTCGCCGAGAACCGCATCGCCGACCACCGGGTGAACTACAAGGCCTACAACCTGGACCAGGTCCTCGACGGCGACCTCGACGGCGTGCTGAACGCGCTCATCACCGCGGACCGCGAAGAGCGGCTCGCCGCCCACGCCGGCTGACGGCCGTTCCGCGCCGAGCCCGCTAGCCGGGTTCGGTGTAGAACGGGTCGTCGTCCAGTCCGGTGTGGATGGCCCGCACCGACATGCTCACCCGGGAAAGCCTCTCGGTGATCTCGTTCGTGACCCGGCTCAGCGCCTCTTCGCCGCTTTCCCCGTCGAGAGCCGGAAACGCCGAAAGCAGGACCGCTTCGCAGGGGCCCGCGTCCGTGCTGATCCGGACCAGCGACGCCGAAAGGTCGGTCGCGGGACGGCCGCACAGGCCAACGGCCAGCCGCAGATCCCCGGTGGGGACGTAAAGATGCACTCGCGAAATGACATCCGTTTCCGCGCGCGGGGTGAAATCGTGCCTGGTGACGTACGCGGGCTCCCGGGGATCGGTGCCGCCGACGGCGGCCATCAGTGAATAAAGGGTGAATCCTTCCGCCGGGGTGTCGTAGGCCTCGTAACTTCCGTACTGGCCGGTCTCCGGCGTGCCGTGGATCTCGAAGAATTCCGCATTCAGACCGAAGTGGAAAAGCGCGGGTAACGCGGCTCGGTGCAGCGTTTCGGTGAGCTCTTCGTCGTCCGCCGGAGGGGTGCGATAGCCGACGGAGACCAGGTAACCCTTCCAGCCGCCTTCGGGGTCGGCCCGGCAGATCTCGAATTCGGTGGCCTCGAAGTCGCCGATGAAACGTTCCCCCAGCGCGGCGGCCGCGGCGAAATCCTCGGTTTCGATATTCGCGGATATCCGCGTGACGACTTCTGTTTCCCGGAGATCCATGACTGCTTCGAGTGGCCCCTTCGTGACTGACAGGTGTACACAGCGTACGGGCGGTGCCGACGGGCTTCCGGCCCGGCCTGTCCTTCATTCCCTGTCTCCGCTACGGTTTTGGAGAGTAAGGGAAATTCGCATGGGGGAACACATTTCGTGGTGCACGCAGACGACCTGACCATCGAGGAAAGACCGATTCCGGCGACCCGGAAACGCGCTCCGCGGGCCTTCTTGCTCGCGGCGGGAACACTCCTGCTGAGCGCGGCCGTCGTCGCCAGGATCGGCCGGTTCGGCTTCAATCCGACCGACCAGGGATTCGTGCTCGCGCAGGTGTGGCGCGTCCTGCACGGCGAGATCCCGCACGTCGATTTCCTCGGGCCGAGGCCGTTCGGTTCGGCGTACCTGCACCTGATCGACCATCTCGTCCCCGCGCCGCTGATGATCGGCTCGAGTTTCGTGATGATGGTGCAGCTGATCGTCGCCACGTTCGCGCTCGCCGCGTTCCTGACCGGGACTTCGCCGCTGGACTGGGGTCCGCTGCGGCTCGGACTGGTTTTCGCCGCCGCGCTGGTCTGCCTGAACACCTATCCGCTGATGGCCTGGCACACCGTCGACGGTGTCTTCCTGGTCGCGATCGGCTGGTGGGCGCTCGACAGCGGGTTGCGTTCCGGTTCGCGGTGGCGGCGCCTGCTCGGCCTGTTCTGCCTCGGGTTCGCGATCATCGTCAAGCAGAGCTTCGTGTTCGCCGCGCCGATCGGTCTGCTGATCCTGCTGTTCCACCCCGCCGCGCCGCCGAAGAAGTGGCCGCGCCTGCTCGGTGACGTCCTCGTGCTCGGCGCGGCGCCGTTGCTGTACTTCGGCACGGTCACCGTCGCGGGCGGGCTCCCGTCGGCGATCGAGCAGCTCACCGGTGGCACCCAGACCTGGGGGAAGAGTCTCATCCGGTTCTGGGAGACGGACTTCAAGGGCCAGGCCGATCCGAGGACGTACATCCTTCCGGTGCTGCTCGCGGTGGCGGTGATCGCCGTGGCGTGGTCCTTCCGTGAACGACTCGGCGAGCCGGGGCGATGGCTGCGGGTCGTGATGGGCTTGTGCGTCGGGGCCGTGGTGGTGTTCGTCGTCGCCGACGGCGGGTTCGAGCACGTCGGCAGCTGGCCGATCACGCTGCTGTGGCTCTTCGTGGCCGTCGCGCTGCTCGACGCCGTCGTCCGAAAACGGTTGCCCTGGCAGTACCTGTCGGTCGCCGCCCTCGGCTGGATGGCCAGCCTGTCCTGGGGTTATCCGCTTCCGGGCCTGCTCACCGGGATCCTCGCGCTGGGAGTGCTGGAAGCCGTGGTGCCGCCGGATCTGCCGCGGGTGCCCAAGCTCGCGGGTGGTGCGCTCGGCGCGACCGCGTTCGTGCTCGCCGGCCTCCTGCTGATGTCCGCGCACGACAAGGCGCCGTACGCGGACAGGCCGCAGGGCGAACTGACGCAGGACCTGGGGGACGTCGCGCCCTCGATGCGCGGCGTCCGCACGAATCCCAGTGTTCACGCCTATGTCGCCCAGCTCCGCGGCTGCCTGGATCACTACCCGGCGTCGAGGGTGGCGGTGCTGCCGCACAATTCCTTCGTGGCACCGATTTTCGGGGTCCGGAATCCCTTCCCGATGGACTGGGCGATCCCGATCGAAATGACCGGTGACAGTCCGGAAAGGATGGTCGAGGCGGCGGAACGTCTTGACCGGGAAGGGGACTACCTGGTCCTCTTCCAGACGGTCGATCCCGTTTCGCTGAGCGAGGGTGAACCGGTGCCCCGCGCCGTCACCGCGGACGCGCCGACCATCGGGCTGAGCAGCGTGGAAGGCCGGATCAAGGACACGCTCGGCGGAGCCAGGGTCGCTTGCGGCAGCTTCGCGGGATTCTGGGCGCCGGCACGCTGACGATCAGCCGGTGACGGATGCGGTCTCGGGCTCGCGTTCGACGGCGGACGGCGGCTCTTCCGCGCGCCGCGGCAGGAAGGAGAGCGCCGCGAGGGCGGCGGCGAGCAGGGTCGGGTAGATCGTCAGCTGCTGATGCTTGACGTTCTCGATGCCTTCGGCGAGACCGGAGACCAGGAACTGGCCCATCGCGAAGAGCAGGAACATGAGCGCCACGACGCCGACGTCGCGGCGGCCGGTGCGGTTCCGGAACGCGCGGAGCCCGGCCCAGCCGATGAGCAGCCAGATCGGCACCAGGGCGAACAGCCCCAGCGGGGCGATCCAGCCGGTGACCCCGGACAGGATGGGAACCCGGTACTCCTTGGCGAGTGGCGGCTGTCCGGCGTGCTCGCCGAAGCTGCCGAGGTTCGGCACCCGCGCCGTCAGCGTCTCCTTCGCGGACCGGTGCAGCATCTCGACCACCCGCCCCGGGTGGTCGAGGTAGTACCGGGCGACGTTGCCCCGGCTGATCTTGTCGCGGTACCGGGGGTACTCGGGGTCACGCCAAGCCACGTTCGCGCTCCACCATTCGGTGCCGACGTACTTCGCGAACCCGGGCGGGAGGCCCAGCGCGGCGAGGTCGCCGTCGGTGTCGTGTTTCCCGTCCACGATCCCGTTGAACACGACGTGGTACATGTTGGCCTCGCGATACTCCGCGTTGGCCGAGTCGCCCGCCCCCTGTGTCGCCACGGTCGCCGTGCCGACGATGGCGAGAACGGCCAGCGGCAGAGCCCATCGTGCCGGACCCCGGCTGCCCGCCGGGCGGACGAACAGCAGCGCGAGCGCGAAGAGCGGGATCAGCAGGAGCGTCTGCGACTTCGCGTTGATCCCGATCATCGCGCCGAGCACGGTGATCGCGGCCCCGGCGTAGCGCCACGGCCCGGTGCGGTGCATCAGCAGGAGCCCACCGGCGAGCAGCAGCATCCCGACGAAGGCGGCGCCCTCGCTCAGCACCGAGGCGAAGTACCCGAAGAACGCGGAGTCCGCCGCGATCAGCAGCAGCGCTGCCGTGGCGATGACGCTGTTCCGGACCGAAAGGCGCAGGCCCGCCACGATCGCGGCGATCCCGCCCGCGACCAGCAAGCAGCCCAGTACGCCCAGGACCAGCAGGTTCAGGGTCCCCGGCAGGTCGAGCAGCCGCCCGGCCCCGCCGGCGATCTCGTCGATCCAGCTCTGGCTGGAGATGTACTCGCTGTCGCAGACGGGGGCGGGGCCGTAGGAGAAGCGGACGAAGTGCTCGGAAGGCCTGTCGACCTCGCGGGCGCCGAGACGGCACAGGATGCGCCAGCCGTCGCCGTTGTCGGCCATGCCGATCGGCCTCGGAATGAGGAAACGGACGAGAAGCACCCCGAGCGCTGCGAAAAACACACCCGACGCCAGCCGGATCTCCCGGAACCTCATCCGGGCCACCATAGAAGACGCTGAAGAGTGCGCGGCCCGCGCCCTCCGCGACCCCTGCGGAGAGGGGGGTGGGTCAGCCTGCCTGGGACCCCGGCTGGACCACGGCGGCGGGTTCGGGCTGCCCGTGCCGGAAGACCACCTTCTTGTACATCACGTAGTTCCACACCATGCCGACCGCGATCGCGCCGAACTTCGGGATGAGGAGGTTGATCCCGGGGAAGAGCTTGCTGATCGCGAAGATCACCGCGGCCTGCACGACCCACAGGCCGAACGCGGTGATGGCGAAGAAAAGGACGGCCTGACGACGGATGTCGCCGTCCTTCGCCCGGAAGGTGAAGTTCCGGTTCAGCGTGAAGCTCAGGAGCATGCCCGCCGTCGTCGAGATGAAGTTCGCGACGAACATCGGGACGCCGAGCGTCGCCAGCAGGGCGTAGCCGACGGCGTCGACAGCGGTGTTGAGCACCCCGACGACGGCGAAGCGCACCTGAGTGCCGTTGATCGGCTTCACCGTGCGGCGCTTCGCTCTTCGACGGAGGATTCGGCCCTGGTGCGGACCGACGCGACGCCGTAGAGCGGGCGGTTCTGCACCTGCGAGTACGTCCGGCCGATGTAGCTGCCGAGCACCCCGAGCATGATGATCTGGATACCGCCCAGGAAGAACATGGCGGCGGTGATGAACGCCCAGCCCGGTACGGCGGTGGACGGCGCGAGCAGTTTGACGCCGACCACGTAAAGGATGCCCAGGAAGCTGAGCAGCGAGATCAGGTAACCGAGCCGGGTGATCATCCGCAGCGGCGCGACGGAGAAGCCGAGGATCCCGTCCGCGGCGAAACGGAGCATCTTCCGCAGGGGGTAGCCGGTCACGCCCGCGTGCCGCTTGTCGCGGTCGAACAGGACGGCGGTCTGCTTGAACCCGATGTAGCTGACCAGTCCGCGCAGGAACCGGTCCTGTTCGCGGTACTTCCGCAGCTCGTCGACGACCTTGCGGTCGATCAGCCGGAAGTCGCCGGTGTTCCGGGGGATGTCGACCGAAGCCATCTTCCGGAGGAACCAGTAGAAGGCGCCGGCGGTGAACCGCTTGAACGCCGAGTCCTGGCGCGAGCGGCGCTGCGCGTAGACGACGTCGAAGCCTTCTTCCCACTTCTCGATCAGTTCCAGCGCCACCCGCGGCGGGTCCTGCATATCGCTGTCCATGATGATCGCGGCGTCCGCTTCCACCAGGTCGAGCCCCGCCGTGACCGCCATCTGGTGGCCGAAGTTGCGGGAGAGCTCGATCACGGTGACCCGGTCGTCGCGCCGGCTCAGCGCGGTGAGGATGTCCATCGAGTGATCGCGGCTGCCGTCGTCGATGTAGAGGAAGCTGAAGTCGTACTTGCCGGCGAGCGGCTCGATCACCTCGTCCACCGTGCGGTGGAGGAGTTCGATGTTCTCTTCCTCGTTGAAGATCGGGAAGATGAACGCGATTCGACGTCTGTCGTGATCCGCGGGCACCGGATTACCCCCGTAGCGGTTTTCTGGATCAGGCGGTGAATGGATTCACGGCCAGGGCGAGCTGATTCTAAGAGATCGGCGGAATGTCCTTCTTCCGGGTGGTCAGCCCGCCCAGTGGCCGGCGACGAAACGGAGGAAGATCGCGCCGCAGATCAGCGAGTTGAGGTACATCGTCGCGTACGCCACGCCGCGCAGGTTCGGCCGCCGTTCGGCCAGCAGCACCAGCGCGAGGTACATGACCAGGCACGGGAGCAGGTACCGGTGCACCGAGACGACGTTGTTGTTGATCGTCAGCATCACGAAGGAGGCGATCCCGAACAGCGCCAGCGGCAGGCCGTCCGCCTTCAGCGCGACGAAGAAGTAGACCGAAGCGACCAAGAGCAGGACCAGGCCGATCGTGGGCAGGACGTGACTCATCAGCGTCCACGCGTCCAGCGGCCGGTTGCCGATCAGCGCGCTGACGGTGATCTTGAGTTCCGTGAGCGTCGTGCCGGCGATGTTCGGGTTGAACTGGTGGTACGCCCAGGTGCTCACGCCCTTGAGCGCGGTGAAGCTCGCCGTCGCGCTGCCGGTCTCGAGCTTCATGTAGAGCATGTGCACGCCGAGGCCGACGTAGGCGAAGGGGAACCACAGGACGCGCCACGACAGCAGGCCGCGTGGCTTCCAGCCCGCGGATCGCCAGAATTCGAGGAAGCACAGGCCGACGAACACCGCGGCGGTGATCCGCGACGCGGTGAGCGGGATCAGGCAAAGACCCATCCACAGCCATTGCCGTTTCAAGGCGAACAAGTAGGCCCAGAAGCCGAGCGCGCAGAACACCGCTTCGCTGTAGAACGAGTGCAGGAAGAACGCGGCGGGCGCGGTGAGGAAAGCGCCGACGACCAGCCAGTGCGAGCGAGGCGTGCCGAGGAAGAAGCGGGAGATCTTGAGCAGGGCCACGCCCGCCAGCCAGGTGGCGATCAGGTTGACGAGGAATCCGGCGGCGAGCAGGCCGAGCGTGCCGAAACTGAGGGTTTTGACCAGCCACGCGAAGATCGGGAAAACCGGGTAAAACGCGCGTAACGGGACATAACTGCCGGTGTACGCGTGTTCGGCGATCTCGCCGTAGTTGCCCGCGTCCCAGCGGTAGGTGTGGGAGAGCAGGCTCAGCGTCGAACCGATGCCGGTCTTGGGGATGCCTTCGCTCGCCGGAGTGGACGGACCGAACAGCCACGCCACCGCGGTCAGCGCGATGTTCCAGGCCAGGACGACCAGGAGGACCTTGCCGAAGTCACCGGTCAGCCAGCGGCGCACGCGTTCGCGACCGGTTCCGCGTTCGGTGTCGACGGCTCGCTCCTCGGTGGCGCTCGCCGTGATCGTTTCGGTCATGAACGACTTCCTCGCAGGGCTTGGCCCAGTCCGAGCGGGTGCCCGAAAACAAAGGGGAATGGAGGCCGAATTGGGCGGACCCCGTACCGCCTGATCCAGCCGGGGAATTCTAGAACACCGGCCGGCACGCTCCGGCGGGGGCGCGGGACACTGGCCGGGTAACGCGCCGCCGACACTTGGGAGAACTGTGGAAGCCCTGGCCGGATTCGGATTCGAACTGGGTGTGCTCAAGCGGATCCGGCGGGCCGGGTGGTGGCAGGCCGGGGTCCGCGATCCCGAATCGGTCGCCGAGCACACCACGCGGGTCGCGCAGCTGGCGGGACTGCTGGCGGCCGAAGGCGGCGCCGATCCGGCGCGGGCGGCGTACCTCGCGCTCTGGCACGACACGCAGGAGACGCGGACCGGCGACCTCCCGCACACGATCAAGGGGTTCGTCGAGAAGCCGGATCCCCGGGCGATCACCGCCGCGCAGACGTCGGCGCTGCCCGCCGCCGCGCGTGACTCGGTCCGCGGCGCCGTCGACGAGTACGAAACAGCCGAGAGCCCGGAGGCGCTTTACGCGCGTGACGCGGACAAGCTGGAGATGCTGCTTCAGGCCGTCGAGTATCGCGACGTCGGCGTACGGAATGTGGACGAGTGGATCGCCTCGGCGACGAAGAGCCTCCAGACCGACCTCGCGCGGCGGGTGGCCGAAGCGGCGCTGACGCTGTCCTCGCTCTCGTGGCGGGTGCGCTGAAAGGAATCGATACCCTGAGCCCGCGTGTATCGACCCCGGCACGCGTGCCTCGTGTGTCAGGCTTGACTCTGTGAAGGAACACCAGTGAACCGGCAGCCGTTGCGCCTCGCCATCATGGAAGCGACCCGCATCCTCACCGAGGCCGGTGTGGCGTCACCGCGCTCGGACGCGGAACTGATCGCCTCCCATGTCCTCGGCGTCGATCGTGGCCGCCTGCCGATGGTGCCGCTGGTGGACCCGCCCGTCATCGACGCGATCGGCCAGCTCGTGAACCAGCGGGCCAAACGGATCCCGCTGCAGTACCTCACCGGCTGGGCCGCGCTCGGCGACATCACGGTCAACGTCGGCGCCGGGGTGTTCGTCCCACGGCCGGAGACCGAGCTGCTCCTGGAATGGGGCCTCAAGCTGCTGCACGGGCGCGAATACCCGGTGGTGGTCGACCTGTGCACCGGCTCCGGCGCGCTGGCGCTCGCCGTGCAGCACGCGCGGCCGGACGCCGTCGTCTACGCCGTCGACATCGACGCCCAGGCGCTCGCCTGGGCGCGGCACAACGCCGACGTCCACGCCGACGCGGGGGACACGCCCATCCGGCTGTACTCCGGTGACGTCGCGGACAGCACGATGTTCGCCGAACTCGACGGCCTCGTCGACCTGGTCCTGTGCAACCCGCCGTATGTCCCGGAGGGGACGCCGGTGCCGACGGAGGTCGCCGAGCACGACCCGCCGCGGGCGGTGTTCGCGGAGGAGAGCGGGCTCGCGGTGATCCGGCACGCGATCGCCGCGGCCGCGCGGCTGCTGCGGCCCACCGGCGGCATGGCGATCGAGCACGACGACACGCACGGCTCCGCCGTCCCGGCGCTGGTGCGGGCGCGGCGGGTGCTGACCGACGTGCAGGGCCACCTCGACCTGGCGGGCCGTGCGCGCTTCGTCACCGCCCTGCGGGTCTCCTGAGCCCCCTGCGTTTCGTCCTCTGAATGCGGTAATTCGCGGTGTGAACTACCGCATTCAGAGGACTGAACGCGGGGCGTTCGGCCGGTAGTTAGCGAGACTCACGACTTCCGGCGGTGCCCAGGACAAAGCCCGCCTCCTAACGTCGATCACGGCCGCCTCCTCGGCGGTCCGACTGGGAGGTGTACCCCGATGCGATCGTCTCTCCGACGAGCCCCACTAAGAACACTCGCCGTCCTCGCCGCCGTCGCGCTGCTGCCGGGTCTGGTCGCCCAGCCCGCGTCCGCCGCGGCTCCCGCCAAGGGCTGGCCCGCCCCGATCGACGGGTCGACCTGGGAGAACCAGGACCACATGACGTGGGACGACTACCGCAAGCCGCCCGGCACGAACTGGGCCGATCCCGCGCTGAAGCCGACCAAGCGGACGTTCAAGGGCGCCGTGGTGCTCGCGGACTACCCGGACCAGGAATTCGCCGTCACACAGCCCACGCACTCGACCGTGTTCGGCAACCCCGGCCCCGCCGCCAGTGGCATCCCCCGCGCAGGTGTCGCGAAGTTCTACCAGGACTTCCTGAACAAACCGCAGGCGCTGAACAACGGCCACACGATCAACGAGTACTGGATGGAGGACTCCGGGGGCCGGATGGGCGTCGAACTGACCGCCTTCGGGCCGTACCGGCTGCCCGGCAAGTCCTTCGAATACGGCATGGAGTTCCAGCCCGACGCGTGTCCGCCGGGCGCGAACTGCAAACGCGACCTGCGCGCCGACGCGGGCGCCGCCTGGCGGGCGGACGTCGGTGACGTCTCGAAGCAGTTCGACTTCGTCTTCTACCTTTCCGCCGGTCAGGACGAGAGCTCGACCTGGCAGGAATTCGGCGTGATGAAGTTCGGCGACCGGGCGAACGTGCCCGACGAATTCGGCCCCGGCGTCGCGGGAATGCCGAACGCCGCGTCCACCCGCTATGTCCCGTGGACGTCGTGGAAATCGGCGGCGAGCATCTGGCCGAACGCGGTCACCGGTTCCTCGACCCAGGCGGAAAGCTCGGGGCAGGCGGTCTACGCGCACGAACTGAGCCACATTCTCGGCATCGGTGACAATTACAACAACCCGTTCGGCACCCCGCCGTCCAGGACCTACACGGGCCCGTGGGAAATGATGTCGCGCGGCAGCTTCAACGGCCCCGGCGGACCGCACACCCGCTGGCAGATCCCGGCGACGCAGGGCGGCTCGATGGGGTCGCATCACATGCTGCGCACCAAGATGAAGCTCGACATCATCGACCCCGAAGACGTGCTGAAGCTCGACCGGAACTCCCTCGCCAAGACCGGCCCGGTCTCGACCCGGATCACCGCGCGTTCCGTCCTTCCCGGACAGGGTGCCTACAGCGGCATGAACATCGCGCTCACCGGCGGGGACCTTTCGCCGAAATGCGACCGGTCCAAGGATCCGTTCTGCGACGGCGGCGGCTATGACAATTACACCGTCGAGGTCGTCGACCGGATGGGCAGCGATTCCTTCGCCCCCGATTCCGGCGTCATCATCGCGAAGACGAAGAATCAGGACAACGCGCCGTTCGAATGGATCGTCGACGCGCACCCGGCCGACATCGGCATGACCGACTACAAGAAGCCGGACGGCACCGCGGTGCCGATCCCGATCGGCGACTACCGCCAGCTCAACGACGCCGCGTTCAAGGCGGGCACCGGTTCGGCGAGCAAGTACGAGTACACCGACGAGGCCAACCGGCTGAAGTTCCTGGTCTCGGACATCGAACGGGACCGCAAGGGTGTGCTGTCCTACGTCGTCACGGTGGCTTCGCTCGACGGCGCGGGCTCGCAGGCCCGCGGCGTTTCGCTGTGGCCGTCGGTCCCGGCGTTCGCCAAGCAGGGGCTCGCGACCTGCTCGTTCCCGGTGTTCAACACCGGCAAGGCGAACGGGTCGGTGGCGCCGTACGACACCGACACCTACCGCCTGAGCGCGTCCACCACCGCCAAGGGCTGGGAGGTCCGGCTGCCGAACGAGCTGTCCACCGTCCCGTTCGGCGGGCGGTCCGTGGCGACGGCGCACGCCAAGCGGGCCGCGGGCGGTGACCACGCCGCGCAGATCAAGCTGACCGCGACGTCGATCGCCGATCCGGGCAAGACGGCGACTTCGTTCTGCACCGCTTTCGCCTTCTGACGGCGGCCCGCGAGGCCAGGTCCGTGAAGGCCTCCTTCACTACCTTGAGGGTAGTGAAGGAGGCCTTCACGGAAGGCAAGCGGTCAAGCGCCGGTGACAAGCCGGTCCAAGGTCGTGAGTGGTAAGCGGGGTTATTGCGAGGTAAGGCAAACGTGGCGCGTTCCGTCGCTCGCCCACATGTCGCCCTCGGTGTTGTGAAAGCCACGTTCGCAACCTTCAACGTTGCGAACGTGGCTTTCGCAACACCTCCGGGGAGTCCGCCACGCAAGAGGGCCGCAAGACCCGAGGTGAAGGGGACTTTCCGCACGTCCGATGAGGGGAAAGTCCCCTTCACCGCGCTGATCGCCGCCGAGCACCGGTCCGTGAAGGCCTCCTTGAGGGACTGTGGGTCCCTCAAGGAGGCCTTCACGGACTTGCCAACCGGCAGGACTACGCTCATCTGCCATGAGCGCGGTGTACGACTGCAGCAAGCACGAATCCCGGGCCGACGGGCTCGCCGCGGCGGCGAGCGCGGTGCGCTCCAGCCGACTCGTGGTCCTCCCGACCGACACGGTCTACGGCATCGGCGCGGACGCCTTCGACGGCGGCGCCGTCCAGTCCCTCCTGCGGGCCAAGAACCGCGGCCCGGACATGCCGGTGGGCGTCCTGGTCGGCTCCTGGTCCACTGTGGACGGGCTCGTGCTCGGCACGCCGCCGCAGGCCCGCGCGCTCATCGAGGCCTTCTGGCCCGGCGACCTCTCGATCATCCTGCCGCACGCCCCGAGCCTCCAGTGGGACCTCGGCCAGTCACGCGGGACGGTGATGCTGCGCATGCCGCTGCACCCGGTCGCGCTGGAACTGCTGCGCGACGTCGGGCCGATGGCGGTCTCCAGCGCGAACGTGTCCGGCCGTCCGCCCGCCACCACCGCGCAGGAAGCGGTCGACCAGCTCGGCGACAGCGTCGCGGTGTACCTCGACGGCGGGTCGTCCGGCGAGCCCGTCCCGTCCACGATGGTCGATCTCACCGGCGACGACCCGGTCGTCCTGCGCGAGGGCGCGGTCAGCCGTGCCGCGGTCGCGGAAGTACTGGGAGTGCCCGCGGAGTCACTCGCCTAGGACCCTCGGCCGCCGTATCCCCCTAGCGCGGTAGCGTGTTCGAGTGACTTGGACCTCGGCGGCGTAACGGATCATGCCTCCCACGCAAGGTCTCCCGATCCGGGAGTACATCCTCGTCGCCCTCACCGCGGCGGCCGTTACCTTCCTGCTCACCGGCGTGGTGCGCCGGGTGGCCATCCGGATCGGCGCGATCGCCAACCCGCGGGCGCGCGACGTCCACGTCACCCCGATCCCGCGCATGGGTGGCATCGGCATCTTCCTCGGCGTCGCCGCCGCGATGGGGCTCGCGCACCAGCTGCCCGCGCTCAGCCGCGGCTTCGACTTCTCCTTCGACTCGCTGGGCGTCCTGCTCGCCGCGGGGGTCATCTCCCTGATCGGCGCGCTCGACGACCGGTTCGAGCTCGACGCGTGGACCAAACTGGCCGGCCAGGTCATGTGCGCCGGGATCCTGGTGATCTTCGGTGTGCAGTGGGTGTCGTTCTGGGTGCCGTGGGGCGGCGGTGGCGACTCCTTCGGCCAGGTGCTGGTGCTGGACAAGAACCAGGGCGCGCTGCTGACCGTCGTGCTGGTGGTCGTCATGGTCAACGCGATGAACTTCGTCGACGGCCTCGACGGGCTCGCCGGCGGTCTCGGGTTCATCGCCGCCGCGGCGACCTGCTCGTTCTCCCTCGGCCTGCTCGACTCGTCCGGTGGTGACGTCGGCGCGTACCCGCCCGCCCTCATCGCCGCCACGCTCGCCGGGGCCTGTCTGGGCTTCCTGCCCTACAACTTCCAGCCCGCGAAGATCTTCATGGGCGACTCGGGCTCGATGATGATCGGCCTCATGCTGGCGGGCGCGACGACGTCCGCCTCGGGCCGCGTGCCGTATCCGCAGTTCAGCGGCAAGGACGCGCTCGCGCTGCTCTCGCCGCTCGTCGTGGTGGCCGCGGTGCTGTTCGTACCGCTGCTGGACCTGATCATGGCGGTCGTCCGCCGCACCCGGCGCGGCGAGAGCCCGTTCGCCGCGGACAAGATGCACCTGCACCACCGCCTGCTGGAGATCGGGCACTCCCAGCGCCGCGCGGTGCTGCTCATCTACTTGTGGGCGGGCCTGCTCGCGTTCGGCGCCGTGTCGGTGACGTTGTTCGACGACGCCGCGGTCTTCTGGATTGTCGGATTCGGCTTCCTGCTGGCGACTCTGGTGTCGGTCATCCCGCGGCTGCGGTCACGGAACCGGACCGCCTGAACGGCAGAACTCAGACTGCGTGAACGACGCGATCCGCACGCGCCTACACTGGCAGGCTGAGACGACCAGGGAGTTTTCTGTGAGCGAGACCGAGAAGACCGTCGAGGCGGAGGAAAACCCCCACGCCGCGGTGGTTCTGCAAGCGGCCAACGCGATGATGAAGGCCTCCCTGAAGCTGGTTCCGCCGGCGGTGCTGATCTGCATCGTGGTGTTCACCATCCTCAAAGGACAGCCGGGGCTGCTCGGCTCGGTCATCGGCGGCGTGCTCGCCCTCGGTTCCGCCGTCGCGACGCTGGGCCTCATGCGCTTCAGCGCGGGGATGGACCCGATGTTCGTGATGGTGATCGCTCTCGGTGGTTACGTGCTGAAGCTCGTCCTCCTTTTCGTGGCGCTGAGCGTGCTTCGCGGCGTGGACTCGATCCACCCGATGGCCTTGGGCGTCACCATGATCGTCGCGATTCTCGTGGCCGCCGCGGTGGAGTTCGCGGCCTTCCGCAAGACCAAGATCCCGACGATCATCCCCGCTTCCCGCTGATTTCGGGACCCAGGTCCTGACCTGGGGCGGGACCTAGGTCCTCGGCCGATCAGGGGCAATGTAGTACGCCTGTACGGCCCGTCGGATCCTGCTGATATGGTCCGCGTATGGGCGGCGGCCTCGGCTGCCGGCTCCTGATGACGAACCCCGAACAGCAGTGTGGCGACGGTGTTGAATCGTCCCTCGTTACCCGCTGGTAGGCGTCTGTCTCCCGGGAGCACTGCATCGAGAATCCTCGTGTGCGGAACGTGAAACCGTGTTCAGCACATCGTGGGGTGGCCGCCTCCGACGGCCCGATACGTGTCGGGTACGTTAAGTCCAGATCGTGACGATTCCCCCGGCGGAGTGAACGCCGGCCGGGAGAACCGGAAGGAGCCCAGTGGGCGCGCTGGTACTAGCCGAGGGTGCGGAGTTCGCGCCGCCCGGTGTCAAAGACTTCAACCTGCCGCCGTTGTTCGGTTCCGGCTATTGGTTGAGCTTCACCAAGCCGATGCTGCTGGTGGTCATCTCCCTGATCATCCTCGTCACCTACTTCATGGTGTCTTCGCGCCGGCTGAAGGTCGTCCCGGGTAAGGGACAGTTCATCGCCGAGTCGATTTACAACTTCGGCCGCAACAACATCGCGCGGGAGCAGATCGGCTCGGCCGACTTCAAGCCGTTCATCCCGCTGATCCTGGGGCTGTTCAGCTTCGTGCTGGTGAACAACCTCTTCGGGATCATCCCGTTCTTCCAGTTCCCCACCATGGCGCGAATCGGCTTCCCGGTCGCTCTCGCGTTCCTTGTCGTTTACCCGGTGTACCACTACGTCGGGTTCAAACGCCACGGCTTCAAGGGTTACCTGAAAAAGGAACTGGCTCCGGCGGGCATTCCCGGATTCGTGCTGCCGCTGTACTCGACCATCGAGTTCGCGCAGAAGTTCTTCATCGCCCCGGCCACGCTGGCCATCCGGGTGTTCGCCGCGATGTTCGCCGGTCACCTCATCATCATGGTCTTCACACTCGGTGGCAGCTTCCTGCTGACCGAGGGCGAAGGACTCGTGAAGGTCGCGTCGCCGGTGGCGTTCCTGTTCGCCATCGCGATGACCTTCCTGGAGGCATTCATCCAGGTCCTGCAGGCATTCATTTTCGCACTGCTGTCCGCAGGTTACATCGGCGCCGCGCTGGCGTCGGAGCACTGAGAGAACACCAAAGCCCCCGATCCGCGTGAGTCGCGCGGACCGAGTTTGAAGGGAAACGCACGTGAGCAACATCGTTCTTGCGCAGCAGGCTGCCGAGGCCGTCAGCATCAACAAGGGTCTCGCCGCCATCGGTTACGGCCTCGGCGCGATCGGCCCCGGTATCGGTGTGGGTCTCATCTTCGCCGCCGTCATCAACGGCACCGCCCGTCAGCCGGAGGCCCAGGGCAAGCTGCAGAGCATCGCCTTCTCGACCTTCGTTCTGACCGAGGTTCTGGCGCTGATCGGTATCGTCATTTACTTCCTCGCCTCCGCCTAGGGCTGAGTTCCGCTCATCGCTTAAGGAGACGTTGTGCTGAAGACCGAATTGGTGTTGGCCTCCGAAGAGGTGCCCAACCCGATCGTGCCGCACATTCCCGAGCTCATCCTCGGTTTCGTCGCCTTCCTTCTGCTGCTGTTCGTTCTGAAGAAGTACGTCGTCCCGCGTTTCGAGGCGACCTACGAGGAGCGGACCAAGCTGATCGAGGGTGGCATCGAGCGGGCCGAGAAGGCGCAGGCCGAAGCCGAAGAAAACCTTGCGCAGTACAAGGCGCAGCTGGCGGAAGCCCGTTCCGAGGCCGCGAAGATCCGCGACGACGCCCGGCTCGAAGCCGAGCAGATCAAGGCGGAGCTGCGGGCCGAGGCGGAGTCCGAGTCCCAGCGCATCGTCGCCCAGGGCCAGGCTCAGCTGCAGGCCCAGAAGGCGCAGATCATCGCCGAGCTGCGCGCCGAACTCGGCCGTAACTCCATCGAGCTGGCCAGCCGCATCGTCGGCGAGTCGCTCGCGGACGACGCGCGCCGTCACGGCACCGTGGACCGGTTCCTTGCCGAGCTGGAGACCGCGGGTGCCTCCAACGGAGCGGGAAAGTAGACCAGAATGACGCTGCATGCTGCGAGCCGTGAAGCGCTCGACCTCGCCGAGAATCGTCTCGGCGAGGTTCTGGCCGCCGCGGGTACTGACCCGGCGACGGTCGGCGACGAGCTGCTTTCGGTCGTCGCCCTGCTGGACCGGGAGATCGGCCTGCGCCGGGCCGTCGCCGACGGTTCGTCCTCGTCCGAAGCCCGGATCGGCCTCGCCCGCGGGATCCTCGCGGGCAAGGTTTCCGAACCGGCCCTGCAGGTGCTCGACACCGTGGCGGGCAGCCGCTGGTCGAGCCCGCGCGAACTGACCGACGGGCTCGAGGCCCTCGGCCGCTCGGCGCTGCTCACCAGTGCGGAGAAGTCCGGGAACATCGACGCTGTCGAAGACCAGCTGTTCCGGGTCACCCGTATCGTTGCGGGCGCCCCGGAGCTCGAACGGGCACTGTCCGACCTGGCCGCCCCCGCCGAGGCGAAGCGGACACTGGTCCGCAACCTGTTCGCCGACAAGGTGGACGTGGTCACCGAGACCCTCGTCGAGCAGGTCGTCCTGCGCGCCAAGGGCCGCGGGGTCGCGAACGCCCTCGAGCGGCTGGTCCAGCTGGCCGCGGAACGCCGTGAACGCTCGGTCGCCCAGGTGACCAGCGCGAGCGCGCTGTCCGACGAGCAGCAGGCTCGGCTGAGCGAGAAGCTCAACGCCCTTTACGGGCGGCAGCTCGCGCTGCACGTCGAGGTCGACCCCAAGCTCGGCGGCGGACTCGTGGTCCGCGTCGGCGACGAGGTCATCGACGGCAGCACCGCGGGGCGCATCGACGCCCTGCGTCGCCGGCTGGCTAGCTGACCCCCTAACAACGACTTTGCACACTGGCACGAACGAAGCGAGAGCGGGATTGAAATGGCGGAGCTGACGATCTCCTCGGATGAGATCCGTAGCGCGATCGAGAACTACGTCTCGAGTTACGCCCCGGACGTGAGCCGGGAAGAGGTCGGCGTCGTCGTCGACGCCGGTGACGGTATCGCCCACATCGAGGGTCTTCCCTCGGCGATGGCCAACGAGCTGCTCGAGTTCCCCGGCGGGGTCCTCGGTGTCGCGCTGAACCTGGACGCGCGCTCCATCGGTGCCGCGATCCTCGGTGACTTCGAGACCGTCGTCGAAGGCCAGCAGGTCAAGCGGACCGGCCAGGTCCTGTCGGTTCCGGTCGGCGAGGGCTACCTCGGCCGCGTCGTGAACCCGCTGGGCGCCCCGATCGACGGCCTCGGCGAGATCGAGACCACCGAGCGTCGTCCGCTGGAGGTCAAGGCCGCTTCGGTGGTCGAGCGCCAGCCGGTGGCCGAGCCGCTCCAGACCGGTATCACCGCGATCGACGCGATGACCCCGATCGGCCGCGGCCAGCGCCAGCTGATCATCGGTGACCGCAAGACCGGTAAGACGGCCGTCGCGGTGGACACGATCATCAACCAGAAGGCCAACTGGGAGACCGGCGACCCGAAGAAGCAGGTTCGCTGCATCTACGTCGCGGTCGGCCAGAAGGGCTCCACGATCGCCGCGGTGAAGAAGTCCCTCGAGGACGCCGGCGCGATGGAGTACACCACCATCGTCGCGGCCCCCGCGTCGGACTCCGCCGGCTTCAAGTGGATCGCGCCGTACACCGGCTCGGCCATCGGCCAGCACTGGATGTACGAGGGCAAGCACGTCCTCATCGTGTTCGACGACCTGACGAAGCAGGCCGACGCCTACCGCGCGATCTCGCTGCTGCTGCGTCGCCCGCCGGGCCGTGAAGCCTTCCCCGGCGACGTCTTCTACTTGCACTCCCGCCTCCTCGAGCGTTGCGCCAAGCTCTCGGACGAGCTGGGCGCGGGCTCGCTGACCGGTCTCCCGATCATCGAGACCAAGGCGAACGACGTGTCGGCCTACATCCCGACCAACGTCATCTCGATCACCGACGGTCAGTGCTTCTTCCAGTCGGACCTGTTCAACGCCGGTCAGCGCCCGGCCATCGACGTGGGTATCTCGGTTTCCCGCGTGGGTGGTGCCGCGCAGGTCAAGGCGATGAAGGACGTTTCGGGTTCGCTCCGTATCGACCTGTCGCAGTACCGCGAGCTGGAGGCCTTCGCGGCCTTCGCCTCGGACCTCGACGACGCGTCGAAGGCGCAGCTCGAGCGCGGTGCCCGCCTGTACGAGGTGCTCAAGCAGCCGCAGTACTCCCCGATCCCGGTCGAGGAGCAGGTCGTCACGGTGTACCTCGGCACGAACGGTCACTTCGACACGGTCCCGACCGAGGACGTGCGTCGCTTCCGCGACGAGTTCGTCGACTCCGCGCGTCGCAAGCACGGAGAGCTCCTCAAGGACATCCGCGAGTCGGGCAAGTTCTCCAAGGAGACCGCTTCCGGGCTGGTCGACGCGGTGAACGAGTTCAAGAAGGAGTTCACCACCTCCGAGGGCAAGAGCCTGGTCGAGGTCTCCGACGCGATGGACGCCGAGAAGGTCGGGCAGGAGACCGTCAAGGTCAACAAGCCCGCGCCGAAGAAGTGAGCTGGTAGTCCATGGCCGCACAACTCCGAGAACTCCGGTCGCGTATCAAGGCGACCAAGTCCATCGGCAAGATCACCAAGGCGATGGAGCTCATCGCGACCGCGCGCATCACCAAGGCGCGGGCGAAGGTCGCGGCGTCCCGGCCCTACTCCGACGAGATCACGAACGTGCTCTCGGCCCTGGCCGGCGCCTCGGCCAACCTCGACCACCCGCTGCTGGTCGAGCGCGCCAACCCGAAGCGCGCGGCGGTCCTCGTGATCACCAGCGACAAGGGTCAGTGCGGTGGGTACAACTCCAACGTGCTGAAGGCGACCGAGGAGCTCCTCGCGCTGCTGCGCGAGCAGGGCAAGGAGCCGGTGCTGTACGTGACCGGCAACAAGGGCCTGAGCTACTACCGGTTCCGCGGCCGCGACGTGACCGAAGGCTGGACGGGTTTCTCCGACCAGCCCGGTTACGTCAACGCCTCGGCCGCCGGTGAACTCCTCGTCGAGTCGTTCCTGAACGGCGCCGACGACGAGGCGGGCAACGCCGACGGCATCCTGGGTGTCGACGAGATCCACGTCGTCTACACCGAGTTCGTCTCGATGCTCACCCAGCGTCCGACAGCCAAGCGTGTCGCGCCGCTCGAGGTCGAGTACACCGAGGACGGCGAGGAGAAGCCCGAAAGCCTGCTCCCGAGCTACGAGTTCGAGCCCAGTGCCGAAAAGCTGCTCTCCGCGCTGCTGCCGAAGTACATCAACACGCGGATCTTCGCGGCGATGCTCGAGTCGGCCGCGTCCGAACTCGCTGCCCGCCGTACCGCGATGAAGGCGGCGTCGGACAACGCGAACGAGCTGGTGAACACGCTGACGCGGGAGGCGAACCAGGCCCGCCAGGCGCAGATCACCCAGGAGATCTCCGAAATCGTCGGTGGCGCGAACGCGCTGACCGCAGCAGGAAGTGATGACTGATGACCAGTACTGAAACCCCGCGTGCCAAGGGGCGCATCGTCTCGGTGACCGGCCCGGTCGTCGACGTCGAATTCCCGCGCGGTGCCGTTCCCGACCAGTTCAACGCGCTTAAGGTCGAAATCGAGTTCGAGCAGCTGCGCAAGACGGTGACCCTCGAGGTCGCCAGCCACCTCGGTGACAACCTCGTCCGCACCATTTCGCTCCAGCCGCAGGACGGCCTGGTGCGTGGTGCCGAGGTGACCGACACCGGCGGCCCCATCACGGTGCCGGTCGGCGACAAGGTCAAGGGCCACGTCTACAACGCGCTCGGCGAGTGCCTCGACGAGCCCGGCTACGGCGAGGACCTCGAGCGCTGGGGCATCCACCGCAACCCGCCTTCCTTCGACCAGCTCGAAGGCAAGACGAAGATGCTGGAGACCGGCCTCAAGGTCGTCGACCTGCTGACCCCGTACGTCGAGGGTGGCAAGATCGGCCTGTTCGGCGGTGCCGGCGTCGGCAAGACGGTGCTCATCAAGGAGATGATCACCCGTGTCGCCCGGAACTTCGGTGGTACCTCGGTGTTCGCCGGTGTCGGCGAGCGCACCCGTGAGGGCAACGACCTCTTCCTGGAGATGTCCGAGGACGGCGTCATCAACGACACCGCCCTCGTCTTCGGCCAGATGGACGAGCCGCCGGGCACCCGTATGCGGGTCGCGCTGTCCGCGCTGACCATGGCGGAGTACTTCCGCGATGTGCAGAACCAGGACGTGCTGCTCTTCATCGACAACATCTTCCGGTTCACCCAGGCCGGTTCCGAGGTGTCGACCCTGCTGGGCCGCATGCCTTCGGCCGTGGGTTACCAGCCGACGCTGGCCGACGAGATGGGTCAGCTCCAGGAGCGGATCACCTCGACCCGTGGTCGTTCGATCACCTCGATGCAGGCGATCTACGTCCCCGCGGACGACTACACCGACCCGGCCCCGGCGACGACGTTCGCCCACCTGGACGCCACCACGGAGCTTTCGCGTGGCGTGTTCCAGAAGGGCATCTTCCCGGCGGTGGACCCGCTGGCGTCGACATCGACCATTCTCGACCCGGCCATCGTCGGTGAGGACCACTACCGCGTGGCCTCCGAGGTCATCCGGATCCTGCAGAAGTACAAGGAACTGCAGGACATCATCGCGATCCTCGGTATGGACGAGCTGTCGGAAGAGGACAAGCTGACCGTTCAGCGCGCGCGCCGCATCGAGCGGTTCCTGTCGCAGAACATGCTGGTCGCCGAGGCGTTCACGCAGATCCCGGGCTCGACCGTGCCGCTGTCGGAGACCATCGAGTCCTTCGACCGCATCACCAAGGGCGACTTCGACCACTACCCGGAGCAGGCGTTCCTGGGTATCGGTGGCCTCGAAGACCTCGAGAAGAAGTACAAGGAAATCACCAAGAAGTGATGTTCCGATGAGCGGCGGGATCAGTGTCTACTGTGGACGCTGGTCCCGTCGTTCGCATACAGGGAACCTTGACTATTACACTCGGTGCCAGCACCTGAGGTGAAGGGAAGCTACGTGGCTGAGATTTCTGTCGAGCTGGTAGCCGTCGAGCGCCGTCTCTGGTCCGGTACCGCCACGTTCGTGGTGGCTCAGACCACCGAGGGCGAGATCGGCATCATGGCCGGTCACGAGCCGGTTCTGGGCCAGCTCGTCGAGGGTGGCGTCGTGAAGGTGACGACCACGGACGGCGAGACCGTGTGTGCCGCGGTGCACGGCGGGTTCCTGTCGGTCACCGCGACCGGCGTGAGCATCCTCGCCGAGAGCGCCGAGCTCTCGGACGAGATCGACGTCGAGGCGGCCAAGAAGGCGCTCGGCGGCGAAGACGAGCAAGAGCGGGCTAGGGCGACCGCCCAGCTTCGCGCGGCCGGTCAGTCGGTCTGACCGGGCGACGGGCAGGGGCCGGGCCGTGGAAATCGCAGTGGGAGTTCTCGGGGCCCTGACCGTCCTGGCCGTCGTCGTGGCCTGGTATTCGCTGCGATGGGTCCGGATGCGCCGCGGTGGTGGCGTGAGCGTCGCGCTGCGGTGGCGTCCGGACGAGGCGCGGTCCAGCTGGCATCTGGGGCTGGGCCGCTACGAGGGCGACGAGTTCGTCTGGTTCCGGGTGTGGAGCCTGCGGACCGGCCCGGACCGGGTCTTCCAGCGGGAGAGCATGGAGATCGCGGACCGGCGCGACCCCTCCGGCACGGAGGCGTACGCCGTCCCCGAAGGTTCGATCGTCCTGCGGTGTGAGTCCGCCACGCAGGAGGCGATCGAGATCGCGATGGGTCCCGGTGCCCTCACGGGCTTTCTTTCCTGGCTCGAATCCGCTCCTCCGGGGCGTCGCCTCCCGCGCGCTTCCTGAGTTCCGCCTTCAAGCACGCGTGTCCCGTCTTCAAGCACGCGTGTCGCGCCTCTGATCACGCGTGTCGTCCGTCTGATCACGCGTGATCGCCGTTCGAGCAGCCCGTATGCTCGCGCCGTGACCATCGTCGACATCCCCGGTTCGAAGTCGATCACCGCCCGAGGCCTGTTCCTCGCGGCCGCCGCCCACGGCACGACCGTGTTGAGCAGGCCGCTGCGTTCGGACGACTCCGAGGGCTTCGCCGAAGGCCTCCTCAAGCTCGGCTATCAGGTGTCCCGTTCCGATGCGGAGTGGACCATCTCCGGCAGGCCCGAAGGCCCCGCCGCCGACAGCGCCGACGTCTTCTGCCGTGACGGTGCCACCACCGCGCGCTTCCTGCCCGCCCTGGCCGCCGCCGGGCACGGAACCTTCCGCTTCGACGCGTCCGAGCAGATGCGTGCCCGGCCGCTGGGGCCGCTCACCGACGCGCTGCTCGAACTGGGCGTCGACCTCACCTTCGAAGGCTCGCCGGGGCACCATCCGCTGGTGGTGCGGGCCGCCGGCATCAAGGGTGGCGAACTGACGCTCGACGCGGGGCTCTCCTCGCAGTTCCTGACCGCGTTGCTGCTGGTCGGGCCGCTGACCGCCGAGGGATTGCGGATCACCGTCACCGACCTCGTTTCGGTGCCCTACGTCGAGATCACCATCGCGATGATGCGGCGCTTCGGCGTCGAGGTCGTCCGGGACGGCGACACGTTCGTCGTGCCGCCCACGCCGTACCGGGCGTGCCGCTACGAGATCGAGCCCGACGCGTCGACGTCGAGCTACTTCTTCGCGGCGGCGGCCCTGACCGGGCGCTCGGTGACCGTGCCGGGCCTGGGTGAAGGCGCCCTGCAAGGGGACCTGGCCTTCGTCGAGGTCCTGCGGCAGATGGGCGCGGACGTCGAGATCGGCCCCGACGCCGTCACCGTGACCGGTACGGGCGGGCTGCGCGGCGTCACCGTGAACATGCGCGACATCTCCGACACCGTGCCGACGCTCGCGGCCATCGCGCCGTTCGCGGACGGGCCGGTGCGGATCGAAGACGTGTACAACACCCGGATCAAGGAATGCGACCGGCTCGCCGCGTGCGAGGAGAACCTGCGCGCGATGGGCGTCCAGGTCGAGACGGGGCGGGATTGGATCGAGATCCGGCCAGGGGTGCCCACGGGGGCCCTGGTGAAGTGCCGGCGCGATCACCGGATCGCGATGGCGTTCAGCGTCGCCGGGTTGCGTACGCCGGGGATCACGCTGGACGCCCCGGGGTGCGTGAAGAAGACCTTCCCCGGTTTCCACGACGCCCTGGCATCCCTGCGGAGCTCCTGGGGCCTCTGACGCGTTTCGTCCTCTGAGTGCGGTCGCGGGTGTGCGGCGGCGTTGTCCGTGAAGGCCTCCTTTCCTACCTTGAAGGTAGTGAAGGGGGCCTTCACGGAAAGCGTTGTCGCGCCGAGGGCGAGCGCACCGGCCGGTCCGGGAGTCGATCCGAACTCCGCCTGGGGACCGGAAGCGAACATGAGATCTTCACCGAACGGCATTTCTACCCGGCTTCGGACGTGATCCGCGTCTATTCTCGCTCCATGACTCAGAGCGAGGACACGAACCGCTGGAGCCACCTTTCCGAGTCCGTGTCCCTGGAGGACACGATCACGATGAAGGCGATCGACCCGGGCAAGGACGGCACGCCCGACGTCGACCTCGAGCGTTATTGGGCGGCACAGGAACAGGGCTGAACCCGGCCCCCTCACACGATCCGGCACCGGGATGCGATCTCGCGACCCGGTGCCGAGTCGCGTCGGTCAGCTCGCGCCGCCGGGCTGCCACAGGATGTCGCCGTCCGGGTTCGCCAGACGCGACAGGATGAACAGCAGGTCCGAAAGCCGGTTCAGGTACTTGATCGCCAGCTGGTTGGTCGCGGCCTGCTCGGCCTCGAACAGTGCCCAGCCGGAACGCTCCGCCCGCCGCGCGACCGTGCGGGCCTGGTGCAGGAACGCCGCCCCCGGGGTGCCTCCCGGCAGGATGAACGACGTCAGCTTCGGCACGCGCTCGTTGAACTCGTCGCACCAGCCTTCCAGCCGCTCGATGTACCGCTCGGTGATCCGCAGCGGCTCGTACGGCGGGTTTTCCACGATCGGCGCGCACAGATCCGCGCCGACGTCGAAAAGATCGTTCTGCACGCCACGCAGCACCTGCGCGATTTCCTCGGACAGACCGCCCATCGCGAGCGCGAGCCCGATGACGGAGTTGGCTTCGTCGACGTCGGCGTACGCGGACAGCCGCGGCGACGTCTTCGGCACGCGGGACCCGTCGCCGAGCGCCGTGGTGCCGTTGTCGCCGACCTTCGTGTACACGCGGTTGATGCGAACGACCATGAAGCCGACTCTACCGGCCCGGCGTAAGGCAAATCCGGGCGAGAGGGCATGATTGGCGCCCATGAGCGAGCACTTCGACGTGCACGGCGGAGCACGGCTGGTCGGCGAGGTCGACGTGGTCGGGGCGAAGAACAGCGTCCTGAAACTGATGGCCGCGGCCCTGCTGGCCGAGGGCACGACGACGATCACGAACTGCCCCCAGATCCTGGACGTCCCGCTGATGGGCGACGTCCTGCGCAGCGTCGGCTGCGACGTCGTCATCGACGGCGACACCGCCAAGATCACCACTCCGGCCGAGCTTTCGCACCGGGCCGATTCGGCCGCGATGGGCAAGCTGCGCGCGTCGGTGTGCGTGCTGGGCCCCCTGGTCGGACGGCTCAAGCAGGCCGTCGTGGCGCTGCCGGGCGGCGACGCCATCGGCTCCCGGCCGCTGGACATGCACCAGAACGGCCTGCGCAAGCTGGGCGCGACCAGCACCATCGAGCACGGCTGCGTCGTGGCGAAGGCCGACGGCCTGCACGGCGCGCAGATCTGGCTGGACTTCCCGAGCGTCGGCGCCACCGAGAACATCCTGATGGCCGCCGTGCTCGCCGAGGGCACCACGGTCATCGACAACGCCGCGCGCGAGCCCGAGATCGTCGACATCTGCACGATGCTGACCGAGATGGGCGCGAAGGTCGAAGGCGCGGGGACCTCGACGCTGACCGTCGAGGGCGTCGAGAAGCTGCACCCGACCGAGCACCGCGTGATCGGCGACCGGATCGTCGGCGCGACCTGGGCGTTCGCCGCCGCGATGACCCGGGGCGACCTGACCGTCCGCGGCGTCAACCCGCATTACCTCGACCTCGTCCTCGACAAGCTCCGCCTGGCGGGTGCCGAGGTCGAGACGTTCGACGACAAGGGCTTCCGCATCGTCCAGAACGAGCGCCCGAAGGCGGTCGACTGGGTGACGCTGCCGTACCCGGGCTTCGCGACCGACTTGCAGCCGTTCGCGGTGGCGCTGTCGGCGGTGTCCGAAGGCACCTCGATGATCACGGAGAACATCTACGAGGCCCGGTTCCGGTTCATCGAGGAGATGATGCGGCTTTCCGGCGACGCGCGGACCGACGGGCACCACGCCGTCGTCCGCGGTGTCGAGAAGCTGTCGAGCGCTCCGGTGTGGGCCGCGGACATCCGAGCCGGCGCGGGGCTGGTGCTGGCCGGGCTGTGCGCGGACGGCGTCACCGAGGTCTGGGACGTCTTCCACATCGACCGCGGCTACCCGCATTTCGTGGAGAACCTGAACCGGCTCGGCGCCCGGATCGAGCGCGTCGCGGGCGAACCCGAACGGGCCTGACGGCCTCTGCTTGAAGTACATGAAGGCCCCCTTCCTTGCGCCTGGCGCAAGGAAGGGGGCCTTCATGTACTTCGGGTGAGTGAGGACCGCGCCTAGCTTTCGAGAACGAGGGCGGCGCCGAAGCCGATCAGCGCGGTTCCGGTGACGCCGTCGAGCGCCCGCCGCACCTGGCGGCGTTCCAGCCAGGTCCGTACGCGGTGCACGAAGAACAGCAGCGTCAGCAGCCAGATCGCGCCCAGCACGGCCACGGTGTACGCGAGCAGCAGCGCGTGCCACGCCGACGTCGTCACCGGGTCGAGGAACTGCGGCAGCACCGACAGGTAGAGCACGAGGACCTTCGGATTGGTGATGTTGGAGAGGAAGCCTTCACGGAAGCGGCGGAACCCGCTCGTCCGCTGCTGCTTCACCGCCGCGACGCCGGAGTAGTCGCCCCGCCACGCGCCGCGCAGCGCCTGGAAACCGAGGAAGACCAGGTAGGCGGCGCCGACCCACTTGAGCGTCACGAACACCGGCTGCGACTGGGCGATGACGACGCCGAGGCCGAGGGCGGCGGCGGTGCCCTGGACCGAGTTGGCCACGAAGATCCCGGCCGTGGTCAGGAATCCGCCCCGGGTGCCGCCGGACAGCGAGTTCTTGAGCATCACCATCGTGTCCGGTCCCGGCGCGAGGACGATCAGGACGACGATGACCAGATAGCTGCTGTACGAACTCCACGTCACGGTCACCCACGCTAGCCGCCGGGGTGCGGGCGAGTCTCGCGGATTTCGGTCACAGTCCCCGGACGAGCTGGTGGTTTCGCGTGATCCGACGGACGTCCGCTGAACACACGAAAGCGCCATCCGCGCACCGGCGGGCCCGGCATCGTGACCGACGATCGGACGCTGCCCCCACCCGGGAACGGCGGGTAATGTGCGGTGCCATGCATGAGGGGCGGATCGACCTCCTTCCAGGCGAACGGGTCATCTGGGCCGGGCACCCGGTGCGCAGGCCCCTCTTCAATCCCGGCGACTACTTCAACGTCCCCGTCGGCCTGCTCTTGCTCGGCGGGGTCACGCTTTTCTTCTCCGCCAACCACGACACGGCGTTCCACAGGGTCGCGTGGGTCGTGCTCACCGCCGCGGGCGTGTTCCATCTCGTCGGCAGGCCGCTGATCCGCTACCTCAGACTCGCCTCGACCACCTACGCGGTGACGGACGGCCGGGTCATCGCGACCAGTTCGCTGATCCGTCGCAAGGAAGACGCCACCGAGCTGGCCGGGCTCGCGGATCCCGTCGTCACCCCCGGCCCCGGCAAGACCGGGACGATCACGTTCGGCAGGCTCGGCGTGCTGGCGTGGGCGTCGGCGAACTTCGGCGCGGGCTCCGGGAAGGACCGCAAGCCGCCGGTCATCCTCGTGGGTGTCAGTGAGGTCGCGAAGGTGCGGGAAAAGCTCGCGAAAGCCGTCGACGAGGCACGACAGCGCCAGCAGCCCCCGGAGGTCCAGGCCGTCGGAGAATGACCCGACTGTGTCTGATTCAACTACGCGGACGATGTTACCGGCCGGTACACTCAGGCGGTCGTCCAGCGCCGGAGGTGTACCGTGCCCTATCCCACGGACCGTGAACGGGACCGCCCCTGGGTGATGCGGACCTACGCGGGCCACTCGTCCGCGGCCGCGTCCAACGAGCTGTACCGGCGCAACCTCGCCAAGGGGCAGACAGGCCTCTCCGTCGCCTTCGACCTGCCGACGCAGACCGGTTACGACCCGGACCACCAGCTGTCCAAGGGTGAGGTCGGCAAGGTCGGCGTCCCGGTCTCGCACATCGGCGACATGCGGCGGCTCTTCGACGGCATCCCGCTCGCCGAGGCCAACACGTCGATGACGATCAACGCGCCCGCCATGTGGCTGCTGGCGCTCTACGTCTCCGTGGCGCGCGAGCAGGCCGAGGCCGAGGGCCGCGACGTGGACGAGGTGCTCGCCAAGCTCACCGGCACCACGCAGAACGACATCATCAAGGAATACCTTTCCCGGGGCACGTACATCTTCCCGCCGGGTCCGAGTCTCCGCCTGATCACCGACATGATCGCGTGGACCGTGCACCACGTGCCCAAGTGGAACCCGATCAACATCTGCAGTTACCACCTCCAAGAGGCGGGCGCGACGCCGACGCAGGAGGTCGCGTACGCGTTGTGCACCGCCATCGCCGTCCTCGACGCGGTCCGGGATTCCGGACAGGTCGAGCCCGACGACATGGCCAAGGTGGTCGCGCGGATCTCGTTCTTCGTCAACGCCGGGGTGCGGTTCGTCGAAGAGATGTCCAAGATGCGCGCCTTCACCGCGCTCTGGGACGAGATCACCCGGGATCGTTACGGCGTAACGGATCCCAAGGCGCGGCGGCTGCGTTACGGCGTCCAGGTCAACTCGCTGGGCCTGACCGAGGCGCAGCCGGAGAACAACGTCCAGCGCATCGTGCTGGAGATGCTCGCGGTCTCGCTTTCCCGTGGCGCCAGGGCGCGCGCGATCCAGCTGCCCGCCTGGAACGAGGCGCTCGGCCTGCCCCGGCCGTGGGATCAGCAGTGGGCGCTGCGGATGCAGCAGGTGCTGGCTTTCGAGACCGACCTGCTGGAGTACGAGGACATCTTCGACGGCTCGCACGTCATCCAGGCCAAGGTCGACGAGATCATGGCCGGCGCGCGTGAGGAGATCGCGCGGGTGCAGGATCTCGGCGGCGCGGTCACGGCCGTCGAAAGCGGCTACATGAAGTCGCAGCTCGTCGCCTCGCTCGCGGAACTCCGGCGCGGTATGGAAAACGGCGAGCGCGTCCTGGTCGGGGTCAACAAGTTCGAGACCACCGAACCTTCCCCGCTCCAGGCCGAGGGCGCCAAGGCGATCGAAACGATCGACCCCGCCGTGGAGAAGCAGGCCGTCACCGCGATCGAGGAATGGCGGTCGCACCGCGACAACGCGGCCGCCGAGTCCGCGCTGGAAAAGCTGAAGGCCGTCGCGAAGACGCAGGAGAACCTGTTTGAGGCCACGATCGACTGCGCCCGCGCCGGGGTCACCACCGGTGAATGGTCGGGTGCGCTGCGCGACGTGTTCGGCGAATACCGTGCTCCCACCGGGGTTTCCGCTTCGGCGGCCGCAGGCGAGGGCAACGAAGAGATCCGCCGCGTCCGCGACAGGGTCAAGGCGACGAGCACCGAGATCGGCGAACGGCTGCGGATCCTGGTCGGCAAACCCGGTCTCGACGGGCATTCCAACGGCGCCGAACAGGTCGCGGTGCGGGCGCGCGACGTCGGTTTCGAGGTGGTGTACCAGGGCATCCGGCTCACCCCGGAGCAGATCGTCGCGGCCGCGGTCCAGGAGGGCGTGCACGTCGTCGGGCTTTCGGTGCTCTCGGGTTCGCATCTCGAAGTCGTGCCGCAGGTCGTGGACGGGTTGCGGCACGCGGGCGCGGGTGACATCCCGGTCATCGTCGGCGGCATCATCCCGCCCGATGACGAGAAGCTCTTGCTGGAGCGGGGAATCGCGAAGGTGTTCACGCCGAAGGACTACGAACTCACCGACATCATGGACGGAATTGTCGGATTGGTGCGGGAGCGCCACGGTCTGAGTACATAAAGTCACTGTAAATCTCGGTACCGTAACGGCGGGTGGTTCGTCACCCGCTCACACTGCCCGCGCGAAGGTACCCACCTACGTTTCGATTAAACCGATTAATCGAAAAGAGGTGCCGCTATGGCGCACGGCGAGTGGTCGAGGCGGGAATTCTTCCGGCGGTCCGCGGTTCTGGGGGCGGTGACGATCGGCGGTCCGGTTCTGTTGTCCGCGTGCACATCGACGTCCTCCGGGGACGCGCTCCAGGCGGCCAAGGACGCGAAGAAGATCAAGATCGGTATCGCGAACGAAGCACCTTACGGATTCACGGACCAGAGCGGCAAGGTCACCGGCGAAGCGCCGGAAGTCGCGCGTGCCGTCTTCAAAGCCATGGGCATCGACAACGTGGAAGCCGAGGCGGTCTCCTTCGACCAGCTGATTCCCGCGCTCAACGCCAGGAAGTACGACATCGTCGCGGCCGGGATGAACATCAAGAAGGAGCGGTGCGACGCGGCCGCCTTCTCGATCCCCGACTACTCGGCGCTGACGGCTTTGCTGGTACCCAAGGGAAATCCGCAGCAGGTGCGGAAGTTCGAGGACATCGCGGCCAAGAAGGTCAAGGTCGCCGTGCTCTCGGCGGCGGTGGAAAAGGGGTACGCCACCGATTCCGGGGTCGCCGAGGACCAGATCGTCACCCTCGATTCGCAGGACAACATGCTCCGCGCGGTCACCGACGGCCGGGTCTACTGCGCCGCGCTCACCGACATCTCCCTCAAGGACGTCCTGGCGAAGAGCCCTGGCGCCGCGGCGGAGGTGACCCCCGGCTTCGATCCGATGAAGGACGGCAAGCCGGTCGTCTCCGCCGGCGCGTTCGTCTTCCGCAAGGACGACAACCCGCTGCGCGAGGCTTTCAACGCCGAACTCAAGAAACTGCACGACAGCGGTGAATGGACCAAGATCGTGACGCCGTTCGGGTTCTCGGCGGACAACCTGCCGAAGGCCGACGTGACCACCGAGAAACTCTGCGCGGTGTGACGGGGCCGGCCTCATGTCGTCGCCGGTGTCGCACATCATCACGACCGTCCTCAGTGGACTGACAGCGACCGTCACCGCCGCGCTCGGCGGGATCGCGCTCACCGTGGCGCTCTCCCTGTCGGCCGGGCTCGCGCTGAGATCGCCGTCCCGGGTGGTGCGCGGGATCTCCCGCGTCTACGTCGAGATCTTCCGGGGAACCTCGGAAGTCGTCCAGTTGTTCTGGCTCTACTTCGTCCTTCCGGTGCTGGTCGGGTTCCAGCTCGTACCGATGTTCGCCGGGATCCTGGTGCTGGGGCTCAACCACGGGGCCTACGGTGCCGAGATCGTCCGCGGCGCGGTGAACTCCGTGCCACGGGCGCAGTTCGAAGGCGCCGTCGCCCTCAACCTGACACCCGCGCAGCGGATGCGGCGGGTGATCCTGCCGCAGGCGTTCGCGGAGATGCTGCCACCGTTCAATAATCTCTTCATCCAGTTGCTGAAGAGCACCGCCCTGTTGTCGTTCATCGCCGTCCCGGAGATGGCGCGCCAGGGTGAACTGCTGCGGCCGGTGTTCGGCGCCGAACTCGGCTGGATCTACGGCACCGAACTCGTGCTCTATCTCCTGCTCGCCTTGCTGATCACCAGCGGGATGCGGCTGCTGGAACGGTTCGCGGCACGACGTCTCGGCCGGGCGCCGGCGAAGATGACCGCCGCCGCGGGAGGTGTCTGATGGACTGGAGCTGGGAAGCCGCCGCGAATTCGGTTCCCTTGCTGCTGGAGGGGCTTCTCGTCACCGTCGAGATCACCTTGCTGGCCTCGGTGGTCGCGTACGCGTTCGGACTGGTGTTCGCGCTGATCCGCCGGGCGGGGATTCCCGTGCTGTCCCAGGCGGTCCTGCTGTTCATCGAGTTCGTCCGCAGCACGCCGTTGCTGATCCAGGTGTTCGTCCTCTACTACGTGATCCAGCCGGTGGGCGGGATGACCTTGTCCCCGTTCGCCACCGGCGTCATCGCGCTCGGCGTGCATTACGCGACCTACGCGGCCGAGGTCTATCGGGCCGGGATCGAAGCGGTCCCGAAAGGACAGTGGGAGGCCGCGACCGCGTTGAACCTGCCGAGGTTCCGGGTGTGGACCGCGGTGGTCCTGCCGCAAGCGGTGCCGAGGGTGCTCCCCGCGCTCGGCAACTACACGATCTCGATGTTCAAGGAAACCCCGCTGCTGCTGGCGATCGGCGTCGTCGACGTGCTGGCGAGGGCGAAGGAGGTCGGTGCCGACACGTTCCGGGTCACCGAGCCGTACACCCTGGCCGGGGTGCTGTTCCTGCTGGTGAGCCTGCCGGCTTCGATTCTCGTGAGAAGGTTGGAGCGACGTGCCGCCCACAGTTGATTCCCCGATGATCCGGTTCTCGCAGGTGGTCAAGTCCTATGGCGACCACGTGGTGCTGCGGGACCTCGATTTCACTGTCGCGCCAGGGGAATTCGTCTCGCTGATCGGCCCGAGCGGGTCCGGCAAGACGACGATCCTGCGGCTGCTGATGACCCTGGAGAAGGTCGACGGCGGCACCATCGAGGTCTGCGGCGACCATTTGAGTCACATGAAGCGCGGCGAGAAATTGGTGCCCGCGGACGAGAAGTACCTGCGGGACGTGCGCAAGCGGATCGGCATGGTGTTCCAGCAGTTCAACCTGTTCCCCAACATGAACGTGCTGCGCAACATCACCGAGGCGCCGGTCCACGCGCTCGGCGTCCCCCGGGACGAGGCCGAGGCGCGGGCCGTCGAACTGCTGGAAATGGTGGGGCTCGCGGACAAGAAGGACGCGCACCCCACGAAGCTTTCCGGCGGCCAGCAGCAGCGCGTCGCGATCGCCCGCGCGCTCGCGATGCGGCCGGACGTGCTGCTGCTGGACGAGGTGACTTCGGCGCTCGACCCGGAGCTGGTCGCCGACGTCCTGCGCGTGCTGCGTGAGATCGCGACGTCCACCGACATCACGATTCTCTGTGTCACGCACGAAATGCAGTTCGCGCGGGATGTCTCGGACCGGGTGATGATGTTCGACGAGGGGCGGGTGCTGGAGGACGCCGCGCCGGAGAAGCTGTTCAACGATCCTGAACACGACCGGACGCGGCGGTTCCTGAAGGCCGTCATAGACCGGGCCTGAGATGCC
>NZ_NMQT01000131.1 GCF_002234405.1 Amycolatopsis thailandensis | reverse complement strand
GCGTGAGATGAAGGACGCTTTCATTGCAGATTTTGCTATGAAGGACGCTTTCATTGCACGCCCGGAGCCCACGGACGGCAAGGTCCTCCTCGCCACCTGGCGGCAGCTGATCGACAACGGTTCGCTGCAGGACGACGAGCCGCACCTCAAGGGCACCCAGCGCGAAGTCGTCGCGAAGCTCTCGGCGAAGACCGCCGAAGGCTTGGGCGCCACCGTGAAGGTCTCCACCGAACGCGGTTCCATCACGCTGCCGATCGAGGTCGCGGACCTGCCGGACGGCGTCGTGTGGCTCCCGGGCAATTCCGACGGTTCGGCCGTCCGCGCTTCCCTCGGCGCGGGTCACGGTTCGGCCGTCAACCTCACCGGAGGTGAGAAGTGACTCCGTTGCTCACCCAGATGCCGGACGCCGCCGAGCGGGCGGCGCTGCTGGCGGACGACCCGTTGTGGCTGGTCCTGATCAAGACGGTCGTCATCCTGCTGATCGGCCCGATCCTGACGATCTTCCTGATCGTCTGGGAACGTAAAGCGGTCGGCCGGATGCAGAACCGTCCCGGCCCGAACCGGGTCGGCCCCGGCGGCTACCTGCAGTCCCTCGCGGACGCGATCAAGCTGCCGTTCAAGGAACAGATCATCCCGGACACCGCCGACCGCAAGGTGTACTTCCTCGCCCCGGTGATCTCCGCGGTGCCGGCGCTGATCGCGCTGGCGGCGATCCCGTTCGGCCCGGTCGTGACGATCTTCGGCGAGCCGACCGTGCTCCAGCTGGTCGACCTGCCGGTCGGTGTGCTGGTGATCCTGGCCTGCTCCTCGATCGGCGTGTACGGCCTCGTTCTGGCCGGCTGGTCCTCCGGTTCGCCGTACCCGCTGCTCGGTGGCCTGCGAAGCGCGGCTCAGGTGATCTCCTACGAGATCGCGATGGGCCTGTCCATCGTCGGCGTCATCCTCTACGCCGGTTCGATGTCGACCTCGCAGATCGTCGAGTCGCAGCAGAGCGGCTGGTACTTCTACCTGCTCCTGCCGAGCTTCGTGATCTACCTGATCTCCATGGTCGGCGAGACCAACCGGGCCCCGTTCGACCTCCCCGAGGCCGAATCCGAGCTGGTCGGCGGTTTCCACACCGAGTACAGCTCGATGAAGTTCGCGATGTTCTTCCTCGCCGAGTACGTCAACATGGTGATCGTTTCGGCGTTCGCGACCACGTTGTTCCTCGGTGGCTGGAAGTTCCCGTTCGTCGGCGCCGACCACGCGCTCAACCAGGGCTGGCTCCCGCTGATCTGGTTCACCGCGAAGCTGTTCATCCTGCTGTTCGGCTTCATCTGGCTGCGCGGCACGCTGCCGCGGCTGCGGTACGACCAGTTCATGCGCCTGGGCTGGAAGGTCCTGGTGCCGGTCAACCTGGTCTGGATCGTCGTGATCGTCACGGTCCGCGCGATCAAGAACTCGGGCGGGCTGTCCACGCCGCAGATCCTCATCGGCGGCGGCGCGCTCATCCTCGTCGTCGTCCTGCTCAGCATGTTGCTGCCGGACAAGAAGGTCCCGGAAGAGGACTACGTCCCGGTGACCGGCGGCGGGTTCCCCGTGCCGCCGCTCGACCTCCAGGTCCCGGAGCACACTCCGCGTCAGAAGGCCCTCGTGAAGGCCGAAGCCCGGGCTGCCAAGCGCAAGCCCGCGGCGGTTTCCAGTGGAAGGGAGGCCGGCGATGGGGATTCTTGATCCCATCAAGGGTTTCGGTGTCACCTTCGGCATGATGTTCAAGAAGGTCGCCACCGAGGAGTACCCGGAGGCGGGCGCCCCCGCGGCCCCGCGCTACCACGGCAGGCACCAGCTCAACCGGCATCCGGACGGGCTGGAGAAATGCGTCGGCTGCGAGCTGTGCGCGTGGGCCTGCCCGGCGGACGCGATCTTCGTCGAAGGCGGCGACAACACCGAAGAGGCACGTTTCTCGCCCGGTGAGCGGTACGGCGCCGACTACCAGATCAACTACCTGCGCTGCATCGGCTGCGGGTTGTGCGTCGAGGCCTGCCCGACCCGGTCCCTGACGATGATCAACTTCTACGAGCTGGCCGACGACGACCGGCAGCGGTTGATCTACACCAAGGAAGACCTCCTCGCGCCGCTGCTGCCCGGCATGGAGCAGCCGCCGCACCCGATGCGGCTCGGCGAGAACGAGCAGGACTACTACGTGAACGGCCCCGAGTTGGCCCGTAAGCCCACCGGGGCCACCGAAGCGGAGGCCGTCAAGTGATCACGGCTCTCCTCGCCCAGGCGCCGGACGTCTCCGCCGGGATCACCACCGGCGAGACCATCGCGTTCTGGGTGCTCGGCCCGCTCGCGCTGCTCGGCGGGCTCGGCATGATCTTCTCCCGCAACGCCGTGCACTCGGCGCTGTGGCTGGTCCTCACGATGCTGTGCCTCGGCGCGCTGTACATGATCCAGCAGGCGCCGTTCCTCGGCTTCACACAGATCATCGTCTACACCGGCGCGATCATGATGCTGTTCCTGTTCGTGCTGATGCTCGTCGGCCGGGAGAGCTCGGACTCGGTCGTCGAAGTGCTGCGCGGGCAGCGGGTCATGGCGACCCTGCTCGGCATCGGCGTCGGCGGCCTGCTCGCCGCGGGTCTCGCCCGCGCGCTGGCCAACGTCACCCCGGCGCTGCCGCGCGACCCGGCGAACCTCGACGGCGGCGGCCCCGGCGGGCTGGGACGGCTGATCTTCACCAAGTACCTGTTCCCGTTCGAGCTCACCTCGGCGCTGCTGATCACCGCCGCGCTCGGCGCGATGGTGCTCGCGTTCACGGACAGGCACGCCAAGGGCGGCAAGAAGTCGCAGAAGGAACTCGTCGTCGACCGGTTCACCGGCAAGCACGACCGGCCTTCGCCGCTGCCCGGCCCGGGTGTCTTCGCGACGGCCAACTCGGTCGCCACCCCCGCGCTGCTGCCGGACGGTTCGATCGCCCCGGAGTCGCTCTCGGAGATCATCGAGTCGACTTCGGCCTCGCAGCTGGAAAACGAGCGGAAGCAGGTCGCCGGGTCCGAAGAAGGCCCCGACGCCCACGCTCTGGTCGGCAAGTCTGAAGGGGAGAAGGAATGACCCCGACGTACTACCTGCTCCTGTCCGCGCTGCTGTTCGCCATCGGCGCGGTCGGGGTGCTGGTGCGCCGCAACGCGATCGTCGTGTTCATGTGCATCGAGCTGATGCTGAACGCGGCGAACCTGTCCCTGGTCACGTTCGCCCGGATAAACGGGTCGCTCGACGGTCAGGTGATGGCGTTCTTCGTGATGGTCGTCGCCGCCGCGGAGGTCGTGGTGGGGCTCGCGATCATCATGGCGATCTTCCGCACCCGGCGCTCGGCCTCGGTCGACGACACCAACCTGCTGAAGTACTAAGGGAGCACGGAGTTGACCGCATCATCGTGGCTGCTGGTGGCCTTCCCTGCCCTCGGCGCCCTCATCCTTCTGCTGGCCGGTAAACGAGCCCGGGGCTGGGGACACCTCCTCGGCAGTGCGACCGTCTCACTGTCCTTTGTGTACGGCCTGATCCTCTTCTTCACCGCCGACACGAAGGCCACCGCGGACGTCAAGCTGTTCTCGTGGATCCCGGTTTCGGCGTTGCAGGTCGACTTCGGGCTCCGGATCGACGCGCTTTCGCTGACGTTCGTGCTGCTGATCACCGGCGTCGGCATGCTGATCCACTTCTACTCGATCGGCTACATGGCCGAGGATCGCGACCGGTCGAGGTTCTTCGCCTACCTCAACCTGTTCGTCGCCTCGATGCTGATCCTGGTGCTGGGCAACAGCTTCGTGACGCTGTACCTCGGCTGGGAGGGCGTGGGTCTCGCCTCGTACCTGCTCATCGGCTGGTACCAGGACCGCCCGTCCGCGGCCACCGCGGCGAAGAAGGCGTTCCTGATGAACCGCGTCGGTGACGTCGGGCTCGCGCTGGCGATCTTCCTGATGTTCAAGTACGTCGGGAGCACCGGTTACGCCGAGGTCTTCGGCGCGATCGACAAGATCCCGACCGGCGCGATCACCGCCATCGCGATCCTGCTGCTGCTGGGCGCCTGCGGTAAGTCCGGTCAGTTCCCGCTGCAGGCCTGGCTTCCGGACGCGATGGAGGGCCCGACCCCGGTCTCGGCCCTCATCCACGCCGCGACGATGGTCACCGCGGGCGTCTACCTGGTCGCCCGCGCGCACGAGATCTTCAACGCCACCCCGGACGGCCGCCTGATCGTCACCCTCGTCGGCACGGTCACGCTGCTGATCGGGTGCATCATCGGTTGCGCGTACGACGACATCAAGAAGGTCCTGGCGTACTCCACGGTCAGCCAGATCGGTTACATGATGCTCGCCGTCGGCCTCGGTCCGATCGCCTACGCGCTCGGCATCATGCACCTGGTGGCGCACGGTTTCTTCAAGGCCGGGCTGTTCCTCGGGGCCGGTTCGGTCATGCACGCCATGAACGACGAGGTCGACATGCGGAAGTTCGGCGGGCTGCGCAAGCACCTGCCGGTCACCTTCTGGACGTTCGCGCTCGGCTACCTGGCGCTGATCGGCATCCCGCCGCTTTCGGGCTTCTTCACCAAGGACGCGATCATCGAAGCGGCGCTGAGCCAGGGCGGCTGGCGCGGCTGGGTGATGGGCGGCGCGGCACTGCTCGGCGCCGGGCTCACCGCGTTCTACATGACGCGCCTGATGGTGATGACTTTCTTCGGCAAGGAACGCTGGAAGGAGATCAAGTCCAGCGACGGCCGAGACTTCCACCCGCACGAAAGCCCCGCGGTGATGAAGTGGCCGATGATCATCCTGGCCGTCGGCTCGATCGGCGCCGGCGCGTTCTTCGCCCTCGGCGACCGGTTCGCCGAATGGCTTTCGCCGGTGGTCGGTCCGCTCGAAGAGGGTGGCCACAGTGTCATCCCGCACGCGCTGGTCCCGTTCCTCACCGTGGCGCTGTCCGTGCTCGGCGCGGTGGCGGCGTGGCTCTTCGTCGGCCGCAAGGACGTTCCGGTGGAACGCCCCGAGCGGGTCTCCGCCGTGGTCAAGGCCGCGCGCAACGACCTCTACGGCAACACCCTGAACGAGACGCTGGTCGCCCGCCCGGGCACCTGGCTCGCCCGCGCGCTGGTCTACGTGGACAACCGCGGCGTCGACGGCGCCGTCAACGGGCTCGCCGCCGGGCTCGGCGGCGGATCCGGGCGCCTGCGCCGCCTGCAGACCGGCTTCGTCCGCTCGTACGCACTGTCCATGCTGGGCGGCACATTCCTGCTTCTGGCGGCACTCCTGCTGGTGAGGTTCTCCTGATGACCTGGGTTCTCGCATCCATCCTGCTGCCGCTGCTCGGTGCGGCGGTCGTCGCCGGGATGAAGAAAAACGACCGCCTGGCGACGCTCACCGCGCTCGTGGTGTCGATCCTGACGTTCCTGCTGGTGATCCCGATGTGGGCGAGCTACGCGCCCGCCGGGGACCGGATCCAGCAGAAGACGTCGATGGACTGGATCCCGAACTTCGGCATCCACATCTCGTTCGGCATCGACGGCATCGCGCTGGTGATGATCGCGGTCATCGGCCTGCTGGTGCCGATCGTGGTCGGCGCGCTGGGCCTGACCGACAAGCTCCCGGCCGGGCGCTCGGCGGGCGGGTTCCTCTCGCTGATCCTGGTGCAGGAGGCGCTGACCATCGCGGTGTTCGCCGCGACCGACGTCTTCCTGTTCTACGTGCTGTTCGAGATCATGCTGATCCCGATGTACTTCCTGATCGGCGGCTACGGCGGCGCGAACCGGCAGTACGCGGCGGTCAAGTTCTTCCTGTACTCGTTCCTCGGCGGCCTGATCATGCTGGCCTCGGCGATCGGCGCGTACTCGCTGGCGTCGGACAAGCTCGGCAAGGGCACGTTCGACTGGGCCACGCTGGTCACCGTCGTCCGCGACGCTCCGACCGGCACTCAGATCTGGCTGTTCCTCGGGTTCTTCCTCGCCTTCGCGATCAAGGCCCCTTTGGTGCCGTTCCACACCTGGCTGCCGGACGCCGCGGGCCAGGCGCCCATCGGCGTCGCGGTGCTGCTGGTCGGCGTGCTGGACAAGGTCGGCACGTTCGGGTTCCTGCGCTACTGCCTCCCGATGTTCCCCGAGGCCAGCAAGGAACTCGCACCGTGGGTGCTGGTGCTCGCCGTCGCGGGTGTCCTCTACGGCTCGATCCTCGCGGCCGGGCAGCGCGACATGAAGCGGTTCATCGCCTACGTGTCGATCGCCCACTTCGGGTTCATCGCGCTCGGCATCTTCAGCTTCAACGAGCAGGCGATGGTCGGCTCGGTGTCGTACATGCTGAACCACAGCCTCGCCACCGGCATGCTGATCGTGGTCGTCGGCCTGATCGTGATGCGCGGCGGGTCCACGCGGATCTCCGACTACGGCGGCATGGCGAAGGTGACCCCGCTGCTCGGCGGGATGCTGCTCATCGCCGGTCTGTCCACGTTGTCCCTGCCCGGCACGAACTCCTTCATCAGTGAGTTCCTGGTGCTGCTGGGGTCCTTTGTGGACTATCCGGTGTACACGATCATCGCGACGGTCGGCATGGTGCTGGCCGCGGCGTACGTGCTCTGGCTCTACCAGCGCGTCATGCAGGGCCCCGTCCGCGGTGACGCCCTGCTCGGCGCCGGTGGCGGCCCCGGCACGGCCATCGCTCCGGAACTCGGGGCCAAGAAGACCATCAAGGACCTCGGCGGCAAGGAGATCGCGATCCTGGCGCCGATGGTCGTGCTGATCATCGCGCTCGGGTTCTATCCGAAGCCGGTGCTCGACACGATCACCCCGTCGGTGCAGGCGACGATGTCGTCCTTGCAGGGAGGCAAGTAACAGTGCTCTTCTTGACTCAGGCGCCACCGGTTCAGGTGCCGTCGATCGACTACTTCGCCGTCACGCCGATCCTGATCATCCTCGGGGCCGCGTGTGTCAGCGTGCTGTTCGAAGCCTTCCTGCCCAAGCACATGCGGTGGCCGTCGCAGGTCTTCCTGTCCCTGGTCGGGATCGGGGCGGCGGGGGTCTTCCTGGTCTGGTACGCCAGTTCGTCGGCGCCGAAGGGCGGTGTCACCACCTTCAGCGGCTCGATCGCCGTCGACCGGCCGTCGCTGTTCCTCTGGGGCACCCTGCTGGCGCTGGCGCTGGGCGCGCTGCTGCTGATCGCGGACCGCTCGGTCGAGCCGGGCGGCGCGTTCGTCGCGCAGGCCGGTATCCGCCCGGGCACCATTCAGGACCGCGCGCAGGTCGGCACCACCGGCATGCAGACCGAGGTCTTCCCGCTGACGCTGTTCGCACTCGGCGGCATGATGGCGTTCGTCGCGGCCAACGACCTGCTGACCATGTTCATCGCGCTCGAAGTGCTGAGCCTTCCGCTGTACCTGATGTGCGGTCTCGCCCGGCGGCGCCGCCTGCTCTCGCAGGAATCCGCGGTCAAGTACTTCCTGCTCGGCGCGTTCTCCTCGGCGTTCTTCCTCTACGGTCTCGCGCTGCTTTACGGCTACGCGAACTCCGTGAAGCTGTCGGACATCGCCAACGCCGCCGCCGGTTCGGACCGGTCGGACACCCTGCTGTTCGCCGGGCTCGGCCTGCTCGCGGTCGGCCTGCTGTTCAAGGGTTCGGTCGGCCCGTTCCACACCTGGACCCCCGACGTGTACCAGGGCGCGCCGACCCCGGTCACCGCGTTCATGGGCGCCTGCACCAAGGTCGCCGCGTTCGGCGGGATCCTGCGGGTGTTCTCGGTGGCGTTCGAGTCGACCAGCTGGGAATGGCGCGGCGTGCTCTGGGGCGTCGCGATCCTCTCGATGCTGATCGGCGCGGTGCTGGGCCTGACGCAGACCGACGTGAAGCGCATGATCGCCTACTCGTCCATCGCGCACGCCGGATTCCTGCTCATCGGTGCGATCACGATGACCGAAGAAGGCCTTTCGAGCACGCTGTTCTACCTGCTGGCCTACGGCTTCACCACGCTCGCCGCGTTCGGTGTCGTCTCGCTGGTGCGGGACTCGAACGGCGAGGCGACGCACCTGTCCGCGTGGGCCGGGCTGGCGAAGCGGTCCCCGGTGCTGGCGGGGGTGTTCACGTTCCTGCTGCTCGCGCTGGCCGGTATCCCGCTGACCAGTGGTTTCGTCGGCAAGTTCGTGGTGTTCTCGGCGGCCCTGTCCGACGGGATGGCGCCGCTGGTCGTCGTCGCGTTGATCTTCAGCGCCGTCGCCGCGTTCTTCTACCTGCGGGTCATCGTGCTGATGTACTTCTCCGAGCCGGCGCCCGACGGCCCGACCGTCACCGTGCCCGGGGCGTTCACCACGACGGCGATCACGCTCGGCGTCATCGTCACGCTGGTGCTGGGCCTGATCCCGGCGTTCGCCCTCGACTGGGCGGGCTCCGGCGGTTTCGCCCTCAAGTAGCTCTTTGCGCGCGAAAGGCCCCCTCGCTGTCGTGAGGGGGCTTTTTCGTGTCAGAGCGACGTCAGGGTGGTGTCAGGCCGGACCTCGATAGTTCCCTCATGACTTCCTCCTCCTGGACCGGGATGCTCCCGGTCGAAGACACCCAGCTGGCCGTGACCGACACCGGCGGCCCCGGCATCCCCGTCGTCTACCTCAACGGCCAGTTCGCGACCCAGGGCTATTGGAAGCGGATCCTCGCCGACCTGGGGACGGAATTCCGCCACATCACCTTCGACGAGCGGGCGCGCGGCAAGTCCGGGCGTTCGGCCGACTACTCCTTCGAAGCCGCTGTCCGCGACGTCGACGCCGTCCTCGCGGCCAGGGGAGTGGAGCGGGCTGTCGTGGTCGGCTGGTCCTACGGCGCGGTCGTCGCCGCGCACTGGGCCGCCCGCAACCCGGAGCGGACCCTGGGCGCCGTCATGGTCGACGGCGCGTTCCCGCACGACTGGCTCGACGACGCCATGGAGGTGCGGATCCGCAAGCTGTTCAAGCGCCTGAACCTGGTCATGCCGCTGCTGCGTCCGACCGGCCTGACGCCGCGCATGTCCGCCGCGCAGCAGGCGGAGAGCAACATCGAACTCGGCAAGCTCTCCCGGGAATCCGAGCTGGGCCCGGTGCTCGACGGCATCACCGTCCAGACGCGCTACGTCGTCGCCTCGGGAACCTCCTTGGGCAGTCGCGGCGACGAACAGGAACAGATCCGCGCCGGCCTCGACCTGGTGACCGCTCGCAACGCGAACATCAAGGTGAGTGCCAAGGTCGAAAGCAACCACGGCGCGCTGCTGAAGAAGGACTTCCGGTCCATCTCGGCCGCCATCCGCGAAGTCGCCCACGTCGGGGAATGACTTGCCAGGGCGCATCGGGCAGGTTGTCGGTGATGCCGAAACCGCGAAGGACGGCTGGACTGGCCACGACCGAGGCCGCCGGCAAGCTGGCGTGGTCGCAGCCGACGATCAGCCGGATCGAGACCGCAGCGTGTCGGCGAGCGGTGGGACGCGCTGCTTTCACTGTCTCGCGACAGCGGGCCCTGGTGGTTCGGCGACGTGGATCTGCAGAGAAAAACCCCTGCACGGTAAGAAAAAGGAGACGATGACAATCGTCGAATTCGGAGCCGTGCTCTTGCCTGGTCTGGATTCGCCGCCTACATAGATGAAGGGGCACTGCATCGTCAGGTCGGCGGGCCGCGGGTGATGGCGAACCAGCTTCGACATCTCGTCTCGATGGCCGAACGACCCGACGTCGAACTGCGGGTCATCCCCTTCACGGCCGGAGCGTATCCCGGTGGCGCCTACGTCTTGCTGGAGTTCGGCAGTGCGCCGCCGGTGGTGTACCTGGAACATCGGCGTTCCGGGCTGTTCCTGCACCGCCCGGCCGACGTCGAACCGTATCTTCAGTCCACTGTGGACGCGGCGGCCCTTGATCCCGCGCGGTCGGTGCGCCTGATCGAATCAGTGATCGAGGCTCGCTCGCAGCGCGGCGACTTTTTGCGACAGGAGCACGGGTTCGCCGGGCAGGACGGTGATGTACCGGTTCCGGGGCGAACCGGTCACGTGCATGGCGACGCGGCCGGCGTCGAGGTCCAGATACGTCAGGCCGTCGACGGCCTCGGTGCGTTTGCCTCCGTCAGAGCGCTTGGCCGCGGCGAAGAACCCGACGCCGAAATAGGGCTGCTCGAAGACCTCGTCCAGCCGCCGCGCTTCCCTGCTCCGTGACTCGGGTTCGTCGTAGAGCTCGTTCCCCGCGGCGAGTTTGAAATCGTCCTGTGGCAAGGAAAACGGCGCGAACCGTGCGGGCGGATACTCAGGCAGGTTCATCACGAGCGCCGCCGCGCGATCGGCCGTCCGCACCCCTTTCAGCCACACTCGGCTCCCCTCGCAGATCGCGGTCACCGCCGCGCGCCCGCGCACGGCGACGAGCACGCTGTACTGCTCCGCCTCCGTCCGCACCGTCGCGTAGTACTCGGTGTCCGGCCGGTCGAGTACGTGCAAGACGTCTTCGAAATCGCTGGTCAGCCGCTTGCCCTCGGTGAACCCGAGCCCGCCGAGCTCCTCGAACGCGGCCCGGTCTTCGCCGTTGCGCGACGACGGCGGGACGTAGCGCAGCCCGCCCGCGAAGATCAGATGCGGATCTCCGCAACCGGCGTGACGGAACGCGGTCAACAAAGTGTCGAGCGTGATCTCGACCGGGCGCGCGAGCACCACGTGTCTCCCTCCCCTGGGACTGTGGTGCTAGCTCTTCTTCTCGCCGATCACCGGCGGCATCGGCTTTTCGGTGTAGCCGCCGAAGGTCTCGTCCGGATCCGGGTTCTGGAGGTACGCCGGAGCCCTCTTCTCCTTGTCCTCCTCGCCCTTCCCGCGACCCGCGCCGGGCGCCATCGGCATCCCGTTCGCGCCGCCACGACCGGCCGTCCCGGCCGCTCCCGCTGTTCCCCGTCCGCCAACGCCTTCACCCGGCATCCCGGCGCCGCTGCGGCCGCCCATGCCGGGCTGTCCCGTCGTGCCACCCGGGACTCCGCCTCGGAAGCCGCCTCCGGACACGGCCGGTGCTTTGCCGCCCGTTCCCGGTCCGCCTGGCCCGGTTCCTGGCCCGCCGGTGATCGGTCCTCCGGTCCCCGGACCGAACGGGCCGTAGCCGGGCGGGAAGGTGCCGGGCGGGTTGTAGCTGGTGGGCGGCCTGCCGTTGGGCCCGAAGTCGAGGTTCGCCGCCGGCGGCACGACCGGTGTGGTCTGAGGTGGCGTGTACGAATTCGCGCGTGTGCCGTCATCGGGCTGCTGGTGCGATCCCGGCTGCTGACCCGGCAGGTGCTGACCCGGCTGGGGGCCTTGACCAGGCTGCGGACCTTGGCCGGGCTGCGGACCGCTGCTTTCGCCGGGACCACCCTGGCCCGGTGTGCCGGTGCCCGGCCCGTTCGGGCCACTCGGCCCGCCCGTGCCCCGGTAAGGCTCGCCGATTCCGGGATCGCGCCTGCCGTCGGAGCCGTCGCCGAACCCCTTCGCCGCCGGCTTCCCGGAACCGCCGTCGTCCAAGGTGACGCTGCCGCCGGGGTCGGTGAGCTGCGCGTACTGGGCGGGCAGTTCGTCCCCGTTGGAGGTGCTGGCCGAGTGGTAGGTCGCGAAGGTGTCGATGTTGTGCTGGCTGTCGTCCTGGTAACTCTTGAGCTTGTCGAAGTAGCCGACAGGCTTGCCCTCCATCAGGTCGATCGCGTCCTGGGCGGTGGGCTCGGGCTGCTGCGGCGGCACCGGCTTGACGGAGTTCTTGGCCGACCCGAACGCGTCCATCTGCGCGGTGATGGCGTTCTGGGCGACGGACAGGTGCATCGCATCGTCCATTGCTGCCTCGACCAGCGGCTTCGTCGCGGCTACGGCGGCGTCGCTGGAGCCACCTTGCCAACCGGCCGCCGTCTTGTTGGCGAGCGCCGTGAGCCGCATCATTCGCTCTTGGTGACGTTTGGCGAGGTTGTAGGCACCCTGCTGAGCGTCGGACAGCGAGTCGGTGCCGTCGCCGCCGGTGACCTGTTCGTAGATCTGGGCGGCGGTGAGCGGTCCTTCGGCGACCATCAGTTGCCCCCTCGGATGGTGGCCAGGACCCTGATCGCGGCTTCGCGCGCGACGTCGCAAGGATCCTTCTTGCCGATGTTGGTCTCAGACTGTTCTAGTGCGATGCCGACGGTTTCGGTGTCGCTTGTTCCAAGCGCGACGGCGCACTTTCCCGTCGAACGCTCGTCTTTCCTGCCGTAAGCGGTCAGCGGGTATCCATCAACCGGTGCGAGTGGTTCGACGAGCTCGTAAGTCACACCTTTGGCCTGGTAGACACTTCCTGTGCCTCCGTCAGGAGACCTACCGAAGACCACGCTCACGAGTGGGCGAGTAGTGGAAGGGACGGACCAAGTGCAAGCAGGCCCCGCTGCGCCATCTCGCGGTTTGGCTTCCACGGTCGGACCGAGGATTTCTGCAGCCTGCTTTTCGGTGAGTGCGTTGCAAGGCGTCTGTTTTACCTGCGTCAGGTCGATAGGAGTGCTGACCTTGGGGACGTCAGTGGTAGTGACCTGACCAGCAGTGCTCGAGGGGTTCGGGTTTGCACCGCCGCTTGAAGGTTGAGGTGTTCCGTTGGTTGAAGGTGAGCAAGCACAGAGGGCGAGTGTGGCTGCGCTGAGCACAAGAATGATGCGTCGCATCAGGCGAGGCCCTTCGGCTGTTGGTTGATGACAGTCCTGGCATGATCTTCCGCAGTGGCGTACTTGCCAAGGGCGGTCAGGTACTTCTGGGCCATATTCTGGCAGTAGGCGATGCGCTGATTGAGAGCATCGGTAAGTGCTTCACCTGACTGTTGGGTGACGCCTGCGTTGTTCTCGCTGGCAAATTCCTGTCCGGGCGGCTTGGCTTTGGCGACGTAATCAGCGTCGATCAGGTCGTTCTTGTATTCGACAGCCAGGGCTGACCACTCCTTCACCAGTTCGTGAAGGGTCGCCTCGTCGTACTTGAACCCCGCGCCTTCCGCGACAGGCGTCCCGTACGAGCCCCCGGTGGGGCGGGCGAGGATGCCGAGCGCGTCGTTCCAGCGGATCCCCGGTTCATAGGTCGGCGTCCCCTCAGGCATGCCCATGCACCCCTGACGCCTCGTACCGATCCCCGCTGAATAGCCGAAGCCACCCCGAAGTCACCGTCGTCATCCGCCCCTCCCGTGGCTACAAGGCGCGTCTCCCCGATGCACCCTGCGTAATCCGACGCCGGGAAGATTACCAGGGTTCCCCGGGTGGCGAACCCGTCTGCATAAAGCCCCGTTCCTCTCTGAATAGAGTCAAGAACTCTGGTGACTATCCGTGAAAACCCTTCAGGTGAACTCGTCCAGGGAATTGGTGTTCTACCTGGTAGCTCACACCTGAGATTCGCATACTCTGCGTAATGAAGTTCCGAAGAGTGATTCTCGGCGCAGTGATCGCCAGCCTGTTGGCGGCATGTGCGGATTCCGTTGATACACCCCCACCGCGACCGCAGTTTCCGAAATGGCATCCGAAACAACAGCGTCCCGCCGACCGCGACGAACAGGTCGTCGACGCGGCGCTGGCCGCATTCGATTTCTGTCGGCTGATCGATCAGGCCGCTTATGACCGCCGGAAAGGCGGCGACACCCGGCCTGTCACACGCGAACCCGAGGTCAAGGACGGCAAGAAGTGGTGCACGCTCTACCGAGACGGTTACGAAGATCTCGTCTACGTCCACGACGTGGATCCAAGCCACGCGTGGCTCCGGAACGACGGGACCGTCGTCGACCTCGCCGGAGTGAAGGCCTATCAGGTCGAAACCCGCCGTGATGGCGGCGTCAGCGGCTGCGCGATCACGGTACCGGTCAGTTTCCAGCGCGCGGTCAAGTTCGAACTCGGGATGAGCCGGAGCAAGGATTGCGAACTCCTCCGCGACTTCGCCACCGCCGGAGCCGCGAAACTTCCCCGCGACCTCGTGTACCCGCCGGACGGCCAAGACAACGGGAGGGTCGGCGCGTGCGCGAACTGGGTCTCCACCACCAAAGGCGAGAACTGCGATCCGGCGGTCGAGGCTCAGGTGCCCACGGGCGCCGAGCTGATCCTCGCCGCCGGTGCCGCCGATCCGAACGTCGAATGCGCGGTCTTCCGCGACGCGGTCCAGAAGACTTTCGGACCCGAGTTCGAGCCGATCGCCACGCCGGGCTCCTGCTACTTCGTCGAACCGCGGCATCGGCTTCAGATCGAGGCCGGGGCCACCGCGAACGGCGGCGCGCCGGGGGAATGGCTCGCGGATCCGAACAAGACCTACAAGGACCACCATCAGACCAGGTTCAGCGGAAACCCCGGCGTCACGTTCCGTTCGACGGACGACCGTGAGTTCTCCCTCTACGTCTCGCCGCTCGGCAACCTTGACTCACCTGGCCATGTCAGGCTGAAGATCGCACCCCAGCAGGAGCGCGGGATCGACGACTGGGATCGCTTCAAGACCGTCTCGACGGTGGACGTCGCCAGGGCACACGCTGTGATGGAACTCGTGATGGCGACCCACTTTCGGATGGCGAGGTGACGTCCGCGCCGTCGTAAGCTTTCTCCATGTACATCGAGCGGGTCCGGCTGGAGAACATCCGCGGCTTCAGCGGCGCTCGCGCGGTCGACCTCCGGCTGCCCGGCCCCGGCTGGGTGGTGCTCGCCGGGCGCAACGGCTCGGGCAAGACGTCGCTCCTGCGTGCCATCGCGGTCGCGGCGGCGCCGGACGTGGCCTGGGGCCTGCTGTCGGACGCCGGCAGCTGGATCTCGATGGACCAGACGTCGGGGTCGATCGAGCTGTCGGTGATGCGCGAGGAGGGGCCGGCACCGGTCGAGGTCCGCTGGCTCGACTCCGGTCTGCTGCCGATCTCCGGACTGCCGCCGGGCCAGCCGTTCTGCGCGGCGTACGGGCCTTTCCGGCGGCTGGCGGGCGGCAGCGGCGAGGCCGAGTCGTGGATGCGCGGCGCGGGATCGCTCGCGCGGATGGCCAGCCTGTTCCACGAAGACGCCTCGCTCGCCGAGGGCGTCACCTGGCTGATCAATCAGCATCTCCGTGCCCTGGAAGGAAAAGCGGGTGCTCGTGAACTGAAGGACACGGCGCTGGAGATCCTCGGCGACGGCCTTCTGCCCGGTGGTTACCGGATCCGGGACGTCGATTCGGACGGGCTCTGGGTCGAGTATCGCGGCGACAGGTTCCCGTTGCGCGAGATGAGCGACGGCTATCGCACGGTGACCGCGCTCGTGGTCGACCTGCTCAAACAGCTCGACGGCGCGGGCCTCGATCACGAGAGTCCCGGTGTCGTGATCATCGACGAGGTGGACGCGCATCTCCACGTGTCGTGGCAGAAACGCATGGGGCCGTGGTTCAAGGCCCATTTCCCGCGGATCCAGTTCATCGTCACCACGCACAGCCCGTACGTCTGCCAGGCCGCCGACCCCGGCGGGCTCATCCGGCTGTCCGGGCCCGCCGAGCAGGTCCCGCCGCGCGTGGTCTCCGAGGAGCTGTACGAGCGGGTCGTGTTCGGCAGCGGGGACGACGCCGTGCTCTCCGATCTTTTCGGCCTGGACACGCCCTATTCGCCGCAGGCCGTCGAACTGCGGGAACACCTCGCCGAGCTCGAGTTCCAAGTGGCCTCCGGCCGGGCGGACGCGAAAGGTGTCCGGGAGTGGGAACGCCTCCGGGGCATGCTGAGCAGTTCGCCGCCGAGCCGGGTGGACGAAGTGGCCAGGCGGTTCGAGGCCGACGATCGGTGATCGGGATCCGCCGGATCGCGCTGCCGGGGCGGGTGGTGGCCGATCTCGAAGAGCTGACCGCGCGGATCCCTTCCGGTGACAGCAAAGAAGCACGCCGGCTCTGGCGCGTTTCCCGTGCCGTGCGGCGTTCCTTGCGGGCGGGCCTGGACGTCATGGCCGCCGGCCGCGGCTACTGCATGTACTGCGGCGACGGCCTCGGGTCCACTGTGGACCATTTCGAGCCGATCGCGCGGAATCCCGGGCGCGCGTTCGACTGGCTCAACCACCTGCTCGCCTGCGAGTACTGCAACAGCCACCACAAACGCGACCTGTTCCCGGTCGACGGCGACGGCGACAGCCTGCTGATCGACCCGACCGCCGAAGACCCGCTGGACCACCTGTTCCTGGTGTTGTCGATCGGGACCTACCGCGCGTTGACCGAAAAGGGCGAGCAGACCATCAAGGTGTGCGGGCTGAATCGCGCGCAACTGGCGCGTGGGCGGGAAACGGCGGTCAACCAGGTGAGCGCGCTCGTCATGGGCTGGTGGACCGCGCGCGAACTGGGCGACGACGCGAAGCGGCGCGCGATGGCCTGGACGCTGCTCGACCAGCCGCACGCCGACGTCCTCCACGCGATGCTCCGGCAGGCGGGGATGCCCGGTGCCCGCGCCGTCTTCCGCGCGGACGACGAGCTCATCGACCTGCTTCTCGCCCCCGAACTCGCCGAAGACCTTCAGCTCTCCGGCGGCGCGGTGTAAGCGGCCAAGGTGGCGTCGGCGCGTGTGCGGGCGGTGTCCGCGTCGGTTCCGTTGGCGACGTCGGCCTCGTACCAGGCCTCGTTGCTCAGGGTCATGAATCGCACGCCCTCTTCGCTGGTCATCCAGGCCATGGCCGCCTCGGGGTCGGCGGCCTCGCCGGATTCGAGGTGCAGCGCGAGCCCGTTCACCATCATGTCCCAGCCGATGCCGACGGCGCCCGGCCCGAACCGGTTCCAATGCTCGTTCGGAACGGCGGTGTGGTCGAGCTCGAACCGCGTGCGCCCGTCGGCTTCGGGGCTCAGCCGGACCTCGATCCAGCTGACGTCGCCGCCGTACTCCCAGGTCGCGGCGAAGCTCTTCGGGGGATCACAGCGTTCGATGGTCCCGCCCGCGTTGCCTTCGAGCTGGTACTTGCCGCCGACGCGCAGATCGCCGCTGACCGGCAGGAACCAGCGCGGGATGCGTTCTGGGTCGGTGCAGGCGTTCCAGAGATCGTCGATGCCGGTGTCGTAGACCTGGCTGACGGTCGCCGTCACCGCCTCGCCGGCTTCGACCACGCGCTTGCCCAGCTTGCGCTGGACGGAGTTGATCTGACTGGTCACGTCGACCATCGGTGCCCTCCTCGGCTCGGCTGCGGCCAAGATATCAGCGCAGACTTATATAAGCCAGAAGAGAAAAGGGGTGCCCGGCGCGGCGCCGGACACCCCTTTTCGGAGGGTGGCTTACGGAGTGGGGGAGCAGGCCGTGCGCCCGATGACCACTTCGCCGGTGATGTTCGAGGCCGGGGCGAACTTGATCCGCAGCATGGTCAGCCCGATGCTGCCGTCGCCCGGCAGCGTCTGCTCGTTGAAGACCGCTTCGGCGAGCAGGGTGCCGTTGGACTTGGTGATCGGCTTGACGTAACCGACCGGCACCGGTGACGGCAGGGTGCCGATCCCGGTCGCGCCGCCGTAGGTCCAGCTCGCGTTCGTGTTGTTCTGGGTCGCCGTGCAGCTGACCGAATAGGACCTGATCTTGATCCGCGGGCCGCTCGACGAAACCAGCGCCGACAGCTCGAAGTTCTCCCCCTTGGCCTCCGACTTCGTCGTGGTCACGTCGTTCGCGGGGTCGACGACGGTGGTCGTGCACGTCGAGGTGCCACCACCGAACGTGATCCCGGTCTTGCTCACGGCCCCGGACGAGTTGGCCGTCGGTCCCTCGACCGCGCAGTCGGCGAGCGACGAGATCGAAATCGGCGTCGCGTTGCCCTTGGTGAAGGCGGCGGAACCGAGCGAGGCCACGCCCGCGGGGTTCGCGGCGGCGGCCGGTGCCACCCCGGCGCCGAGACCGGCCAGCAGCAGCGCGCCGACCAGGCCGGCCCGGCTTGCGATGGTGATGCGCATGGGCTTCCTCCTCACGTGACGGAGAGCGAGCCGGATCGGCCGTTCTTCCTTTGTGATCACTATCTGCGTGTCGGATTCGACCGTTGCGCGTGCGACGGTCGTTTCACTCGACCGTGGATCATGGGCACCCATTGGATATTCAGGTTCGTATCCGGATACAGGTCTGTATATTCGGGCGCATGCCGACCTACCGCGTCCTCGTCAACGGCAAGTTCGACCACCCGGACGCCGACACCCGCGCCCGGCTGCTTGCCGAGCTGAGTCACCATCAGGCGATCGGGTTCACCGAGGACGGCCTGCTCACCTACAGCGCGCACCTCGGCGCGTTCACCTACCGCGTCACGCTTCAGGGCGAAGAGGAACGCGACGTGCTCGACGAGGCGGAGCTGAAGGTCATGGAGCTGCTGGACGCGAAGGGCTATCCCTACCGCGACGTCGCGGGGAAGGCGACCTGCATGGACGACATCAAGATCCGTCGCCGCTGAGCCCGGACGATCAGGAGACCTCCTTCGCCGGTGCGACGAAGGTGTTGCACGCGGAGGTGTCCTTCGCCGCCAGGCCGCGCTTCTGCCACAGCGAGGCGCTCTTCGACGAGCCGTGGGTGTCGCTGTTCTCGAACGTGCTCTGCCTGAGCTGGATGACCATCCCGGCGCCGATCGAGCCGCGCCCGGCGGCGTTGGCGAGGAACATCGCGCTGAAGCAGTCCGCCTGGAGTTCGAACCGCCTGCTCAGTTCGAGGATCTTCGGCGGATCGCCGTCCTCCAGTTGCCTCGGCAGCGGAAGGAAGATCGTCGCACCATCCCAGCAGTAGAAGCCCATCGCCTCGTCGGGAGGCGGCGCAGGGCCGCAGGCGGTGTTCTTGACGTCGTGGACGTTGACCGCGACAGGGATCCGCGGCTCGCCGACCTGGGTCAGGATCGGATGCCACGCCCGCTCCAGGCAGGGGATCAGCGCCGAGTGGAACGCCTCCAGCTTCTCCTGCGCGCGATGGAGCTTGGGCAGCTCGCAGGTCACCTTCGGCATCGTCACGCCCGGGGCGACGATCGGGTTGGCCGCCGTCTCGAGTTTGCGGGTCGGTACCTCGGCGTGTGACGTCGGCGGCGTCACGGATGTCACAGCCGTCGAGGACGGCGAGAGCGTCGGCTGCCGGGTCTGGACGGTGTCCGCCTTCGACTGCTTCAAACCGCCCACCACGAGCGCTGCCACGACCAGCATCAACGCCATGAACACGGCGAAGAGGACGACGGTGATCCCCACCGTCGAGCGCTGCTCCCGATAGTCTTCGGCGGGAGGCGCCCACGCCGGTCTGTCGCCGGAATCGTCCGGTCTCTCCATGGTGTTCCCCCAGTTCGTGCCAAGGTGGGCAGGATACGTGGCGGGGGTGTCATGTTCGTCACCGTTTCCCCTGGACAGCAGGTCAACAGGGCTCAGCGGGTAGCCACTACGCTGGAAGCAACCCCGAACGGTGTCAAAGAGAGCGGAGCCGACGTGTCTGTGTCTTCACCTGCCCCAGGTGGTGCCATCGAGGACCTGCGCGCGTCCGTCGGGCTCCAGATCGCCGACGAGCAGCTCTTGCGCACCCTCGCGACCGGTCTCGCCGACGTCGAGACGCTCCTCCGCGACGTCGTCCGCAGTGACGTCAAGGCCGTCGAGGACGCCGCTTCGCACCTGGTCGAGGCGGGGGGCAAACGTTTCCGTCCGCTGTTCACGCTACTGGCTTCGCAGTTCGGGCCGAAGCAGGGCGACCAGGTGGTCACCGCCGCCGCGGCGGTCGAGCTGGTGCACCTCGCGACGCTGTACCACGACGACGTGATGGACGAGGCGACGATGCGCCGCGGCGCGGAGAGCGTCAACGCCCGCTGGGACAACACCATCGCCATCCTGACCGGCGACTTCCTGTTCGCGCACGCCTCGCGGCTGGTCGCCGACCTCGGCACCGACGCGGCCCGGATCATCGCCGAGACCTTCGGCGAGCTGGTCACCGGCCAGATGCGCGAGACGGTCGGCCCTGGCGAAGGCGACGACGCCGTCGAGCACTACCTCACGGTCATCGCGCAGAAGACCGGTTCGCTGATCGCCACCTCCGGCCGGTTCGGCGGGATGATGTCCGGCGCGCCCGACGACTACATCGACGCGCTCCGCCGCTTCGGCGACATCATCGGGACGGCGTTCCAGATCTCCGACGACGTCATCGACATCGCGTCCGCCTCCGACGAACTCGGCAAGGCCCAGGGCACGGACCTGCGCGAGGGCGTCCGCACTCTTCCGATGCTGTACGCGCTGGCCGACCCGGCCACCGACCCGCGCCTGGTCGAGCTGCTGTCGGGGCCGATCTCCGACGACAAGCTCGTCGCCGAGGCCCTGGACCTGCTGCGCGCCTCGTCCGGACTCGAACGCGCACGCGAAACTCTTTCCGACTACGCTCGTCGGGCGCGTGCCGAGCTCGCGGCGCTGCCCGCGTCGCCCGCCCGGGACGCCTGCGAATCGGTCGCCGACTACCTGGTCGCGCGAACGCATTGACAAAGGGCGGGTTGGATGTCCATTTTCGGACAGGTTTGGCTGTGGAGTCTGCTGGCGTTCGTCGTCGGCGCGCTGCTCACCTGGCTGGTGCTGGTGATCCCGGCGCGCAAGCGCGTCCGTGAGCTGGAAAGTTCGCTGGCCACCGCGCACGCCGAGAAGTCCAGGCTGCCCGCCGGGGTGAGCCTCGGCGCGGGGGCCGCGGCCGTCGCGGGCGGGACCGCGTACCTCACCAAGCCGTCGCACGACGAGCTGGACGAGGAGTTCGCGGCCGCCGAGGAGCCACGGCCCGCGTACCCCGAGACGCTCACCGAGCAGGAGCCCGCGCCGTCGCAGTGGACCGAACCCGTCGAGGAACAGGCCCCGGAGCCCGTTCGGGATGTGCGTGAGGACTTCGTCGAGGAAACCGCGCCCGAACCCACCGCGACGCAGATCTTCGAGCCCGCGGAGCCGGTGCAGGCCCTGGAGCCTTCGGAGCCGGTCGAGCCGCAGACCTTCGAGCCCGAAGACGAGTACGAGGCCGAGTACCGCACCGCGCCTCAGCCGGACCTGGAGCCCGACTCCGACCCGGAAACCGCGGCCGAGCGGACACAGTTCATCCCGGCTGCCCAGCTGGAGCCGGAACCCGAGCCCGAGTCTCAGCCGGAGAACCCGTACGCCGCCGCGGCGACCGAGTACCTCCAGCCCGCGTCGAAGCTGGACGTCGAAGCGGAACCCGAACCCCTGCTCCCGCCCGAGCCGCTGCCGGAGCCGCAGCCGGTCTTGCCGGGCGAGGGCCCGTACCGGTCCCGCCTGGAGATCCAGTTGGACCCGGAAGGCGCCGAGACGCAGCCGGAGCCGGTGTCGCTGTTCAGCCCCGCTTCGCGCGTCGAAACGGAGCAGGCGCCCGTCGAGACCAGCTGGTTCGAGCGGGAAGAAGCGCTGCACGACGACCCGCCCGCGTACGCCTTCGGTTCCGACGAAGAGGCGAAGGCCGGTCTCCTCGAATCGGAGCCCGAGACCCCCGCCGAAGCCACCCAGGTGCTGCCCAAGCGCACACCGCGGGGCGCGGTGCGCGGCGGTTTCGAGCCGCCGCAGCCGATCCAGCCGTCGATGCGGGCGATCGAACGTCGCGAGCCGGAGCTGTCCGGTGGGCAGAGCGGTTCGCTGTTCGAGCCGGCCGTCCAGCCGGGTGACGCGATGCCGGCGCCGGAGCCGCCGCCCGCGCGCCAGGCCGCCGCTCCTGTCTCGGAGTCCGTCCCGCCCGGCCCGTTCGGTCCCGGTTCGGCGATGCCGCGGCCGGGTGGTGGCCGTCCCGCCGACGACTTCGCGGTCAAGGCCAGCGTGACGGCTCTGCGGTACTGCACCGAGGAGTCGCCCCAGTTCCCGAAGATGGTCGCGGAGGTCTGGTTCCGCTCCGCCGCTGACGCGGAGCGAGTTGGCTTCCGGCCGTTATCTTGAGCGCGCGCTGACGGAAACGCGCCGAAGGGGCGCCGTTCGCACTGAGCGTCAAGCTCAGCGTGAAGGCGCCCCTTCATCGCGTTTCCGTGGGCCTCCGGCCCGAAAGAGGGCGCGCGCAGTGCGGACGACTCGTCGCGCTGACGCGCTACCGAGCCGTCAGTCCGCCGGTCGGGTTTCGCTGCCGCGCGCGACCTACACGACAGTCCAGGTGTCTTTGCCGCGTAGGAGGCCCTGGAGGTCCGGCTTGCGAGCAGCCTGGGCCTCCTCGACCTGGGCACGCGCCTGGTCGTCGTAGGTGGGCCGCTCGACTTGGCGCAGGATGCCGGTCGGCACGTGGTTCAGGTTCTGGTCACCGATCCGCGAAAGCGCGAAGGCGTACGAGGTGTCCTCGATCGCCGGGTCGTGCACGACGAGGTTCTCCTCGCCGATGTTCGCGACCTTCCCGACCTCCAGCCCGGCCCACCCGCTTCGCGTGACGCCGTACTCGCCCTGCGGCCCGAACTTGATCGGCTCGCCGGACTTCAGCGGGATGAGCCGGGTGGCGGCCTCGTCCTTGTCCTTGAGGACGTCGAACGCGCCGTCGTTGAAGATCGGGCAGTTCTGGTAGATCTCCACCAGCGCCGACCCGCGGTGCTTCGCGGCGGCCTCCAGCACCTCGGTCAGGCCCTTGCGGTCCGAGTCGAGCGCGCGGCCGACGAACGACGCCTCGGCGCCGATGGCCAGGGAAAGCGGGTTGAACGGGGTGTCGACCGAGCCCATCGGGGTGGACTTCGTGACCATGCCCGGCCCGGACGTCGGCGAGTACTGGCCCTTGGTGAGGCCGTAGATCCGGTTGTTGAACAGCAGGATCTTGATGTTCACGTTGCGCCGCAACGCGTGGATCAGGTGGTTGCCGCCGATGGACAGCGCGTCGCCGTCACCGGTGACGACCCACACCGACAGGTCCGGCCTCGCTGTCGCGAGCCCGGTCGCGATCGACGGCGCGCGGCCGTGGATCGAGTGCATGCCGTAGGTGTTCAGGTAGTACGGGAACCGGGACGAGCACCCGATGCCCGAGATGAACACGATGTTCTCGCGCTTGAGGCCGAGCGTCGGCAGGAACGACTGCACGGCGTTGAGCACGACGTAGTCCCCGCAGCCGGGACACCAGCGGACCTCCTGGTCCGACTTGTAGTCCTTCGCCTTCTGCGGTTCGGTTTCGGCCGGGACCAGGTCCAGGCCGCCGAGTGTGGGAATCCCCAGGTCAATCGCGGTCACTTCGCCGCCTCCGTACTGGTGATGATCTCCGTGAACACGCCTTGCAGCTCCTCCGCCTTGAAGGGCAGCCCGGCGACCTTCGTGTACGACTTCACGTCGACGAGGTACTTGGCCCTCAGGAGCATCGACAGCTGGCCGAGGTTCATTTCAGGGACGACGACGGTGTCGTACGAACGGAGTACGTCACCGAGGTTGCCCGGGAACGGGTTGAGATGCCGCAGATGCGCCTGCGCGATCGGCATGCCCTCCTTGCGGACCCGGCGGCACGCGGCGCCGATCGGCCCGTAGGAGGAGCCCCAGCCGAGCGCCAGCACCCGGGCCTTGCCGCCGCTCGGGTCGTCGACGACGAGATCTCCGACGTCGATGCCGTCGATCTTGGCCTGCCGCAGGCGGACCATCTTCTCGTGGTTGTCGGGGTCGTAGGAGATGTGGCCGGTCTTGTCGGCCTTCTCCAGGCCGCCGATGCGGTGCTGGAGTCCGGCCGCGCCTGGCACCGCCCAGGCTCGGGCGAGGGTCTCGGGGTCGCGGACATAGGGCCAGAATTCCCCGGATCCGTCCTCGGCATTCGGCTCGGTGGCGAATTCCACCCGCAGGTCCGGAAGCTGCTCGACGTCCGGGACCAGCCACGGCTCCGACCCGTTCGCGATCGCGCCGTCCGACAGCAGGAACACGGGGGTGCGGTACTTCAGCGCGATCCGGGTGGCCTCCAGCGCCGCGTCGAAGCAGTCCGCGGGGGACAGCGGCGCGACGATCGGCACCGGGGATTCACCGTTGCGGCCGAACATGGCCTGCAACAGGTCGGCCTGCTCGGTCTTGGTCGGCAGCCCGGTGGACGGGCCGCCGCGCTGGACGTCGACGACGACCAGCGGCAGCTCGGTCATCACCGCGAGGCCGATGGCCTCGGACTTCAGCGCGACACCGGGCCCGGACGTCGAGGTGACGCCCAGCGCACCGCCGTAGGAGGCGCCGAGCGCCGCGCCGATGCCGGCGATCTCGTCCTCGGCCTGGAAGGTCAGGATGCCGTAGTTCTTGTGCTTGGACAGCTCGTGGAGGATGTCCGACGCCGGGGTGATCGGGTACGTGCCCAGCAGGATCTGCAGCCCGGACTGCTGCCCGGCGGCGACCAGCCCGTACGCCAGCGCGGTGTTCCCGGTGATCTGGCGGTACGTGCCCTGGTTCAGCTTCGCGGGCGCGACCTCGTACGTCGTCGCGAACGACTCCGTCGTCTCGCCGTAGTTCCAGCCGGCCCGGAAGGCCAGGATGTTGGCCTCGGCGATGTCGGCCTTCTTCGCGAACTTCTCGCGCAGGAACCGCTCCGTGCCCTCGGTCGGCCGGTGGTACATCCAGGAGAGCAGCCCGAGCGCGAACATGTTCTTCGCGCGTTCGGCGTCCTTTTTGGACAGTCCGGTCTCTTCGAGCGCGCCTCTGGTCAACGTCGACATGGCGACCCGGTGGACTTGATAGGCCGAAAGGGTGTCGTCGTCGAGCGGGTCGTTCTCGAAACCGACCTTGACCAGGTTCCGCTTCGAGAACTCGTCGGTGTTGAGGATGATCGTCCCGCCTGACGGGACATCCGCGAGGTTGGCCTTCAGGGCGGCGGGGTTCATCGCGACCAGGACGTCCGGCCGGTCGCCCGGCGTCAGGATGTCGTAGTCGGCGAAGTGCACCTGGAAGCTCGAGACGCCCGGGATGGTGCCCTGTGGCGCGCGGATTTCCGCGGGAAAGTTCGGCATGGTGGACAGGTCGTTGCCGAAGGCGGCCGCTTCCGAAGTGAACCTGTCGCCCGTCAGCTGCATGCCGTCACCGGAGTCACCGGCGAACCGGATGACCACCCGGTCCAGCTTGGCGACCTCGGTCGGCCTGACGGCCGACAAGGAGCCGTTGCCGTTCGCACTCGTGCTCATAGGACAGGGATTCCCTCTCTCCCGACGTACCTCGTCCCCGGCCGTGCCGGAGTCCGGCGTGCCTCGCCCGGCGGTGTCGGCCAGGTCACAGGTGCCATGTTCCGAGGTTAGTCCTCGGCACACTTCCCAGGTTGCCGTAAAAACGGTCTGGACCTACTTCTGGAGTGTCCTGAGCTCGGCGCTGAGCGGGGATTTTCCGGTTTAAGTGTTACCGATGGTAACGGTCAAGGACGCGCCCCGATTGTGAGGCGTATCTCCTTCCAGCGTAGTGAAGTCCGGTCGAGGAACGGTCATCGGCCGGTAATGGCCGCTCGCAGCCTGGTGAGCCGTTCGGCGAACGCGGGCGCGGTGAGCGACGCGATCTGCGGCTCGATCTCGGCGTCGACGGCGGCCGAATGGTCGGTCAGTGAAGCGGTGTGCCGAAGCGTGCGTTTGGTGGCCAGGAGGACGTCGCGCGGCGCCTCGACGGCCGGTTTCGCCAGTTCACGGGCGGCCTCGATCAGGTCCCCCTCGACGAGCCGGAGCGCGAGTCCGCATTCGACAGCGGCTTCGGCGCCGACGACCTCACCGAAGAGTGTCATCGCCGCGGCCTTCTGCGGTCCGACGAGCCGCTGGATCATCCACGTCATCCCGCCGCCGGGATGGATGCCGAGATCGAGAAATCTGGCCACGAACTTTGCCCTTTTTCCCACGATGCGGACGTCCGCGGCGAGCGCGAGGTTCAATCCGGCGCCGACGGCCGCGCCGCCGACAGCGGCGATCGTCGGCAGGGAACAGCGCGCCACCGAGAGAAACCCGGCATAGATCGCGCGGAGTCCGTCCTCCCGGGCGTCGGCGAGGGTGTCCAGGTCGGCGCCCGCGCAAAAGGCCGGCGGAGCGCCGGTGATGACCAAAGCGTGGACACTTTCGTCGGCTTCGGCGCGTGCGACGGCCTCGACCAGCTGCGCGGACAGGTCGAGGGTCAGGGCGTTGCGGGTCGCGGGGGCGTCGATGGTGAGTACGGCGACGCCGCCGTCGTGGCTGGAGCGGATCTGATCGGTCACGGGCCCGAGGGTGTCACGCTTCCGGCGTCGGCGGGCGTTCCAGCAACCGGGAAAGGACGACGGTGGAGACCGTGCGGTCGACGATCTCCAGTCCGCGCAGCCGCTCCAGCGCGGTCTCCAGGTGATGGATGTCCGACGCGCGCAGGTGGACGATCGCGTCGGCCGCGCCGGACACCGTGTAGGCCGCGACGACCTCCGGCAACGGTTCCAGCCGGGCGCGGATCCGGGCCGGGGTGATGTTGCCGTTGCAGGTCATCTCGACGAACGCCTCGGTGCCCCAGCCCAGTGCCTCGGGGTCCACGACCGCGGTGAACCCGCGCAGGACCCCGGTTTCGAGCAGTCTGTCGACCCGTCGTTTCACCGCGGGCGCCGACAGGCCCACGACTTTGCCGATGTCGGCGTAACTGGACCTCGCGTTGGCCATCAGGCATGAAACGATTCGCTGGTCGATGGTGTTCACACGCAATGTTTAGCAGGTATGTGCGCAGCGAACAGCGATTGATTGCGGAATTAGGTGAGCCTTACCCTTCGGGTATGCCGGAACTGGAGCAGCAGCCCCGTGTACCCACGACGCGCCGCTACCTCATGTGCCCGCCGCGGTACTTCGCGGTGGATTACGTCATCAACCCGTGGATGGACCCCTCGGTCCCGGTCAGCGTCGAGACCGCCATGGCGCAATGGACCGAACTCCGAGACACCTACCGACGCCTCGGCCACACGGTCGAGGAGATCGACGCCCAGCCCGGCCTGCCCGACATGGTGTTCGCGGCGAACTCCGGCACCGTCGTCGACGGCCGCGTCCTCGGCTCGAGGTTCCGCGCCCCGCAGCGCACCGCCGAGGCCGAGCACTTCCGCCGCTGGTTCGTCGAGCACGGCTACCGCGACATCACCATGCCCGAGAAGATCAACGAGGCCGAAGGCGACTTCGCCTGGACCGGCAAGATCCTGCTCGCCGGCACCGGTTTCCGGACCGACCCGGCCGCGCACGCCGAGGCTCAGGAGGTCCTCGGTGTCCCGGTCGTCTCGCTGCGGCTGATCGACCCGAGCTACTACCACCTCGACACCGCGCTGTTCGTGCTCGCCGAGACCACCGACACCACGTCCGCGCAGATCGTCTACTACCCGGAGGCCTTCTCCGCCGGGTCGCGGAAGGTGCTGGAGCGGATGTTCCCCGACGCGGTAATCGCGGACCGGGCCGACGCCGAGTGCTTTGGGCTGAACGGGGTGTCCGACGGCCGCAACGTCGTCCTGCCGGTCGAGGCGACCGGGTTGGCGGCGCGGCTGACCGACCGTGGCTACGAAGTCGTCTTCGTGGACATTTCCGAGCTCAGGAAGGCCGGCGGCGGTCCGAAGTGCTGCACCCTGGAGATCCGCAAGTAATCCGTTCGTGGACACCTTGCGGGATCATGTAACTACTCCATTCGCCAACTCGATTAATCGGGAAACAGACTCGGTCCCGAATGAGGCGCGGATGGTGATCCTGGCGATTGGCGGCGTGGGCAGGCCCGTGCGCGCGCTCGATCCAGGCGAAAACGAGACATGGGTGACGGTCGACCAGTTCGAGCGCGTGCTCGACACGGTGGCCGGACGGGACGATGTCGGGCTCACCTTCGACGACGGCAACGTCTCCGACGTCGAGATCGCGCTCCCCAGACTGGTGGAGCGCGATCTCACGGCGGAGTTCTTCCCGCTGGCGGGCCGGATCGGCCAGCGGGGTTTCGTCGACGCCGACGACCTCCGGAGCTTGAGCGACGCGGGGATGTCGATCGGCTCGCACGGCTGGGAGCACCGCGACTGGCGGCGGCTCGACGGCAGGCACGCCCGCCGCGAACTCGAAGCCGCGCCGAAGCTGCTCGCCGACCTGAGCGGGAAACCCGTACGCGCGTTCGCGCCGCCGTTCGGCGCCTACGACCGGCGCGTGCTCAGCAGGCTCCGGCGTTCCGGCGCGACCCGGGTGTACACGAACGAAGGCGGTGCGGTGCCGCGCGACAGCTGGCTGCGGCCGCGGACCGAGGTCCGGCACGACGTCGACCAGGAGTGGATCGACAGCGTGCTCGGTGAGCGGGATGGCCTGTACCGCCGAGCGGGACGGATGATGGCGCGAGTCGCCAGGCTTGCCCGCTTTTGACCGGTTTTCGTCGCATGGTTGGAAAACAACCCCCCCCGCCGGGTCTTGAGTCGACCCGTGCCCGGCTGCATCCTGAGCACCCTCGGTAAAGAAGCCTTATTAACTAAGGGGTGCACGGTATGCGGAAGTTGCTCCTGTTCTCGGCGATGGTGGTGGCCGCCGGACTGGCCCCCGCGGCGGCGGCCTCGGCGGCCCCTTCGACACAGGCGGGGCCGACCGCGCAGCAACTGCTGGCGAAGACCACGAGTTGTAACCAGATTTCGAACGGCAAGTACAAGACCGACGACGAAACCGGCCGGACCATCGCGGTCTGCGACGCGGGAAACGCCGTGTTCTGGAAGGCCGACATGGACGTCGACTGTGACGGGCAGCCGACCCCGCGGTGCAACAAGAACACCGACCCGTGGTTCCAGGACGGCACCGCGTACCCGCGCTCCGACGGCAAGGCGCTGATCGCCGACCAGACGCCCTACATCGTCGTGCCGAGCATCAGCAGCACCTGGAACTTCGAAAAGTCCGGGCTCAAGGGCGCCGGCTCGTGCGCGGTGATCTACAACAACAAGGTGCTCTACACCGTCATCGGTGACACCGGGCCGAAGGACATCATCGGCGAGGCGTCCTACGCGACCGCGAAGTCGCTGGGCATCAACCCGGACCCGGCGAACGGCGGCGTCGACTCCGGGGTCACCTACATCTGCTTCAAGAACTCGAAGGTGTCGCCGATCGAGGACCACGGGAAGGCGACCTCGGTGGGTGAGGGGCTGGCCGCGAAGTGGGTCGGGTAAGGGGGGCGGGGTAAGGGGGCCGGGTGAAGGTGGGGCGGTGAAGGTGGGCCGGGTGAAGGTGGGGCGGTGAAGGTGGGGCGTGGGTCGGGTTGGTCGTGAGTGGTAAGTGACGTTCTAACGTCACTTACCACTCACGACCACCTGTACCGACCACTCACCTTCACCCTCCGCACCTCCGGCACGTCCCCGCTCGCGCACCTGTCGGGTCCCAGCCCTCGCGGACCAGGATGGCCCGAACCTCGGTGGCGACGAGGCACGGCGAGTCTCGGACGTCCTGCCAGCCGTAGACGAGTCGTGCTCGCCCTGCCAGCTCCGCGGCGTTGTCGCGGCGACGGTCTCGGAAGGCGACGCCGGGCGTGGCATGGGTCGCGCGGCCGTCCAGCCGGACCGTCACCGCGGCGCCCTGTGCGTCGTAGGTGACGTCCTCCCAAAGTTTCTTGCCGTCCACCTCGATGGGTGTCTGCCGACTTCCTCGCGGTAGGCCGTGCCCGTCCTCGACGTCCTCTTTGTAGGCCACTTCGAGCGCCGACATGAGTCCACCGCCGACGAGCGCGAGGCCGTATCGGATGGCGGGCCGATAGCGGAACGGTGGCCGGACGAGTACGCACGCTTGCATGGTCGCGACCGAGACCTTGGTCCGGCCGAGCAGATCGACGATGACGTTCGTCGCCTGCCGCGGTGTCCGCTGCGCGGTGGCGAGGTCGAGAATCGTGTCCGTGATCCTGGTCCGCGGTGGATTCGTTCCGGCGGCGATATGAGGCAGTGCACGGGATCTGTGCACTATGACCACAGGTGTCTGCGAGATGGCCGAGAAAGTGTAAGGGACTGTGATTTCCACAGGTCCCTCGATGATCGGGAGAATTTTCCATTCTTCCGCGGCCGTGCGATGGCTCAAGACGGCGTGACCGCTCCCGTAGAGCAGTGCGGCGTGGATCTTCGCCGAACGCGACAACTCACCGGTGAACGTCGAGTAAACGCGCGGGAGAACTCGCTGCCAGCGGCCGCCTGAGAGATTTGCCCTGATGTCCGACATGGTGTGGCCGTAGGCGCGTAGTTGGTTTCTCGAGACGATTCCCTGTTGTTCACGCAGAAGGACCGGCCAGCTCGGGCGTTGTTCGGCCGGGATCGACTCCTCGGACCAGCGTTTGTGGGTGGGCACCCTTCGACGATCGCCGCTGAACCGCCACTGTGGAGAGCTAGGAGCGAATCTGTGGATAACAGAGCTGAGAGGAGGGGTGGCTGTGGATAACTCGGTCGGGGTGGTCGTGAG